>NZ_JASEYC010000010.1:0-191504 GCF_035064245.1 Citrobacter sp. R-1.5.2 | reverse complement strand
AGCTGATAGAAACAGAAGCCACTGGAGCACCTCAAAAACACCATCATACACTAAATCAGTAAGTTGGCACCATTACCCAATAAATCCGGCATTAGGCCTGTTTGAAATAGAAAACCGATACGATTTTATCGACCTGCGCCACCTCGATATTCAGTACAGCATCTCTGAGGACGGGCATCAAATTGCCAACGGCAGTCTGGGTTCCCTTTCCCTTGCCCCAGGCCTGCGCCATTCAGTAAATGTTCCCGTAGCAAACCTGGCGCTTCAGGAGAATAAAGAGTACCTGGTGACACTCAGTGCCGTCACTAAAAACGAAATACCGCTTATTGGCAGTGGCTATGAAATTGCCTGGGAGCAGTTCAGCATCACGCCTCCCGCTACGTTTCATATCTCCCCTGAAGCCTATTCTCTTGCTCTCTCGGTACAAGAAACGTCTTCTGCTATTGAGATCAATGGATCTTATTTCTCTCTTGCGTTTGATCGCCTCAGTGGTCGTATGGATCGCTTTACCGTTAGCGGAAAAGATCTTCTCCTTACCGGTATCGAACCTAATTTCTGGCGTGGGCTCACGGATAACGATCTGGGTGCCAGACTTTTCGATAAGTCTGCAGTCTGGAAAGACGCCGGTAAGCAGCGCGTATTATCCGACCTCAAAGTATCGCAGACCGCCAGCCACGAAGCGATCGTGACCAGTGAATTCTCGCTTCCCACCGTGGACTGCAAATATGTGCTGACCTACACCATCTATTCGACCGGTGAGCTGCGTGTCAGCGTTGATTTTATACCGGGTAATCGCGAGCTTCCTCTTTTACTGCGTATGGGTACTCAGCTGACATTGCCCAGCGAATTTAACTATATCCAGTGGTTTGGCCGTGGTCCGGTGGAAACCTATGCGGACAGAAAAGGCGCCAAAGCCGGTATCTACGGCGGAACGACCTGGGAGCAATTTCATGCTTACCCGCGACCACAGGAAAGCGGTAATAAAACGGATGTTCGCTGGGTGCGTATTGTCAATCATGATGGGCTTGGTCTGGAGGCCATTGCCGACTCGCAATTATTAAATACCAGTGCCTGGCCTTTCGCCGCCAGTGAGCTCGATTTTGTCGCTGACAATAACGGCAGTAGCGCATCCGGGTTAACACCATTATCACGCAAACATGGCGTTGATGTTCAGCCAGGAGATATCACCACATGGAACATCGATTTAGCGCAGATGGGTACCGGTGGCCAAAATTCATGGGGTTCTTTGCCACCCAAGGATTATCAACTACCGGCCCAACCTTATCACTATGCTTTTTATTTACGCCCGGTATGTCGCAATACGTAAGGTGATTTTTATTTCTCCCCTTTTCGAATGTCCGCTACAGGGCATTCGAAATGCTCTTCTAAATAGAACTATATTGATACACAAGTAAAGGGAAATGGTATGTCTGAAAAATCCGATGCAAGATATCAGATGTCATTAATAACATTCCTGTTTTTCTCCATTGCCGGAGGGGGATTTGTTCTTAAAGGCGTTGTAAGCCAATACACTGACTGGGGGTATAACTCCTGGTTATTATATGCTTTCGCTTCATTATTTTATGCAATTCCTTACACCTTCATGATCATTGAGCTTTCATCGATTAAAAAGCTACGTGAATCTGAGAGTGGATATCAGACATGGTTGAACCTGATTTTGGGTCGAAAACTGGGATTTATTGCCGGTTTCTTCTATTTCTACGTTAATATTTTTTATTTCGTTGACCTGTTACCTAACATCATTACCTATTTTATCTACACCTGTACCAGCGATGTTGCCTTTGTTACCGCATTAACCAATCAAACCTGGTTTAAGCCGGTGATCAGTATCACTTCAATCGCGCTGTTCTGGCTGGCAACATGGGTATCGATGAAGGGGCCAAAATGGCTATCCCGTGCGCTGTCGTTCTCTGGATACGCCGGATTTGCACTGACTATGTTGTTCATCATTGCGGCAACCTGGAAGTTATCTTCTGGTACGGTCACATTTAACGGAACGCCGATTGCGCCAGAGTATTTACAGCACATTGATTTATCCTGGTCAAAAATAGCCTCAATGTCATGGGCCTTACAATCGTTAGGTGGGCTGGAAGCATTAGCGGCATACAAACGAAATATTCGGGGTGGCGATCGTAATTTCAGAACTGGGTTAATTCTTAACGTATTTATCTTCTCAGGTATTATTGTTATTTCGTCTATCCTGATGAATTTTATTTTACCTGCAGATCAGGCCGCCAACCTTGGCTTGTTATCGGCTATTTATGTGGCCTTCCAACAGTTAGGCTTCCCCGACTGGTGGACCAACGTCATTGCCTTATTCCTGATGATCACCACCCTGTGTGGCTCGCTCATGTTATGGACCGCCGCACCGGTTAAAATGCTGTTTGTTGATGCGCCAAAAGGTATCTTTGGCCATAAACTCTCTGAGGTAAACAGTGAGGGTACGCCAGTCAATGCCCTGAAGATGCAGGGTGTAGTGGTCACAATTATCATTATCCTGTTTATGCTGGGCCAGTTTAACTCTGAAATGAATACCATCCTCGTGGCCGTTAAAAATCTTGATGGGGGGGCTGCAACAATTCCTGTGCTGTTTATGGTTGCAGGCTATATCAAGCTACGTATGAAGCCCAACCACCATGACTACGTCCGTGATTTCCACTTCCTGGGAAAAGGGCGTTTTTGGGCACTGTTATCCGTTGCACCAATAGTTATTATTTTTACTGCCTCTACGGTTGCGGCATTAATTCCAGGACCAGAAGACTGGAGTGCAAACTTTATGGGTTCATTAATTCAGGTCATTCTTGGACCGGTCAGTATTATTGCCGTGTTCTATTATTGCAGCATTATGTATAACCGCTGGAGGATCAAAAACCCTCACGACAACTCACTCTTTAATAAAATTTAATTATAATTTTCAGTTATAAATTTATCGTTTAAAGCCCGCCACGTCGTCAATAACATGACAGCGTGGCGGGTTTATGAATGATATAACTACATGACTAATATAAAAATACAATAATATATTCTGATGGAATAGAAAAATGACATTTAATATTAATGCTCCCGGGGCACTGATCGCCCTTTCCTTTTGTTGTTACTTACCTTTGGTTGTCGCATCAGAAAGCATTCCAGCCGAACATGACGACACCAAAACGCCAGAAATCACGAATACCGAACCTTCATATCGTTTTTATGGCGAGATGGGGGTGGGAGGTTATACGGCGCTGGAGGGGGATTATAAAGGAAAATACGAAGACGGCACTTATATTGAAGGTGGCGTGGAAGGTCAATATGGCCACTGGTTCGGGCTTATATACGGTGAGGGGTGGACAGTACAGGCAGACCACGATGGTAATGCCTGGGTGCCCGATCATGGCTGGGGTGGTTTTGAAGGAGGGATAAACCGCTTTTGGGGTGGTTATCGTACCGATGATAAAACCGAAATTATCCTGAGCCTGCATAACGACTCTTCCCTGGACGATCTGCAATATTGGGCAGATTTCACACCAGAGTTTGGTTATGAACTTCCCAATACCCGCGATATTGCCACAGCTGTCAAAGTACAAAACCTTAGCGGTGATTTCCGTTATAGCATCATCGCGACACCGGCTGGTCATACCGATGAAGATAAAGCGTGGCTGCATTTTGGTAAATACGATCGCTACTCCGATAAATATATCTACCCTGCAATGGCAAACGGCTATATCCAGTATGACTTTATGAAAGATGTCACCTGGATGGGCGGGACAGAAATTACCGATGGCACCGGCCAGCTTTTTGTCACCGGTATTCTTACGCCGAACTTCGGCGCACGTGTCTGGCACCATACCGGACGTGGTGAAGGGCTGGGTAATCCGGGAACGGAAACCGGCGCAATGGTCAGCGCCATGTATGAGGCGTTTAAAGGCTTTTATCTCTCTACAGCCTACAGCTACGCGCAACACAACCTGGATAACGATCCCGACACAACCACATCCTATGCGCAATTTGGCATCTGGTACGAATATGGCGGCGGTAAATTCGCCACGGCTTTTGATAGCCGATTCAACCTGGGTAACAGTACTGACGATTCAGATAACAAAATATTCCTGATGCAGTATTACTACTGGGGTCATTAATTTCTCTGTTTATTTTGCTAAATGTGAAAAGGAGCTTCGTCATTATGAAAAAAATATATTCGTTAACCCCGCTAGCCTGCGCGTTACTATTTAGCATGTCAGCGCATGCAGCAACCGCCACGGATTTTAAAGATGTTATCGATCGCCACGGCGCACCTGAATATATGCGTGATACCAATAACGACAGCCATCAGCGCTTTAATCCTTTCTTCGATCTGGGTTCATGGCATGGGCACTTGCTGCCAGACGGCCCAAATACCATGGGGGGCTTCCCCGGCGTCGCTCTGCTAACCGAAGAGTACATTAATTTTATGGCGACTAACTTTGATCGCCTGACGGTGTACCAGAGCGGTAAAAAAGTGGCCTTCGCGATGCAGGCGTACAGCATTCCGGGCGCACTGATACAAAAACTGACGGCCCCCGGCATCGAAGTTAACATGACCCTGCGTTTTGCGGATTCACACACCTCGCTGCTTGAAACCAGGATAACGAGTGATACTCCACTGGATCTGGTGTGGGATGGCGAGCTGCTGGAAAAAGTGGAGGCAAAAGACGGGAAACCGACGTCGACCAAAACCGTCGATGAAGAGTATCCGGATTATCAACGCAAAATCGTCGCCACCCGCGATGGCCTGAAAGTCACCTTCGGCAAAGTGCGTTCGACCTGGGATCTGCTTACCTCTGGCGAGTCAGAATATCAGGTGCATAAATCGCTGCCGATGAAGACGAAGGTCAGCGGTCATCGCTTCACCAGCAAGGCGCATATCAAAGGTTCAACCACGTTCTATACCACCTATTCACATCTGCTGACTTCACTGGAAGTCAGTAAAGAACAGGCGCAAATCCGCGATATTCTGGCGCGCCCGACTTCTTACATGCTCGCCTCACAGCAGCGCTGGGAAGAGTACCTCAAAAAAGGGTTGAACAATCCGGATGCGACAGCCGAGCAAACTCGCGTCGCAGTAAAAGCGATTGAAACCTTAACCGGTAACTGGCGTGTCCCGGAAGGCGCAGTAAAACACAATACCGTAACGCCGTCGGTGACGGCCCGTTGGTTCTCCGGTAACCAGACCTATGCCTGGGATAGCTGGAAAATTGCCTCGGCAATGGTGCACTTCAACCCAGAGATTGCAAAAGACAGCATTCGTGCGCTCTTTGACTGGCAAATCCAGCTCAACGATCCCATACGGCCGCAGGATGCCGGTATGATCCTCGACCTGGTGACCTGGAATAAGATCCCGGAACGCGGCGGCGACGGCGGTAACTGGAATGAGCGCAACACCAAGCCCAGCCTGGCAGCATGGTCGGTGATGGAAGTTTACAACGTCACCAAAGATAAGGCCTGGCTCGAAGAGATGTACCCGAAACTGGTCGCGTACCACGACTGGTGGTTACGTAACCGCGATCACAATGGAAACGGTGTCCCTGAGTACGGCGCCACGCGGGATAAGGCTCACAACACCGATAGCGGCGAAATGCTCTTCACGGTGAAACAGGGCGACAAGGAAGAAACTCTCTCCGGGTTGAGTCACTACGCAACTGTCATCAGTAAGGGCCAGTATGACAGCCTGACGATCCCAGCACAGGAAGCCGCCGGCTGGGAATCCGGACGTGATGATGCCGCCGTATTTGGTTTTATCGATAAAGATCAGCTGGATAAGTACATTGCCAACGGGGGTAAACGCAGTGACTGGACGGTCAATTTTGCTGAAAACCGGGATAAAAATGGCAATCTGGTCGGTTACTCATTGCTTCAGGAGTCTGTCGATCAGACCAGCTACATGTACAGTGATAACCATTATCTGGCAGAGATGGCAACGATCCTCGGTAAACCAGAAGACGCGAAGCACTATCAGGCGTTAGCGAAGAAGCTGGCCGATTACATCAATACCTGTATGTTCGACCCGGCAACAAAATTCTATTATGACGTTCGTATTGAGGACCAACCGCTGGCGAACGGCTGCGCGGGTAAACCGATCGTCGAGCGTGGTAAAGGACCGGAAGGCTGGTCGCCGCTGTTTAACGGTGCAGCCACACAATCCCACGCGGATGCGGTAGTTAGCGTGATGCTCGATCCGAAAGAGTTCAACACATATGTCCCACTTGGCACCGCTGCACTGACCAATCCGGCCTTCGGCGCGGACATATACTGGCGCGGGCGCGTCTGGGTGGATCAGTTCTGGTTCGGGCTAAAAGGGATGGAGCGTTATGGCTATCGCGATGAAGCGCTAAAACTGGCCGATACTTTCTTCCAGCATGCCAAAGGGCTGACGGCAGAAGGTCCAATTCAGGAAAACTACAACCCGTTGACCGGCGCACAGCAGGGCGCGCCGAACTTCTCCTGGAGCGCGGCGCATCTCTATATGCTGTATAACGATTTTCTTAAAAAACAGTAATCGGTAGCATTTTGCCGGATGACGCTGCGCTTATCCGGCCTACAAAGCCACATTTTCACAGGCCGGATAAGGTGCTGGCACCGACATCCGGCAAATTCGTTCTCTGGCCCCGCGCCTTTTTTGAATCCCATCACAATCACGACATTCCCCTTTTCCCTTTTGCGCGGTGACGGCTAAATTAGTAACTCATCCGACCACATAACAATAATTTTACATACTGGACACCTTTATGAGCTATCCGTCGCTGTTCGCCCCGCTCGATTTAGGCTTCACCCGGCTTAAAAACCGCGTGTTGATGGGTTCAATGCATACCGGGCTGGAAGAGTATCCCGATGGTGCAGAACGGCTGGCTGCGTTCTATGCTGAACGCGCTCGTCACGGCGTAGCCCTGATTGTGACCGGAGGAATTGCGCCCGCGCTATCGGGCGTGGGTATGGAAGGCGGCGCAATGCTAAACGACACCAGCCAGTTGGCGCACCACCGTATCATTACCGATGCTGTGCATGATGAAGGCGGGAAAATCGCCCTGCAAATCCTGCACACCGGCCGCTACAGCTATCAACCGCATCTGGTTGCGCCTTCCGCCATTCAGGCCCCTATTAACCGCTTTACGCCGCATGAATTGACGCACGATGAAGTGCTGCAACTGATTGAAGATTTCGCCCATTGTGCACAGCTGGCGCGGGAGGCAGGTTACGATGGCGTGGAAGTGATGGGTTCGGAAGGCTATCTGATCAACGAATTCCTGACTCTGCGCACCAACCAGCGTAATGATGACTGGGGTGGTGACTATGCCAACCGCATGCGTTTTGCCGTGGAAGTCGTACGGGCGGTGCGCCAGCGTGCCGGCAGTGACTTTATTATTATCTTCCGCCTGTCGATGCTCGACCTGGTGGAGCAAGGCGGAACCTTTGACGAAACCGTCCAGTTAGCACAGGCTATCGAAGCCGCAGGTGCCACAATTATTAACACCGGCATCGGCTGGCATGAAGCGCGTATCCCCACCATCGCCACACCGGTGCCGCGTGGCGCGTTTAGCTGGGTAACGCGCAAACTGAAAGGTCATGTGACGATCCCACTGGTCACCACTAACCGTATTAACGATCCGACCGTTGCGGATGACATTCTGGCCCGTGGCGATGCCGATATGGTATCGATGGCCCGGCCGTTCCTGGCCGACGCTGAGTTGCTGTCAAAAGCGCAAACAGGACGATCCGATGAGATCAACACCTGTATTGGCTGCAACCAGGCTTGCCTGGATCAGATTTTCGTGGGAAAAGTTACTTCCTGCCTGGTGAATCCACGCGCCTGTCATGAAACCAAAATGCCCATTGTTGCAGCTACTCACCTGAAGAATCTGGCCGTTGTGGGTGCGGGCCCTGCAGGTCTCGCTTTTGCCATTAACGCCGCCGCACGTGGTCACCACGTGACGCTGTTTGACGCGCATGGTGAGATTGGCGGGCAGTTTAATATCGCCAAGCAGATCCCCGGCAAAGAAGAATTCTATGAAACACTGCGCTACTACCGCCGGATGATCGACGTAACGGGTGTCACACTGAAACTCAATCAGTTTGTTAGCGCCCACGAACTGCAAGCCTTTGATGAAGTGATCCTCGCCAGCGGGATCGAACCGCGCATGCCGCCGATCGACGGTATTGAACACCCTAAAGTACTGAGCTATCTCGATGTCCTGCGTGATAAAACGCCGGTAGGAAAGCGCGTGGCGATCATTGGTTGCGGAGGGATCGGTTTTGATACCGCCATGTATCTGAGCCAGCCCGGCGATCCCACCAGCCAGAATATTGCCGAGTTCTGCGTGGAATGGGGAATCGACACCAGCCTGCAACAGCCCGGCGGTTTACGTCCGGAAGGGCCACATCTACCCCGCAGCCCACGCCAGATAGTAATGTTGCAGCGTAAAGCCAGTAAACCTGGGCAAGGTTTAGGTAAAACAACGGGATGGATCCACCGCGCTACCCTGCTTTCACGCGGCGTAAAAATGATCCCGGCGGTGAGCTATCAGAAGATCGATGATGACGGGTTACACGTGATGATCAACGGCGAGCTACAGATCCTGAATGTGGATCACGTGGTGATTTGCGCCGGCCAGGAGCCACGTCGGGAGCTGCTTGATCCACTGCATGCTGCGGGTAAAACAGTACATCTGATCGGGGGGTGTGATGTGGCGATGGAGCTGGATGCCCGACGTGCTATTGCACAAGGGACAAGGCTGGCACTGGAAATTTAACGTCACGTCTTTCGTAGGCCGGATAAGGCGGTCACGCCGCCATCCGGCAATATGTGCATGTGCCGATTTGCCTGATGGCGCTGCGCTTATCAGGCCTACGGGGTAGCTCATTGTAGGCCGGATAAGGCGTTAGCCGCATCCGGCACACGCGATTAACGACGACGACCCAACTTCACCGCTTTCAACACCACAAACTTATTGTTGGTGGCAATGGTCTCGCAGTTGCCGAAAATCTTCTTCAGCTTGTGGAAGTAGTCGAGGTGGCGGTTGGCCACGATGTACAGTTCACCGTTGATTTTCAGGCAGCGACGCGCGTGGTGGAACATCTCCCAGGCGATGTTATCGGTTAGCGCATGTTTCTGATGGAACGGCGGGTTACACAGCACGGCGTTAAAGCGGAAAGGCTCCACGCCAGACAGCGCGTTGTTGATCATAAATTCACAGCGATCCAACGCTTCAGGCATGTTGCTTTCGACGTTCAGGCGGCTTGATGCCACCGCCATCGGTGATTCATCCACAAACACCACGCTCGCTTGTGGGTTCTTCTCCAGCAAAGTCAGGCCAATCACACCGTTGCCACAACCGAGATCGACAATCTCCCCTTCCAGATTTTCCGGCAGGTGCTCAATAAAGAAACGTGCGCCAATATCCAGCCCGGTACGGGAGAAGACGTTGGCATGGTTATGGATAGTCCAGTCGGTGCCTTCCAGTTTCCAGCTCAGCGTCTGCGAGGCATCAGCCAGTTCTGGATTACTGAAGGTGCAGTTAATCAGACGGGCTTTTTTCCACGCCAGCGTGGTAGTGGTTGGGCCTAGCACCTTTTCAAACAACTCAAGCGTTGAGGTATGAATATCACGCGCCTTCGCCCCCGCAATGATGCGCGTTTGCGGCGTGACAACCTGACGCAACGCACGGAGCTGTTGTTCCAGCAGCGCCATCGTTTTGGGAATTTTAATCAGCACAATGCCTGGTGCCTGCGGGTATTCAGCGGTGCTGTCGAGAAACTTGACGCTGGATTCCGCGATATCGTTATGGCGCAGGTTTTCACGCGTCCCCAGCTCGCTTAAATAAGAGTCGCCAATACTGTATGGTGTATGTTCCGCCAGTGCACAGCCCAGCGCGCCGAAAGTATCATTCAGGAGAAGCACCGGGCCGCTAATCTCGGTATCGTCCAGCTGTTGCAACAGATATTCATCTGCAGCTTCCCACGCCAGCAGCGGGTTAACGTCATCCGTTTCCGGGAAACGTTTAAGTGACAGCGAACGGAAACCGTTGTCTATGTGGCTCATCGGCCCTCCTGAATGGTAAAATTTCGGCGTATCCCTGAAAAGGGTGCGTGAGTATACAACATTTTGAATACACAAAATCATTCAAGTTGCATCAAGGCGGCAAGTGAGTGAATCCCCGGGAGCGTACATTTAGTACGTGACTGGGGTGCGCGAACACAGCCAACACAGAGGCAGCTTGAAGGATGAAGTGGATGGGACATGAATGAACCAACTAACTTACCTCCAGGGCTACCCGGAGAATTTACTTTCCCAGGTTCGTACGCTGATTGCTGAACAGCGTCTGGGGGCGGTGCTGGAAAAGCGTTATCCCGGTACACATGACTTCGCAACTGACAAAGCGCTCTGGCAATATACCCAGGATCTGAAAAATCAGTTCCTGAGAAACGCCCCGCCGCTGAATAAAGTCATGTATGACAGTAAGATACACGTGCTGAAAAATGCGCTGGGACTACATACTGCCGTCTCCCGCGTGCAGGGTGGCAAACTCAAAGCCAAAGCGGAGATCCGCGTCGCTACCGTGTTCCGTTCTGCGCCTGAACCTTTTTTACGCATGATCGTCGTGCATGAACTGGCACATCTGAAAGAAAAAGAGCACGACAAAGCGTTTTATCAGTTGTGCTGCCATATGGAGCCGCAGTACCACCAGTTGGAGTTTGATACCCGCCTGTGGCTCACGCAACAATCGCTGAAGCAAACTGCGTAGTCGCGCACTGGCTTTGTCTTCAGGGCATGCTAAATTGACGCAAGGATCCCTTTTCGCAGCCTGAAGGCATTTATGATACGTTTCGCAGTGATTGGCACAAACTGGATCACCCGCCAGTTTGTGGATGCCGCCCATGAAACCGGCAAATATAAGTTAACCGCAGTGTATTCCCGTAGCCTTGAACAGGCACAGACCTTCGCCAATGATTATCCCGTCGAGCATCTGTTTACCTCGCTGGAGGCAATGGCGCAAAGCGACGCAATTGATGCCGTTTACATTGCCAGCCCGAACTCTCTGCACTTCCCGCAGACAACGCTGTTTCTACAGCACAAAAAGCATGTCATTTGCGAGAAACCGCTGGCCTCAAATCTGGCACAAGCCGAAGCTGCTATCGCCTGCGCGCGTGAAAATCAGGTCGTGCTGTTTGAAGCGTTTAAGACCGCCAGCCTGCCTAATTTCCTGCTATTACAGCAATCACTACCTAAAATTGGGCGAGTCAGGAAAGCGCTGATCAATTACTGCCAGTATTCTTCACGTTATCAGCGTTATCTGGACGGTGAAAATCCCAATACGTTTAATCCGGCGTTTTCTAACGGTTCGATTATGGATATCGGCTTTTACTGTCTGGCCGCTGCGGTTGCGCTCTGGGGTGAACCACTGAGCGTTCAGGCAAGTGCCAGCCTGCTGGAAAGCGGCGTCGATGCCCACGGCGTAGTCGTACTCAATTACGGTGATTTTAGCGTCACGTTGCAGCACTCGAAAGTCAGTGATTCCGTACTGGCCAGCGAAATTCAGGGCGAATCAGGATCGCTGGTTGTCGAGAAAATTTCCGAGTGTCAGAAAGTGTGCTTTATTCCGCGCGGTGGCAAAACACAGGATCTTACGGTGCCTCAGCACATCAATACTATGCTTTATGAGGCAGAGGCTTTTGCTCATCTGGTTGACTCCGGCGAAGTGGATCATCCAGCACTGAACGTCAGTCGTATTACCGCCAAACTGCAAACGGAGATTCGCCGCCAGACCGGTGTTATTTTCCCCGCAGATGATGCTCAGATACCGCTGACTGCGTAAAAGTGTGTAAAACGAATGTTGCAGGCCATTGACTGAAGGCATGGCCTGTAATATTTTGTAACCCGCAAAGGGGAGTAACTTCGTTGTCGGTTGATCGTCATTACGATGTGTGAAAAACCACATCCGGTCACCGGGCGACAACAAGGGAATACGCTGTCGTATTCCTTTGTTGTTGTAAGTGAGACCTTGCCGAATGGCAAGGTCTATGCATAAAAAGCAGCGGCTAACGTCATTCGGCGTTGGCCGTTTTTTTATGCATGGGGAAATAAAATGAATACTGTTGGCACACCGTTGTTATGGGGTGGCTTCGCTGTCGTGGTGGTCATTATGCTGGCCATCGATCTGCTGCTACAGGGCCGTCGTGGCGCACATACGATGTCGATGAAGCAGGCCGCGGCCTGGTCAATCGTCTGGGTAACGTTGTCGTTGGTGTTTAACGCGGCATTTTGGTGGTACCTGGCTGAGACTCAGGGCCGTGCCGTTGCCGACCCGCAGGCGCTGGCGTTCCTGACCGGCTATCTGATCGAGAAATCACTGGCGGTAGATAACGTCTTTGTCTGGTTGATGCTATTTAGTTACTTCTCCGTACCTGCGGCACTGCAACGTCGGGTACTGGTGTATGGCGTACTGGGCGCGATTGTATTACGTACGATCATGATCTTCACGGGCAGTTGGCTTATCGCCCAGTTCGAATGGCTGCTGTACGTGTTCGGCGCATTCCTGCTGTTTACTGGCGTGAAGATGGCGCTGGCGAAAGAAGACGCTTCCGGTATTGGCGACAAACCCTTAGTGCGTTGGCTGCGCGGCCATTTACGTATGACCGATACCATTGAAGACGAAAAATTCTTCGTGCGTAAAAACGGTCTGCTGTTTGCAACGCCGCTGATGCTGGTATTGATCCTGGTTGAACTGAGCGATGTGATTTTTGCCGTCGACAGTATTCCGGCAATCTTTGCCGTCACCACCGACCCGTTCATCGTACTGACCTCTAACCTGTTCGCTATCCTGGGTCTGCGTGCGATGTACTTCCTGCTGGCGGGCGTGGCGGAGCGTTTCTCCATGCTGAAGTACGGCTTGTCGGTCATTCTGGTGTTTATCGGTATCAAGATGCTGATCGTCGATTTCTACCATATCCCGATCGCTATCTCGTTAGGTGTGGTCTTCGGTATTCTGTTTGTGACGCTGGTTGTGAATGCGTGGGTCAACCACCAACACGATAAAAAGCAGCAAATACAGTAACTTCTACTTAGCTAGTTGATAAAGCCCGACCGCACATTGCGTGCGTCGGGCTTTTTGCTGGACATGTCAAAACAATGTTAATTTAAAGTTATAAAACATGATCTGAGCGCGGAAACCAGGATATTTATCTTCCCGAACCGGCATCTTTCCTTATACTCAGCCATGCAAACACTTTGTTACATCCAGAAAGATGCGTCATGAGAACGCACAACGGGTGAACAACAACACAATCAAAGGATGACTACATGACTACGCTACGTTCATCGGGGCTGATCTCGCGTTTGGCGCAAGGGAGCCTGGTTAAACAAATTTTGGTCGGTTTGGTACTGGGGATTCTGCTGGCACTGGTTTCAAAACCTGCGGCAGAAGCCGTCGGCCTGCTGGGGACACTGTTCGTCGGCGCATTAAAAGCCGTCGCCCCAATCCTCGTGCTGATGCTGGTAATGGCCTCAATCGCAAACCACCAGCACGGGCAAAAAACCAATATCCGCCCTATTCTGTTCCTTTACCTGCTGGGAACCTTTTCAGCAGCATTAGCCGCCGTGGTGTTCAGCTTTGCCTTCCCTTCGACGCTGCATCTTTCCAGCAGCGCCAGCGATATCGTGCCGCCATCCGGCATTATTGAGGTGATGCGCAGCCTGCTGATGAGCATGGTTTCTAACCCCATTGATGCGCTGCTGAATGCTAACTATATCGGTATTCTGGTATGGGCAGTCGGCCTTGGCTTTGCGCTACGCCATGGTAATGAGACGACCAAGAATCTGGTCAATGATATGTCCGATGCCGTCACGTTTATGGTGAGACTGGTTATCCGCTTTGCACCGATAGGTATCTTCGGTCTGGTCTCTTCCACACTGGCGACGACGGGTTTTGCCACCCTCTGGGGCTACGCGCAGCTGCTTGCCGTACTGGTTGGCTGTATGCTGCTGGTTGCGCTGGTGGTCAACCCGCTGCTGGTGTTCTGGAAAATTCGCCGTAACCCGTACCCACTGGTATTGGCATGCCTGCGTGAAAGCGGCGTGTACGCCTTCTTTACCCGCAGCTCTGCAGCCAATATTCCGGTGAATATGGCACTGTGCGAGAAGCTGAATCTGGACCGTGACACCTACTCTGTATCCATCCCGCTGGGCGCTACCATCAATATGGCAGGCGCGGCGATTACCATCACGGTTCTGACGCTGGCGGCGGTGAATACGCTGGGTATTCCAGTCGATTTACCGACGGCACTGTTGCTGAGCGTGGTGGCATCGCTGTGTGCTTGCGGCGCATCGGGCGTCGCGGGGGGTTCTCTGCTGCTGATCCCACTGGCGTGCAACATGTTCGGTATCCCGAATGACATCGCCATGCAGGTGGTCGCCGTTGGCTTTATCATCGGCGTATTGCAGGATTCCTGTGAAACGGCGCTGAATTCATCAACAGACGTCCTGTTTACCGCTGCTGCCTGTCAGGCGGAAGACGAACGCCTGGCAAACAACGCCCTGCGCGGCTAATCTCTGCGCCCCTCCGTCATCGGGCGGAGGGGTTCCCTTCTTGTACGCTTTTTTCAATTTTGAAGGGATCAATGCCGCGTTTTTGCATGCGCCGGAAGCGAATAATGTTCAGGCCGTTCATCACCAGAAAGCTACCTTCGATCATCGTCCCGCCAATCGACCCTAACCAAAAATTATGGATAACCCAGCAGGCGGTTGCGCACCACATCACACAGCGCACGGTTAACCCTTTGCAACGAAACAATGCCCAGGTACTGGCAAGCGTGCCTATTATCGGCAACAGTTCCATCGCATGCTGTAATTTTGCCAAGCCAAGAACCAGCGTGAGGACAATAAAAACCGTCATGACCCACAGCTTGCGGGTATGCATTGAGACCAGGGTACGTACGGTATTAAGCTCAGCGCTCATTCCCGCGGGCCAGGCCCCCATCAGAAAGAAGTGTACGCCAATGGTGGCGCTATAGACGGCGAGCTGTAGCCGGAACCGGCGCTCGTCACGATTAAAAAAAGTGGTAATCCCGATCAGAAAGGCGATGACACCAACGCCCTGGGCCAGCCAATACGCGGTCATGCAGCAACTCCAACTCCATTTCGTAGGCCGGATAAGGCGTTTACGCCACCATCCGGCAACGGTTTATGCCTGATGGCGCTACGCTTATCAGGCCTACGCGATCCGTAGGCCTGTACAATGACTACAACGTTACACCACTTTTAAAAATAGCCAGTTCACGGAAATCATTGCGTTCGTTACAGGTCTGTTTGCCGTTGGCAAACTCAACGATGGTATCGACAAACTCATTCAGCAGTTGCGGCATCGCTTTACCGTGGATTAACTGCCCGGCATCAAAATCGATCCAATGCTTTTTCTTCGCGGCCAGCTCGCTGTTGGTCGCGATTTTCACCGTCGGTACGAAACCGCCGTACGGCGTACCACGCCCGGTACTGAACAACACCATATGACAGCCGGCCCCCGCCAGCGCACTGGTCGCAACGGCGTCATTGCCCGGAGCACTTAACAGATTCAAACCTGGCGTTTTCAGACGTTCGCCGTAGCGCAGTACATCGACAACTTTGCTGGAACCCGCTTTCTGTGTGCATCCCAGCGATTTATCTTCCAGCGTGGTGATGCCACCCGCTTTGTTCCCCGGCGATGGATTCTCGTAGATCGGCTGGTCGTGAGCAATGAAGTATTGCTTGAAGTCATTGACCATGGTCACCAGCTTACCGAAGGTTTCTTCGTCGCGGCAGTGGTCCATTAATAGCTGTTCGGCACCGAACATCTCCGGGACTTCAGTCAGCACGGTTGTACCGCCGTTCGCGATCACGTAGTCAGAGAAACGCCCCAGCATCGGGTTAGCGGTGATCCCAGACAAGCCGTCAGATCCGCCACATTCCAGACCAAACTTCAGCTCGCCGAGTTTACCCGGCTCACGCTTATCGTTACGCATCACGCTGTACAGCTGGTGGAGATGCTCGATCCCCGCTTCCACTTCATCTTCCTGGTGCTGGCAGACCATAAAGTGAACGCGTTCTGGATCATACTCACCTAACGTTTCGCGAAAAGCATCAACCTGGTTGTTTTCACAACCGAGGCCAACCACCAGCACCGCCCCCGCATTCGGGTGACGCACCATATTTTGCAGCATGGTGCGGGTGTTGATGTGGTCGTCACCCAGTTGCGAACAGCCGTAGGTGTGGCTGAAGAGATGAACACCATCGATACCTTCGGCGTCGTGGGTCTCTTTCAGGAAACGGGTTTGCATCTGACGTGCCATCGCATTGACGCAGCCGACGGTCGGCAGTATCCACAACTCGTTACGTACCCCAACATCACCGTTCGCGCGGCGATAAATCTGCACGTCGCGATCGACTGCCTGAGCAACTTCCGCCTGAAAATCCGGTTGGTAGCTATACGTGTCCAGATCGCTCAGATTCGTGCGCGTGTTGTGAGCATGAATGTGCTCACCCGCAGCGACATCAACCAGCGTATGGCCAATTGGCAAACCATATTTAACGACGTTTTCGCCTTGCGCAATATCGCGTAAAGCAAATTTATGGCCACGTGTTACCGCCTGGCGCAGGGTAATCGCCTGTCCATCAACGGTGACTTCGGTCCCTTCGGCCAAATCAGCGAGCGCTACCGCGACGTTATCCAGCGTGTGGATCTTGATGTATTGCATACCAACCCCGGGCCTTAGTTCAGTTCAATGGCGAAGTAATCGCGCGCATTGTTGAAGCAAATATTTCTGACCATTTCACCCAGCAGTTGAATATCTGCAGGTGCTTCACCCGCGGCAACCCAACGGCCAATCATCTGGCACAGGATGCGACGGAAATATTCATGGCGCGTGTACGACAGGAAGCTGCGACTATCGGTCAGCATGCCGACGAAGCGGCTCAGCAAACCGAGCTGTGCCAGTTGCGTCATCTGACGTTCCATCCCGTCTTTCTGATCGTTGAACCACCAGCCGGAACCGAACTGCATTTTGCCCGGCATGCCTTCACCCTGGAAGTTACCGATCATGGTGCCCAGCACTTCGTTATCACGCGGGTTCAGGCAGTAGAGAATGGTTTTCGGCAGCAGGTTCTGTTCATTCTGCTTGCTTAGCAGTTTGGACAGTTCTTCAGCCATCGGACGGTCGTTAATGGAGTCGAAACCGACATCCGCGCCCAGCAGTTTGAACTGACGCAGGTTGTTATTACGCAATGCGCCAATGTGGTACTGCTGCACCCATTCGCGACGTGCGTATTCAGCGCCAAGGAACACCAGTACGGCAGTTTTGAACTGGGCAACTTCGTGCTCACTCAAGGTTTCACCCGCCAGACGACGCGCCAGGATGTTATCCAGTTCAGCTTCGTTAGACTCGGCAAACAACACCACATCCAGCGCATGGTCGGAGACTTTACAGCCGTGTGCAGCAAAGTGATCAAGACGTTTAGTTAGCGCGGTTTGCAGGTCGGTAAAGCGGCGGATCTCGGTGTCAGAAACTTCACCCAGTTTCGCCATGTAATCGTTAAAGGTCGCCAGTTCAATGTTGAAGGCTTTATCCGGACGCCAGCTTGGCAGCACTTTGATAGCAAAGGTGCTGTCTTTCGCGACCGCAGCGTGATGCTCCAGAGAATCGATCGGATCATCAGTGGTGCCGACCATTTTTACATTCATCTGCTGCATGATTCCACGCGCGGAAAACTGATCCTGCGCCAGCAATTCGTTGCACTGATTCCAGATTTCATCGGCAGTCGCAGGAGACAACAGCTTACCTGTAATACCAAATGGGCGACGCAGTTCAAGATGCGTCCAGTGATAGAGCGGGTTACCGATGGTGTGCGGGACCGTGGCTGCCCATGCGTCAAACTTCTCGCGATCGGACGCATCACCGGTACACAGGCGTTCAGCGACACCGTTAGTGCGCATGGCGCGCCACTTGTAGTGATCACCCTTCAGCCAGATGTCATACAGGTTATTAAAACGGTAGTTATCAGCGATTTGTTGCGGCGGCAAATGGCAGTGGTAATCGAAGATAGGCTGGTCTTTGGCGTAATCATGATACAGACGGCGGGCAAATTCGGTATCCAGCAGGAAATCTTCAGTCATAAACGGGGTCATTATCGTCTTCCTCTCAGCGAGTGCGTCAGATTGCTTATGTTTTGATGTTGTCAAAGTTATCACACCAATTTCCATACGCTGAAGATATTTTCGTGAGTTAGATCAACAAATGATGACAAAAAAATTACTCTCAAAGAGGTAAAACTCATGGCAAGCCGCGCCAGCACTGGCTTTGCTGAATCGAATTAATGACCACACGAAGATTCACACTTTTGTGATGGCACTCACCTTTTAAAGCTGTATGACAAGTTATCTTTTTGCCGTCGCGATACATAAGCCGACGGAATGCAAATTACCGATGGTCCACCATCGGATTGACCGGTACGGAAACCGAATTAGCACAATCATTGACATGGCAAAGTTCGGGGCAGTGCCGGTTTTTTTTCGGTCACGCCCTTCGTAAAAGAACATCCTCCGCCCTGGACTGGAAGATGACCGCTCGTTAGCGGACATAACAAAACGATGAGGTTTTACATGCGTAAAATTAAAGGGTTACGTTGGTACATGATCGCACTGGTGACGCTTGGCACCGTGCTGGGTTACCTGACACGTAACACTGTGGCGGCAGCTGCGCCAACGCTGATGGAAGAGTTACACATCTCCACTCAACAGTACTCCTATATCATCGCAGCGTATTCTGCTGCTTACACCGTAATGCAACCCGTTGCTGGCTACGTGCTGGATGTGCTCGGCACCAAAGTAGGTTACGCGATGTTCGCCGTTCTGTGGGCCGTCTTCTGTGGTGCCACGGCGCTGGCTGGTAGCTGGGGTGGACTGGCACTGGCACGAGGTGCAGTCGGTGCCGCAGAAGCCGCGATGATCCCAGCGGGTCTGAAAGCCAGTTCTGAATGGTTCCCGGCAAAAGAGCGTTCTATTGCTGTCGGTTACTTTAACGTTGGTTCTTCTATCGGCGCGATGATTGCTCCGCCGCTGGTCGTGTGGGCTATCGTCATGCACAGCTGGCAGATGGCGTTCATTATTTCTGGTGCCCTGAGCTTCATCTGGGCGATGTCCTGGCTTGTTTTCTATAAACACCCACGCGACCAGAAAAAACTGTCTGACGAAGAGCGTGATTACATCCTTAACGGTCAGGAATCACAGCATAAAAACAGTACCGCGAAGAAAATGTCGCTTGGCCAGATCCTGCGTAACCGCCAGTTCTGGGGCATCGCGCTGCCGCGTTTCCTGGCAGAGCCGGCCTGGGGTACATTCAACGCCTGGATCCCGCTGTTCATGTTTAAAGTCTACGGCTTTAACCTGAAAGAGATTGCGATGTTCGCGTGGATGCCAATGCTGTTCGCTGACCTCGGCTGTATCATCGGGGGTTACTTACCGCCACTGTTCCAGCGTTGGTTCGGCGTAAACCTGATCGTGTCCCGTAAAATGGTCGTCACCATGGGCGCACTGCTGATGATTGGCCCAGGGATGATTGGTCTGTTCACCAGCCCGTATATTGCTATCGCCCTGCTGTGCGTCGGTGGTTTTGCTCACCAGGCACTGTCTGGCGCGCTGATTACGCTCTCTTCTGACGTATTTGGCCGCAATGAAGTTGCGACCGCTAATGGCCTGACGGGTATGTCAGCCTGGCTGGCGAGTACCCTGTTTGCCCTGGTCGTAGGCGCCCTGGCTGATACCATCGGCTTTAGCCCACTGTTCGCCGTACTGGCAGTATTCGACCTGCTCGGTGCGTTAGTCATCTGGACGGTACTGCAGAACAAGTCGGCAAGCGAGATTGATTCGGGCCCGCAAACCGGCTCTCCCGCTACGCAAAATTAACCTGACGCGAGTCGTCATAGGTATATAATGCAGAGCCGCCAGTTGACTGGCGGCTTTTTTGTCGGTGCGAGTAGAGCCGCCATCGCAAAAGTGGTATAACAAATATAGTCTGCCGTATCATGCCTGGAGTGCATATGGAAATCACTGAACCACGACGTTTGTACCAACAACTTGCTGCCGATCTAAAAGAACGCATCGAGCAAGGCGTCTATCTGGTGGGCGATAAACTTCCCGCCGAGCGCTTTATTGCCGATGAAAAGAACGTCAGCCGTACCGTGGTTCGTGAAGCGATTATCATGCTCGAGGTTGAAGGCTACGTTGAGGTGCGTAAAGGATCGGGTATCCACGTCATCTCTAACCAGCCCAAACATTATGTTGCTCCCGACGAAGGTCTGGAATTCGCCAGCTATGGTCCTTTTGAATTGCTGCAAGCGCGTCAACTTATTGAGAGCAACATCGCCGAGTTTGCCGCCACTCAGGTGACCAAGCAGGACATCATGAAACTGATGGAAATCCAGGAGAAGTCGCGCAACGAAAAAAGCTTTCGTGACTCCGAATGGGACCTGCAGTTCCATGTTCAGGTTGCGCTGGCGACACAAAACTCAGCTCTGGCCGCCATTGTTGAAAAAATGTGGACTCAGCGCGTTCACAACCCCTACTGGAAGAAATTGCACGATCACATTGATCTGCGCACGGTAGACAACTGGTGTGATGACCATGACCAGATCCTGCGGGCATTAATTCGCAAAGATCCGCATGCAGCCAAACTGGCGATGTGGCAGCACCTTGAGAACACGAAACAGATGCTGTTTAACGAAACCAGCGATGATTTCGAGTTCAACGCGGATCGTTACCTTTTCACAGAAAATCCGGTAGTTCATCTGGATACAGCTGCAAACAGCACAAAATAAACGTTCTGACTTTCACAGGCGCGGTAATAGCGCCTGTTTCTGACACTCGGTAAGCATTAGGTATAAAGTGTCAGCCTGTGTAAATCCTCTCGCCTCACTCCATTGCGATAAGCAAAATCAGAGTTCAACCACCGTAATTTATATAACGGACTACGTTGACCTTTGTTACAATTAAAAGCGTTTTGAATTTTTTATGTGTTAGTGCTTGCTTACTTCACAACTTAACAGGGAACAGTTCAGGCCGTGAATTTGTGCAGACCGCGATCCATGCAAAAAACACCAATAAAATCGCGGCATTACAAACTCAAGAACAACGGCGTGACCATAACCGATTCTCCAGGAATACTGAATGGAACTACTGACTCAATTACTGAATGCTTTATGGGCTCAGGATTTTGAAACTCTGGCCAATCCTTCCATGATTGGTATGCTGTATTTTGTACTGTTTACAATTTTGTTTCTGGAAAATGGGTTGCTACCAGCGGCCTTTTTACCTGGCGACAGTTTGCTGGTACTGGTCGGCGTACTTATTGCCAAAGGCGCAATGGGTTTTCCGCAAACGGTACTGCTACTCACCACCGCAGCCAGCCTCGGTTGTTGGCTCAGCTATATTCAGGGCCGATGGCTAGGTAATACCCGCACCGTGCAGAACTGGCTTTCTCATCTTCCGGCTCATTATCACCAACGCGCGCATCATCTTTTCCACAAACATGGCTTATCCGCGCTGTTGGTCGGTCGCTTCATTGCGTTTGTCAGAACATTACTGCCGACCATTGCTGGGCTGTCAGGCCTGAATAATGCGCGTTTTCAGTTCTTCAACTGGATGAGCGGTCTATTGTGGGTACTGATTTTGACAACGCTGGGCTATCTACTGGGCAAAACACCTGTTTTTCTTAAGTATGAAGATCAGCTCATGTCCTGCCTGATGCTGCTTCCTGTCGTATTACTGGTGGTTGGCCTTGCCGGTTCACTGGTTGTACTCTGGAAAAAGAAATACGGGAACCGAGGGTAAATTATGCTGAAATCACGCATAACGCTCCGACGACTGGCCTGGACCACCTCCTTTATGCTGTTTTTGGGCGCGTTAATTCTGACCTGGTCGGTCATTCGCCAGCAGGAATCGACGCTTGCCATTCGCGCCATAAACCAGGGTGCCAGCATGCCAGACGGCTTCTCTATCTGGCATCATCTGGATGCCAACGGCATTCGTTTTAAAAGTATTACTCCGCAAAATGATGCGCTGCTGATCACCTTTGATTCCAGCGCGCAAAGCGCAGCCGCAAAAGCTGTACTGGACAGAACGTTGCCACACGGCTTCGTTATTGCTCAACAGGATGATGACAATCAGGCAGTGCAGTGGTTATCTCGTTTACGGGATACACCGCACCGCTTTGGTTAATCTCCAGGAATCTGAATTAGATCACTCACTTTGGTGATTTCACCGTTTAGTGCCTATGATTAATAAACTGAAGTTATGACCTACAGCTTTATTATTCTGGAGCATCGACCCAAAGCACCGGGTCGAATCACAATGGAAGGTTCAAGAATGAAATACCGCATCGCTTTGGCAATTAGTCTTTTCGCTCTCAGTGCCGGCAGCTACGCTAACTCCCTCTGTCAGGAAAAAGAACAAGATATTCAGCGGGAAATTAGCTATGCCGAAAAGCACAACAATCAGAGCCGCATCAATGGGTTGAACAAAGCGCTTAGTGAAGTTCGGGCAAACTGTACTGACAGCAAACTGCGCGCGAATCACCAGAAAAAAATCGCAGAGCAGAAAAATGAGATAGCCGAACGTCAGCGTGATTTAGCCGAAGCGAAGCAAAAAGGCGATGCGGATAAAATCACAAAACGCGAACGTAAGCTTGCAGAGGCTCAAAAAGAGCTGAAGGAACTTGAGACCCGCGATTACTAAGTACGGTAACTACCCACTCACCTGGAGAAAACTATGTCGAAAGATAACGCTACGGAAAATCTGCGCGCTGAGCTGAAATCCCTTGCGGATACGCTCGAAGAAGTACTGAGCTCCTCTGGCGATAAGTCGAAGGAAGAGATGAGTAAAATTCGCAGCAAAGCTGAACATGCGCTGCGCGAGAGCCGCCATCGCCTGAGCGAGACCAGCGATGTGATTGCTAAGCAAACCCGTGAAGCTGCCGCCAAAGCCGATAACTATGTACGCGAAAACCCATGGACAGGCGTTGGTATTGGCGCTGCGGTCGGTGTGGTGCTTGGTGTACTGCTGTCGCGCCGCTAACAATGGCTGACTCTCAACACGCACAAGGTCCGGGCAAAAGCGTCCTGGGGATTGGACAACGGATCCTCACGATTCTCGTTGAGATCGTAGAGACCCGATTACGGCTGGCCGTCGTTGAGCTGGAAGAGGAAAAAGCTAACCTTGTCCAGATCGTGCTGATGCTGGGACTGACTATGCTCTTTGCGGCATTTGGGCTGATGAGCCTGATGGTGCTTATCATCTGGGCCATTGACCCTCAGTACCGCCTGAACGCGATGATTGCCACCACCGTTGTGCTGTTGCTTTTGGCGCTCGTTGGCGGGATATGGACATTACGTAAAGCCCGTAAATCGACACTCTTACGCCATACGCGCCACGAACTTGCTAATGACAGGCAGGCCCTGGAGGATGATGTCTAATGAGCAGTAAAGTCGAGCGCCAAAAACGTAAGGCACAACTGCTTGGTCAGATCCAGCAGCAACGGCTGGATCTGTCTGCCACCCGCCGCGACTGGCTGGAGGTTACAGACGTATACGATCGTGGCTGGAAAACGCTGCTGAACCTGCACGCCTGGGTGCTGGTCGGCAGCAGTATTATGGCTGTACGGACCATTCGTAATCCTAATCTGCTGGTTCGCTGGGCTAAACGCGGCTTTAGCGTCTGGAGCGCATGGCGTCTGATTAAATCGACAATCAGACAGCAACAATTGCGCGGTTAACCCCTGCCGTATCCCCTATTTTGCGGGTTCCTCAAATTTTTTGAAAATTACTGACAGTTTTCCTTGCTAACAATTGTCATTCAGCACGTCTATGATTCTCTCCATCGACAGCAACGACGCGCTCTGCAGCGTTGATGCACAAAAGACAAAACAATCCGCCTGAGTGGTTTCCTGGAGAGTACGATGAAAAAATTAGAAGATGTTGGTGTACTGGTAGCGCGCATTCTGATGCCAATCCTGTTTATTACTGCAGGTTGGGGAAAGATCACCGGATATGCGGGTACCCAACAGTATATGGAAGCCATGGGCGTCCCTGGTTTTATGTTGCCGCTGGTTATTCTGCTTGAGTTCGGCGGCGGTCTGGCAATCCTGTTTGGTTTCCTGACCCGTACTACGGCGCTGTTCACCGCAGGCTTCACCCTGCTGACCGCGTTCATCTTCCACAGCAACTTTGCGGAAGGGATGAACTCTCTGATGTTCATGAAAAACCTGACCATCGCAGGCGGTTTCCTGCTGCTGGCCATCACGGGTCCAGGCGCATTCAGTATCGACCGCGTACTGAATAAAAAGTGGTAATCAAACTATACCCGTCATTCTTCAAGTTGCAGGTGTGTTGGCTGCACTCAGAAACCCCAGTCACATAGTTATCTATGCTCCTGGGGAATGTCTTCCCTTGCCGCCTTCCTGCAACCCGAATTATTTAGGGTATATACTTATTAAAAGACGAGGGGATTAACTCCTCGTTTTGCTATTCGGGAGAGAGATAATGGGACAACTGATTGACGGCGTCTGGCATGACACCTGGTATGATACCAAATCAACCGGCGGAAAATTCCAACGCTCCGCATCGGCTTTCCGTAACTGGCTTACCGCTGATGGCGCGCCAGGCCCAACTGGCGAAGGTGGTTTTGCCGCCGAAAAAGACCGCTATCATCTGTATGTTTCTCTGGCCTGCCCGTGGGCGCATCGCACGCTGATTATGCGTAAACTCAAAGGTCTGGAACCCTTCATTTCCGTTTCCGTAGTGAATCCGCTGATGCTGGAAAACGGCTGGACGTTTGATAACAACTTTCCGGCAGCAACAGGTGATACGCTTTATCAGCACGAGTTTCTCTATCAACTGTATTTACACGCCGATCCGCACTACAGCGGCCGGGTAACGGTTCCGGTGCTGTGGGATAAAAAAAATCACACCATCGTCAGCAACGAATCGGCAGAAATTATCCGCATGTTTAACACCGCGTTTGATGCGCTGGGCGCAAAAGCCGGGGATTACTATCCACCAGCCCTGCAAAGCAAAATTGACGATCTGAACAGTTGGATTTATGACAACGTCAATAATGGCGTTTATAAAGCTGGTTTTGCTACCAGCCAGGAAGCGTATGACAGCGCAGTCGAAAAAGTCTTTGAATCACTGGCGCGGCTGGAACAGATTCTCGGTCAGCATCGCTACCTGACTGGCGACCAGTTAACAGAGGCTGACATTCGCCTATGGACTACGCTGGTACGTTTTGATCCGGTGTATGTCACCCACTTCAAATGCGACAAGCATCGGATCAGTGACTATCTGAATCTGTACGGTTTTCTGCGTGATATCTACCAGATACCAGGCATTGCGGACACCGTCAATTTCGATCACATCCGCAATCACTATTTCCGCAGTCACAAGACCATTAACCCGACCGGTATTATTTCTGTCGGCCCGTGGCAGGATCTCAACGAACCTCACGGGCGTGACGAGCGTTTCGCGTAATTTACACTGGTCCCCTTTTGGGGTCCAAATAATTCACACCATAAATATTTACCATCATTATATTCGCAGCTATTCTTATTTTGATTGCTTTAAAAACAAGTAATTGAACGCAGAACGAGGCGAAAATGGATTGGTATTTAAACGTATTAAAGAACTACTTTGGTTTTGGTGGTCGTGCACGGCGCAAAGAGTACTGGATGTTTATTTTGGTCAACATCATCTTTACGTTCGTGCTGAGCGTGTTAGACAGGATGTTTGGCTGGCAACGTGCCGGGGGAGAAGGCGTATTAACAACGATTTATGCAATTCTGGTTTTTATACCGTGGTGGGCTGTTCAGTTTCGGCGTTTGCATGACACCGACCGTTCGGCATGGTGGCTGTTAGTATTACTGATCCCCATCATTGGCTGGTTGGTCATCATCCTTTTCAACTGCCAAAACGGCACGCCAGGTAGCAACCGCTTCGGCACTGACCCTAAACAGCTGTCCTGACGTCATACATCCTTTTGTAGGCCGGATAAGGTGCAATTGCACCGCATCCGGCGTAACAGTCAGGCTATTTACCCGCAAACAGTTTCGGGATTTCCCGCAAACACCAGGACTTCGCTTCGCCCATACTGTCCCGACGCCAGGCCATAATGATATCTATTTCATTTGTCGATTCCGGGCTAACCACACGCAGCCGGCCTGCGGCAATATCCTCTTCGACCAACGGATACGGCATGGTCGCTACACCCAGCCCGGCTAACAGCGCTTGACGCTTATCTTCAATAGTACTGACCGTCAGACGCGGTTGTTTATCCAGAAGCTGAACGGTCAACACCGGACGCTCACGGGCTGTATCCGCCACCGCTATTCCCCGGTATTTCACACGGGTGACTTCAGACAACGGTTCCGGCTCCTGGTGGATCGGGTGATCCGGTGCCGCCACATAGACGTTCATCAGCGAGTACAGTTTGCGCGAGTTAATTTCTGATGATGAGCGGAAATGCATATCCGGCGCGATCACGATGTCCGCTCTGCCCTGCTCCAGACGCTCCCACGCCCCGGCCAACACTTCAGTGATGACGGAAAGCTGCGTGTTCGCCTTTCCGGCAAGGCGGTCGATAAGCGGGAAGAATGCCGCCGTTGGCACCAACGCTTCGGTGACAATCGTCAGATGCGTTTCCCAACCACGGGCCAGCGCTTCAGCATCGGTCGTCAGCTTATCCGCAGCCTCCAGCAACACGCGGCCACGTTCAAGCAGCATACGCCCGACGTTGGTAAATTTTGTGCGGTGACCTGAGCGGTCAAACAGCACAACATCCAGCTCTTCTTCCAGTTTCTGCATGGTGTAGCTGAGGGCGGAAGGTACGCGTCCCAGTTCATCTGCCGCGGCGGCGAAGCTGCCGCGCCTGTCTATTGCGTCCATGACGCGTAACGCTTCAAGCGTTAAAGCCCGTTCTTTGGCCATTTCGTTCTCATTCAGGAAATTTGAACATACCGGGCAGAATATCTGGCTAACAATGCAGCGTCTAGCCATTTAACATAAAAGGAAGTAAAGAGAGGTCAAGAACTATGATTACTACCCGTACAGCCAAACAATGCGGGCAAGCAGACTACGGCTGGCTGCAGGCCCGTTATACCTTCTCCTTTGGACACTATTTTGATCCTAAACTGCTGGGTTATGCCTCGCTGCGTGTTCTGAACCAGGAAGTTCTGGCACCGGGGGCCTCTTTCCAGCCTCGTACCTATCCAAAGGTTGATATCGTCAATCTGATCCTCGAAGGGGAAGCAGAGTATCGCGACAGCGAAGGTAACCATATTCAGGCCAAAGCCGGAGAGGTGTTACTGCTCGCTACGCAACCTGGGATCAGCTACAGCGAGCACAATATCAGCAAAGATAAGCCCCTGACCAGAATGCAGCTATGGCTGGATGCCTGCCCGCAGCGTGAAAATACCTGCGTGCAAAAAGCGACGCTGAATGCCGGCAAACATCAACTGCTTGCTTCACCTGACGGTGAACAGGGCAGCCTGCATCTTCGCCAGCAGGTCTGGGTACATCATGTTGAGCTGCAAAAAGGTGAATCACTGAGTTTTCAATTGCATGGACCTCGCGCATATTTGCAGTCGATCCATGGCACGTTCCACGCGGTCACTTCAGGTGCCGAAAAAGAAGCGCTTACCTGCGGTGATGGCGCATTTATTCGTGATGAAACTAACATAACGTTAGTTGCCGATACCCCATTGCGCGCTTTGCTGATAGATTTGCCCGTATAGTCATTGGAATCAAGGGAGTACGACTATTGAGCAAGAAGTCATCAAAAAAACGCCAGCCGCGGGTTGAGGCCAAAAAACAGGAAAGCGTCGTCTTTGGCTACGAGGAGATGCTAACGGAACTGGAAGCAATCGTTGCAGATGCCGAGCTGCGTCTGGAAGAAGAAGAAGCCGCTCTCTGACAGGTAATCGTAGGTCAGACAGCGGCCTGCCGGATGGCGACGCTAATGCGTCTTATCCGGCCTACGGTTTTGTAACGATGCGCCCCCGCAGGCCGGAAATCTGCGCGCCATCAGGCAGTCAGTCGCCAGATTAATGTGCCTTGCTGGCCATAATCTCAATGATCTGCTTGTCGGTTTCCTGCATTGAACGACACGCCAGCGCACACAAGTTAGAGATAGATTGCTCCACGTTATGCGCCACAATGCCTTCATTCCCCGTCACTGCGGTATCATCCAGCGCCATGAGTACCGCTTTCCAGGCTGCTGACGCACTGGTAGAGACTTTCATTGCACAGCTGTTCGAGGCGCCATCACAAATCATCCCACTCACATCGCCAATCATGCTGCTAATAGCCATAGCGATAGTGTCGTAACGACCATCCACCACCCATGCCATACCTGCCGCGGCGCCCATTGCTGCGGTCGTTGCCGCACACAGCGCAGACAAACGCGGAAGCTGATGATGGATGTAGATAGCACTCAGGTGAGATAACATCAGCGCACGTGCCAGTTTCTCTTCATCGGCCCCAAAGTGCTCAGCCACCACCATCACCGGAACGGTGGCAGTAATACCCTGATTGCCGGAACCGGAATTGCTCATTGCGGGCAACGTCGCCCCGCCCATTCGCGCATCCGATGCCGCGCTGGTACGAATAAGAATGGCGGTTGAGAGATCGTTAGCCAACAGACCACGTGCGCACTGTTTCTCAAGCGTGGTGCCGATATGCAAGCCCCAGCTACCGCTTAGTCCTTCCTGAGACAGCGCACCGTTCAGTTTTGCCGCATCAAGAATAAAGCGAATAGCGTCAAACGGCACAGCATTCACAAATGCCACAATCTCTTCCAGCGACGTGTGGGATAACACTGCCAGCGGGGATTCCTGCTCATCAGCCTGAACCTGCTCAGGCTGAGTAAACACCACGCCTTTGTTGGTCTCGATATGCACAATGTTGGTATGGCCGCCGACAATCGTCACGCACGCCCAACCTTCCGAGCTGTATACCTTAGCGCGGGAAAAGAGGATATCCTCGCAAGGCTCCTGCAGCATCACCGCCACCTTCCCGGCGGTCAGCATCGCTTTCGCATCGGCAATCGCTTGTGGCGACGCGTCTTTCAATACTTCTAACCCAGCCCCGGCATTTCCCCCCAAAGCGCCCAGCGCAGCCGCAACGGGAAGACCAACCATCCCGGTCCCCGGCACGGTAACGCCCATGCCGTTCTTCATCAGGTTTGGTGAGACCCACGCATCAATGCGTTCCACCGCGCCGTCCAGCTCAGCAGAAGCGACGGCTGCCGCCAGAGCCAGAGAGATAGGTTCAGTACAACCCAGCGCAGGTTTCACTTCTTCCTGCACCGCGCGAATAAAACTATCCCATAATGGATTCAATGTAGTCTCAAACATAACAACAACCCTTGCTCAGATAACTCAGGAAAATGCCAGGAACGGAGAAACGCACAACAACAGGCCAGTGACGATAATCAGGTACAGAGAGGCGCCTTTGTATTTGTGCAATGCAGGAACTTTGTAGACCAGCCAGGCCGGGATCAAGCAACCCACCATGCCGAAAATTGGGCTACAAATAGAGGTGAAGCTCAGTACTGGCGCATTGAGCACAATCGCACTCCAGGCCAGTAAGATAGCGAAGACCATAATGCCGCGTTGAACCAGAGTTTCGTTGATCTTCTCGGCTGGCATTTTGCGGCGCAGCACATTCATCACGATCCCCTGAGTTGCTTCACGAAAGCCCAGGTAAACACCGAAGAAGGCGGTCATCACGGCGAAAATGTTCAGGATAACGCTGACGATTTTTACCCAACCTGCACCATCACCACTGATAAACTGTGCGGCAATCGCCAGAGCGGAAATATTCTGCTCATAGGCTTTAACCGCTTCGTCGTGGCCCATCGCCAGCGTGAAGGAAACGGCGTAGAAAAAGACGGTAACAAACAGAATACCGAACGCGATGTTCATAGCACGCAGAGCTTTATGGCGTGCCACCTCAATCGACTTCTCACGAGAGCGGTACGAAATAACCATCGGGCTTAGCGTCTGAATAAACAGAATTGAAGTCAGAGTAAACGGCAGCGTGATAATTGCGTTTTTGATCAGCAGCGCCATCGGCGGCAGTGAGCCCGCGTTATACAAATGCCACATCCCCACCATCGAAACACCAAGTGCGGCAACCACCAACAGCTTGGTCAACACCATGCCCGTGGAGATCTTAAACAGCAGTTTTTCTCCGCGTGACGAGATGGCAACGAGGATGCAAATTAGCACCAGGCCGTAGAACGGGCTGTCAGACAGCAACCCTTCAGTGACGCCAAACGTGTGCAGATAAGAGGCGCTATCGTTAGTGATAGCCGTGGAGTAAACGAACATCCAGATAACCAGCATCACAAAATATAATGCACCTAACAGGATGCCCCAGTTTTTACCCAAATAGCCGCTGATTACGCTCGGGTAGTCTTTGCATTCCGGGGATTCCGCCAGCGTGTTGATAAACAGGCGTTGGAATAAATACATCGCAGGATAGCCGATAATCGAGGAGAGCAAGAAAACCCACAGCCCCATCAGCCCTACCTGGACGGGAAGGAAAACAATCCCCGCACCAATTGCCATACCAATACTCATAATGACCCAGCCCGTGTCCGTGCTGTCGAACTTAATGGCTTCCCGCCATTCACTTTCGGTCATTCCCGCCCGACGCGCAGGCGCTGATGCGTCGAGTATTACGCTACTATTCGTTGCCGTTTCCATAATTTCCCGCTTAATGTGTAGGTAGAGGTTTTTTTTATTTTATCGCACTGCTTCAAGGCGATACGCAGTACATGAGATGCAGGCAAGCTATTAGAATGAAGAAATCATACGCGCAGGGTTAGAGAAAAACTTCACAAACAAGCCCCTGTAATTGCTGATAGTTAAGAAATATTTTCTCTTTAATTTATTTAAGGTGTTATTAATTTCTATTTTTGAAGCAGATCACAACAAAAAAGGCGTACTAAAGTACTAATGCTTGTCAGTTAAGCATTATCGAGAACATGTGATTCCGGCTCAGGATTCCGTTCACTTCAGCGGTGTCATTTCTCTGAAGCTCAGATACCCATGAACGTGCAAGGGAGGCTCACCGCCGCCTCCCTTGCAACCCAGGCTCCCGGCGGGAAAATCGTCGCTGCGCGATTCATTCGTCTTATGCCGTCTGCCTGTCGGGTCGGGGCCGAGCCTGCATCCCTGCAGGCCGTCCCCTCTGCCCGCTTCCCTGCGGGCAGACCCGGTCAGCCGTCAACGACTCATCGATTTTCAGCCGGACATGAGTCATCGCTTCAACTCTCTGACTTCCTGTTAAATCTGTTTTGCTGTTCAGATATATTCAAATAAAAATACAGATGGTCAGGCGTGGCTGGTCCGGCTGAAAATTGCCGGGAGCAATTTTGAACAGCGCTTGCGCTGGCCCCGAAGGGGTGAGCCCCAGGGATGGGGCGAATATTCCACGAAGTGGCAATTTTCCGTGCCGGGAGCCGGGATTGTAAAGGGTGCGGCGATAGCACCCTTTACACGTTCACAGGAACCGATACATAAGAGAAGTAATGAACATAAGGTGAACGGAACAATGCCTCAGATTCATCATCCTGGTCAGTGGAGGTTGATTGATTCACTGCCGGATAGCGCCGCTTGCGCCTTATCCGGCCTACAAAAGCATGCAAACCGTAATCACGGCCATTAACCTCAGGTACAAACCACTTTAATTGCCAGGCCTCCACGTGAGGTTTCACGGTATTTGTCGTTCATGTCTTTGCCCGTCTCGTACATGGTCTCGATCACTTTATCGAGTGACACGCGTGGCTCGGACGTCCGGCGTAACGCCATGCGCGCGGCGTTGACGGCTTTCACTGCGTTGATCGCATTACGTTCAATACACGGAATCTGCACCTGTCCGGCCACCGGGTCACAGGTAAGGCCAAGGTTATGCTCCATCGCGATCTCAGCCGCAATGCAGACCTGCGCAGGGCTACCACCAAGCAATTCCGTCAGCCCAGCCGCCGCCATTGAGCAGGCCACACCAATTTCGCCCTGACAGCCGACTTCGGCACCAGAAATCGAGGCGTTCATCTTATACAGCGCGCCTATCGCCCCGGCAGCCAGTAAATAGCGGGCGATGGAATTGGCATTCACCGGACGGCGGAATTTGTCGTAATAAGCCAGCACGGCAGGGATAATCCCGCATGCGCCATTGGTCGGTGCGGTTACAACCCGACACCCGGCGGCGTTTTCTTCGCTCACGGCCAGCGCGAACATGTTGATCCAGTCAATGACGTTCATCGGATCGCTGGACAAGTTATCGCTGGAGACCAGTAACCGGCGCAGTGCCACGGCGCGACGCGGAACATTGAGTGGACCAGGCAGAACGCCTTCGGTGTTCATGCCGCGTTCAATACCGGCGTGCATGACATCCCAGATCGCGGCAAAGCCAGCATCAATCTCTTCTTTGCTGCGCATCGCCAGCTCGTTTTGCATCATCAGACCGGAAACGGAAAGTCCGTTTCGCTCGCACAATTTCAGCAGTTCGCCGGCGGAATGAAAGTTGTAGGGCACGTGTGCTTCAACGTCATGTGCCTGGCCAAATTGCGCCTCTTCAACGATAAAACCACCGCCGACAGAGTAATAGGTTTTGCTTAATAGCGTTTCGGTGCCGTTCCACGCGGTGATACGCATACCATTTTCATGGCGCGGCAGCGTTTCGGTATGAAAGAGAATATTTTCATCTGGGGAGAAATCGACAACATGTGTGCCCTCGGCAACCGGTAAACGCCCGGTACGGGCTACTTCCTGTGTAAAACCAGCGATTGAATCTATGTTAACGTTTTGCGGACTGTTACCTGCCAGTCCCATCATGATGGCGACATCTGTCGCATGACCTTTTCCGGTCAGGGAAAGCGATCCATAAAGATCGACCACAATATGCGTAGCTTTGGGGAGTTCCCCGCTGCTGACCAACAGATCTATAAAGCTTTTACCTGCGTTCATTGGCCCCACGGTATGGGAGCTGGAAGGTCCAATGCCAATCTTAAAAATATCGAATGCGCTAATCATATCCACACCCTCGGATTGCCGTTCAGTGAAGACCAGGTTTCACACTCATTAAAGGATCGGGGCGATCCTCACGACCGCCCCGCAGGGGATTACACCGTGTCGCCACGTACGGCGATGGCTTCGATCTCCAGCTTCACATCCTTCGGTAAGCGGGCGACCTGCACGCAACTGCGCGTGGGGTAGATAGCCTTGTGCTCATCAAAGAACTGCTGGTACACCTGGTTAATGGTGGCGAAGTCATTCAGGTCAGCAACGAAAACGGTGGTTTTCACGATGTCGCTCACTTTCAAACCGGCGGACTCGACAATCGCTTTCACGTTTTCCAGACTCTGACGCGCCTGATCGACCACGTTGTCAGCCACGTCACCGGTCTGTGGGCACACCGGGATTTGACCCGACGTGAACACCATGCTGCCCAGATCCACACCCTGTACGTAAGGACCAATGGCTCCTGGCGCACATTCAGTTGCAATAACTTTTCTCATAGCCCCTCCGGCGTTAAAGCGCCTGGGTGAAAGTACGGGAAATGACATCCTGCTGCTGTTCACGGGTCAACGCATTGAAGCGCACCGCATAACCAGACACACGGATCGTCAGGTTCGGATAGTTTTCCGGGTGCTCAATCGCATCCATCAACATTTCACGATTCATGACGTTAACGTTCAGATGCTGCCCACCTTCCACATGCGCTTCATGATGGAAGTATCCGTCCAGCAGACCAACCAGGTTGGTTTTACGTACGCTGTCCTCTTTGCCCAGCGCTGCCGGCACAATGGAGAAGGTGTACGAGATACCGTCTTTGGCATAAGTGAACGGCAGTTTAGCGACCGAGGTTAACGACGCCACCGCACCTTTACGATCGCGGCCGTGCATCGGGTTCGCCCCTGGTGCAAACGGCGTGCCCGCGCGACGTCCATCCGGCGTGTTACCGGTTTTCTGTCCATACACCACGTTGGAGGTGATGGTCAGAATGGACTGTGTCGGCACCGCGTTACGATAGGTAGGCAACACTTTAATTTTCTTCATAAAGCGTTCGACCAGGTCACAGGCAATGCTGTCTACGCGCTCATCGTTGTTACCGTATTGCGGATAGTCGCCTTCAATTTCGAAATCGACAGCCAGACCATTTTCATCACGAATTGGTTTCACTCGTGCGTACTTAATCGCTGACAGAGAATCCGCCGCTACGGAGAGGCCCGCCATACCACACGCCATCGTGCGATACACGTCACGATCGTGCAGCGCCATCAGCGACGCTTCGTAGCTGTACTTGTCGTGCATGTAGTGGATGATGTTCAGTGCACTGATGTACTGTACGGCCAGCCAGTCCATAAAGTGGTCCAGGCTCTCCATCACCGTGTCGTAATCCAGCACATCATCCATCAGTGGCGCGGTTTTCGGTCCGACCTGGATTTTCAGTTTCTCATCCACACCGCCGTTGATTGCGTACAGCAACGTTTTGGCGAGGTTGGCACGTGCGCCGAAGAACTGCATTTGTTTGCCGATAACCATCGGGCTGACGCAACAGGCAATGGCATAGTCATCGCTGTCAAAGTCTGCACGCATCAGGTCGTCGTTTTCATACTGTAAAGACGAGGTGATGATAGACACCTGGGCGGCATATTTTTTGAAAGCAATCGGTAGTTGCTCAGACCACAGCACCGTCAGGTTCGGCTCAGGTGCCGGTCCCATGGTGTGCAGCGTATGCAGGTAGCGGAACGAGTTTTTCGTCACCAGCGTGCGGCCATCCAGCCCCATCCCACCGATAACTTCGGTCGCCCAAATAGGGTCACCAGAGAACAGGGTGTCGAATTCCGGCGTACGCAGGAAGCGCACCATACGGATCTTCATGATGAAGTGGTCGATCAGTTCCTGCGCCTGCTGCTCGGTTAAGGTACCTGCTTTAAAGTCGCGCTCAATGTAGATATCGAGGAACGATGCGGTACGGCCCAGCGACATAGCGCCGCCATTCTGAGATTTCACCGCAGCCAGGTAAGCAAAGTACACCCACTGTACCGCTTCCTGCGCATTACGCGCCGGACGGGAGATATCGCAGCCGTATTTCGCCGCCATTTCCTGCATTTGCAGCAGGGCACGACGGTGCTCAGACAACTCTTCACGCAGGCGAATCGTGGCTTCAAGATTCTGCCCCCACTCCAGGTTCGACTGAAGATCGGCAAATTGCAGTTCACGTTCACGCACCAGGTAGCGAATACCGTACAGCGCCACGCGGCGGTAGTCACCGATAATGCGGCCACGGCCATAGCCATCCGGCAGACCAGTCAGTACGCCGGATTTACGGCAGCGCAACATATCCGGAGAGTAGGCATCGAACACACCCTGATTATGGGTTTTACGCAGTTCTGTAAACTGATATTCAAAATCAGCGTCCATCTCACGACCATAAGCATCAAAAGAGCTTTTGATCATGTTGATGCCGCCAAACGGATGCAGAGCGCGCTTGAGCGGCTTATCCGTTTGCAGACCGACAATCTTTTCCAGTTCTTGTTCAATATACCCCGCATCGTGTGCGGTAATTGTCGTTGCAATATTGGTATCGAAATCAACCGGCGCGTGCGTTGAGTTTTCAATACGGATGCCCGCCATGACTTTTTCCCACAGCGCAGTGGTCGCAGGCGTAGCTTCGGCGAGGAAAGATTCATCCCCTTCATAAGGCGTATAGTTGTGCTGAATAAAATCACGGACATTAATTTCTTCTTTCCAGTCCGTACCTTTAAAGCCGTTCCAGGCTTCGGCATACAGCATATCGCTGGTATCGATATTTACCTTCATGAAAAATAATCTCTCTGCTGAAAATTAATTATGCAAATTCTACTGGTGTATTAATTTTGCCCAACGCAATGGCATCACGTGCAATCATTTTCTCTTCATTTGTGGGAATTACCGCACAAATAACACGAGCATCTTTATTAGAGATAATTCTTTCGCCATGGGAATTTGGCAGACTATTCATATCGCTGTCGATATTCACCCCTAAAACCGCGAGGTGTTCAATCACCAGGCGGCGAATTAATACTGAATTCTCACCAATTCCACCGGTGAAAATAATCCCATCAAGACGATGCAACGATGCAGCATGTCCGGCGATATGACGCGCAATACGATGCACAAACGTTTTAATCGCCAGTTGTGCGCGTTCGTGTCCTTCGTGCCAGGCTTTTTCCAGTGTACGTAAGTCGGACGACAAACCGGAAATACCCAACAGGCCAGATTCCTTATTCACTACGCGCTCAAGGTCGCTCAGCGTCTGGTTGGTTTCACTGGCGATCCACGCCATCGCACCGAAGTCCACATCACCGCTGCGAGTCCCCATCATCAGGCCTTCCAGCGGCGTCATCCCCATCGAGGTATCCACGCTCTGTCCATTACGAACCGCACAGATAGACGCCCCGTTCCCGAGGTGAGCCACAATCAGGCCAGAATCATCATGCGGTAGCTCAAGCAGCTCATGCGCACGTTGAGAAACATAGCGGTGCGACGTGCCATGGAAGCCATAACGACGAACACCCAGCTCCTCAAAATATTTCCACGGTAAACCGTACATATACGCTTCAGGCGCCATTGTCTGGTGGAAGCTGGTATCAAATACCGCGACCTGCTGCACGCCTGGGAAAAGGTGCTGCGCGGACTCGATCCCACTCAGGTTCGCATAATTATGTAACGGTGCTAAAGGAGAGACCCGGCGAATATTCTCGATAACTTCGTCAGTAATAATTGCTGATTCGGTAAAGATATTTCCGCCGTGGGCAATACGGTGGCCAATTAAGGCCACGCTGTCCATTAAATTACGGTTCTCCAGTTCAACGGCAATAGCCTTTAATGCATCTTCGTAGCTGTGGTGAGCCAGCTTAGCTGGCTCACCTCCATTAATGGCTATGAACGCATTTTCAGAGTTAATACCGTCTGCAATTCCCGCCATTAAAACGTCACAGTTTGCTGCATCCAGCACTGAGAATTTAATGGAAGATGAACCGCAGTTAATAACCAGTACTACCGGAAACTCATTCATTTCACTACTCCGCTCATCCTGAGCTTATGGATTAAAACAGTTTGTAAACGATGTTCAGGATGGTCAGCAAACCAATCACGGTAACAAACACGTTATCCAGACGACCACGGTATTTCGCCAGTGACGGCGCTTTACGGATGGCATACATCGGCAGCAAGCAGAGCAGTGAGGCGATAATTGGCGCACCCATCGCTTCAATCAGGTCCAGAATGTTCGGGTTGGCGTAAGCCACAACCCAGGTGGAGCCCATGATGAAGATCATGCTGATAGTGTTGAGTTTACCGGCGGAAACTTTGGTTTTATCGCCTTTGTAACCAAACTTCAGCACCAGACCGTTCAGACCTTCCAGCGTGCCCAGATAGTGGCCGAAGAAAGATTTGAAGATAGCAACCAGCGCGATGATTGAAGCACCGTATTCCAGAACGGTCGCGAAGGTGGACTTCGTCCCGGACAGTGAAGCGAAGTGGTTCGCCAGATAAGACAGTACTGGAATGTTCTGCGCTTTCGCATCCGCCATGTTTGCCGGAGAGAGTGTGAACAGGCAGCTAAAGGCGAAGAACATTACCACCGCAACCATCAGCATACTGGCGCGGGAGATGATTTTAGAACACTTCTGCTCGGTAAATTCGCGGCCAAAATCTTTCTCATACTCTTCACGTTTAGAGACGACGAAGGAAGAAACAATCGGCGAGAAGTTGAAAGAGAACACCATGATGGAAATACCCAGCCACACAGTGACCAGAATACCGTCATGACCTGTCAGCGCGATATTGCTGAGATCAACCTGCTGGATAACCGCAGAGTTCCAGTAAGGAATCAGGGACAGAGAGATAAGCACCAGGCTGGCAATAAACGGCCACACCAGGTAGCTCATGACTTTAACCATCAGGTCCTTACCAAACCAGATGACGAATGCCATCAGCAGCAGCAGGAACAGGGCGACAAAGCCACGGTTCAGCGCAGGCATCTGCAACTGGTTTTCCCAGAAGGTCATAAAGGTGTTGGTAATGGTGACGCCGTAAATCCACAGCAGCGGACAAATCGCAAAGAAGTAGAGGAACGTGATAACCACACCGCCCGTTTTACCAAAGTGCTCTTCAACCGTTTCTGTGATGTTGCCGGAAGGATTAGAACCGGAAAGACACAGGCGTGCCAGGGCACGGTGGCAATAGAAAGCGATGGGGTATGCTAACACCAGCATCAACAGAATGGGGATCAAGCCGCCAAAACCTGCGCGGATAGGGAAGAACAACACCCCGGCGCCGATGGCTGTACCAAATAAACCCAGTGTCCAGGTGGTGTCCGATTTGCGCCAGGACGATTGTTTTGTCTGGCTGGATACAATGCTATCAGTAGTACTCATATCCTATCCTCAACGAAGTATATTAAGCGTCAACTAAACCAGTAATTTGGGATACACGAGAAAGATCGATATTACCGCCAGAAATAATGCTGACTGTTTTTCTGTTCTGGATATAGCTATCTAATTTCCCGCTTAATAATGCTGCGCATGCCAGCGCGCCGGCACCTTCAGTCACAACTTTATTTCGCTGAATTAATGCCACCATGCTGTTGCGAATTTCATCTTCGCTGACCAGGACAATGTCATCTACCAACTCACGAACGATTTCATACGTTAAAGTACCCGGGCGAGAGACGTCACAACCATCCGCCAGGGTGCCGGTCGTTCGGTGCGTGGTTATTTCTCCAGCGTGGAAAGATGCCGCCATGCCGTGAACGTTTTCAGACTGCACACCAATAATTCTAATTGTTGGGTTGATAGATTTAATTGCTACGGCAATACCCGCAATCAGTCCGCCACCGCCAATTGGCACAATCACGTTATCGACATCGTATAAATCTTCCAGAATTTCCAGACCAATAGTGCCCTGGCCGGCAATCACTTTTGGGTCATCATATGGCGGAATAAAGATACGGCCTTCAGTTTCTACAATCTCGCTGACCTTCGCGATAGTGTCGTTGAAGTTATCGCCGTGCAGCACAACTTCTGCGGAGTAATCGCAGGTTGCCGCTACTTTAGATTTCGGCGCGCCTTTTGGCATCACCACTTTGCCGTCGATACCGAGCATAGCGCAGGAGAGAGAAACGCCCTGCGCATGGTTACCCGCAGAACACGCCACCACACCTTTACGTCTTTCGGCTTCGGTTAATGAACTGAGCTTATTAAAAGCACCACGGATTTTAAATGAGCCGGTACGCTGCATGTTTTCGAATTTGAGGAAAATTTCCCCTTTGCAACGTTCACTAAAATAGTTAGAGCGAGGCATTCCCGTTTTATAAATTTTCCCCGCCAGTCTTTTTTTCGCTTCGAGGATATCTTCAATTGCAACTGGGAGATCGTATGTAATGTGCATTAGAACCTCTTACTAGGGTATTAAAGTAAATAGATAGCCGTGACCATTGTCAGATATAGACAGATGGCGTTTATTTTGTGTTAAAACAAATTCAATCTTTAATCAATTTCAATTAATTGCCTTCGTCTCCGACAATTATATGATGAATATTCTTTGGCTAATTCCACCAAAATAGATGCTGCTTTTTTAATTCGATAATTTTTCGACCATACGGCGGCATAACGCGCGACAGGTAAGGTTTCTTCTACCGGGATAGTAATAAACTGGTTTGAGCCAAACGGTGTGGTCATATCGCAGGGAATTACTGTTAAGAAATCAGCATTGAGAACAAGATTATAAATCGTAACGACAGAGTCTGTTTTAACGATGTTTTCACTGCTGATGCCATTATTTTGTAACGTGGTAAGAAGTTCGCTGTAGTACCCCATATTCGTTTGTGGCAACACCCACTGTTCGTTTTTCAACGCGCTCAGCGAGGTGATGCCGGTGCATGTTCGGGACTTGCTGGCAACCAGGATGAAGTCTGACTCAAAGAGCGGCTCGACGTGCAGATCGTGCAGTTTCATCTCATCACTTAGCGTACCGATGGCGAAGTCCAGACGCCCGTCACGAATCGCCGGTAAGAAGGAGGAGAGCTGAGCTTCATACATAGAAACCTGCGCTTTCGGGAACACTTCTTTGAATTTTTTAATCATGCCGGACATGATGGTAAAGGCAATCAGTGAAGGAAAGCCAAACGACACATCAACGACCGCGTTGCTGGTCATGCTGTTCATCTCATCAACCATATTTTTCATTTCGCGGGTAATGGATTCAGACCATGAAAGCATCACCTGACCTGCCTGGGTCAGCGTCACTCCGGTATTTTTACGTACGACTAACTCAATGCCAAAATAAGCCTCAACATCGTTAATGATTTTGCTGACAGCGGGTTGAGTTAAACCTAATTCTTTTGCAGCCGAGCCGATAGAACCACTTCTAATGACTTCCTGAAAGACCACTAAATGCTGTGTTTTAGGGAGAGTAATAGTATTCATATCGACCTGCGTTAATTACTTTGTTGACGGCAGGAAGTGTACCAAATTAAGCAATCGAGGATATGTGCGACCACTCACAAATCCCCTTCACTTACATTTTGTAAGATTATTATGAAACAATAAAATACTTTGTAATCAATGAATTATAAAAACACAATCTCACTTTAACCTGACTTTAATCAAAAAAAGATGGGGGGATAACGGAATTTTATGGCAATAACACACCTGTTTTTTTCGCTATTTCCAAAAATCGTGAAAGGCTATATTTCAATCAATTACAGAGCAATTATCCGGCAAAATGCTGCTTAAATTTAATAAGCAACTTATCAAATTTAATTATATTTTAATTGTAACCATGAATAAATAACGCCATGCATCACATTTATTCGCCTTATTTGTTTGTAAAGAAACATTGCATTTATTAATATTTAAATTAAACAATACATAAAATTATCATATGCAACATTACATTAACACTGATTTTGTACGATTTATCAGCGAGTAATTTTGTGATGGCGATCGATTGCGTTCATTTATTCTCGAGAAAAACGTATCGCACAGCGTTTTGTGTTGCTTGTCACAAAACGGGAAATATCCACCAGTGCCTTTTGCCAGATAAAGAACGTTATCCCCGTCAATAAAAGGAAGGTCATTGCTCATTGCGCCCTATCGGGTTACATCATTAACGCCATACTTAAATGCGCTGTCACTTCATGAAGGGGGATTTGCACCCAGCAATGGTTTTCTTCATCACAAAAAGTGACCTCATTGTCGCTACCGTCGATAAGCAAAATAAAACGTGCCCCCTGGCGTTGCGCATTCTTCTGCCGGGTTGATAAGCGTAGCATGGAGCAATCATTGACAATGCTCAAATGCGGGAAATTTCGCCTGAGTCGGCGACCAAGCAGTATTGCCTGATCCCGTGCCCGTTCCTGGCTGGGTATGATGACAACATCGACATGCTTAGCGTAATCGCTGCCTTTTTTCGTAGCGGTGAGCAACTGCATAATCGGTTCCAGCATGAAAGCGAAACCGCATGCAGAGACAGGATGCCCAATTAACCTACTGGCGCTATTGTCGTAACGCCCGCCCCGACACAGCAATTTATTATGATGCAATGAATCCGCATACCATTCGAAAAGCTGGTCGTTATAGTCATTTACGGGGAAGAGATTTTTATCGTGGGTAAAAGGGATATTCAGTGCAGTCAGTGAGTCGCAAAGATGCGTAAAACGCTGGCGGGATTGTAATGACAGGCATGCTTCAAGTTGCGGCGCTTTTTCTGCCAGCCGCAGCATCAAATTATCTTTATCACTCAGTAAACGCTCAGGATGTTGCTCCAGGCAAGCTAGTTGCCTGGCATTCAGCAGTGATGCCAGCGGCTGATAGTATTGCTGCAAGTGACGGCGAAATTGAGTGAATTCCTCTACATTGCCTAATGAATTAATTTTGAGTTCGACAAACGGCAACAGTTGTAGCGATTTGAAAAAATCATATTGTAAGGAAATAAGTTCAATCTCAATGCCGATATCTGGATAGCCAAACGCTTCCACACCCAATTGATGAAATTGGCTGATGTTCTGTTGGTTCTGACGACGGAACATTGCCCCCAGATACCATAATCGTGTGCCAATTTGTAAATTCTGATATTGCGATAAAAGCCGTAGACATCCCATCGTTCCATCGCCACGAAATAACGCCTGATGATTAAGCATTAGCTCATCACTTTCACCGGAAAAAGACCTCGTAGCGTTTTCTTCCAACCTTTCAAGAAGCGGCATACGGATCTCCTTGTAGCAATACTGCTGCAATAAATACTCTGCTTTTTTTTCCAGCCACTCCCAGTCCGCGGCGGGGTTCTGGTAATGCTTACGTGGGCGCCCACTTTTCCGTGGCCGCAGATTTCGCTGATATTTTTCTTCCAGTGACTGAGAGTAAGGCGTCGTTGCCAGCAGGCAGTTTTGCACCAGAGATGACTCAATACGCGTAATGACTGCTGGAACAATCATCCCCAGGCAAAAGCGCTGATAGGCACCTGAACGCTGCGCTGCATTTTCTCCGAGGCGCAGGTACTCCTCATGGGGAGTGATCCGCACTTCGGGGGAATCAGCAAAACTATGATGAGGAGTTTCATCTACACAATGGCATTCAACGTATTTTTTTGTCAGCAAAAAATAGGCATTGGGTTCGACGGGGCAGCAATTGTATCGACTATCCCATAGCGTACCATGACGCTGGTGACGGTGGTTGAAGTAGTGGGTGTAACCTTTGGCGATATATTGCATAAAACGCCCGAGGCATTCTTTATCAGGAGCGGACAGAAATAAAAATATTTTCTTTGATGAAAGTGAATACGCATGTAATTTTACTGCATAGATACTCATTGCGGTATCGACGCATTGATAAAAATACTGGTAATCTTCTTCACCTTTAAAAATAGTTTCATCATTATGCCCGCACAATTGCACGAGGTGAGGAATTCCATCGATAAATAATCGGTTTTTTCGTGGCATAGGAATAATGTGTAAATAATCTTTAAGTGGGCTAAATAGTGTTTTTTATTAGTGCATAAGCCACGTCTGTTAATATATTACGATTTCTAAAGAATCTTACAGGAGCTACCAAAAGACAACAAGATACCCTTTTGATAGCCCAGTTCATTTATTTCTGGTTAAGCTCATCAAGTCGTAATGCAATATCTTGAATCGCTAGTAAATTTTGCTGGTTATTTTGTAAATCCCAAAGACGAATTTGTTGATCAGCATTAATGGTCAGAATAAAACGACAACCACTCTTAAGGGCATTTTGATGCTGTCGTTTAAGTTTGGTACCGCTACAATCAGTGAGGACACGTAGACCAGGCAAGTCTCGACGAAGCGCGCAAGCCAGCACTTGCACCTGTATGCCTCCATCCTCCAGCTCACTGGTAATCACAACATCAGGATGGAATTGCCACTGAGGATTCAGGCCGTCATAAACAGTCTGCAGCAGAAGCAACAATCGTTCGATACCTATGGCAAACCCACAGGCGGGCAATTTCTTACCATTAAATAACTCAGCCAGACCATCATAACGACCACCACCGCAGACTGTCCCCTGAGAACCTAAGTCATCGGTAATCCATTCAAAAACAGTGCGTGAATAATAATCCAACCCGCGCACCAGTCGTGGGTTAATGTGATAGGTTATATCGGCATTGTCGAGCAGAGTCCGCAACGTATTGAAATGCCGCTGTGAATCATCTCCCAAAAAATCCAGTAAACGTGGTGCATTTTCTATCATTTCTTGCATTTCAGGGTTTTTACTATCAAGGATACGCAGAGGGTTTACGTCCAGGCGCTTGATGCTGTCTTCGTCCAACACGTCTCTATGTTGAGTAAACCAACTCACCAGTTCCCTGCGATGTGCCTGGCGTTCTTCCGGCGTCCCTAATGAGTTAATTTCCAGCCGGACGTTCTGTGATATGCCTAAATCTTCAAATAGATCGCGCACCATAAAGATCAGTTCAGCATCAACATCGGCACCGGACATTCCGAAGGCTTCGACGCCAAACTGCGTGAACTGGCGTAACCGCCCTTTTTGCGGACGCTCGTAACGAAACATCGGTCCCTGATACCACAAACGCTGTGATTTGTTGTAACACATGTTATTTTCCAGGACCGCCCGCATACATCCGCTGGTTCCTTCCGGACGCAAGGTAATATGCTCGCCGCTTTTATCGGTAAAGTCGTACATTTCTTTTGAGACGATATCGGTCGCTTCACCCACCGCACGTTCAAAGAGCGCAACGGGTTCCAGGAGCGGCAGACGCATTTCCTGGTATCCATAACGAAACGCCATTTGATGAAATTTACGCTCCAGCCACTGCCACATTGGTGTTTCGTCAGGCAGCACATCGCGCATACCTCGTATGGCCTGAATTTTGCTCATGACAACTCCTTGCTTAATAAAGAAAAAGATTGTTCAGTCAAATTGTGCTGCGGGACACCCTTGTTCAGGCGATGGCGCCGGGCAACATAAAGAAGGTAAAGAGGGATGGTAATCATCTGTAAAATAATTCCCCATACCACGGTAGAGGCACTCTCTGTCATTAACGCCAGCGCAATAAAGCTCAACGCAACCAGACTAAGGCAGCAATAAGTCCAGAAACTGGCATCTCCTCCCCGGCGATGAACAACCATCATGACCGGCAGTGATACTGCAGCAAATGCATAGGGGAGTAAGCTGGCAGAGATGGCCAAGGTAATCACGCTCTGGAACTGGTTCTGCAGATTTGGCGACAATGTGAATAGCAGGAGTGCAGTCATCAGCGCTGCAGTAAAAACTAACCCACACCAGGGAACACCATGGCGGTTAGTACGGGCAAAAAAAGCAGGGAGCAAATTATCTTCCGCCGCAGCCCTGGGCACTTCCGTTTGCAGGATTTGCCAACCTGGCATCGCACCGAGGCAAGCGATAACAACCATGGCTGAAATAATCGCCCCAGCCGTACTGCCCCACATGGCTTTCGCGCTATCGGCAAAAGGAGAGGAGGAGTTCATCAGCACATCATGGGGGAGCAGCCCCATCATGACATTGGTTGAACTGGCATAACATAACCCAGCGAGCCCCAACCCTAACAAGGTGGCCAGCGGTATAGTGCGGCGTGGGTTTTTCACTTGGCTAAACGAGACAGATGCAGATTCAATCCCCAGAAAACCCCATAATGAGATGGTGGCCGCGTTAATGATTGCCTGATGATCACTGACGCCACTAAGGTTCCAGGCTGCCTGATAACGAGCAACGTCAAAATGCCCCCAGCCCATGACGCCGATGCTGAGGATCACCAGCACCATGCAACTGCCCGTGAACATTTGCATATAGCCAACCCGTTTTGCGCCACGTAATCCCCAAAGAACAGAGCACCAAAGCAGCACAATGCATGCCGTCGTGCCATAAAGTGGGTTGTGTAATACCGGGAAGAAGAAAGAGAGATATCCCACGCCGGCTAACAGCAGCGCGCAGTTGCCAATCCACGTTGACAACCAATAGAACAATGTCATTTGTAGGCCGATAAAGGGGCCAAAGCTGGCAGTAATACTGGCTATGATGCCGCCATTGCGCGGAAATAACTCACTCATTTTGCAGAAAATGAGTGCCAGGGCAGCAATCGCTAAAAACGCGAGTCCCCATCCCCAGACAGAGATTGAACCTATTCTCGCAAGCGTGGCAGGCAGCATAAACACACCGCTACCCATCATATTTGATGCTGTCATCATGGTCAGCGCAAGCAGGCCCATTTGGTTTGTCTTCGCGCAACATTTATCCATGCCAGTCCTCATTTAATAGATCATGGTGAGATGAACGGGACTTCTCCCGCGCATGTTCAGGGCCAAAGTTTGTCGTTACAACCCATCGGTAAAGCGGTAATCTCGTTGCAGGCTCTGTAAGAACAGAGCCTGACAGACGCAACCGATAATGATTGGTCTCGGCATCGGTTGCGGCGCTCCTGAGGGCAGTGATGATTATCACTGCCCTTTCTTCATGCGGCCTGCTGGTTCAGGTCGGCAATGACATCGTCAATCAGCTCATCAATCTTGCTGGAGTCAAGGTGGTGGGCAGTGGTAATCAGGTGAGCGATATCACCGGAGGTGGCCAGACAGTGCTTCTTCCAGACGGCTTCTGATGGGCAAGGGAAAACCACGGTAATTGAGTTTTTATTGCGCCAGGCATCAATACCCGCAGCCTGTAAGCGATCGACTGCGTACTGCGCCATATTCAGGCTATGTTCAATGCGGCGTTGCCAGTCGCTCCAGGAATGGCTGCGAATCGCTTCCCACATCATTAGCGGTGTGTGGCCGTTACGAGAACCAGAAATGGTTTTATCGTGTGCAGAGATGTAATCAATTTCGACAGAAATCCGGTCAACGTTTTTCCTTTTCGCTACCACAATGCCGCAGGGAATAGGCGAGCCAATCATTTTGTGGCCGGAAACACCGATAGAATCAATACCATCAGCGAAGTTAAAAGGTTGCGGATCGTTCACAAACGGCAAAATCATACCGCTCAGCGCAGCATCAGCGTGTAGATAATAATCGTCACGTTTGATACCCAATTGACCAATCCGTTGTTGGATCTCAGCAATATTATCAATAGCGCCACGAACGGTTGTCCCGATATTTGCAAAAATAATCGGATGTTCTTCGTTATCGCGTTGAATTTTACGAATCAAATCATCATAGTCCATCTCACCATTCGGCTGTGATTCCACCAGACTTGATTTAATGCGCAACAACTTAACAATTTTTGCAACGGAATAATGAGTGTCTTTCGAGTAATAAAGCGTACCTTCTGGAAACAGTTCACGCCCCAGATAGCAGCCGAACATATTACCCTCAGTCCCCCCATTGGTAACATATCCCCAGCTTTCTTCAAATGGGATTTTGAAAATCCTGGCGAAATACTCCATTACTTCTTTTTCAAAATCAAACGAGTTCAGTAAATAATTACAATACTCCCCCCAGTCACCACAGTTATTTATGGAGAAACGCATAAACCGTTCCAGTATCGTGTAATCGAAGTCGGCTGACTCCGGATAACCTATATTAAAATACTGATTTTTTACGCAATATGACCAAAAAGCATCGAGCTTATTCTGATCGACAATAGATAATGTCATTTTAAACTCCCGTGGATAAAACCAATACAGTTGGATACGTTTAGATACGTTTATCTAAATAAAGAATATCCTGACCTTTCTTACTACGTCCGGCGGCAACAAAAGAGAATAATGGAATGGTTACCATCATCATCAAGATGCCCCAGAATATGGAATCGCTGCCAGAACCAAGCAAAGCAAAAATGCAGTAAATCATGCCAATAACAACCAACGTGCAGTAAAACATAAACGATCTTCCACGATTGGCTTTCTTTGAGACAAGGATAATTGGAAGCGAAATCAGGGCATACATATATGGCAGAAGTGAAGCAAACACCGACATTAAGATTACGGCCTGGAATTGCTTCGCCAAATTCGGAGATGCCGTCAAAAGCAAGACAATACTCATTAATACACCGGTAAAAATGAGGCTTTTCATCGGGACATCTTGCTTGTTGGTTTCTTCAAAGAATTTCGGGAAAAGTCCTTGTTGAGCACCTGCGCGCGGGCCTTCTGACTGAAGTATCAGCCAACCTGAAATGGAACCAAAGCAGGCAATGATGCTCAGTGCGGAAGCAATGTTCCCTGCCGTATTACCGAACATATAGCGTGCGGCATCAGCAAAAGGTGCGGCTGAATCTACCAGAACGTTATGTGGTACTAACCCCATAATAACGGTGCAGCTACCGACATAACATACGGAAGCGATTAATAATCCCATAACGGTAGCCCGAGGAACCGTACGTTCAGGATCTTCGACCTGGCCGGTAGAAACGACTGCAGATTCAATACCAAGGAAGCCCCATAGCGCAATCGACGCAGCAGAAATTATTGCTGAGGAATCACTATGACCCGTTCCATTATAAACTTCAGTATAGAGCGACGGGTTAAACCAGAACCACCCAATAAATCCTACGCCTAAAATTACAATTAACCCGCAGGTTGCGGTAAACGATTGTGCCCGCCCTGCAACTTTGGCACCAAAACTAGCAAGGAAAACAAATGCCCACAGAATAATAATTGCGGCAATACAACCGTAAGTTGGATTTTTAAGCTCTGGGAAAAAGAAACTGAGATAGCCGACACCTGCGACCAATAATGCAACGTTACCTACCCATGCACTGATCCAATAGCACATTGTTGTCTGAAACCCAATGAATGGGCCAAAGGCATCACTGGCATAAGCAACGATACCGCCGGTACGAGGTGTAATTAGACTGGTTTTAGCAAAAACTAATGCAAGTGCAATAACGCCGATGATGGTAAATACCCATCCCCATATTGAGATGGAGCCTATTCCTGCGAGATTAGTTGGCAACATAAATACGCCAGACCCCATCATATTTGATGCGGTCACTAACGTTAGGGCAATGACTCCCATTTTATGAGCAGAGCCTGAGCTTACTGTTCCCATAATGGTTTCCTATTAATTTAAAATTTTGCAATAAGTGGAAATTCGTACTGAATTCGTGGGCCATTGTTATGAATAGAAATGTCCATTATTGTGACAACAATCAAAAATAATAATGAATCAATTTTTTTTGAGAGGTACTTTTGCTCATTTTTTAACCATTTTATTAGTAATTGACTCTGTCCCCTTTTATTCGACCTGAATAAAGCAAAGGCGACACTAAAATAATCAGGAAAAAAATCACGACGATCGTTTATTAATAATGTACTTTTTTGTTGATGGTGTTGCTTCAATGTTAACAATTATGAGTAATTTAAAGACACCTATTTATCACGCCAAAAACGGGCATTTCTGATATGGATAAAGTAGAAGGGTGTGATTCAAAAGAGGGAACATAATTTATGTTACAACGGATAGAACGATGCCTTCCTGTGGGCTACGCCTCACAAAGCAAAAACCCCGCCGAGGCGGGGTTCTGTAAAGAGTGAAGCTGACCGATAAGCCGCGTTATTTTGAGCATAGCGTCGTGGACAGTCATTCATTTAGCCTGCCCAGAAAGCAATAACCCCGCCGAGGCGGGGTTCTATAAAGAGTGAAGCTGACTGATAAGCCGCGTTATTTTGAGCATAGCGTCGTGGACAGTCATTCATTTAGCCTGCCCAAAAAGCAAAAACCCCGCCGAAGCGGGGTTTTATAAAGAGTGAAGCTGACCGATAAGGCGGCTTCGTTCAACTGTACGTCAGGCATCTACGGCGCTGGAGTTGTCTTGTGTCGCAGACTGTATCGCACTTTGTGTGGCAGATAAAGCAGGTTAACAGACAAAAGAAAGGCCGGGGCAAAACCCAGCCGTTCAACTCACAGATTGAATTTGCCAAAGCAGGGTTACCCTACCTTTCGACCTTGCCGGAATGCTTCGCGCGCTTCGTTCAAGCTCATGATATTAGCTCCACCAGCATAATCAGGATCACTGCTCTGAACTGAATCATTTTCCCAGTCACAGACAGGGCATAATTCAAAACTTCCCTCTCCGCTAAACTCGAACAGCTCACAACAGGGGCATAACATCTTCGCCTCAAAAATTTGCGACTTATTCATCTCGAAAGCCGGGTTTTCCATTGGCTTTACGCCATTCTTTGACTTCTTGAACAACACCTTCAGGACTATCTTCGCGGTCATCACGGGGATAGTAAATGAGGTCCGATCCGTCAGGGTGTTCAGTCAAGCGCTTAAACTCCAATATGTTTTTAATGTCTTCGCTTTCAGAAGTATTCGCTACATCGAATAACTTACGGACAAATTCCAAAAATTCACTTTCTGTATAGTCGTTAATGCTGCTCACTTACTCACCTCGATGGATCTCAATGTGGCGTTTTGGCGTTACTACGCCCATGTTGTCGACGTCGTACACTTCACCACCTTCACTTATCGGCCTGATATGGTGGATATTGTATTTTATTTTGCCACCAACTTGTTCAGATTCTCTTGGCGCTGGAGCTTTACCTGCCCGAATATTTCCCAAGTTTCCTCGTTTAAATTGTTGGCTCAATTCAGGGTCTTTTGAAACTTCTAGCCAGAACGCTTCCCTGAATCTATCAAAGTTGGAGAATGTACGCCCACGCAGTTTATCGGCAATCTGAGATGGTATCGGTGATCCGTTGCCTTGATTCGCATCAGCTAACCAGGTGCCTGTGACCTTCTGGCCTTTGCCTGTGACTTGTCCCGGATTGTTTCGAATGTAGATATAAATCGGTGGGATATCTGATACCGGAAGGATCAGAATGTAATCCGCAAAATTTTTCTCATCCGGTGCAGGGGTTGTCGTACTGCTGATCTGTGTTCCATCGGGTAACGGATTAACAAGGATGGTTCCCGGTAGCCTTGGCGGTGTCTGGTTGCCTGTGTTTGATGGAGTGTCAACTCCCGAACTGTCCGGGGTCCAGATAAGGGTAACGGGGTTTTCTTCCTCAGTGGTGAAAGTGTAAGCCTCATAGCGGCGGTCCCATTCCATCTTACGGACTCGCACCATATCTTTACCCGGTGGCGTGTGATATCCACGCGGTACGGGATTTCCGTTGGTGTCATTCTCCCACGAATAGCGAACACGCGTAGGGGCTTCCCGCATTTGTGCAAGCCGCATACGGTCGATGAAGTCCTGTTCTCCTTCATTGAGTTTGCCAGGCATCATGCCTACTAAGAATCCGGCAACGGAGGCACCAGCGCCACCAGCGGCAATTTCCGCACCTCGTACAGCCCATGTTCCATATGTAGCAAATCGCCCGGCAACTTGTTCCAGAACGCCAGCACCTGCGGTGGCTGTTTGTGCTCTGGTCGCACTGGCAGCGGCTGCGACTGCGGCCTGATATTGCACCTCTTCTGATTGCCGTTGAGCCACTTATACAGGGCGCTTCGCTTTTTCGGTTTTGGAATATCTTCCGGGGCTTGTGGTTTTTTCTTTGCTGTTTGTGCGTGTTGTGGGGCATCTGAATCTGTTACGGCGTCAACAGCAGGCGCTGCCCGGAAAAGGCCCATCTCTGCAAAATTAGTATGCGGTTCTTGTTGCTTCCCTGCATCAGTATTCCCTGAGCCACGCTCGCGGGATTTAGCGAAGACTGGGACAGGCAGCAGTGCAGCGGGGCTAGCCGCTGGTGATGAACTTGAGGAAACGATTGTCGGCGGTGTGGTTGCTGTTACTGGTGCCGACGTTCTGGAATCACTGCGCGATTCATAGGTTTGTACGGTTATTTGCGGGATGATTTTTGCATTACAGGGGCAACTGCTGAAGCTGTCCAGACTGCCTGCCACAAGGCGACCATCCGTTTTAATCCATCCAATGCCACCGACAATGCGGTAAGTATTGCCATCTTTACCACATGATACCCGGTCACCCATCCGGGCAACAGAAGTCCCATTGGTTCTTCTGTTTGGTGCTCCTTCCAGTACACGACCGCCACAAGTGGTGGGATCGTACATATGAAGAATGTATCCCTTAGCCATAATTCCCTCTACTTACAGTGCATTAATTCACATACAGCACGCATTGTACAAATAACATCCACACGCAGGAAATTGTTTTCACTTAAAGTAAAACTATGTTTTAAATAATTTTCAGAGTGAATATTTCCTGATTTTTGATTCACTTTGTGAAGCATCAAAGGTTTTGCTGTACGGGCAATGCTTCGACCTGGTGGCGTAGGTGAAGGTGTAAATACTGTTGCCACACTGGCCGAATCGCAGCCCAGGGACATGTAAAAAAAGCCACCTGAAGGAAGTCGGAAATGAAGGCAGTAGCGGTTGCCACGCTTCAGGATATTCGGGATGGAACTGCCGTTGGTGTGCCTCGTCTGTGTCACATTTTCACCGATGAAGGCCAGAGAGACACTAATGTAGTGTTTTAGACGAAGTTGAAGCTGACCAATAAGACGCGTTATTTTGAGCATAGCGTCGTGGACAGCCATTCATTTAGCCTGCCCAGAAAGCAAAAACCCCGCCGAAGCGGGGTTTTATAAAGAGTGAAGCTGACCGATAAGCCGGGTTCTGTCGTGGACAGTCATTCATCTAGGCCAGCAATCGCTCACTGGCTCAAGCAGCCTACCCGGGTTCAGTACGGGCCGTACCTTGTGAACCCCTATTTGGCCTTGCTCCGGGTGGAGTTTACCGTGCCACGGACTGTTACCAGCCGCGCGGTGCGCTCTTACCGCACCCTTTCACCCTTACCTGATCCCACTTACGTGGGCCATCGGCGGTTTGCTCTCTGTTGCACTGGTCGTGGGTTTCCCCCCCAGGCGTTACCTGGCACCCTGCCCTATGGAGCCCGGACTTTCCTCCCCTCCGCCCGTCTCCCCCGAAGAGGACGACGACGAAGCGGCGACTGTCTGGTCAGCTTCGGCGCGCAGTATAGAGGGTTCGTGCGTCTTTGTCACCCCGCACTACGCATTCCGATTGCCAGCGTGGCAGCGATATTCCTTGAAGCGCGGTAAATATTATCCGATGCCCCGCGGAAAGCGTCCTCCAGCGTGCCGATCCGGGTTAATACGCTAAACACCGCATCAATACCATATTGATGTACCACGTCCACATCGCGTGTCAGGCTACCGGCAATACCAATTACGGGTTTGTGGTACTTCTTCGCCACATTTGCCACACCAATCGGCACTTTGCCATGCACACTCTGGCTATCGATACGTCCCTCACCGGTGACCACCAGCGTACAATCGTGAATATGTTCTTCCAGATTGAGCGCCTGAATCACAATTTCGATACCACTGCGCAGCTCCGCGCCTAAAAAAGCCATTAACGCGGCCCCCATACCACCAGCAGCTCCTGCGCCAGGCACGTCTTTCACATCCACCCTGAGCGATTTTTTAATGATATCGGCATAGTGGGAGAGATTACGGTCCAGCTCAACAATGTGTTCCTCTGTCGCCCCTTTCTGCGGCCCAAAGATGCGGGATGCGCCAGTATCGCCCGTCAGAGGATTCGTCACATCACAGGCGACACGGATTGAACAGGTTTTTAAGCGCGGATCCAGCCCTGAAACATCGATGGCACTGAGACAATTCAGGCTGCCGCCGCCGTAACCGATTTCAGTACCGTTGGCATCACAGAGTTTTGCCCCCAGCGCCTGCACCATACCCGCACCGCCGTCATTGGTCGCGCTGCCGCCAATGCCGATAATGATACTTTTCGCGCCGCTTTCCAGCGCCTGCAAAATTAACTCTCCGGTACCACAAGATGTTGTCACTAATGGATTGCGTTTCTCAGGAGGAACCAACGCCAGGCCGCTGGCTGCCGCCATTTCAATAAACGCGGTTTTACCGTCACCGGACATGCCCCAGCAGGCATTCACTTTTTCGCCCAGAGGCCCCGTCACCAGGGCTGAACGTTCAGTCCCCTGCGTCGCGGCTATCATCGCTTTCACTGTCCCTTCACCGCCATCAGCAACCGGAACAGAAACATATTGCGCATCAGGAAAAACTTCCCGAAATCCTTTTTCTATTGCCTGAGCTACCTCGGAGGCAGACAGGCTTTCTTTATAAGAGTCTGGGGCAATTACGATTTTCATAGTTATGTAGCCTGACTGTGCCGCGCAAGGCAAGAAATACAGGGCGCGCATCCGCGCCCTTCTTGTTAGCGAGTGACTTCCACTTTCGCCAGTTTTTCGTAGTAACATGCCAACGCACTGTGGTCAGCCGTTCCCAGCCCGTCAGCGCGCAGCGCTTGCATCATTTCCATGACCGCAGCAGTCAGCGGTAGCTGTGCGCCTACGCCATGAGAAGTGTCCAGTGCGTTCGCCAGATCCTTAATATGCAGATCAATACGGAAGCCTGGCTTGAAGTTGCGGTCCATAACCATCGGCGCTTTCGCGTCCAGTACGGTACTTCCTGCCAGACCACCCCGGATCGCCTGATATACCAGATCCGGGTTCACGCCCGCTTTGGTCGCCAGGGTCAGCGCTTCAGACATTGCCGCAATATTCAGCGCCACAATCACCTGGTTCGCCAGCTTGGTGACGTTACCCGCGCCAATTTCGCCGGTATGCACGACAGAGCCCGCCATCGCTTTCAGCAGATCGTAGTACTTGTCGAAAATCGCTTTATCGCCGCCAACCATCACCGACAATGTGCCATCAATGGCTTTCGGTTCACCGCCACTCACCGGTGCATCCAGCATATCCACGCCTTTCGCTTTCAGCGCGTCGCTGATTTCGCGGCTGGCTAATGGTGCGATGGAACTCATATCGATCAGTACGGTGCCCGGTTTCGCCCCTTCAATGATGCCACCTTCACCCAGCGCGACCTCTTTCACATGCGGGGAGTTCGGCAGCATGGTAATAATCACGTCGCACTGCTCGGCAATATCTTTCGCCGTGGCGGCGGTTTCTGCGCCTGCGGCGATGACTTCCGCAATCGCTTGTGGGTTACGGTCAGCAACCACCAGCGAGTAACCTGCCTTGAGGAGGTTTTTACTCATTGGTTTACCCATAATACCGAGGCCAATAAAACCAACTTTCATTGTCATATCTCTATCTCTCTCTACTGTCGATGGTGGTTATTTCTTAAAGGAGTCAGCCAGCTTCTGTGTGGCCGAGCGGAATACGCCAAGATCGCTGCCAACGGCAACAAATGTCGCGCCCCACTCCAGATAACGACGGGCATCCGCCTCTACCGGGGCCAGAATGCCGCTGGGTTTGCCGTGTGCCTTCGCGCGGGCAAAAATGTGCTGGATTGCTTTCTGTACGTCAGGGTGGGAAGCATTCCCGAGATGACCTAATGCTGCAGCCAGATCGCTCGGACCAACAAAAATACCGTCTACGCCGTCGGTCGCAGCGATGGCATCAACGTTATCGACACCCTGCTGGCTTTCGATCTGCACGATAATGGTGATGTTCTTATTCGACTGGGCAAAGTAGTCCGGCACGGTACCGAACATATTGGCGCGGTGGGAAACGGATACACCACGAATCCCCTCCGGCGGATAACGGGTAGATGCTACGGCGTTTACCGCCTCTTCTTCGGTCTCAACAAACGGGATCAGGAAGTTATAAAACCCAATATCCAACAGACGCTTGATAATGACTGGCTCATTAGTCGGAACACGCACAACCGGTGCGCTGATGCTACCTTTCAGTGCCATCAGTTGCGGGATAAACGTCGAGATATCGTTCGGTGCATGCTCACCATCCAGCACCAGCCAGTCAAAGCCTGCCAGGCCTAATACCTCGGTACTGATTGGATTGGCCAGCGCGGACCAGCAGCCAATCTGCACCTGATGCGCCGCGAGGGCCGCTTTAAATTTGTTCGGAAATATCGTGTTATTCATCGCCTATACCTTTGTTTATTTCTGCAATTCCATACGTTTAATGTCACCGACAATAAACAGGTAGCAAACCATCGCCATCAGCGCCGAGCATCCTACAAACATCAGCGCAGCATTAAATGAGTGCAGCTCGCTCACCAGGTAACCAATCACCAGCGGGGTTACGATGGACGCGACGTTGCCAAATACGTTAAATACACCACCACACAGACCGACTATTTCTTTCGGTGCAGTATCGGAAATCACCGGCCAGCCCAGCGCGCCGAAGCCTTTTCCGAAAAACGCCAGCGCCATCAACGCCACCACCAGAGTGGTATTATCGGTGTAGTTACACAGAATGATGGTCGACGCGAGCAGCATCCCGAGCACAATTGGCAGCTTACGCGCCAGAGTAATACTGGAGCCGCGTTTAATCAGATAATCGGAGAACACCCCACCCAACACGCCACCGGCAAATCCGCACAGCGCAGGAATAGAAGCCACCAGACCAACCTTGAGGATCGACATGCCTTTTTCTTGCACCAGATAGATCGGGAACCAGGTCAGAAAGAACCAGGTGATGGTATTGATAAAATACTGTCCGAAGAACACACCCAACATCATGCGATTAGTCAGCAACTGCTTGATATAATGCAGCTTAGGACCACCAGATGCCGCATCGCCCGGCTTCTTGTGATCCATATCCACAACCGCGCCGTTGTCAGAGATAAACTTCAGTTCTTCTTGCGACATACGCGGATGCTCGGTCGGGTTATGGATCAGTTTCACCCACAGCCCGGTCAGTACAAAGCCGATCGCCCCCATCACGGTAAAGACATGCTCCCAGCCCCAGGCAAAAGTTAACCACCCCAACAGCGGGGAAAATAATGCCAGGGAGAAGTACTGCGCGGAGTTAAAAATTGCCGATGCCGTGCCGCGCTCTTTTGTGGGAAACCAGGCGGCCACAATACGTGCGTTAGCCGGGAAAGACGGCGCTTCAGAGAAGCCCAGCATGAAACGCATGATGAACATTGAAATACCCGCCCAGGCCAGCGGAAACATATCCACGAATCCCTGCAGGAAGGTAAACAGCGACCAGAAAAACAGGCTGTAAGTGTAGACTTTCTTCGAGCCGAACTTGTCGAGCAGCCATCCGCCGGGGATTTGCATCAGCAAATAAGCCCAGCCAAAAGCCGAAAAAATGTAACCCATTGATATGGCGCTAAGCTGTAGCTCTTTCGCCACTTCCGTACCGGCAATAGACAACGTCGCACGGTCCGCATAGTTAACGGCCGTAACAATAAAGATTATCAGCAATATTAAATAACGAGTGTGCGTGCCTTTCTTTTTCTCTACAACCGTATCCAGTATCATACTATTTACCTCGGGTTACCTCAGGCACATGTCTTTTATTATTATTTGGCAGGCATTTTAATAATTAATTACCGCCAATAAAAATACGCAATAATTTATCAGGTGCTATGAAACCGTGATTTAGTATAATCAGCGTGACAAGGTTAATCATTGTGCAAATGCTCACTAAAGAAAAGTCATTAGAATATTCTCTTGGGCGGATGCACATAAGCATGGGCGCTAATGCACACATTTACGTATTGCCACCTCTGGCGGCGTGGTGTACCTGAGTTTAAGTGATCATGGTCACATTCTCAGGTTTAATCTCCTGACATTCTTATTTCACAATACCAGGTCTTTATTGCTTTTAATTAGCTTCAATATAACAACACCCATACAATTATTACCACCACCTGGCTGGAGAATACTGGACAATGGCCGACATCGAAATTAGACAAGAATCGCCAACGGCGTTTTATATTAAAGTACACGACACAGATAATGTGGCGATTATTGTCAATGACAATGGTCTGAAAGCCGGGACACGTTTTCCGGATGGACTGACGCTGATAGAGCATATCCCCCAGGGCCATAAAGTGGCACTAACAGATATTCCTGCTCATGGCGAAATCGTCCGCTATGGTGAAGTAATAGGTTTCGCCGTTCGCGATATCCCACGCGGCAGCTGGATCGATGAATCTATGGTTGAACTGCCAAAAGCGCCGCCGCTGGAAACATTGCCGCTGGCAACCAAAGTCCCGGAACCGCTGCCGCCGCTGGAGGGGTATACCTTCGAAGGATACCGCAATGCTGACGGCAGCGTCGGCACCAAGAATCTGCTCGGCATCTCCACCAGCGTGCACTGCGTGGCGGGCGTGGTGGATTATGTCGTGAAAATCATTGAGCGCGATCTGCTGCCCAACTATCCGAACGTCGACGGCGTGGTGGGACTCAATCATCTGTACGGCTGCGGCGTGGCTATCAATGCCCCAGCCGCCATCGTGCCGATTCGTACAATTCACAATATTGCGCTGAACCCAAACTTCGGCGGTGAAGTCATGGTCATCGGCCTTGGCTGCGAAAAACTCCAGCCCGAGCGCCTGCTGGAAGGTACTCACGATGTGAAAAGTATTTCGGTAGACAGCGCCAGTATCGTCAGCCTGCAGGATGAAAAACACGTTGGTTTTAAATCCATGGTAGAAGACATTTTGCAGGTCGCTGAGCGCCACCTGGCAAAGCTCAATCAGCGCCAGCGCGAAACCTGTCCGGCTTCTGAGCTGGTAGTCGGCATGCAATGCGGCGGAAGCGATGCGTTTTCTGGCGTAACGGCCAACCCAGCAGTCGGTTTTGCCTCCGACCTGTTAGTTCGCTGCGGTGCGACCGTGATGTTCTCGGAAGTGACCGAAGTGCGAGATGCCATCCACCTTCTGACCCCGCGGGCAATTAACGAAGAGGTGGGCAAACGCCTGCTCGAAGAGATGGCCTGGTACGACAACTATCTCGATATGGGGAAAACTGACCGCAGCGCTAACCCCTCTCCGGGCAACAAGAAAGGCGGTCTGGCAAACGTGGTGGAAAAAGCGCTGGGCTCCATTGCCAAGTCTGGCAAGAGCGCGATTGTCGAAGTGTTGTCGCCGGGTCAGCGTCCAACCAAACGCGGTCTGATATACGCTGCTACCCCCGCCAGCGATTTTGTCTGTGGAACTCAGCAGGTTGCTTCCGGCATCACCGTACAGGTATTCACCACCGGTCGCGGTACGCCGTACGGTCTGATGGCCGTTCCGGTGATAAAAATGGCGACACGCACTGAACTGGCTAATCGTTGGTTTGATCTGATGGACATCAACGCAGGTACCATCGCGACCGGAGAAGAAACCATCGAAGAGGTAGGTTTGAAGCTATTCGAGTTCATTCTCGACGTGGCCAGCGGGCGTAAGAAAACCTTCTCGGATCAGTGGGGATTACATAACCAGCTGGCGGTATTTAACCCGGCACCGGTAACCTGATTTTTCACTGTTTTTTCTTCAGGAGCATGTCTTCGGGCATGCTCTTTTTTTTGTCATAAACTTTCGCAACCCTCCCATTACTTTCGAAACTTTCATTTTTCAGATCAAAATCACAAAAAAACATTACGAAACCCTATACTTTATTTCGAAGAAAGAAATCGAAAGACTTCGGAGGAAGTATGTTTATCATTTCAAGCAAAACAATGCTGAAGAAGGCTCAACAAGAAGGTTACGCCGTCCCCGCGTTTAACATCCACAATCTCGAGACCTTACAGGTTGTCGTAGAAACGGCTGCCGAGCTACGTTCTCCGTTGATCGTCGCCGGAACGCCAGGTACTTTTAACTACGCTGGTGTCGGTAATATAGTCGCTATCGCCAGCGAGCTGGCCAGAAGCTGGAACCTCCCCCTGGCAATTCATCTCGATCACCATGAAAGCGTCAGCGATATTGAAGCAAAAGTCTCCTCAGGGATTCGCTCTGTCATGATTGACGGCTCCCATTTACCGTTTGCCGATAACATCGCGTTAGTCAAACGCGTGACGGATTACTGCCACCGCTATGACGCCAGCGTTGAAGCAGAACTGGGACGCCTGGGTGGGCAAGAAGATGACCTGATCGTTGATGGCAAGGATGCACTTTATACCCACCCTGAGCAGGCTCGAGAGTTCGTAGAAAAAACAGGTATCGACTCATTGGCAGTCGCCATTGGCACTGCCCACGGCTTGTACACCGCAGAGCCAAAACTGGACTTTGAACGGTTAGAAGAGATTCGTCAATGCGTTGATATTCCTTTGGTTTTACATGGCGCTTCCGGCCTGCCCCCTCAGGATATTAAACGCGCAATCGCCCTCGGGATCTGCAAAGTCAACGTCGCTACCGAACTCAAAATCGCCTTTGCTGACGCACTCAAAAACTACTTGAGCGCCCACACCGATGCGAACGATCCACGGCACTACATGGTGCCAGCAAAAGCGGCGATGAAAGAGGTGGTACGTAAAGTCATCGCCGACTGCGGCTGCGAAGGAAAGCTGTAAGTCCTTCATTAATTTGAATTGCACGGGTGCTGACAAAGGTTTGTTTTTAAAGCTGGATCACGAAAGATGCTTTTACCCTTTGCCTTCAATCCAAAAATATTATGAAGATAAACAAAAGATATCGGAGATAGAAGTGAAAGAAATAATCTCTCGTCATAAAGCGGGTGAATATTTGGGAATTTGTTCTGTTTGTTCAGCCCATCCGCTGGTGATTGAATCCGCATTACGTTTTGATCTCAATACAGACAGTAAAGTGCTGATCGAAGCGACATCAAATCAGGTCAATCAGTTTGGCGGCTATACCGGGATGAAGCCTGCCGATTTCCGTGACTTTGTGTATAACATTGCAGAACAAGTCGGTTTCCCTCGTGAAAGACTGATTCTCGGGGGCGATCACCTCGGTCCTAACTGCTGGCAAAATGAACCGGCAGCAGAGGCGATGGCGAAATCCGTTGATTTAATTAAAGCTTATGTCGCCGCTGGATTCAGTAAAATCCATCTTGATGCCTCTATGTCCTGTGCTGACGATCCCACACCGTTGGATCCGATGATTGTCGCCGAGCGCGCCGCTGTACTGTGCCAGGCCGCAGAAGCAACAGCCACTGAAGAACAGAAACGCCAACTAACTTACGTTATAGGGACAGAAGTTCCTGTACCTGGCGGAGAAGCCAGTACTATTGGTACCGTACATGTTACCCGCGAAGAAGATGCTGCCCGTACCCTGGAAACACACCAGGTCGCTTTTCGCGCATTAGGGCTTGAAGACGCATTAACCCGTGTGATCGCCATTGTCGTCCAGCCAGGCGTGGAGTTTGATCACACACAGATCATTCACTATCAACCACAAGCCGCAGAAGCGCTTTCTGCCTGGATCAAAGAGACGCCGATGGTCTATGAGGCGCACTCCACCGATTATCAAACCCGTCAAGCCTATCGTGACCTGGTACGTGACCACTATGCGATTCTGAAAGTAGGTCCCGCGCTGACTTTCGCCCTTCGCGAAGCTATTTTTGCGCTGGCGCAAATGGAAAATGAGCTGATCTCTCCGGAACAACGGAGCCGGGTGCTGGAGGTGATTGATGAAGTCATGCTGAATGAGCCGGATTACTGGAAAAAATACTATCGCCCAACCTGGAGCCAGGCGATGGTCGATATTCACTTCAGCTTGTCTGACCGTATTCGCTACTACTGGCCTCATCCGCGCATTCGTCAAAGCGTGGAAAAGTTAATTGCCAACCTGAACGGTGTGGCATTACCGCTGGGGTTAATTAGCCAGTTTATGCCCGTGCAGTTTGAGCGCCTGTCAGAAGGTACGCTCACGGCTACACCCCATAATCTGATTATCGACAAAATCCAGGACGTTCTGCGTGCCTATCGCTTTGGCTGCGCACCAGTCATCGCCTGAAATCTGGAGAATATATGAGCCAACTCTTTGTCCGAACCGGAATAAACTTTAGCTCGTGTCAGCATGCGCTGGTACACATTGGGGAGGAGATGCTGGCCAAAGGGGTCGTGCATGAAAGCTACCCGCAGGCCTTAATTGAACGTGAAGCCACATTCCCAACCGGGATAGCGCTGGAACGTCACGCCGTTGCGATCCCGCACTGTGAAGCCATTCATGCAAAATCGCCAGCTATCTATCTGATTCGCCCAGAGACGCCTGTCAACTTTCAGCAGGCAGATGATGATGAAGAGATAGCGGTCTCTTTAATTATTGCCTTAATCGTTGAGAACCCGACGGCTCAGCTAAAGCTGTTACGTCGCCTGTTCAGTGAGCTGCAAAACCCGAACACCATTGAAGCATTATTGAATGCGCCAGAGGCTGAACTGGCAATGCTCTTTCGGGAAAAAATCCTTGAGTCTGAGCCTTGCGCGCAGGCTTGATAACAAACTGATAATAAAAGGAATACCCTATGAAACGTAAAGTAATTGTGGCGTGTGGCGGTGCTGTAGCAACTTCAACAATGGCAGCAGAAGAAATTAAAGAACTGTGTGAAGCCAACAATATCCAACTCGACCTGGTTCAGTGCCGTGTAACGGAAATCGAAACCTATATGGATGGTGCAGATCTTATCTGTACTACCGCCCGTGTTGACCGTACTTTTGGTGATATACCTGTGGTCCACGGCATGCCTTTTGTTTCAGGCGTGGGTATCGAAGCGTTGCAGCAAAAAATACTGACTATCCTCGTGGGGTGACGCCATGTTTAGCGAAATAATGCGTTATATCCTCGACTTAGGTCCGACTGTCATGCTGCCGCTCGTGATCATCATCTTCTCAAAACTATTGGGGATGAAGCTCGGGGATTGTTTTAAATCCGGTCTGCATATTGGGATTGGCTTCGTCGGTATCGGCCTGGTTATTGGCCTGATGCTGGATTCTATCGGGCCTGCCGCAAAAGCAATGGCGGAGCAGTTTCAAATCAATCTGCATGTCATTGATGTTGGCTGGCCGGGTTCATCACCGATGACATGGGCATCACAGATCGCCTTGATTGCTATCCCTGTCGCCATTGGGGTCAATATCCTGATGCTGGTCACCCGAATGACCCGGGTCGTCAATGTCGATATCTGGAACATCTGGCATATGACGTTCACTGGCGCAATGTTACATCTGGCGACGGGCTCATACTGGTTGGGCATCCTGGGCGTTGTCGTTCACGCCGCATTTGTCTACAAACTTGGCGACTGGTTTGCGAAAGACACGCGCGACTTTTTCGGTCTCGAAGGTATTGCCATCCCACACGGCTCATCAGCCTATCTGGGGCCAATAGCGGTATTGGTTGATACGATCATTGAAAAAATCCCAGGCCTTAATCGCATTCATTTCAGTGCTGATGATGTACAGAAACGCTTCGGTCCTTTTGGTGAGCCAGTCACCGTCGGTTTTGTTATGGGCTTAGTGATCGGCTTGTTAGCCGGGTATGACATCAAAGCAGTATTGCAACTGGCGGTAAAAACGGCTGCCGTTATGCTGCTCATGCCACGCGTCATTAAACCGATTATGGATGGCTTAACGCCTATTGCGAAGCATGCACGTAAACGTCTGCAGGCGAAATTTGGCGGCCAGGAGTTCTTAATTGGTCTGGACCCCGCATTGCTGCTCGGCCATACATCGGTGGTTTCCGCCAGCCTGATCTTTATTCCGCTGACCATTCTGATTGCCGTCCTGGTCCCAGGTAATCAGGTTCTGCCCTTCGGTGATCTTGCTACTATTGGGTTTTTCGTAGCAATGGCGGTAGCCGTTCATCAGGGGAACCTGTTCCGCACGCTGATCTCTGGCGTCATCATCATGGGCATCACCTTATGGATCGCCACCCAGACCATCGGCTTACACACTCAGCTTGCCGCCAACGCCGGGGCACTGAAAGCAGGTGGAATGGTCGCCTCTCTGGACCAGGGGGGCTCGCCGATCACCTGGTTACTGATTCAGCTCTTTACCTGGCAAAACGTCGTGGCGTTTGCAGTTATTGCCGTCATTTACTTCGCCGGTGTGCTATTGACCTGGCGCCGGGCACGTAATTTCGTCGCCGCCGAAAAAGCAGCCGCTATCTCAGAAAGCCAGCCCACATCTTAATTTCTGGGGAGCATTTGCTCCCCTTCACATTTCTGGAGACTCTTATGAAATCAGTGGTTATTCACGCTGAGGGAGACGTACGCGTTGAAGAACGTCCCATGCCCCAACTGCAAGCCGATAACGATGTATTGGTCAGGGTGGTTAGTTCAGGGCTTTGCGGTTCTGATATCCCGCGTATTTTTTCTCATGGTGCGCATTACTACCCAATAACGCTGGGTCATGAATTTAGCGGTTATGTTGAATCCTACGGCACCGGTGTGACTGATATGCAACCTGGCGACGCCGTTGCCTGTGTGCCGCTACTCCCCTGCTTCCACTGCCCTCAGTGTGAACGTGGTTACTTTTCGTTATGTAAGCAATATCAGTTTGTCGGTTCGCGTAGCGAAGGGGGCAATGCGGAATATGTGGTCGTAAAACGCGCCAATCTGTTCCGACTGCCATCAGATATGCCGATTGATGACGGGGCATTCATCGAACCCATTACCGTCGGTTTGCATGCCTTCCACCTGGCTCAGGGCTGCGAAGGTAAAAACGTGATTATCGTTGGCGCAGGGACTATCGGTTTGCTGGCGATGCAATGTGCCCGCGAACTCGGTGCAAAAAGTGTCACGGCAATTGATATCAACCCACAAAAATTGACGTTAGCGAAAGAGTTGGGAGCCACTCACGTATTTAATAGCCGGGAGATGAGTGCGGCGGAAATCTATTCCGCACTGGCAGATATGCAGTTCGATCAGTTGGTACTGGAGACAGCAGGAACACCACAAACCGTAGCCCTGTCTGTAGAAATTGCAGGCCCTCGCGCACAGGTGGCGTTAGTGGGTACATTGCACCAGGACCTGACGCTGACTTCCAGTGTATTTGGCCAAATACTGCGTAAGGAATTAACGATTCTCGGCAGTTGGATGAACTACTCCAGCCCATGGCCAGGAGAGGAGTGGGAAACCGCTGCACGCTTGCTGACCGAAAAACGTTTGCAACTGGAGCCGTTAATTGCCCATAGCGGCGACGCGGACAGTTTTGCCAAAGCGGTAACATCACTCAATGGCGCACCGATGCAGGGAAAAATTCTGCTCAAATTTGCCTGACCTCACGAGCCAGCAACCTGCGCTGGCTCACATTTCCTTTCGAAATTTAGCGTTCACCTTTCGCAATCCTTCGATTAAACTAGTGATAGTTAAATTATCAGGTAAATCAATATGAACTCATTTGAGAGAAGGAACAAAATTGTCGACCTGATTAATACGCAAGGCAGCGTACTGGTAATGGACCTTTCGAATACCTTTGGTATTTCTGAAGTGACCATTCGCGCTGACCTGCGGTTATTAGAGGAGAAAGGTCTTGTCACCCGTTTTCACGGCGGAGCGGCAAAACCGGGAAGCCACCTGGCTGAAGGCGACAATCAGGAAGTGATATTGGAAGAGCGGTATCAACTTGCCAGCGATCCGAAAAAAAGGATCGCCCAAGCCGCGACCGCAATGGTCGAAGAAGGTATGACCGTCATTCTGGATAGTGGAAGCACCACCTTGCTTATCGCGGAGGCGTTAAACCGAAAAAGTAATATTACCGTTATTACCAATAGCCTACCCGCCGCATTCACGTTGTCGGAAAACAAAGACATTACGCTGGTCGTCTGCGGTGGAACAGTACGCCATAAAACCCACTCGATGCATGGCACCATCGCCGAACGTTCTCTACAAGGGATCAGTGCTGACCTGATGTTCGTTGGTGCCGATGGGATTGATGCCACAAATGGTATTACGACATTTAACGAAGGCTACTCCATTAGCAGCGTCATGGCAGCTGCCGCACATAAGGTCATCGCTGTGCTGGACGCGACAAAGTTCAATCGCCGTGGCTTTAATCAGGTACTGCCGATGGAGAAGATTAATTGCGTGATAACCGACGATAGCATCAGCAAGCAGGACAAATCAGCGCTCGCTAAAACAGGCGTTGAGTTACTGATCGTTTAGTTTTTTACCCGCCACATCCCGCCTTTCTTCGCGCCAACGCGTTGCAACTTTCCTTTTTGCTGCAACGCTTTCAGATAGCGCTCTACGGTACGGGATGAGATTTCACACTCATCAGCGATACTTTTGGCAGATCTGCCCGGCTGATTCGACAAGATTTGTAGAATACGTTTTTCTATATCCAGTAAATCAGGCGACATTTATTCCGACATTTATTCCGACATTTCTTCCGACATCGTCGGTGCTTGCCCTAATCCCTCTTTCAAAGCAGAGATGATATTTCCCAAAATAAATTCTATGAATGGCGTACAACTACTTTGCCGATCGCATTGCCCTAATACCTGATAATACCGATCCTGCTGGTAATGGATCAGCGTTTCTACCGGCAGCCAAGCCAATTCGGCGCGCCACTCCCGCAGAATTAATGTTTGCCACAACCGCCCCATTCGCCCATTACCATCAGAAAAAGGATGAATAAATTCAAATTCATAGTGGAAAACAGCCCCAGCAATAAGAGGGTGATGTTCTGTCGTTTTTAACCAACCCAACAAGTCATTAACCAAGCGCGGAACTTGTGAGGCAGGAGGGACCATATGGATAAGATGTTTTTCCCTGTAGACACCGACATTCCCAGAACGCAATTGGCCAGGATTGTCGACCAGTCCTAACATCAGGACCTGATGGGCCTGAAGGAGATCGGATAACCGTTCACTTTTCCACTCCGACATTTTTTCATAGGCCAGAATGGCATTTCTGACTTCCTGTATATCTTTAGCTGGCGCCAGAATTCGCTTACCTTCCATCAGAGCGGTGACCTGCTCTGTCGTCAGCGAATTATGTTCAATAGCCAAAGAAGCCTGGATTGTACGAATGCGATTCTCTTTGCGTAAAAGAGGAGATGTTCTACCCGCCATCGCCGCCCAATGCCCCATAAGCTCACCGATCTCAATCACCTGATTGAGTATCAATGGAGTGACAACGAATGGAGGCTGATATCCACCCACTTTTACTCTCCCTGCTGGTCCAGCGCATACTTATACAGCGCATTCTTTTTCACGCCGTGGATTTCTGCGGCCAGCGCAGCAGCCTTTTTCAGCGGCAATTCTGCCTGTAATAAGGCCAGCGTACGCAGCGCATCAGCCGGAAGGTCGTCTTCTTGTGCTTTATGCCCTTCGACAATCAACACCATTTCACCTTTACGGCGATTTTCGTCTTCTTTGACCCACGCCAGCAACTCACCCACTGGCGCACCATGAATGGTTTCCCAGGTTTTGGTCAGTTCACGCGCCAGCACGACATAACGAGATTCGCCCCAGACCGCTACCATATCTTCCAGGCTGTCCAGCAAGCGGTGAGTGGATTCATAAAAAATAAGCGTACGTGGTTCTGCTTCGATGGCTTTCATCGCATCACGACGCCCTTTAGATTTGGCTGGCAGGAAACCCTCATAGCAAAAACGATCTGATGGCAAACCTGCAGCACTCAACGCGGCAATCGCCGCACAAGGGCCTGGCAGAGGTACCACGCGGATCCCCGCTTCGCGACAGGTGCGCACCAGGTGATAACCAGGATCGTTAATCAACGGTGTTCCGGCATCGGAAACCAGCGCAATGTTTTGCCCTTCTTTCAGTTTCAATACCAGCGTTTCGGCTTTTTGCTGCTCATTATGGTCATGCAACGCAAACAAACGGGCGTTTATCGCGAAGTGTTGCAACAACAATCCTGTATGGCGGGTATCTTCAGCGGCAATTAAATCAACGGCTTGTAAAACTTCGAGCGCTCGTTGGGTAATATCAGCCAAATTTCCGATAGGAGTAGGTACAATAAAGAGTTGGCCTTGAGAATTATCCGCCGATTCGTGTTGTTTCATTGTGTCGTCCGTATTGCCGATTTAATATTGAGCATTGCGTAAAAAATATCACTGGATACAGTATGGTACCCTCAACATTTTCTCGTTTGAAAGCTGCACGCGCGCTGCCTGTCATTCTGGCAGCATTGATTTTCGCAGGCTGTGGCACCCAGGCGCCAGACCAGAGTGCTGCCCATATGCAGGGCACAGCACAAGCTGATTCCGGCTTTTATCTGCAGCAAATGCAGCAAAGCTCAGATGATAGCAAGACCAACTGGCAATTACTCGCCATTCGTGCACTGCTGAAAGAAGGCAAGAGCCAGCAGGCGGTCGAATTGTTCAACCAGTTGCCGCAGCAACTGAACGATACCCAACGTCTTGAACAGTCACTGCTGGCTGTTGAAATCAAACTTGCGCAGAAAGATATCGCTGGCGCACAGGCTCTACTGGGCCAGTTAAAACCAGCCGATTTCTCGCAAAACCAGCAAGCACGTTACTGGCAGGCGCAAATTGACGCCAACCAGGGACGCCCGTCGCTCACGCTGCTACGCGCGCTGATCGCGCAGGAACCGCTGTTGGCCGCCAACGATAAGCAGAAAAATATTGATGCAACCTGGCAGGCCCTGTCGTCAATGACGCCAGAACAAGCGCAAACGCTGGTCATCAACGCTGATGAAAACGTTCTACAAGGCTGGCTGGATCTCCAGCGTGTCTGGTTCGATAACCGTAACGATCCAAACATGATGAAAGCGGGTATTGCCGACTGGCAAAAACGTTACCCGCAAAATCCTGGGGCGAAACTGTTGCCTACGCAGCTCGTCAACGTCCAGAGCTTTAAGCCCGCCTCCACCAGCAAAATTGCCCTGCTACTGCCTCTGAATGGCCAAGCCGCTGTTTTTGGGCGAACCATTCAGCAGGGCTTTGAAGCGGCAAAAAATATGGGTACTCAACCGGTCTCTGCACCTGTTGCCGCCGCACCTGCAGCTAACACTGGTGCTGATGCAACAACGGCACAACCACAGACGACTGACGGCGTCGCCAGTCCCGCTCAGGCTTCTGTCAGCGATCTGACCAACGATACGCCAGCACAACCAGAAGCTGCAGCTGTGCAGCCAACCGCGCCTGCACAGCCAGCGACCGCCAGCGCGCCGGCGAATCCGTCCGCAGAGCTGAAAATCTACGACACGTCATCACAGCCGCTGAATCAGATCCTGGCTCAGGTACAGCAGGATGGCGCCAGCATCGTTGTCGGCCCGCTGTTGAAGAACAATGTCGAAGAGCTGATGAAAAGCAATACACCGCTCAACGTACTGGCGCTAAACCAGCCAGAGTCGGTGAAGAATCTGGCGAATGTTTGCTACTTCGCACTATCACCAGAAGATGAAGCGCGCGATGCCGCACGCCACATTCATGAACAAGGCAAGCAAGCACCACTGCTGTTAATCCCGCGTAGCGCGTTAGGCGATCGCGTGGCTAATGCCTTTGCTCAGGAATGGCAAAAACTGGGCGGCGGCGTAGTGCTGCAGCAGAAGTTCGGGTCGACCGCTGAGCTTAAAATGGGTGTCAACGGCGGCGCGGGTATTTCCCTGACGGGCAGCCCGGTAGCCTCTTCTGTACCTGCGCAACCTGGCGTGACGATTGGCGGTCTGACGATACCGGCAGCACCTACCGATGCCCAAATCACTGGCGGCAGCGGTCGTGTTGATGCCGTGTATATTCTGGCAACGCCGGAAGAAATTGCGTTTATTAAACCAATGATCGCCATGCGTAACGGCAGCCAGAGCGGTGCGACGCTATACGCCAGCTCCCGCAGCGCGCAGGGTACCGCTGGTCCTGATTTCCGTCTGGAGATGGAAGGTCTGCAGTACAGCGAAATTCCCATGCTGGCGGGCGGCAACGAGCCGCTCATGCAGCAAGCGCTGAGTGCAGTACGCAATGACTACTCGCTTGCGCGCATGTATGCAATGGGAGTTGATGCCTGGTCGCTCGCTAATCATTTCTCGCAAATGCGTCAGGTGCAGGGCTTCGAAATTAACGGCAACACCGGCGCGTTGACCGCAACGCAGGATTGCGTGATTAACAGGAAGTTATCATGGCTCAAATACCAGCAAGGACAGGTCGTCCCCGCCAGTTAACGAGCAAACAGACCGGTGATACGTGGGAAACGACTGCGCGTCACTGGCTGGAAAGCAAAGGACTGCGTTTTATCGCCGCCAACGTACGTGAACGTGGCGGCGAAATCGACCTGATAATGCGTGAAGGCAGGACCACCGTCTTTGTCGAGGTCCGCTACCGGCGGTCCACCCAATTTGGCGGCGCGGCGGCGAGTGTGACCCGGAGCAAACAACACAAATTATTACAGACCGCCCGCTTGTGGCTTGCGCGCCACAATGGGAGTTTTGATACTGTGGATTGCCGGTTCGATGTGTTAGCCTTCACCGGAAATGATGTTGAGTGGTTTAAGAACGCGTTCAACGACCGCTCATATAGTTGAATCAGAACCTGCCCATCAGGCAAATAAAATAACCTGACGTGCCTGGTACTTAAGGATTAGCGTGTTAGACAGAATCAAAGTCTGCTTTACAGAAAGCATTCAAACTCAGATAGCTGCGGCTGAAGCACTCCCGGATGCGATCTCCCGTGCAGCCATGACGCTGGTTCAGTCCCTGCTCAATGGCAACAAAATTCTCTGTTGTGGTAATGGGACGTCCGCTGCCAACGCACAGCATTTTGCTGCCAGCATGATCAACCGTTTTGAAACAGAGCGACCCAGTTTACCTGCGATTGCACTAAATACTGATAATGTGGTCTTAACTGCGATTGCCAACGATCGCCTGCACGACGAAGTTTATGCAAAACAAGTCCGTGCGCTGGGACATGCAGGTGATGTTCTGTTGGCAATTTCTACGCGTGGTAATAGCCGCGATATCGTAAAAGCCGTTGAAGCAGCCGTTACACGCGACATGACGATCGTTGCGTTGACCGGTTATGACGGAGGGGAACTGGCCGGATTGTTGGGGCCACAGGACGTTGAAATCCGCATCCCTTCACACCACAGCGCCCGCGTTCAGGAAATGCATATGCTGACGGTCAATTGCCTTTGCGATCTCATTGATAACACGCTTTTCCCTCACCAGGATGATTAAGGAGTACACATGAAGGCATTTTCGCCGCTCGCCGTCGTTCTCTCAGCGTTGCTGTTGCAAGGCTGTGTAGCTGCCGCCGTTGTCGGAACAGCAGCTGTTGGGACGAAAGCAGCAACGGATCCTCGCAGTGTCGGCACCCAGGTAGATGATGGGACCCTGGAATTACGCGTCAATACGGCGTTGTCGAAAGATGCCCAGATAAAGAAAGAAGCACGCATCAACGTGAGCGCATATCAGGGTAAAGTCCTGCTGGTCGGCCAGTCGCCGAATAGCGAACTTTCTGCACGAGCAAAACAAATTGCGATGGGTGTAGAGGGCACAACGGAGGTCTTTAATGAGATCCGTCAGGGCCAACCTATCGGCCTGGGCGATGCGTCCAACGATACCTGGATCACCACCAAAGTGCGCTCTCAGCTCCTGACCAGCGATCAGGTGAAATCCTCCAACGTGAAAGTGACGACCGAAAATGGGGAAGTATTCCTGCTGGGCCTGGTCACTGAACGCGAAGCGAAGGCTGCGGCGGATATCGCCAGCCGGGTAAGCGGCGTGAAACGCGTCACTACCGCCTTTACCTTTATTAAGTAATACAGATGCCGGATAGCGACGCACAGGCGTCTTATCCGGCCTACAGGACGTAATCGTTTGTAGGTCGGATAAGCTCAGCCGACATCCGGCATGTTATTTCGCCCTTTCGCGTAGCTCGGAAGAGGTCAGGATCGAAACCCCTTCATGTTCAGGTGCCAGCGCCTCCATCAGCATGGCTTGCGCGACATCACGTGCCTTAATCGATTTCCAGTTTCCTGGCAGCAACCGGAACAACGGTGCCAAAAACATTTCATTTGCGCGTTGCTTCTCCCGTTCCCCCAGCAACATCGAAGGCCGGACAATCGTTAGCCGTGGCCATTTCTGAGCGATCAGCGCCTGCTCCATTTCCCCTTTCACCCGGTTATAAAAAAATGGCGAATGTGCATTGGCTCCCATCGAACTCACCACCAGCATATGCTGGGCACCAAGCCGGCGGCCCGTCAGAGCGGTGTCCACCACCAGCGTATAATCCGCGTGGATAAACGCCTCTTTGCTACCCGCTTCACGTCGGGTCGTACCCAGGCAGCAAAACACAATATCGACCGGGTCAGAAACTTGCGCCAGCGCATCGCTTAACTGTGGATCGTGAGGATTATAGACCCCGACCGTATCTGCCAATGGTCGTCGTGTCGGTGCGGTGATAGCGTGGATTCGGGGTTCATTCAGCAACATCCGCAGCAAATTTCCGCCCACCAGCCCTGTGGCACCTGTTATTAACACCTGGCTCATTGCTTTTCCATCCCCGCATCCTCAATCGATCTTCTAACTATAGATCACGCAGCCAGAGCATCTTCTTGCCAAAGCCCAGCGTATTGTCAGTGAACTTGATTTCATCCAGCCGAATCTCCCACACGGGCGCCGACAGCATCCTGGCGACAGGGAAACGATGGTTATACGCTTTACGCGCAGCTTCGCTCTCTTCTCCCTCCAGGCGGCGGATTTCCCCTTTAAACTGAACGCCGCGAATCAACGCGACCGTTTTAGGCTGACCGTTTACCGTTCCGGCGACGCACGCACGCGGGCCAGACATCTGTGCATGGCGGGTCTTCTCTTCGGTGAGCACATAGAACGCAACCTTTTGCGCATCAAACAGATAAAACGCATTGGCGCACCACAATTCACCGTCATGGTGTACACACCAGGTCACAACGTGCTGCTTTGCCAACCAACGAGTCACCGCAGTCAGTGTTTCCATTTCTGTTCTCTTTTATACTGTAGGACTGAAAATTATCATGTCGATGGTAACAATGACACCCTGGTATCTGTATCTGATCCGTACCGCAGACAATGCTCTGTACACCGGAATAACCACCGATGTACAACGCCGCTATCAGCAGCATCAGAGCGGAAAAGGTGCGAAAGCGCTACGCGGGAAGGGAGAGCTCACTCTGGCATTTGCGGCGCAAGTCGGCGATCGCTCGCTGGCCCTGCGCATAGAGTATCGGGTCAAGCAGCTTACAAAACGCCAGAAAGAGCGCCTTGTGGAAGGTGAAGGGTTTGAGACTCTGCTGAGCAGTCTGCAAACCCCCGACACTTAAAAGCGATTGAAATGGTCGTGATATTCCACCAGGCCAGATACGCCCTCCAGCGCATCTTCCGCCAGGCGATGCACCTGGAATGCACTTTCTGTACCCGGCCAGCGGCAGCGCAGGTCATGATGGGCCGCCAGTTCGAAGCCCAGGCGACTGTACAATGCCGGATCGCCCAGGGTGACCACCGCGGCGTAGCCAAACTCGTTAAGAGAATCCAGCCCTTCATAAACCAACTGACGCGCCAGGCCTTGCCCACGGTAATTTTCATCTACCGCTAACGGTGCCATGCCGACCCACTGCAGATCTTCACCCTGCACATCAACAGGGCTGAATGCGACGTAGCCCACTACCTGACCTTCATCATCGGTAGCAACCAGACCCAACGTTAAGAAGCCGTCTTCGCGCAGGTCGTGCACTAACTTCGCTTCCGCATCGCTTTCAAATGAACGACGCAGCAGCGCATCAATACCTGGGGCATCAATGGGAATTTCAACTCGAATCAGCATGCTTCACCTACCGAGGTCTGTTTGGTTTCTGGCGACGTTTTCATACCCGCCTCAACAAAATCCGCCAACTGCAGCAGCATGACACGTAACGCTTTCGGCATCTGCTCCAGTTCGATGGCGTCCATCAGATTTTTAACATACAGCCCTAATTCTGTATCGCCTTCGATCACCAGGCGACGCTGGAAGAAAAGCGTATCTGGATCCTGCTTACGCGCCACGATCATCAGGAGATCGCTGGCATCGGCGCTAAAACTCACATCAGCATCTGCGCTCTCACTGACGATAAGCTTGTCGTTCTCTACTGAGGTATACCATCTGAGACCAATATCGCGCACATGAATGCTCAGCCAGCGGCCGTTGAGAAACTCCAGCTCCCCATCGGCCAGCGCCTGACTAAACTGCCAGCTCAGGACCTGTTCCAGAACCTGGCGCTTCAGCGCAAAGGGCGTCAGTTTAACCGGTACACTCATCAGAGAAGGACCTAAATGTACTAAGCGTGAACGCAGTTTATCCAACACGAGCTTTACTCCCTGTTTCAATAGTCCTGCTATTTTGCCATATCAAATAAACGACATAGCGGCATAAATCAACAATTCGATGCGAAATTGTTACCTCTTTATTGGTGTCACCAATACGACTTTAACTGCCTCAAATCAAAAATTGTCTCAGCAAGGTTAACTAAAATCCCTCTTCGTTAACATTTTTGCGTCCTCAGGCGCAACTTTCAGGATAAATTATGGAGCTGCTCTGCCCTGCCGGAAATCTCCCGGCGCTTAAGGCGGCCATCGAGAACGGCGCTGATGCTGTCTACATCGGGCTGAAAGATGATACCAACGCCCGTCATTTCGCCGGCCTTAATTTTACCGAGAAAAAATTGCAGGAAGCGGTGAGTTTCGTTCATCAACATCGCCGTAAGCTGCACATTGCGATTAACACTTTTGCCCATCCAGATGGGTACGTACGCTGGCAACGTGCCGTGGATATGGCGGCACAACTGGGTGCGGATGCCCTGATCCTCGCCGATCTCGCCATGCTTGAGTATGCCGCAGAGCGCTATCCCCATATTGAGCGCCATGTCTCCGTTCAGGCATCTGCGACTAACGAAGAGGCAATTAATTTCTACCATCGCAACTTTGACGTTGCGCGGGTCGTACTACCACGCGTGCTGTCGATTCATCAGGTGAAGCAATTAGCCCGCGTCACCCCAGTTCCGTTAGAGGTATTTGCCTTCGGTAGTCTGTGCATTATGGCGGAAGGTCGTTGTTACTTATCTTCTTATCTGACAGGGGAATCGCCAAACACCGTGGGCGCCTGCTCCCCTGCTCGCTTTGTGCGCTGGCAGCAGACCCCGCAGGGACTGGAGTCACGCTTAAACGAAGTACTGATCGACCGCTATCAGGACGGCGAAAACGCAGGTTACCCAACGCTGTGTAAAGGCCGCTATCTGGTCGATGGTGAACGCTACCATGCACTGGAAGAGCCAACCAGTCTGAACACACTGGAGCTGCTGCCCGACTTACTGGCCGCCAATATTGCGTCGGTCAAAATCGAGGGCCGTCAACGTAGCCCGGCCTATGTCAGCCAGGTCGCAAAAGTATGGCGTCAGGCGATCGACCGCTGCAAAGCCTCCCCGCAGAACTTCGTTCCGCAGCCTGAATGGATGGAAACACTGGGCTCCATGTCCGAAGGCACGCAGACCACGCTTGGTGCGTATCACCGTAAATGGCAGTGAGAAAAGCAATGAAATATTCCTTAGGGCCCGTGCTTTACTACTGGCCGAAAGAGACGCTGGAAGATTTTTATCAGCAGGCCGCAACCAGCCAGGCCGACGTTATCTATCTGGGTGAAGCCGTGTGCAGCAAGCGCCGTGCTACGAAAGTGGGTGACTGGATCGATATGGCGAAATCACTCGCCGGCAGCGGCAAACAGGTGGTGCTCTCTACACTGGCGCTGGTGCAGGCCTCCTCTGAACTGGGAGAACTGAAGCGCTATGTGGAAAACGGCGACTTCCTGGTGGAAGCCAGCGACCTCGGTGTGGTTAACATGTGCGCCGAGCGCAAACTACCGTTTGTCGCAGGACATGCGCTCAACTGCTACAACGCGGTCACGCTGCGTATGCTGCTTAAACAGGGCATGGTGCGCTGGTGTATGCCGGTTGAACTGTCCCGTGACTGGTTGGTAAATCTGCTCAATCAGTGCGAAGAACTGGGTATTCGCAATCAGTTTGAAACCGAAGTCCTCAGCTACGGGCATCTGCCGCTGGCGTACTCTGCCCGCTGCTTTACCGCACGTTCCGAAGATCGACCAAAAGACGAATGTGAAACCTGCTGCATCAAATACCCCAACGGGCGTGATGTGCTGTCGCAGGAAAATCAGCAGGTCTTTGTCCTCAACGGGATCCAGACCATGAGCGGCTATGTCTACAATCTCGGCAACGAGTTGACATCGATGCAGGGGCTGGTTGATATCGTTCGTCTATCACCATTGGGGACGGAAACAATCGCGATGCTTGATGCTTTCCGCGCGAATGAAAACGGCAACGCCCCACTACCGCTTGCCGCCCACAGCGACTGCAACGGTTACTGGAAGCGACTGGCAGGTCTGGAGCTGCAGGCCTAGCCGGATGGCGGCAAAAGTGCCTTATCCGGCCGACAAATAGCGCTCCCGTAGGTCCGATAAGCGCAGCGCCATCGGGGATTGTTTTTGCCGTCAGCCTCATAAAGCTCACTTTGTTAACAACATTCACTAATCTTTAATGCAGTATTAAAAGATTAACCGGTAACAAAGTGAGCCGTTATGACTGACAAAACTATTCCGTTCTCGGTGCTGGATCTGGCGCCGATCCCTCAGGGTTCCTCCGCGCGAGAAGCCTTTTCCCATTCGCTCGATCTCGCACTGCTCGCTGAAAAACGCGGCTACCGCCGCTACTGGCTGGCAGAACATCACAACATGGCCGGTATCGCCAGCGCCGCAACGTCAGTACTGATTGGCTATCTGGCTGCCCATACCACCACGCTACATCTGGGTTCTGGCGGCGTGATGCTACCCAACCATTCCCCGCTGGTGATCGCTGAGCAGTTCGGCACGCTAAACACACTGTATCCGGGGCGGATTGATCTCGGGCTTGGCCGCGCGCCAGGGAGCGATCAACCCACAATGCGCGCCTTGCGTCGCCATATGAGCGGCGATGTCGACAACTTCCCACGTGATGTAGCAGAACTGGTGGACTGGTTTGACGCCCGCGATCCTAATCCTCACGTTCGCCCGGTTCCAGGCTACGGCGAGCAAATCCCGGTTTGGTTATTAGGTTCCAGCCTGTACAGCGCACAGCTGGCAGCACAGCTTGGCCTGCCATTTGCTTTCGCCTCGCATTTCGCACCAGATATGCTGTATCAGGCACTGCACTTGTACCGGACACAGTTCAAGCCTTCAGCACGCCTGGAAAAACCGTATGCAATGGTGTGTATCAATATCATTGCCGCTGACAGTAACCGCGATGCAGAGTTTCTTTTCACCTCAATGCAACAGGCATTTGTGAAACTGCGCCGGGGCGAAACCGGCCAGTTACCGCCGCCGGTAGAGAATATGCATCAACTGTGGTCTGCTTCTGAACAGTACGGCGTTCAGCAGGCGCTGAGTATGTCGCTGGTCGGTGATAAGGCGAAAGTGCGGCACGGTCTCGAGGCGATTTTGCGTGAAACCCAGGCCGATGAAATTATGGTTAACGGCCAGATTTTTGATCATCAGGCACGGCTGCATTCGTTTGATTTGGCGATGGATGTGAAGCAGGAATTGTTGGGGTAGTGCGTTGTTTTGCCCGGTGGCGCTTCGCTTACCGGGCCTACAGGATAAGTAGGCCGGATAAGGCGCAGCCGCCATCCGGCACAACAACATTACTGGTACACAGGCAACAGATTAAAGCTCGACAGAATGTGGATAACTGCGTTACCGATACCGAATACCAGAATCAGCGCAATCATCGGCTTGCCGCCCCAGACGCGGAATTTCGGGCTACCGAAACGCTCACGGGATTTACGTGCCAGCAACGCCGGGACAATTGCGGCCCAGATGGTTGCTGCGAGTCCTGCATAACCAATGGCGTACAGGAAGCCGTTCGGCCACAGCAGCCCACCGACAATCGGCGGCAGGAAGGTCAGCAGCGCGGTTTTAAAACGTCCTATACCAGAGTCATCAAATTTGAACAGATCTGCCAGATAGTCGAACAGACCCAGCGTCACTCCGAGGAACGAACTCGCCACGGCAAAGTTGGAGAACACCACCAACAGCAGATCCAAACTACGACTGTTCAGCACGCCGCTCAACGCCTGGACCAGCACATCAATATTACCGCCCTGCTGTGCAATACCGATAAACTCTGGGCGTGGGATATTGCCCATCGTCCCCAGCAACCATACGGTATACAGCACCAGCGCCAGCAGCGTACCGTAGACCAGGCACTTAACGATGGTCTTCGGATCTTTACCGTAGTACTTCATCAGGCTCGGGACGTTACCGTGGTAGCCGAACGACGCCAGACAAAACGGCAGCGTCATCAACAGATACGGCGTATATGAAGCATTGCTCTCTGCCACGTTAAACAACGTGGTCGGCGTGACGTGCCCTAACAGGCTACCGAAAGTCAGGAAAAAGGTAATCACCTTCGCACCCAGCACAATCGCCGTCATGCGACTGACCGCTTTGGTGCTTAACCACACCACAAATGCTACCAGCAGAGCAAAGCCAAAACCTGCCGCACGCGCCGGAACGTTCAGCGACATCTCAGAGAAAGTGTGGTGCAGAATCGAACCACTCGCCGAGATATACGCGTAGGTCAGGATATAGAGAACGAAGGCGATCGAGATGCCGTTCACAACGTTCCAGCCTTTGCCCAGCAGATCTTTGGTGATGGTGTCGAAGCTCGAGCCAATGCGGTAATTGAGGTTAGCTTCGAGGATCATCAGCCCGGAGTGCAGCATGCAGAACCAGGTGAAGATCAGTGCCGCCATTGACCAGAAGAACCACGCCCCGGACATGACCACAGGCAGAGAAAACATCCCCGCGCCAATAATGGTGCCGCCGATGATCACCACGCCGCCAAGCAGCGAAGGTGATGTTTGGGTGGTGGTTAGTGTTGCCATTCAGCCATCTCTCCAGTCATTTGTATTGTGACTACATCTCAATGTGCTGCACTGTACCAGTACACGAGTACAAATGAAATAAAAAAAGCCCCAATCATTTCGATCAGGGCTGTATATATTACTTTACGCTTTTATACTCGTCATACTTCAAGTTGCATGTACGTTGGCTACGCTCATTCACCCCAGTCACATAGTTTTCTATGCTCCTGGGAACTCACTCTCTTGCCGCCTTCCTGCAACTCGAATTATTTAGAGTATAAGCTAAGAAGCTTATGCGTCACCGCCGAAACGACGACGACCAGCGGAGTCATCACGGCGCGGAGCAGAAGAATCATCACGACGCGGGCCACGGTTGCCTTCACGACGTTCGCCGCTGAAACGACGACCATCACCACGACCGCCTTCACGACGTTCGCCGCTAAAGCCACGACCTTCACCACGACCGCCTTCACGACGCTCACCGCTGAAACGACCACCGCCACGACGCTCACCACCGGTGTGCGGTACTGCATCGCCAACCAGCTGCATGTTCATCGGCTTGTTCAGGATGCGAGTACGAGTAAAGTGTTGCAGCACGTCACCCGGCATACCTTTCGGCAGTTCGATGGTGGAGTGGGAAGCAAACAGCTTGATGTTACCGATATAACGGCTGCTGATATCACCTTCGTTAGCAATCGCGCCAACGATATGACGAACTTCAACACCGTCATCACGACCCACTTCAATACGATACAGCTGCATATCGCCAACGTCACGACGTTCACGACGCGGACGGTCTTCACCACCACGGTCATTGCGGTCACGCGGGCCACGATCGTTGCGGTCGCGCGGACCACGGTCATCACGGTCGCGGAATTCGCGTTTCGGACGCATCGGCGCATCTGGCGGCAGGATCAGCGGACGTTCGCCCTGAGCCATTTTCAGCAGTGCTGCGGCCAGTGTTTCGATATCCAGCTCTTCTTCCGGCTGCATTTTCGCCAGCAGAGCGCGGTACTGATCCAGATCGCTGCTTTCCAGCTGCTGCTGTACTTTCGCGGCGAATTTTTCCAGACGGCGTTTGCCCAGCAGGTCTGCATTCGGCAGCTCGACTTCCGGAATGGTCAGCTTCATGGTGCGTTCGATGTTACGCAGCAGACGACGCTCGCGGTTCTCAACGAACAGCAGCGCACGGCCAGCACGACCCGCACGACCGGTACGACCGATACGGTGAACGTAAGACTCAGAGTCCATCGGGATGTCGTAGTTAACAACCAGGCTGATACGCTCAACGTCCAGGCCACGGGCCGCAACGTCGGTTGCAATCAGAATATCCAGACGACCATCTTTCAGACGCTCCAGAGTCTGCTCACGCAGGGACTGGTTCATGTCGCCGTTCAGTGCAGCGCTGCTATAACCGCTACGCTCCAGCGCTTCTGCCACTTCCAGGGTCGCATTTTTGGTACGAACGAAGATAATCGCCGCATCAAAGTCTTCTGCTTCCAGGAAACGCACCAGCGCTTCATTTTTACGCATGCCCCATACAGTCCAGTAGCTCTGGCTGATGTCAGGACGTGTAGTAACGCTGGACTGAATACGGACTTCCTGCGGCTCTTTCATAAAGCGGCGGGTAATACGACGAATCGCTTCCGGCATGGTAGCAGAGAACAGAGCAGTCTGATGACCTTCCGGGATCTGCGCCATAATCGTTTCGACGTCTTCGATGAAGCCCATACGCAGCATTTCGTCAGCTTCGTCCAGCACCAGACCGCTCAGTTTGGAGAGGTCCAGAGTACCGCGCTTCAGGTGATCCAGCAGACGGCCCGGCGTACCGACGACGATCTGTGGTCCCTGACGCAGGGCACGTAATTGCACGTCATAACGCTGGCCGCCGTACAGGGCAACCACGTTCACGCCGCGCATGTGTTTAGAGAAATCCGTCATGGCTTCTGCAACCTGAACCGCCAGTTCGCGGGTCGGTGCCAGCACCAGAATCTGAGGTGCCTTCAGCTCAGGATCAAGATTGTTGAGCAGCGGTAAGGAGAACGCTGCAGTTTTGCCGCTACCTGTCTGGGCCATACCCAGAACATCGCGACCGCCCAGCAGATGCGGAATGCACTCTGCCTGGATTGGAGATGGTTTTTCGTAACCCAGATCGTTAAGGGCTTCAAGGATAGGAGCCTTCAGGCCCAGATCTGCAAAAGTGGTTTCGAATTCAGCCATGTAGTACGTGTGCCTCAAAATTAATGGCGGCCAGTCTACATAACTCATCATGAAATTGATCTGCAATTTTCATTGAAAAGTGTGAACCGGCTCAAAGTAGGTGTATTAACGAACAACAACGCCCTCACCCGTGAAGGTGATGGCAATCAAAAAGATTACGGGCTGATGTGTACGTCAGCTATTGCTGGTCCGATTCTGCCAGGTCATCTTGGTCCTGGCCCAGGAGCGATAATTCCAACAATGCGTATCGGTGCTCAACAAAGTTATGAACGTTGTTAGCCACCGCCAGTTTGAACAATGCCGTAGCGTTGTCCAAATCCCCCAGACTTAGGTAGTACTTACCTAAATAGAAGTTGGTTTCACTGAGATGCTCAGCGAGCGAGGTGTTATCCGTTGCGTCCGCCTTCAGGCGTTCCATCAGCGTTGCTTCGCTAATGTTGCCCAGGTAGAACTCGACAATGTTCCATCCCCATTGCTCTTTATCCGATTTTTCGAAACGTTGCTTTAACGCTTCTTTAGCCTGCTTCTCATCGAGCTTCTGCTCGGCGAGATAAAGCCACAGACTGCGGAAAGGATCATTGGGATCGTCTTGATAAAACGCCAGCAGATCATCTTGCGCTAACTTGTCACGACCGCCGTAATACAATGCGATACCGCGATTCAAGTGCGCGTAGTTGTAAGTTGGATCAAGCTCAAGTACAGAATCAAACGCTTCATAGGCAGCATCAAAATTGCCTGCCTGCGTTAAATATATACCTAAGTAATTGAATACTTCAGGCATATCTGGTCGGATAGCCAGCGCTTGTGAAAAATCATTTCGCGCCAGTGCCCTCAGACCGAGACTATCATACAACACTCCGCGCTCATATAAAAGCTGTGCGCGTTCGTCATCGGTTAAAGCCCGACTGGCAAGAATTTGTTCCATACGTGCCAGAATCACTTCCTGCTGCAAAGTCGGTTGCAGTGGTACTGCGAGGACTTCACTCTTACGCCAGGCGGAATTACTGCATCCAGCCAGCGTGAGTGCTGTCGCAACGAAACACCAGCGCAAAAAAGGCTTCATTTCCCACTCCCGAAGACAACGATTGAATGAACGTCCAGGTTCCCCGGTTGCTAACAAGGCATCCTGCCGGGTTAAAGGCCCTCCGCTCTCACGGAGGGCAATGGCAACCTTACTCGCCCTGGCTTGCCGGAGCTTCCGGTTCGCCTGCAGGCTGAGACTGCTCAGTTGCTTCTTTAATGCTCAGACGTACACGGCCCTGGCGATCAACTTCCAGAACTTTGACCGGTACTTCCTGGCCCATCTGCAGGTAATCAGTCACTTTCTCAACGCGCTTGTCAGCGATCTGAGAGATGTGCACCAGACCTTCTTTACCGCCACCGATGGCAACGAATGCGCCAAAGTCAACGATACGGGTCACTTTACCGTTGTAGATACGACCTACTTCGATTTCAGCGGTGATTTCTTCGATGCGACGAATAGCGTATTTCGCTTTCTCGCCGTCAGTCGCAGCAATCTTCACAGTACCATCATCTTCGATTTCAATGGTGGTGCCGGTTTCTTCGGTCAGGGCACGGATAACAGAACCGCCTTTACCGATAACGTCTTTGATCTTGTCCGGGCTGATCTTAATGGTATGGATACGCGGAGCAAATTCAGAGATATCGCCGCGCGGCGCGTTGATCGCCTGTTCCATCACACCCAGGATGTGCAGACGTGCACCTTTAGCCTGGTTCAAAGCGACCTGCATGATCTCTTTGGTGATACCTTCAATTTTGATATCCATCTGCAGTGCAGAAATACCGTCGCGGGAACCCGCCACTTTGAAGTCCATATCGCCGAGGTGGTCTTCGTCGCCCAGGATGTCAGACAGAACAACAAAGTTGTCGCCTTCCTTCACCAGACCCATCGCGATACCCGCAACGGCTGCTTTGATCGGCACGCCTGCGTCCATCAGCGCCAGGGAAGCACCACATACGGAAGCCATGGAAGAAGAACCGTTAGATTCAGTAATTTCAGAAACGACACGAACGGTGTACGGGAATTTATCCAGTTCCGGCATCACTGCCAGTACGCCACGCTTCGCCAGACGACCGTGACCAATTTCACGACGCTTCGGAGAACCGACCATACCGGTTTCACCAACACAGTACGGAGGGAAGTTGTAGTGGAACAGGAAATTGTCGGTACGCTCGCCCATCAGTTCGTCGAGGTTCTGCGCATCACGGGTAGTACCCAGCGTTGCGGTAACCAGCGCCTGAGTTTCACCACGGGTGAACAGTGCGGAACCGTGAGTACGCGGCAGCACGCCAGTACGCACGTCCAGACCACGGATCATGTCTTTTTCGCGGCCATCGATACGCGGCTCGCCGGCCAGTACGCGGCTACGAACAACGTTTTTCTCGATAGCGTGCAGGATTTCACCCAGCTCGTTAGCGTCCAGGGTTTCATCTTCTGCTGTAAGCTGCGCGATGGTTTCAGATTTGATCACGTCAACCTGAGCATAACGCTCTTGTTTGTCAGTGATACGGTAAGCATCGCTCAGGCGCGCTTCTGCCAGTGCAGCAACGCGCGCGTTCAGCGCTTCGTTAACCGCTTCTGGCTGCCAGTCCCAACGTGGTTTGCCCGCTTCTTTAGCCAGCTCGTTGATGGCCTGGATAACAACCTGCTGCTGTTCGTGACCGAACACCACAGCACCCAGCATCTGGTCTTCACTCAGCAGTTCAGCTTCAGATTCAACCATCAGTACGGCAGCTTCGGTACCGGCAACAACCAGATCCAGTTTACTTTCTTTCAGCTCGTCCTGAGTCGGGTTCAGTACATACTGGTCATTGATATAACCAACACGCGCAGCACCGATCGGGCCGTTGAACGGAATACCAGACAGAGACAGCGCAGCGGATGCACCAATCATCGCCACGATATCCGGGTTAACCTGTGGGTTAACGGAAACGACGGTTGCGATAACCTGAACTTCGTTAACGAAGCCTTCCGGGAACAGCGGACGAACCGGGCGGTCAATCAGACGCGCGATCAGGGTTTCGCCTTCGCTTGGACGGCCTTCACGACGGAAGAAGCTACCTGGGATACGACCAGCAGCGTAGGTACGCTCCTGATAGTTAACGGTCAGCGGGAAAAAGTCCTGGCCTGGTTTCGCTTTTTTCTGGCCAACAACGGTAACGAATACCGCAGTGTCATCCATGCTAACCATAACAGCGGCAGTCGCCTGACGCGCCATCATGCCGGTTTCCAGCGTAACGGTATGCTGACCGTACTGGAATTTACGAACGATCGGATTAAGCAAAATAATATCCTTTCTCTATTTTTTTGACGGCACATTTATGCGCCATCGTTAATACCCGATCTTCTGCGCATCCTCGCGACTAATGACAACCCTAACCCATGCGTATTGGGTAAAGCCTCTCATTAGCCGCGCGAACCTCTGCAACGGAAGATCATTCATAGCAACAATACATTAGTTTCCAGCGAATTGCTGCCATCTGCTGGAAAAAAGGGGCCATGAAGGCCCCCTCTTTCTGAAACTCGAAAGAATTAGCGACGCAGACCCAGACGCTCGATCAGCGCGGTGTAGCGTGCAACATCTTTACGTTTCAGGTAGTCGAGCAGTTTACGACGCTGAGAAACCATGCGCAGCAGACCACGACGGCTGTGGTGATCTTTTTTGTGCTCTGCAAAGTGGCCCTGCAGGTGGTTAATCTGTGCAGTCAACAGAGCAACCTGAACATCGGTAGAACCGGTGTCGTTTGCATCACGACCGAACTCAGAAACGATTTTAGCTGTAGCTTCAGTACTTAGAGACATTTTAAAACTCCAAAGTATTAAGAATGAAAGGATGCCGATCTCTAATTCAGCAATCCCAGTGTATACACTTTATCTTTCAAACTGACTCTGCGTTGGCTGCGTCCGCTCACCTCAGTCACCTACCTAAGTAAGCCCCTGAGGATTCCCAGACTTGCCGCCTTGATGCAGCTCAAATGATTTTGTGTATACGCCGCGCGAACTGTTAAATAATTAACGCGACGTTAAGCGGCAGTATTCTACTCGCAGCGCCTTCTTATCGCAAGACAGAGAGCGCTATGCAGGATATTCAACCACCAGTCGACGGGGGGCAACCCGACCTTCGTCATCCATTTCCCCCATGCCGATAAATTTACTGTCATCGCCTTCTGTCACACGCACCAGCCCTTCCAGTGGAGTGCCTGTCGTACGAACCGGATTACCATTTTTAAAGTAAACCGACGATGTTAAAGGCAGATTAACCACCGGATAATCCGATGCCGGACTGTCCATTGGCATCAGCAATGGATCAAGCAACTGCGCTGACGGAATGTTCTGTTGTTCAGCTTGTTCTACCAGCTCACGCAAATGTTCCAGCGTGACCATACGGTCAACCGGGTATTTGCTGACCGTCAGACGGCGCAGATACGTTACGTGTGCACCGCATCCCAGCTTCTCACCCAGATCGTCAATAATAGTACGAATATAGGTGCCTTTGGAGCAGTGAACTTCCAGCTCCAGTTCATTCCCTTCGTGGCGAATAAACAGCAGTTCATAAACGGTAATTGGGCGCGCTTCACGCGGCACCTCGATGCCTTGACGAGCATATTCGTACAGCTTCTTGCCCTGATATTTCAGCGCCGAGTACATCGATGGAATTTGCTCGATATCCCCGCGGAAAGTTTCCAGCGCGCTCGCAAGCTGTTCCTCCGTAAAGGTCACCGGACGTTCCTGCACGATTTGTCCATCAGCATCAGAGGTATCCGTACGCTGACCCAGGCGGGCAATCACACGATAACGCTTGTCGGAATCCAGCAAATACTGTGAAAACTTAGTCGCTTCACCGAGGCAGATAGGCAGCATGCCTGTCGCCAGCGGATCCAACGCGCCAGTATGACCGGCACGGTTGGCATTGTAGATGCGCTTTACTTTTTGCAGTACGTCATTGCTGGACATGCCCTGAGGTTTGTCCAGCAGCAAAACACCATGAATGTCGCGACCACGACGACGAGGACGACTCATCAATCCTCCTTGCTGTCGTCCGCTGGGTTCACACGACGTTCATCGTCATGCTTCACCACGCTGGTCACCAGGTTGGACATGCGCATTCCTTCGACCAGTGAGTTGTCGTAGAAGAAGGTCAGCTCAGGCACGATACGCAGGCGCATCGCTTTCCCCAGAAGAGAGCGGATGAAGCCAGAAGCTTCCTGCAGTGCCTTAATACCATTTTTAACGGCCGCTTCGTCCTGGTCGTTCAGGAACGTCACGAATACTTTGGCATAGGCCAGGTCACGGGACATCTCAACGCCCGATACGGTGGTCATCATACCAACACGCGGGTCTTTGATTTCGCGTTGCAGGATCAGTGCGATTTCTTTCTGCATCTCCTGCGCTACACGCTGCGGGCGACCAAATTCTTTCGCCATAATAAATTCTCCAGAATAAAGACAAAAAAGGGGCCATAAGCCCCTTTTTAAATTTCTTGCCGGGTGGCGCTTCGCTTACCCGGCCTACGCCTAATCATCTTCTACGTATTTTGAGTTGCAACAAGGCGGCAAGCTCGTAAATCCCCGGGAGCATAGATAACTATGTGACCGGGGTGAGCGAGCGCAGCCAACGCCGTTGCGGCCCAAAAGACGACGAAGATTATGCGATGGTACGTTTGATCTCGATAATCTCGAACACTTCGATCATATCGCCAACGCGAACGTCGTTGTAGTTCTTAACGCCGATACCACATTCCATGCCATTACGGACTTCGTTGACGTCATCTTTGAAGCGGCGCAGGGATTCCAGCTCACCTTCATAGATAACTACGTTGTCGCGCAGAACGCGGATTGGGTTGTGACGCTTAATCGTACCTTCGGTAACCATACAGCCTGCGATGGCACCGAATTTCGGTGATTTGAACACATCACGAACTTCAGCCAGACCGATGATCTGCTGTTTCAGTTCCGGAGACAGCATGCCGCTCATCGCCGCTTTCACTTCGTCGATCAGATGGTAGATGACGGAGTAGTAACGCAGATCCAGGCTTTCAGATTCGATCACTTTACGTGCAGAAGCATCAGCACGGACGTTGAAGCCAACCAGAATTGCGTTGGATGCCGCAGCCAGCGTCGCGTCGGTTTCGGTGATACCACCCACGCCAGAACCGATGATCTTCACTTTGACTTCGTCGGTAGACAGTTTCAGTAAAGAGTCGGAGATCGCTTCTACAGAACCCTGAACGTCAGCCTTCAGTACGATGTTCACTTCGTGAACTTCGCCTTCGGTCATGTTAGCGAACATGTTCTCGAGTTTAGATTTCTGCTGACGGGCCAGTTTAACTTCACGGAATTTGCCCTGACGATACAGCGCAACTTCACGTGCTTTCTTCTCGTCACGAACGACGGTCACTTCATCACCTGCAGCCGGAACACCGGACAGACCGAGGATTTCCACCGGAATGGACGGACCTGCTTCCAGCACTTCCTGGCCCAGTTCGTTACGCATCGCACGAACGCGACCGTATTCGAAGCCACACAGTACGATATCGCCTTTGTTCAGGGTACCCTCGCGAACCAGGACAGTAGCAACCGGACCACGTCCTTTATCCAGGAAGGATTCGATAACCGCACCGCTCGCCATACCTTTACGTACTGCTTTCAGTTCCAGTACTTCGGCCTGCAGCAGGATAGCATCCAGCAGCTCGTCGATACCGGTACCGGCTTTTGCAGAAACGTGAACGAACTGGCTCTCGCCGCCCCACTCTTCCGGCATGATGCCATACTGGGACAGTTCATTTTTAACGCGATCTGGGTCTGCTTCTGGTTTATCGATCTTGTTCACTGCAACCACTACTGGCACACCTGCCGCTTTCGCGTGCTGGATAGCTTCGATGGTCTGCGGCATCACGCCGTCGTCTGCAGCAACAACCAGAACAACGATATCCGTTGCCTGAGCACCACGAGCACGCATAGAGGTAAATGCGGCGTGCCCCGGGGTATCCAGGAAGGTGATCATACCGTTACCTGTTTCAACGTGATACGCACCGATGTGCTGAGTAATGCCGCCTGCTTCGCCTGAGGCCACTTTCGTAGAACGAATGTAATCCAGCAAAGACGTTTTACCGTGGTCAACGTGACCCATGATGGTCACTACCGGTGCACGCGGTTCAGCCGCCGCACCAGTGTCACGGTCGCTCATTACCGCTTCTTCCAGTTCGTTTTCACGACGCAGGATAACTTTGTGGCCCATCTCTTCGGCAACCAGCTGTGCAGTTTCCTGGTCGATAACCTGGTTGATGGTCGCCATGGCACCCAGTTTCATCATCGCTTTGATGACCTGAGAACCTTTAACTGCCATCTTGTTCGCCAGATCGCCAACGGTGATGGTTTCGCCGATCACAACGTCACGGTTAACGGCCTGAGCCGGCTTCTGGAAGCCCTGCTGCAGCGCGGAACCTTTACGCTGTTTACCGCCTTTGCCGCCACGAACCGCTGCACGCGCTTCTTCACGGTCAGCTTTAGATTCGGCGTGTTTATTGCCTTTCTTCGCCGGACGCGCAGCTTTCGCACTGCGAGTACGACCACGACCGCCTTCAACTTCACGATCGTTTTCGTCTTCTGCCTGGCGAGCGTGTTGAGAGGTGGTGACGTGATAATCGCTGGTATCTTCAACAGGTTCAGCGTTATTCACACCATTCTTCTCGTTTTCTTCTGCCATACGACGGGCTTCTTCAGCCACACGGCGCGCTTCTTCTTCAAGCTTGCGACGTGCTTCTTCTTCCGCTTTACGCTTCAGTTCTGCGGCTTCGTTTTCACGGCGGGCTTTTTCGGCCTGGGCGGTTTTTGTCATATCGTCGGTCTGTTGATTGCTCACTTTGTCTTTTTCCGCAGCTTCACGTTTCGCTTTATCAGCGGCTTCACGTTTAGCTTGTTCTGCGGCCTCACGTTCGGCTTTTTGTTGCGCCTCGCGTTTGGCAGCTTCTTCTGCCTCACGACGGGCTTGCTCTTCCGCTTCACGCTGCGCCTGCTCTTCCGCGGCAAGGCGTTCAGCCTCTTGCGGATCGCGTTTCACAAAGGTGCGTGTCTTGCGGACTTCGATTTGTACCGATTTACTTTTTCCACCGGTACCTGGAATATTGAGAGTACTGCGCGTTTTACGCTGCAATGTCAACTTATCCGGCGCTGAGCCATTTTCACGGTTCAGGTGCGCCAGTAAGGTTTGTTTCTCTTGTGCGGACACAGAGTCATCAGCAGACTTCGGGATACCTGCATCAGCAAATTGCTGTACCAGGCGCTCCACGGAAGTCTGTATCTCTGCAGCCAGCGTTTTTACGGTTACATCTGTCATACTGTTCCTTCCTGCTACAGTTTATTACGCTTCGTCGCCGAACCAGCAAATATTACGGGCAGCCATAATCAGCTCACCGGCTTTCTCGTCGGTCAACCCTTCGATATCAGCCAGATCATCAATGCCCTGTTCAGCGAGATCTTCCAGCGTACAAACACCACGGGCAGCCAGTTTGAAGGCCATATCACGATCCAATCCTTCCAGATTCAGCAGATCGTCAGCCGGTTTGTTATCACCGAGGCTTTCTTCCTGGGCCAGTGCCAGAGTGGTCAGTGCGTTTTTAGCACGCTCGCGCAGCGCTTCAACGGTCTGTTCATCAAGGCCGTCAATTTCCAGCAGTTCTTTCATTGGCACGTAGGCCAGTTCTTCCAGCGTCGCAAAACCTTCTTCAACCAAAACAGTCGCGAAATCTTCATCGATATCGAGATATTTGGTGAAGGTATCGATGGCCGCATGTGCTTCAGCCTGATGCTTAGCCTGCAGATCATCAACGGTCATGACGTTGAGTTCCCAACCGCTCAGTTGTGAAGCCAGGCGGACGTTCTGACCATTACGTCCAATCGCCTGAGCCAGGTTACCGGCTTCAACCGCAATATCCATGGTGTGTTTGTCTTCATCCACCACGATAGAAGCGACGTCTGCTGGCGCCATTGCGTTGATCACGAACTGCGCCGGGTTATCATCCCACAGGACAATATCAATACGCTCGCCGCCCAGTTCGGTAGAAACTGCCTGAACACGCGCACCGCGCATACCAACACAGGCACCGACCGGATCGATACGCTTGTCGTTGGTCTTAACGGCGATTTTCGCACGAGAACCCGGATCACGAGCCGCCGCTTTAATTTCAATCACTTCTTCGCCAATTTCTGGCACTTCAATGCGGAACAGTTCGATCAGCATTTCCGGCTTGGAACGCGTCACAAACAGCTGCGCACCACGTGCTTCCGGGCGCACAGAGTACAGAACACCACGAATACGGTCGCCAGGGCGGAAGTTTTCACGCGGCAGCATGTCTTCACGCAGGATCACAGCTTCAGCATTGCTGCCCAGATCCAGGGAAATGTTGTCACGGTTGACTTTCTTCACCACGCCAGTGACGATTTCGCCTTCGTGTTCACGGAATTGATCGACAACCATCGCACGTTCAGCTTCACGTACTTTCTGTACGATAACCTGTTTCGCGGTCTGAGTAGTGATACGGTCAAAGGTGACAGATTCGATCTGATCTTCAACGTATTCACCAACGTTCAGACTTTCGTCTTCAAAGCGCGCTGCTTCCAGCGTAATTTCTTTAGTTGGCTGAGTGACTTCTTCTACGATAACCCAACGACGGAAGGTATCGAAATCACCGCTTTTACGATCGATCTCTACGCGGACATCGATCTCTTGTTCATATTTTTTCTTTGTTGCTGTAGCCAGCGCACTTTCCAGCGCTTCAAAAATTTTCTCGCGTGGCAGCGCTTTCTCGTTGGATACGGCTTCAACAACAGCCAAAATTTCTTTGTTCATCGCGGGCTTTTCACCTCAATCCAGACTGTTAAAAGTGGGGAACCAGGTTCGCCTTCTGGATATTACTCAGCGCGAACACTTCATCTTTACCTTCGACTGTGACCGTGATCATCTCACCGTCCACCGCTTTGATAACGCCCTGCCATTTACGACGGTTTTGTACCGCCATACGAAGAACCAGCGTGACTTCTTCACCCAGGAAACGCACGTAGTGTTCAGCCGTGAACAGAGGACGGTCGAGACCCGGAGAGGAGACTTCCAGGTTGTAGGCAACAGTGATTGGGTCTTCGACATCCATCACCGCGCTTACCTGATGGCTCACATCAGCACAATCATCAACATTGATGCCATCTTCACTATCAATATAGATGCGCAGTGTGGATGTGCGACCGCGAATAAATTCGATGCCGACCAGCTCGTACCCCAAGGCTTCAACTGGCGCTGTAATCATCTCTGTTAATTTTTGCTCTAATGTGGACAAGCCCACCCCCAAGACATAAAAAAAGGGCCTAAAGCCCAGTTATTCTGTAGTCAGATAACAAAAAACCCCGATAAATCGGGGCTTTAGATAACTGAACCCTATAACCGCACCTGCGGTTCGGAGAACCTTCCGAAAGAATTTTTTTCAAATCCAGCTACGAAGGCCTAAGTCTTCACAGTATATTTGAAAAAGAACTCTAAGGGAAAGTGGTTGCGGGGGCCGGATTTGAACCGACGACCTTCGGGTTATGAGCCCGACGAGCTACCAGGCTGCTCCACCCCGCGCCTGAAACGTGGCAAATTTTACTCGTTTTGGGTAAAAAATGCAAATACTGCTGGGATTTGGTACCGAGGACGGGACGTAAAATCTGCGCACAGTATATTGATCCTCTATACGTTATGTCAACCTTGTTACTACTATGCAAATGAATGAATGCAAACCAGCACAAATACAACGGAAGACAAGAGAGATAAATCCGCCATCCACAGCGTTATTTAACGAAATTATCACTAAACTCTTCCTGTCATCCTTAAAAGATGATTAAATGAAAACTCATTTATTTTGCATAAAAATGCAATTAACATAAAAAGCCGACCTCTTCACCAGTCTATCAAGCAGGGTTTTATTTTATGACGACGATTCTCAAGCATCTCCCGGTAGGTCAACGTATTGGTATCGCTTTTTCCGGCGGCCTGGACACCAGTGCAGCACTGCTGTGGATGCGACAAAAAGGGGCTGTCCCATATGCATATACTGCGAATTTGGGTCAGCCGGATGAGGATGACTATGACGCGATTCCTCGCCGTGCAATGGAATATGGTGCTGAGAATGCTCGCCTGGTTGATTGCCGCAAGCAGTTGGTTGCCGAAGGGATCGCCGCTATTCAGTGTGGTGCGTTCCACAACACCACCGGCGGACTGACCTATTTCAATACCACCCCACTGGGCCGCGCAGTGACAGGCACTATGCTGGTTGCCGCCATGAAAGAAGATGGCGTAAACATTTGGGGTGACGGTAGTACCTATAAAGGTAACGATATTGAACGTTTCTATCGCTATGGCCTGTTAACCAACGCCGAATTGCAGATTTACAAACCCTGGCTGGATACCGATTTTATCGACGAACTCGGTGGTCGCCATGAGATGTCCGAATTTATGATCGCCTGCGGCTTCGACTACAAGATGTCTGTCGAAAAGGCGTATTCCACTGACTCCAATATGCTCGGCGCGACTCACGAAGCAAAAGATCTGGAATTCCTGAACTCCAGCGTCAAAATCGTTAACCCGATTATGGGCGTTAAGTTCTGGGATGAGAGCGTGAAGATCCCGGCTGAAGAAGTGACCGTACGCTTTGAACAAGGCCATCCGGTTGCGCTGAACGGTAAGACCTTCAGTGACGATGTTGAAATGATGCTGGAAGCCAACCGTATCGGCGGTCGTCATGGTCTGGGTATGAGTGACCAGATTGAAAACCGTATCATTGAAGCAAAAAGCCGCGGTATCTATGAAGCTCCGGGGATGGCACTGCTGCACATCGCTTACGAACGTCTACTGACCGGTATTCATAATGAAGACACCATTGAGCAATATCACGCTCACGGTCGCCAGCTCGGTCGTCTGCTGTATCAGGGCCGCTGGTTCGACTCACAGGCGCTGATGCTGCGTGATGGTCTGCAACGTTGGGTAGCCAGCCAGATTACCGGCGAAGTCACGCTGGAGCTGCGTCGCGGTAACGACTATTCAATCCTTAACACCGTGTCTGACAACCTGACCTACAAACCAGAACGTTTGACCATGGAGAAAGGTGATTCCGTATTCTCGCCAGACGATCGTATCGGTCAGCTGACCATGCGTAACCTGGATATTACCGATACTCGTGAGAAGCTGTTCGGCTATGCGCAGTCTGGTCTGCTGACAGCCTCTTCCGCAACAGGTCTGCCGCAGGTTGAGAATCTGGAAAGCAAGACGAAGTAAATATTCACCATCTTAAGGCCGCGAAAGCGGTCTTTTTTATGCGCAGAATATAGGGATGCTCTGTTGTCCCCGTAGGTCGGATAAGGTGTTTACACCGCCATCCGACATTATTACATCGCCTGATGGCACTACGCTTATCAGGCCTACGGAGCAGCCACAAATAACAGACGAAAAAAAAGACGCTTTGCAGCGTCTTTTCTTTGGAATATTGGTACTGAGGATGGGACTCGAACCCACAAGCCCGTTAGGGCACTACCACCTCAAGGTAGCGTGTCTACCAATTCCACCACCTCAGCACAGATACAACTATTAATGTGGGATATCGCTGGTCGGCTGAGCCGGAGCAGCTGGCTGAGTTTGCTCGGTTTTCGCCGGTGCACTCAGATTTTCCCACTCACTTCCTTTATTGGTCTTATTGCTGTTCATGTTACCCAGCACCAGACTGATAATGAAGAACAGAGTCCCTAACACAGCTGTCATACGGGTCATGAAGTTACCAGAACCACTTGAACCAAACAGTGTACCAGAAGCGCCTGCGCCAAAAGAGGCTCCCATATCAGCGCCTTTACCTTGCTGCAGCATGATCAAGCCAACAAGGCCAATTGCTACAATAAGGAAAACTACCAAAAGAGCTTCGTGCATAATCAACCTGTTCCTTGCGGAGTTGCCGCGTACCAATGCTTCGACCAATAAAGCGGGAATTTCAACTGTTTCCCACTGAAGCGGGTGTGAATACTAACCAAAGCGAATAACCTTCGCAAGGGCAATTTGTTAGCATTGTATCAAGTGCGGAAAAAATCGCCACATCAATCAAAAACGCAGCAACTTATCCCAGCATCGCTGCATTACTGACCGCTGATCGTCAAGGTTTGCCCAAACAACAATAGGGATTTCACAAATCAGATCCGAATTTTCTGGCCAACAGTGAATGATTTCCTGATTCACCAACTCCTCAGCCACCATTGATTCGGGTAACCATGCCATTCCCATATGGCGCAGTACCATTTCTCGTATTGTTTCGCTTAGCCCAGTCTCAAATACTTTTTTCAACCGTGGGCGCACTCGTTGTTCTGCCGGATCAATAATACGTCTGACAAAGGTGTAGTCGCTGTAGCATAGCCAGGGGAGCGGGGTATGCGGATCATCCAGTCTGTCCGCGAGTTGCGCAGAAATCACCGGGATAAAACGCTCATATCGCCATAAAGAACGCTTCAGCCCTCCGGCAATCTCCAGCCCCGGTTGTGAAGAGGGTAAATCGTACGTCACCAGCATATCAATTTGCCGGTTTATCAGGGCATTAAAGTGATTATCAATCCCCTGAATGCTGGCATTTACCGTGAAGTTTAATTGCGGTTCACTCTGGCGCAGATAGTTGATCATATCAGGCAGGATATTGACTGACAGCGTATGCAGACTCACCATCACCAACGTATTATCCGTCACTGGCATCATCGCACACAGGTCATGGCGCGCCTCCGTGAGTGTGCTGAGGACTTGCCGGGCATAAGGTTCAAAACGTTCGCCATAACAGGTTAGCGTAACGGGCGTCGTGGTGCGGTCAAACAACGGGACCCCCAACATCTCTTCCAGCGCCTTTATACGTCGGCTTAACGCGGGCTGGGTGATATGCCGCTGTATCGCTGCCTGAGAGTAATTCCCATACTGACTCAACGCCAGAAAATCTTCTAACCACTTCGAATCCACGTCTCATTCCCCATCATGCCATAACCGTATCCACCGATAACAAATCGGCAATAGTCACAGTTATAGTAATGGCTTTAATGTGGACATCATAACAACAATATTCCGTTTCACCTGCCGACTCTCACCCTCGACGTTTGACAGGACCGATATGTTTACTTTACTGACCAATGCCCGCGTATTTTCCCCAGAGGATTTAGGCCTCTGTTCCCTGCTCATACATGCCGATCGCATTGTGGCTGTTGAAAAAGATATTGCACTCTTTGATGGCGTCAAAGAAGTCATCGATTGCCGCGGTAAGTGGGTAATTCCCGGAATTATCGATCAGCATGTCCATCTTACCGGCGGCGGCGGTGAAGCCGGCTTTGCCAGCCGGACGCCAGCCGTCAAACTGCGCGATCTGATTCAGGCTGGTATTACGACGGTCGTCGGCGTGCTGGGCACTGATGCGATATCCCGCTCCCCGAAAGATCTGTACGCCAAAATGCAGTCTCTCAACCTGGAGGGCCTGCGTGCGTATATGCATACCGGAGCCTACGCGGTACCCAGCCCGACAATTACACAATCTATTCGCGATGATATGGCATTTATCCCGGCAATCCTGGGTGTCAAAATCGCGCTCGCCGATCACCGTGGCTCCTACCCCTCTTTCCAGGAGTTATTAAGAATAATCAGTGACATCCGCGTATCCTCACTTCTGGCCGGAAAAAAAGGGCTGCTGCACGTACACCTGGGCAATCTACCGGAAGGGATGTCACAGCTGATGGAACTGTGTGATGCCGGTATTCCGATTCACCACATTTCGCCGACGCATGTCGCGAGGACAGAAGCATTGTTCGAACAGGCTATCGCTTTCGCACATCGCGGTGGCCATATCGACGTAACGTCTGGCGGCAGCCGATTTATGCCCCAGGAACAAGCGATTCTCCACGCACTGGAATCACAGGTTCCTGCCGATCGTATCACCATTAGCTCTGATGGTAATGGCAGCGTGCCGCGCTTTAATGCGCAAGGCATCGTGGAAGGACTAAGCGCCGCGCCGGTAGCCGGCAACCTCAACCTGTTGCCTCGCCTGATTGATGTCGGTATTCCGGTATCTCAGGCGATCGCGATGTTGACGGCGAACGTCGCACGCTCGCTGGGTATTTCCGGCGGCGTACTTTGCGCAGGAGAACGTGCTGATATTTGCGTGCTCAATGACGACCTCTCACTGGCCCACTTGTTTGCCGCCGGAAAACCGTTGCTGCGTGATGGTGAGTGTCTGGTCACCGGCAACTTTGAGTGAGGAGTTGAGAATGTCATTATTACTGGCGCTGGTCGCCATTATTTTTGCCGGGCGTCTGATCCTGAAAAAGTATCACCCTCAGTCGGTGTTGCTCTTAACCGGGATCGTACTCCTGCTTATCGCGCATTTTAGCGGGATGGCTACTCTCAGTAGCCTGGTAAAAAAAAGCACCGGATTTGGTCCCTTTGACGCCTTTGAGTTTATTCGCGATACCCTGAGCGTACGTCTTGGCGGTCTTGGACTACAAATCATGCTGATAGGTGGCTTTGCCACCTATATGTCGGCTATTGGCGCAAGTCAGGTGCTGGTGCGCGTCACATCCCGCCCCCTGCAACGTCTGAACTCCCCTTATCTACTGCTCGGGCTGGCCCTGCTGCTGGGCCAATTTCTGTCGCTGTTTATCAGTAGCGCCACCGGACTGGGTCTGCTTTTGATGGCAACACTTTACCCCCTGCTGACCCGTCTTGGCTGCAGCCGCGCCGCCGTCGCTGCGGTTATCGCCAGTACCTGTGCCGTTGAATTTGGCCCGGGATCCGGGAACTCGGTTCTCGCCGCCAAAACGGCAGGTATCGAGGTAGTTAACTATTTTGTTCAGGATCAGTTACCGATTGTCGTTCCGGTTATTCTTTTCATCGCTCTGCTTCATATCGTTGTACAACGCTTTTTCGATCGCCGGGAGAATGGTGACAATGCCGCGCAGCAAATGCAGACATTAACCTCAACCGAAGAAGCCGAAGCGCCGGTTGCCTGGCTGTTCCTGCCAATGTTACCGCTGGTTTTAATGTTGGCGTGCAGTGATTTGCTGTTCAGCTCACTCAAAATTACGCTGGATACCGCCGTACTGATAAGCCTGGCCATTACTCTGATATGCGAATATTGCCGCCATCGTAAAGCTCGCGAAGTGATGGCTGGCGTACAAAAAGTTTTCGACAGTATGGGCAGTGTGTTTGCCACGGTAGTCACGCTGATTATCGCCGGTGAAGTTTTCTCCGCCGGTCTGAAAGCGATTGGCGCGGTTGATGCGCTGCTGTCACTCTCAGGAGAATTTGGCCTCAGCGCAGCGTCTATAATCTTGCTGATGACGCTAATCACCTTTGCGATTTCAGCGTTAATGGGCTCTGGGAATGCAGCATTTTTCTCCTTCGCCCCGATGGTGCCGGATATCAGCCGCCATATTGGCAGCGACGTGGCGGTTATGATGCTGCCGATTCAGATCTCAGCGGGCATTGGACGGACGTTGTCGCCTATTGCCGGCGTAATTATCGCCATCGCCGGGATCGCAGGTGTATCACCGGTGGATATCGTTAAACGCACCGTAATTCCGATGCTGGGAGGATGGTTGCTGATGATTGCACTGACATTCGCCCGATCCGGGCACTTGTTGGCGGTTCTCCCGTGGCTGGCCGTCCTCGTCCTATTGATGATCAGTGGCTACTTCTGGCAGCGCCGACGTAAACAACCGCTTGCAGTACAGTAAAAAAAAGCCGGAGTCTCTCAGACTCCGGCTTTTGCACTTATGGATAGGGTTAAACGGCTTTCACTGCATCCGCAATGCGGTGCGCAAACTCCGTAACCTGTGCTTCGTCTTCACCTTCAACCATCACACGGATTAATGGCTCTGTGCCCGACTTACGCAGCAGTACGCGTCCACGGTTACCCAGTGCCGCTTCAACCTCTGCCATCACCGCTTTCACGCTTTCATGTTCCAGCGGATCGCCACTGCCTGCGGTGTAACGTACGTTAACCAGCAGTTGCGGGAACATTTTCATGCCGCTGCACAGATCGTGCAAACTCATATGGTTACGCACCATCGCTGCCAATACCTGCAGACCCGCCACAATACCGTCGCCCGTGGTCGTTTTATCCAGCAGGATCACATGACCTGAGTTTTCCGCACCAATACGCCAGCCTTTTTCCTGCATTTTTTCCAGCACATAACGGTCGCCTACTTTCGCACGGGCAAACGGAATGCCCAGTTGTTTCAGCGCCAGCTCCAGTCCCATGTTGCTCATCAGAGTACCCACCGCGCCACCGCGCAGTTGCCCCTGGCGCAGCGCTTCACGAGCGATGATGTACATGATCTGGTCGCCGTCGACTTTATTACCTTCGTGATCAACCATAATGACGCGGTCGCCGTCACCGTCCAGCGCAATCCCCAAATCGGCTTTTTCCGCGATGACGCGCGCCTGCAGCGCACGAACATCGGTCGCGCCGACTTCTTCATTGATGTTTACACCGTTTGGCTCACAGCCAATCGCAATGACGTTAGCACCCAGCTCGCGCAGTACATTTGGCGCAATGTGGTACGTTGCACCGTTAGCGCAGTCCACCACAATTTTAAGCTCGTTCAGGCTCAGTTCATTCGGGAATGTGCCTTTGCAGAACTCAATATAGCGCCCGGCAGCATCGACAATACGACTGGCTTTACCCAGCTCAGCCGAATCCACGCAGGTGATTGCTTTTTCCATCTCCGCTTCAATGGCTTCTTCAACTGCATCCGGCAGTTTGGTTCCGTCGATGGAGAAGAATTTAATCCCGTTGTCATAAAATGGGTTGTGCGAAGCGGAGATAACAATCCCGGCTTCAGCACGGAAAGCACGCGTCAGATAAGCGACGGCAGGTGTTGGCATGGGGCCTGTGAAAGAAGCTGACAACCCCGCGGCAGCCAGGCCCGCTTCCAGCGCAGATTCCAGCATATAGCCGGAAATACGTGTATCTTTACCGATAATGATTTTACGTGAACCATGACGTGCCAGCACTTTTCCTGCCGCCCAACCCAGCTTGAGCACAAAGTCAGGGGTGATTGGAGCGTCGCCTACACGACCACGAATCCCATCGGTGCCAAAATATTTACGATTACTCATAGCGTTTGTTTTCCTTTGCAGACAATGTGGCTTCCACCACACGCATCGCTTCTACGGTTTCTTTGACGTCATGGACACGAATAATCTGCGCCCCCTGCATTGCGGCAATGACCGCGCATGCAAGGCTGCCGCTCAAACGCTCAGATGGACCCACATTGAGCAATTGGCCAACCATTGATTTTCGTGACATCCCTACCAGCAGCGGCAGATTAAAATGATGAAATTCCGCCAGACGTGCCAGCAATGTGTAGTTGTGAGTAAGATTTTTACCGAATCCGAATCCTGGGTCGAGTATCAATTTATCTTTTGTGATTCCGGCCCGTTCACAACGTGCTATTTGCTCAACAAAGTAACGATTTACCTCAGCAAACACATCCTCATACTTCGGCGCTTCCTGCATAGTTTTCGGCTGTCCCTGCATGTGCATCAGGCAAACCGGTAATCCAGTTTCAGCCGCAGCTTCCAGCGCGCCCGGCTCCGAGAGCGAACGTATATCGTTAATGATATGCGCCCCTACTCTGGCGCACTCACGAATGACCTCTGGTTTTGAGGTATCGACGGAAATCCATACTTCAAAACGTTGAGCAATTGCCTCAACAACCGGGATTACACGCTGCAGTTCTTCTTCCACGCTAACATCCGCCGCTCCCGGTCGCGTAGACTCACCACCCACATCAATGATAGTCGCCCCTGCGTTAATCATCAGATTTGCGTGTTTTACCGCCTCAACCAGGGAGTTGTGCGCTCCACCATCAGAAAAAGAGTCTGGTGTGACGTTTAAAATCCCCATGACGTGGGGATGGCTGAGATCCAGCGAAGATCCCTGAGCAAAGAGTTTCATAGTGTTATCCCTGGTAAAATCGTGAGTAAGCAGATAAGAAAAACCCCGGAGCAAGCCCCAGGGTTTTCAATTAAAACATGGTCATCAGATGACGATAACTTATTTGTCGCCTAACTGCTCTGACATGTTGCCCGGGTTCGGCGTACGCGGCTCTTCAGCCGGACGCGGAGCACTCGGGGTGCCATTGTTGCCAGAGTTGTTAGATGAACCAGACTCTTCCCAACCCGCTGGCGGACGTACATCGCGGCGAGCCATCAGATCATCAATCTGCGGTGCATCGATGGTCTCATATTTCATGAGCGCATCTTTCATCGAGTGCAGAATGTCCAGGTTGTCGTTCAACAGACGGCGAGCACGGTCATAGTTGCGTTCAATCAGCAATTTCACTTCCTGATCAATAATACGCGCGGTTTCATCGGACATATGTTTAGCTTTCGCCACAGAACGACCGAGGAACACTTCACCTTCTTCTTCCGCGTACAGCAACGGCCCCAGTTTGTCAGAGAAGCCCCACTGAGTGACCATGTTACGCGCCAGGTTCGTCGCGACTTTAATGTCGTTGGACGCACCGGTAGAAACATGTTCAGCACCGTAGATGATCTCTTCTGCCAGACGACCGCCGTACAGCGTGGAGATCTGACTTTCCAGTTTCTGACGACTGGCGCTAATTGCGTCGCCTTCAGGCAGGAAGAAGGTGACACCCAGCGCACGACCGCGCGGAATAATCGTCACTTTGTGCACCGGATCGTGCTCCGGTACCAGGCGACCGATAATCGCGTGGCCAGCTTCGTGGTACGCGGTGGATTCTTTCTGCGCTTCCGTCATCACCATGGAGCGACGTTCCGCACCCATCATGATTTTGTCTTTCGCTTTCTCGAACTCAACCATCGATACAACACGCTTGTTGCCACGCGCTGCAAACAGTGCCGCTTCGTTCACCAGGTTCGCCAGGTCCGCACCGGAGAAACCAGGCGTACCACGAGCAATGATTGCCGCATCGATATCCGGAGACAGCGGTACGCGACGCATATGCACTTTCAGAATCTGTTCACGACCGCGAACGTCCGGCAGACCAACAACAACCTGACGGTCAAAACGGCCTGGACGCAGCAGCGCAGGGTCAAGAACGTCAGGACGGTTAGTTGCCGCGATAACGATAATACCTTCGTTACCTTCGAAGCCGTCCATCTCAACCAGCATCTGGTTCAGCGTCTGTTCACGTTCATCGTGACCGCCACCCAGACCAGCGCCACGCTGGCGACCTACGGCGTCGATTTCATCGATGAAGATGATGCACGGTGCCGCTTTCTTGGCTTGTTCGAACATGTCACGCACACGAGATGCGCCCACACCGACGAACATTTCCACGAAATCAGAACCGGAAATTGTGAAGAATGGAACCTTCGCTTCACCTGCGATAGCTTTTGCCAGCAGGGTTTTACCTGTACCCGGAGGACCAACCATCAGGACGCCTTTCGGGATCTTACCGCCCAGTTTCTGGAAACGGCTCGGTTCGCGCAGGTATTCAACCAGTTCAGCGACCTCTTCTTTCGCTTCGTCACAACCCGCGACATCAGCAAAAGTGGTTTTGATCTGATCTTCGGTCAACATGCGCGCTTTGCTCTTACCGAACGACATGGCACCTTTGCCACCACCGCCCTGCATTTGACGCATAAAGAAGATCCAGACACCAATCAGCAGCAGCATTGGGAACCAGGAAATGAAGATAGAAGCCAGCAGGCTCGGCTCTTCAGGCGGCTCGCCAACAACCTTGACGTTTTTGGTCAGCAGGTTATCAAGCAGCTTCGGATCGTTAACCGGAATGTAGGTCGTGTAACGGTTACTATCTTTCTTGGTAACGTTAATCTCACGTCCGTTGATACGCGCTTCACGAACCTGGTCCTGATTGACCTCTTGCAGGAAGGTAGAGTAATCAACCTTACGGCCATTAGACTCGCTGGGCCCAAAGCTCTGGAATACTGACATCAGCACAACGGCAATGACCAGCCAGAGTATTAGGTTTTTCGCCATGTCACTCAAGGGATTAACCTCATATTACAACTGTGTTAAAAACAGCGTCAGGATACTCTATATCCAGTGTCTTTCAAACTTTCGTTTGAAATCTACCGGTTATGGTTTACGCCCGGTCGCTACAATGTACACTTCACGCGAACGGGCGCGAGAAGAGTCCGGCTTACGAACTTTGACCTTCGTAAACAGGGAGCGAATGTCTCTTAGATACTCATCGAAGCCTTCGCCCTGGAACACCTTCACTACAAAACTACCACCTGGTGCTAATACATCACGAGCCATTCCAAGTGCCAGTTCAACCAGATACATGGCCCGGGGAATATCCACCGCCGGTGTTCCACACATATTTGGCGCCATATCAGACATGACAACTTGTACTTTACTGTCACCTACACGCTCAAGTAACGCTTTCAGGACTAATTCATCACGAAAGTCGCCCTGAAGGAAGTCCACACCAACGATTGGATCCATAGGTAAAAGATCGCAAGCGATAATGCGGCCGCTGTTTCCGATCTGCGTAACCGCATATTGCGACCAGCCACCGGGTGCAGCGCCGAGGTCAACAATCGTCATCCCCGGTTTAAAAATTTTGTCACTTTGCTGTATTTCATCAAGTTTAAACCAGGCGCGGGAACGTAACCCCTTTTTCTGTGCCTGTTGAACATATTTATCGCTAAAGTGTTCCTGAAGCCAGCGACTCGAGCTGGCAGAACGCTTTTTACCTGTCATTTCACTTTCCCATCGGGCAGTTCATCGTAACCAATGGTGTAAATATCTACACAGCTATTTGGCGATATATGGGAGATGGCGGTAGAATGACCCGTTTTCAATCCCAACGTAAGCAAAAATATACGATGAATCTGAGTACTAAACAAAAACAGCACCTGAAAGGTCTGGCACATCCGCTCAAGCCTGTAGTTATGCTTGGCAATAATGGTTTGACCGAAGGGGTACTGGCCGAGATTGAACAAGCGTTAGAGCACCATGAGCTTATCAAGGTGAAAATCGCCTCGGAAGATCGCGATACTAAAACCTTGATCGTGGAAGCTATCGTACGCGAAACCGGCGCCTGTAATGTACAGGTCATCGGCAAAACGCTGGTACTGTATCGCCCGACTAAAGAACGTAAAATCTCGCTGCCACGCTAAGAATATCCCAAAGTTGAACACGAAGTTTGTGTAAAACGCGGGAATTTCCGCTAGCAGGAGAGCAAAATGCCACGCTCTCTTCGTTGATAAAAGGCCGCTATGCGGCCTTTTTCCTTTCTTTACAATACATCAACATCTTACAGATACACTAAATAATTCGAGCACAGCCAACGCGTATGCAACGTGAACCAGGATGTGTGTATTGGGAAATTCTTACAGGTATTCGACCTTCGTCACTTCATACTCAACTTCACCGCCCGGCGTTTTGATAACCACCACGTCATCCTGCTCTTTACCAATCAGGCCACGAGCAATAGGTGAGTTCACCGAAATCAGGTTTTGTTTAAAATCGGCCTCATCATCGCCCACAATGCGCCAGGTCTGCTCTTCATCGTTATCAAGATTCAGAACGGTAACCGTCGCACCGAACACAACGCGGCCGTTATTTGGCATTTTAGTGACGTCAATAACCTGCGCGTTAGACAGTTTGGCTTCAATATCTTTAATGCGACCTTCGCAGAATCCCTGCTGTTCACGAGCCGCGTGATACTCCGCGTTCTCTTTCAGGTCACCGTGTTCACGCGCTTCCGCGATCGCGGCAATAATTTCAGGGCGACGCACAGATTTGAGAAAATCCAGTTCTTCGCGCAGTTTTTCAGCACCGCGTAAGGTCATCGGGATAGCTTGCATTTGTTATACCTCTTGAACATTCCTGTAGGGGGTGGTTGTCCTCACCCCGGCTGCTAAGCCCACCCTGGCATACGCCATGCCAGAGTCAGAAGCAAAAAAATACCGACCCGGGGCACGAGGTCCCAGGTCAGCTACAATTCTCTATTTGATGTTCATTTTACCCTGGAGTTCCCTATGGGTCATCGTTTACTTTTTAGGGCGTTGCGCCGTAGTATGACGGCCTGTTTCCAGGTTGTTAGCGCGAGATTATGCGATTTCCCAGATTTGCCATTGGATTAACTGCCAGTATAGCGTTCAGCGTTCAGGCTGCGAATGTCGACGAGTACATCAACCAGCTTCCTGCCGGGGCCAACCTCGCCCTTATGGTACAGAAGGTTGGCGCGCCTGCGCCCACGATTGATTACCATAGCCAGCAGATGGCGCTCCCAGCCAGTACCCAGAAAGTGATCACCGCTCTGGCGGCATTGATTCAACTCGGACCTGATTTCCGTTTCACCACGACGCTTGAGACAAAAGGCAACGTAGAAAATGGGATATTGAAAGGTGACTTAGTTGCGAGATTTGGTGCCGATCCGACGTTAAAACGTCAGGATATTCGCAATATGGTAGCAACTCTGAAAAAATCAGGGGTGACGCAAATTGCCGGAAATGTCCTGATAGACACCTCCATTTTTGCCAGCCATGATAAAGCGCCCGGCTGGCCCTGGAACGACATGACGCAATGTTTTAGCGCTCCGCCAGCAGCGGCGATTGTCGACCGAAATTGCTTCTCTGTATCGCTCTACAGCGCACAAAAAGCCAACGATTTGGCGTATATTCGCGTGGCCTCTTACTACCCGGTGACCATGTTCAGCCAGGTTCGCACCCTCGCACGTGGTTCTGCGGAAGCGCAATATTGTGAACTGGACGTGGTACCCGGTGATTTGAACCGCTTTACGCTGACCGGGTGTCTGCCGCAGCGCGCCGAACCGTTGCCACTGGCGTTTGCTATTCAGGACGGTGCCAGCTATGCCGGAGCCATTCTTAAAGATGAGCTAAAACAAGCGGGTATTACCTACAGCGGCACGCTGCTGCGTCAGACTCAGGTCAACGAGCCGGGTACCGTCGTCGCCAGCAAACAATCAGCACCATTGCATGATCTGCTTAAGATTATGCTGAAAAAATCAGACAACATGATTGCCGACACCGTTTTTCGCATGATTGGCCATGCGCGATTTAACGTACCTGGCACCTGGCGGGCAGGTTCAGATGCCGTACGTCAGATCCTGCGTCAGCAGGCGGGCGTCGATATCGGCAACACGATTATTGCCGATGGCTCTGGCCTCTCTCGCCATAACCTGATTGCCCCCGCCACCATGATGCAGGTGCTGCAATACATCGCGCAGCATGACAATGAGCTCAACTTTATCACGATGCTGCCACTGGCTGGCCACGATGGCTCCCTGCAATACCGTGCAGGCCTGCATCAGGCTGGTGTTGATGGCAAGGTTTCCGCGAAAACAGGCTCACTGCAAGGGGTATATAACCTCGCGGGGTTCATCACCACCGCCAGCGGGCAACGCATGGCCTTCGTGCAGTACCTGTCTGGCTATGCGGTAGAGCCTGCAGACCAGCGCAACCGCCGTATTCCACTGGTACGCTTCGAGAGTCGGTTGTACAAAGATATATATCAGAATAACTGAGTGCATTATTGCCGGATGGCGACGCTAACGCGTCTTATCCGGCCTACAAAGAACATAACAAAACGGGCCGCAAATGCGGCCCGTTGGCTTTTGTAGGCCGGATAAGCGTAAGCGTCATCCGGCTACGAGATTAACGCTTGTAGATGAACTCAACGCCTTCTTCGTCGTCTTCGTCCCAATCGTCATCCCAGTCATCTTCCGCTTCGTCTTCGACTTCAGCGAGCTGCTGACGGTGATAATCATCCCACATGAACTCAACTTTCTCCGGCTGTTTCGCTTCTTCAGCCTGAACGATTGGGTTCTCAATGATAAAGGTCATCACATCCCAGCAAAGATCCTTCACACCCAGCTGGCTGGCGGCAGAGATCAGGTAATATTTACCTTCCCAGCCCAGCGCTTCAGCGATGGCTTTCGCTTTTTCTTCCGCTTCAGCTTTGTCCATCAAATCAATTTTGTTGAACACTAACCAGCGCGGTTTAGACGCCAGATCCTGACTGTATTTTTCCAGTTCGCCAATAATGATACGGGCGTTTTCTACCGGATCGGAACCGTCAATCGGATCGATATCAATGAGGTGCAGCAGTACGCGGCAACGTTCCAGGTGCTTCAGGAAGCGAATACCGAGACCAGCGCCTTCAGCAGCGCCTTCAATCAGACCTGGGATGTCAGCAACCACGAAGCTCTTTTCGTTGTCCATACGCACAACGCCGAGGCTCGGTACCAGCGTGGTGAACGGATAATCCGCCACTTTCGGTTTCGCCGCAGATACCGCGCGAATAAACGTCGATTTACCGGCGTTTGGCATACCCAGCATACCGACATCGGCTAACAGCATCAGCTCCAGCATCAGGTCACGCTTATCGCCAGGTGTACCCATCGTTTTCTGACGCGGGGTACGGTTGACCGACGATTTAAAACGGGTGTTACCCAGGCCGTGCCAACCACCTTTAGCGACCATCAGACGCTGACCGTGTTTGGTCATGTCGCCCATCGTTTCGCCCGTACCCTGGTCGATGACGCGTGTCCCTACTGGCACTTTGATGGTAACGTCTTTACCACGCTTGCCGGTGCAATCACGGCTTGCGCCATTCTGACCACGTTCCGCACGGAATGACTTTTCAAAACGGTAATCGATCAGCGTGTTCAGGTTTTCGTCGGCTTCCAGCCAGACGTCACCGCCATCACCACCGTCACCACCGTCCGGACCGCCTTTCGGGATGTATTTTTCGCGGCGGAAGCTGACACAACCGTTACCGCCATCGCCTGCAACGACCAGAATCGATGCTTCATCAACAAACTTCATTTTACTCTCCGTAAATCATTCGCCTGAGCGGGGTTGCGAAACCACCGTTTCATGCTTACGTAAACCGCCCCAAATTCGATGACCAATGGCGGAATACATCGCGCCCGCAACCACGATAAACGCACCGAGATAACCTAAAAGGTTTAGCATCGGTCTGGCGAAGAAATCGGGCCAGGCCAGTGATAATAAATCTGAAAATAACAACGTAAACAGCGGTGTGAGCGTAATTATGGCGCTCACCTGTGCCGCCTGCCAGCGAGCCATTGCTTCCGCAAGGGCACCGTATCCTACCAGTGTATTCAGGCCGCAGAACACGAGGCAGGCAAGCTGCCAGTCGCTGAGTTGCGCTATTACACCGGGTTTAGCCAGCGGCAACAACGCTATCGTACATAAAGTGTACAGTAAAAACAGGATCTGCGGTGATGCCAGGCGGCGCAATAACACCTTTTGCGCGACCCCATAACACACCCAAACCGTCGCGGCACCGACACCAAAGATCACGCCCCAGGTGTAATCGGTCAGCCGGGTAAAAATTTCGATCAGACTGGTATTAAAAAACAACACCAATCCGCTCAGAAGCATAATAGCGCCAATAATCTGCGTGCCGCGCATCTTCTCCTTCAGGATAAAGACGCTGGCGATCATCATGCCAACAGGTGACAGTTGACCGATAACCTGCGAAGCCGTTGGGCTCAAATATTGCAAAGACGAACTAAACAGAATGAAGTTACCGAACAGTCCACCCGTGGCAATAGCCAACAGCACCAGCCAACGCGCTTTGCGAAAAATACGCAATGGAGGGAGCTTTTTTTTAACCGCAAGAATAGCGCCAAGGCCAATGCTTGCCATTAAAAAACGGTAGAACACGACGGTAGGAGGTTCCATCACCTCCAGCACTTGCTTCATCGCTATTGGTAAAGCCCCCCAACAGACAGCTGTCGTGAGTGCTAAAAGAATACCAATACCTGCCTGCTGCTTCATGCCGTATTCCCTGCAAGGGCTCGTTTCCGGGTTATCACGGCGCGACGAGCATATTTACCGGTCGTCGAATGTAAAAAGCCCCGCAACGTGTTGCGGGGCTTTTATCCGTTACCGGGACGCGAAAAACTTATTCAGCAACAATGCTGATGAATTTACGGTTTTTCGGGCCTTTCACTTCAAATTTCACTTTACCGTCTGCTTTAGCAAACAGAGTGTGGTCTTTGCCGCAACCAACGTTGGAGCCAGCGTGGAATTTAGTACCACGTTGACGAACGATGATGCTACCAGCCAGAACTGTTTCACCGCCGAAGCGTTTTACGCCCAGACGTTTAGCTTCTGAATCGCGACCGTTACGAGTCGAGCCGCCAGCCTTTTTATGTGCCATTTAATCTGCTCCCCTTAACTTAAGCGCTGATGCCAGTGATTTTCACATCAGTGAACCACTGACGATGGCCCTGCTGCTTACGGTAGTGTTTACGACGACGAAACTTAACAATTTTAACTTTCTCGCCACGACCGTGAGCAACGACTTCAGCTTTGATAACGCCGCCATCAACGAAAGGAACGCCGATTTTGACTTCTTCACCGTTTGCGATCATCAGAACTTCTGCGAATTCAACAGATTCGCCAGTTGCGATGTCCAGCTTTTCCAGGCGAACGGTCTGACCTTCGCTTACTCGGTGTTGTTTACCACCACTTTGGAAAACCGCGTACATAAAAAACTCCGCTTCCGCGCACACCTTTTTGATGATTCAGAGTGCGCTATAAATATTCACAATAGGGCGCGAATATTACGCAAAACGCGAGCCTTTGACAAGTGCTACCGTCAATACATGAAGAAAAAAAACACAACGTGTACCGTAACGTTTATCTGCGGCGTTTTTTCAGTACAATCAGCATATATTTCTAACCCTAAACCCGACGTTACCTTCTCAAATAGTGAGGTAATCGGGGCGAGAAGCCCGGCTTTTGCGATGAATTTAGAAAAAATCAATGAGTTAACCGCGCAAGATATGGCGGGGGTCAATGCGACAATCCTTGAACAGCTCAATTCCGACGTCCAGTTGATCAATCAATTGGGGTACTACATCGTGAGCGGCGGCGGAAAACGCATTCGCCCAATGATCGCCGTACTCGCGGCGCGTGCCGTTGGTTATCAGGAAAATGCCCACGTCACGATCGCTGCCTTAATCGAGTTTATCCACACCGCAACCCTGCTTCATGACGATGTTGTGGATGAATCCGATATGCGCCGTGGGAAAGCCACGGCAAACGCAGCGTTTGGTAATGCTGCCAGCGTTCTGGTCGGCGATTTTATCTATACCCGCGCCTTTCAGATGATGACCAGCCTCGGCTCCCTGAAAGTGCTGGAAGTGATGTCTAAAGCGGTCAACGTCATTGCTGAAGGCGAAGTCCTGCAGTTAATGAACGTCAACGACCCGGATATCACCGAAGAAAACTATATGCGTGTTATCTACAGCAAGACGGCTCGTCTGTTTGAAGCCGCGGCCCAATGCTCAGGTATCCTTGCAGGTTGTAGCGATGAGCAAGAGAAAGGCTTACAGGATTATGGCCGCTATCTCGGAACAGCTTTCCAGCTTATCGACGATTTACTGGATTACAGCGCAGATGGCGAACAGTTGGGTAAAAACGTGGGTGATGACCTCAACGAAGGTAAACCTACGCTACCGTTGCTGCATGCGATGCGCCACGGCACCCCTGAGCAGGCGCAAATGATTCGCCAGGCGATTGAGCAAGGTAATGGTCGCCACCTGCTGGAGCCGGTTCTGGAAGCGATGAATGCTTGCGGGTCACTGGAATGGACCCGTCAACGCGCCGAAGAAGAGGCTGACAAAGCCATCGAGGCACTTCAGGTACTTCCAGATACTCCGTGGAAAGAAGCCCTGATTGGCCTGGCGCATATCGCCGTACAGCGCGACCGTTAATTTCCCTCGTCTCGCTTCCCAGCATCCCGTGCACTGCACGGGAATGCTCCTATAAACTCTAATAAATCCCACAAAAACAGCCAGACTACTCGCATAGTCTTGGCATATTCTGAATATATAAGCATTTTACGAGAACATTTTAGAGCATTCGTTCTCGAGGCGTATAGTAACTCCACAGGCTGATTGTGAAACCGTAACTGGTTAACCAAAGGAGATGTGGAACTATGGAAAGCAAATTCATTGACTGGCATCCGGCTGACATCATCGCAGGGCTACGTAAGAAAGGTACGTCAATGGCCGCTGAGTCACGTAAGAATGGCTTAAGTTCATCAACGCTGGCAAATGCGTTAACCCGACCGTGGCCGAAAGGTGAATTGATTATCGCGAAAGCACTGGGAACAGACCCGTGGGTAATTTGGCCGTCACGCTACCATGACGCCAGGACGCATAAATTCATCGACAGAACGCGAATGATGAGAGTACGGAAAGAAAAAGAGAGTCTTGAGTAACGGTACAGCAGTAACCCCCGGATCAACGATCCTGGGGGTTACAACACGCGTTGGCGATTACTCGCCTTTAATGCGCTCAATGTTTGCGCCCAGCGCACGCAATTTATCCTCGATGCGCTCATAACCGCGATCGATGTGATAAATACGGTCAACGACCGTTGTGCCTTCAGCGATACATCCCGCTAATACCAAACTTGCGGACGCACGCAGATCGGTCGCCATTACCTGTGCACCGGAGAGCGTTTCAACGCCGTGACAAATCACAGTATTGCTTTCGATTTCCGCGTGGGCACCCATACGGCTCAGTTCAGGCACGTGCATAAAGCGATTCTCAAACACGGTTTCCGTAATGAAGCCGGTACCTTCGGCCACCAGGTTCAACAGTGTGAACTGGGCCTGCATGTCCGTCGGGAAAGCCGGATGTGGCGCAGTGCGCACATTCACTGCTTTAGGACGTTTGCCGTGCATGTCGAGGCTAATCCAGTCTTCACCAACTTCGATATCCGCACCGGCATCACGCAGCTTCGCCAGAACGGCATCCAGTGTGTCTGGTTGTGCATTACGGCAGATAATTTTGCCGCGAGAAATCGCCGCCGCCACCAGGAACGTCCCGGTTTCAATACGGTCTGGCAGAACGCGATACACACCACCACCAAGACGTTCAACGCCTTCAATGGTGATACGATCGGTACCCTGCCCGGTGATCTTCGCACCCAGCGCAATCAGGAAATTAGCGGTATCCACAATTTCCGGTTCGCGAGCGGCGTTTTCGATGATGGTGGTGCCTTCTGCAAGCGTTGCCGCGCACATAATGGTAACCGTTGCACCGACACTCACTTTGTCCATGACAATGTGTGCGCCTTTCAGTCGTCCCTCAACGGACGCCTTCACATAGCCTTCTTCCAGCTTGATGGTGGCACCTAACTGCTCCAGACCGGTAATATGCAGGTCAACCGGGCGCGCGCCGATAGTACAGCCGCCCGGCAGAGATACCTGACCCTGACCAAAACGAGCGACCAGTGGCCCCAATGCCCAGATAGACGCACGCATGGTTTTCACCAGATCGTACGGCGCACAGAAGACGTTAACGTCACGCGCATCAATGTGCACAGACCCATTACGCTCTACTTTCGCCCCCAACTGGCTCAGCAGCTTCATGGAGGTATCTACGTCCTTCAGTTTTGGGACGTTTTGAATTTCTACAGGTTCTTCAGCCAGCAGCGCCGCAAAAAGGATCGGCAGTGCGGCGTTTTTAGCGCCTGATATAGTGACTTCGCCCTGGAGCTTGGTTGGCCCCTGAACACGGAATTTATCCATTATTCTGTTCTCTGTTAAGAATTCATCTTCGCTACCGGCATATCACCCGTAGCTCAAAAACCGTTAAGTTTGCGATCGCGCGCCCATTCCGCTGGGGTAAACGCTTTAATCGATACAGCATGAATGCGGTTATCCGCAATATACTCCATCAATGGGCCATAGACCGATTGCTGCTTCTTGACCCGGCTCATGCCGTCAAACATCTCACCCACGGCAATAACCTGAAAGTGACTGCCGTCACCAGAAACGTGGACTTCCTGGAGGGAGAGTGCGTTCATCAGCACGCTCTGAATTTCATTATTTTCCATGGGCTCTTCATTCGTCAGATAGTGAAAACAGCCCAACATCTTAGAGCAAAGTGGCGCTGTCATAAATAAGCAAAAAGCCTCGCTGATAAATCAGACAAGGCTTTGGTGGCAGATCCCCTTCAGGAGTTTTGCCGGATGGCGGCACAAGGCCTTATCCGGCCTGGAAAAATTAACGCGGAAGGACGTCGTCAGGCAAATTGTAAAGCTGTGCCAGGGTATAAACCTTATCGTTAACACCGGTAAGCGAAACGCGATTCCCCTGTTGCTTGCCCTGGTCAACCAGGTGCAACAGCAATGCCAGACCACCGGTATCAACCCGGGAAACCTGGCTCAGATCGATGCAGGTTACCCCTTTCATCGCCTCAACGCGTGCATCCCATAACGGATTTAACACGTCCTGATCCAGCTCTCCCGCGAGCATCAGCTTGTCACCTTCACGCGTCCAGGTGAGTGACTGCGTCATTATTTCTTCTCTTCCAGAGTGATTTTCTGCTGAGAGATAGATTTCAGCTGTGCCGTCAGGCCATCGATACCTTTCGTGCGCAGCAGGTCGCTCCACTCATTCTGTTTGGTGGTGATCATACTTACGCCTTCGGCAATCATGTCATATGCCTGCCAGTTACCGGTCTGGGAGTTTTTACGCCACTGGAAATCCAGACGTACTGGCGGACGGCCGTTTGGATCGATAATCGTCACGCGGATAGGAACGATGGTCGCATCACCCAGCGGCTGTTCAGGGGCAATCTGATAGGTCTGACCGTGGTACATCGCCAGCGCCTGACCGTAAGCCTGCTTCAGATATTCGCGGAATGCGGCAAAATAGGCGTCACGCTGGGCCGGTGTCGCATCTTTGTAGTAACGGCCCAGCACCAGCGCACCGGCATACTTAACCTGCACATATGGCAGCAGTTCCTGATCAACCACCTGACGCAGATAATCCGGGTTAGAACGGATCTTCGGCTGTTCGTTTTTCAGACGATCGAAAGTTTTCTGCGCCGCCTCATTCATCAGTTTATACGGATTCGTCTGGTCCGCTGCGGTTGCCACGCTAAGTGGGGCAATGACCAGCATAGCCACCATCATCAATCGTTTAAACATACGTCGATTCTCCTGAGATTATTTCGTTGCGCCCGCAGGCGTAGTGGCTTCATTATTGCCTTCAGTTGCGGCTGGCGCATCGCCAGAATTCTTATTGTCATCACCTTTACTGTTACTGTTGTAGAGGAATTGACCAATCATGTCTTCCAGCACCATCGCGGATTTCGTGTCCTGAATCGTACTGCCATCTTTGAGGATAGACGTTCCCAGCTCAGGATCTTCAAAACCCACGTTTAATGCCAGATACTGCTCACCCAGCAGACCAGAGGTGCGGATGCTCAGCGAGCTGGTGTCCGGGATATGGTTAAAGCGCGATTCGATGTCCAGTGTTACGCGTGGCAGGTACGTTTTGGGATCTAACGAGATATCCGAAACTCGCCCCACAACAACCCCACCAATCCGCACTGGAGAGCGCTCTCTCAGGCCGCCGATATTATCAAAGGTCGCATAAACCGTGTAGGTTGGTTCAGTACGCATGGAGGTCACATTAGCCGCTTTCAGGCAGACAAATAGCGCCGCCAGCAGTGCAACCAGCAGGAATACCCCGACCCAAATTTCATTTTTTTTCGTTTGCATGAACTCAATTCCCAAACATCAGTGCGGTCAGCACAAAATCCAGCCCCAGAACGGCAAGAGATGCGTGCACAACGGTGCGTGTCGTAGCCCGGCTAATTCCGGCGGAGGTCGGAATCGCATCATAACCATTGAACAATGCAATCCATGTGACCGTAATGGCGAACACCACGCTCTTAATCAAACAGTTGACCAGATCCAGACGCCAGTCGACGGCATTTTGCATAGCCGACCAGAAAAAGCCTGCATCAATCCCCTTCCAGCTAACGCCGACCAGCGAGCCACCCCAAATCCCAACCGCGACAAAAATAATCGTCAGCAGCGGCAATGAAATGACACCCGCCCAAAAACGCGGAGAGACCACTCGACGCAGAGGATCAACCGCCATCATTTCCAGGCTGGAAAGCTGCTCGGTTGCCCGCATCAGGCCGATTTCAGCGGTTAACGCCGATCCGGCTCGCCCGGCGAACAGCAGCGCCGCAACAACCGGCCCCAGTTCTCGCAGCAAAGACAGCGCCACCAGCATACCGAGACTGGTTTCTGCGCTGTAGGTTGTCAGGACCAGGTATCCCTGCAATCCCAGCACCATCCCGATGAACACGCCAGAAACGATAATGATCAGCATCGACAGGACACCGACATTATAGAGCTGGCGGATCAGCAGCGGCGCATGTTTGCGAAACTCCGGCTTGCCGACTACCGCATTGAACAACATTAATCCGGCTCGCCCGAACGTCCTGAGGGTTTTTATCCCTCGATGTCCGAGTGATGCCAGCGCATTTAACAACATGGGTGGCTTAACTCCCTGTTTTAAGTAAATCGGTGTGGTAATCGCCCGCCGGGTAGCGGAACGGAACCGGCCCATCGGCAATACCATCGAGGAACTGACGCACGCGCGGATCGGCATTTTCTTGTAGTGCCTGAGCACTACCGTAGGCCACTATCTTTTTGTCCGCCATAATATAGGCGTAATCCGCAATACTCAGTACCTCTGGCACATCGTGAGAGACCACCACGCAGGTGACGCCCAGCGCGTTGTTCAGCTCTGAAATCAGCTTCACCAGCACGCCCATGGTGATAGGATCCTGACCGACGAACGGTTCATCAAACATTATGAGATCTGGCTCCAGCGCAATGGCGCGTGCTAATGCCGCACGTCGCGCCATCCCACCGGATAATTCAGAAGGCATGAGTTTTGCCGCACCACGCAGGCCGACAGCTTCCAGTTTCATCATCACCGTGCTCTTGAGCAACGCCTTGGGCAGCGTCGTATGCTCACGCAGTGGATAAGCGACGTTGTCAAACACGTTCATGTCGGTAAACAGCGCCCCGGACTGAAACAGCATACTCATGCGCTTACGCACGGTGTACAAACGTGAACGAGACATGGCTGGGACGTTTTCGCCGTCAAACAGGATTTCGCCCTTATCTGGCGGGATCTGCCCGCCAATCAGACGTAACAGCGTCGTTTTGCCGATGCCTGATGGCCCCATGATCGCCGTCACCTTACCGCGCGGCACCGTCAGGGAAATATTATCAAAGATGCAGCGGTCACCTCGGGAAAAGCTGACATCGCGCATATCGACTAGATTCGCCACAGACTGACCCATTGATTCATCCTTTACTATTGCCTCGTTGATCGAAGAGTTGGCGCTCAATTTAGCCCTGAACTCGACATATTTACAGATTATTGCCTGTCCTGGTTAGCGAAAGCTGGCATTTGTTTTACTTTTTAGCCGCATAAAGTCAAAATTAAGAATTCGTTACGGCTTCCAGAAGATCCTTCACGTGGACCGGCGAGTATACCTGAAGAAAGGACTTTAGATGCTTTTAGCGACGGCACTGTTAATAATTGGTTTACTTCTGGTGGTCTACGGTGCCGACCGTCTGGTATTTGCTGCATCCATTTTATGCCGCACCTTCGGTATCCCCCCCATCATTATTGGAATGACGGTCGTCAGCATCGGCACATCCCTACCTGAGATTATTGTCTCTGTTGCAGCATCAATGAATGGGCAGCTCGATTTAGCCGTCGGTACCGCCATCGGCTCCAACATCACCAATATTCTTCTTATTTTAGGCCTGTCAGCACTCATTCATCCTTTTACCGTGCATTCCGATGTTCTGCGTCGTGAATTACCGTTAATGTTGCTGGTAAGCATTTTGGCCGCGTCCGTGCTGTATGACGGGCAATTAAGCCGCAGTGATGGCCTCTTTCTTCTGCTTCTGGCCGTGCTATGGCTGCTATTCATTGTTAAAATCGCCCGTCTGGCAGAACGTCAGGGCAATGACAGCCTGACCCGGGAGCAAGTAGCGGAACTGCCTCGCGAAGGCGGATTGCCTGTCGCATTTTTATGGTTGGGGATAGCGCTGATCATTATGCCAATGGCAACGCGTATGGTGGTTGATAACGCCACTGTACTGGCAAATTACTTTGCCATGAGCGAACTCACCATCGGGCTGACGGTGGTCGCCATTGGTACCAGCCTGCCAGAACTGGCAACCGCCATTGCAGGCTTACGTAAAGGTGAAAACGATATTGCCGTCGGTAACATCATCGGCGCGAACATTTTTAATATTGTTATCGTTCTTGGGTTACCTGCACTGATTACACCGGGCGAGGTCAACCCGATGGCCTTCATCCGTGACTATAGCGTCATGCTGCTGGTGAGCGTTATTTTTGCATTACTCTGCTGGCGACGTCCGCGCCAGATTGGTCGTGGCGCGGGTGCGCTTCTGACCAGCGGTTTTATCATATGGCTGGCGATGCTGTATTGGTTATCGCCACTTCTCGTTGGATAACTGGAAACGCATTATGTCGCACTTAGAGTTGCAACCGGGTTTTGACTTTCAGCAAGCAGGCAAGGAAGTCCTGACAATTGAACGTGAAGGCCTGGCGGAGCTTGATCAGTACATCAACCAGAACTTTACCCTCGCCTGTGAAAAGATTTTCAGTTGCCCGGGTAAAGTCGTGGTGATGGGAATGGGAAAATCAGGGCATATCGGGCGCAAAATGGCCGCCACGTTTGCCAGTACCGGCACGCCCTCATTTTTTGTGCATCCTGGCGAAGCCGCACACGGCGATCTGGGTATGGTGTCACCGCAGGACGTCGTGATTGCCATTTCTAACTCAGGTGAATCTAATGAGATTGCAGCGTTAATTCCGGTGTTAAAACGCCTGCACGTCCCCCTTATTTGCATGACGGGTCGTCCGGAAAGCAGTATGGCGCGTGCAGCAGATGTCCATCTGTGTGTTAAAGTGCCCAAAGAAGCCTGCCCATTAGGTCTGGCACCGACCAGCAGTACGACCGCAACGCTGGTCATGGGCGATGCGCTTGCCGTTGCGTTACTCAAAGCACGCGGCTTCACCGCAGAAGATTTTGCGTTATCTCATCCTGGTGGCGCACTGGGGCGTAAGCTTTTGTTGCGCGTAAACGATATTATGCATACGGGAGACGAAATCCCGCATGTGACTAAAAGCGCCAGTCTGCGTGATGCCTTACTGGAGATCACGCGGAAAAATCTCGGCATGACCGTCATTTGCGATGACGCGATGAAGATTGACGGCATCTTTACGGATGGCGATTTACGTCGTGTCTTCGATATGGGCGTTGATGTACGCCAGTTAGGCATTGCCGATGTGATGACCCCTGGGGGCATTCGCGTGCGTCCAGGGATTCTTGCCGTTGATGCCCTGAACTTAATGCAGTCCCGCCATATCACCTCGGTAATGGTTGCTGATGGCGACCAGTTACTGGGTGTGTTACATATGCATGATCTGCTGCGTGCAGGTGTAGTGTAAGAAACTCAAGGATAAAGAAAATGAGTAAAGCAGGTGCGTCGCTTGCGACCTGTTATGGACCCGTCAGCACTGACGTCATCACCAGGGCAGAAAACATCCGTCTGCTGATCCTTGATGTGGATGGCGTGCTGTCTGATGGTCTGATTTATATGGGCAACAACGGTGAAGAGCTGAAGGCGTTTAACGTCCGCGATGGCTACGGAATTCGCTGCGCGCTCACTTCCGGTATTGAGGTTGCCATTATTACCGGACGAAAGGCTAAACTTGTAGAAGATCGCTGTGCCACATTAGGGATCACACATCTGTATCAGGGGCAGTCGGACAAACTGGTTGCCTTTGGCGATCTGCTTAGCAAACTGGCAATCGCGCCTGAGAATGTGGCGTATGTCGGCGATGACCTGATCGACTGGCCGGTGATGGCAAAAGTGGGATTAAGCGTCGCGGTAGCGGATGCTCATCCGTTGCTGATCCCGCGGGCCGATTACGTCACCCGTATCGACGGGGGGCGCGGCGCAGTGCGCGAAGTCTGCGACTTATTACTCCTGGCGCAGGGCAAACTGGATGAGGCCAAAGGGCAATCGATATGAGCAAAACCAGACGTTGGGTTATCATTCTACTGTCGCTGGCTGTCCTTGTGATGATTGGTATTAACCTGGCAGACAAAGACGACACCGCCCAGGTTGTCGTTAATAACAACGAGCCAACCTATAAGAGCGAGCATACCGACACCGTCGTGTACAGCCCTGAGGGCGCGCTAAGCTATCATTTGATCGCGCAACACGTTGAATATTATTCAGATCAAGCAGTTTCGTGGTTCACCCAACCGGTGTTAACCACGTTTGATAAGGACAAAGTACCGACCTGGTCGATCAAGGCCGATAAGGCCAAGTTGACCAACGATCGGATGCTGTACCTGTATGGCCATGTTGAGGTTAACGCGCTGGTGCCTGACTCTCAACTACGCAGAATTACTACCGATAACGCGCAGATCAACCTTGTGACGCAAGATGTCACTTCCGATGATCTGGTCACGTTGTATGGAACAACATTTAACTCCAGCGGACTGAAGATGCGCGGCAACTTACGCAGCAAGAACGCCGAGCTGATTGAAAAGGTTAGAACCTCATATGAAATCCAAAACAAACAAACTCAGCCTTAATCTTGTGCTTGCCAGCTCACTTCTGGCCGCCAGCATTCCGGCATTTGCCGTCACTGGCGATACCGAGCAGCCGATTCACATTGAATCGGACCAGCAGTCTCTGGATATGCAGGGCAACGTGGTGACGTTTACCGGCAATGTCATCGTGACTCAGGGCACGATCAAAATTAATGCCGATAAGGTCGTCGTCACGCGTCCGGGCGGTGAAGACGGTAAAGAAGTGATTGATGGATATGGCAATCCGGCGACCTTTTACCAGATGCAGGACAATGGTAAACCGGTTAAAGGCCACGCCTCACAGATGCACTATGAGCTGGCAAAAGATTTCGTCGTCCTTACCGGTAAGGCTTATCTGGAACAGCTCGATAGCAACATCACGGGCGATAAGATCACCTATCTGGTAAAAGAACAGAAAATGCAGGCCTTCAGTGAGAAAGGCAAACGCGTCACCACCGTTCTGGTTCCGTCGCAATTGCAGGACAAAAACAAGACCAAGGCTCCGGCAGAGAAAAAAGGTAACTGATTCGTTATGGCAACATTAACTGCAAAGAATCTTGCAAAAGCCTACAAAGGCCGTCGTGTGGTGGAAGATGTCAGCCTGACCGTCAACTCCGGGGAGATCGTCGGTCTGCTCGGTCCTAACGGTGCGGGCAAAACAACAACCTTTTACATGGTAGTCGGCATTGTGCCGCGCGATGCTGGCAACATTATCATTGATGACGAAGATATCAGTCTGTTACCTCTGCATGCGCGTGCCCGTCGCGGTATCGGGTACTTACCGCAGGAAGCCTCTATTTTTCGTCGCCTGAGTGTATTTGATAACCTGATGGCGGTTCTGCAAATTCGTGACGATCTTTCCAGCGAGCAGCGTGAAGATCGCGCCAATGAGCTGATGGAAGAATTCCATATCGAACATCTGCGTGACAGCCTTGGACAGGCACTCTCCGGTGGGGAACGCCGCCGTGTGGAGATCGCCCGCGCACTGGCCGCTAATCCCAAATTTATCCTGCTGGATGAACCCTTTGCCGGTGTTGACCCGATTTCCGTCATTGACATCAAACGTATTATTGAACACCTGCGCGACAGCGGGCTTGGCGTGCTGATTACCGACCATAACGTGCGCGAAACGCTGGCTGTTTGTGAGCGCGCCTACATTGTGAGCCAGGGACACCTGATCGCACACGGTACGCCGACAGAAATCCTGCAGGACGAGCACGTTAAACGCGTATACCTTGGGGAAGACTTCAGACTCTGATAGGGTAGTAGACTTCACGTCACCGCAGGAGACAACAACTCTGAACATGAAGCAAGGTTTGCAACTCAGGCTTAGCCAACAACTGGCGATGACGCCTCAGCTACAACAGGCTATCCGTCTGTTGCAGTTGTCCACGCTGGAACTTCAGCAAGAACTTCAGCAAGCGCTGGAAAGTAACCCACTGCTCGAGCAAACCGATCTTCACGACGAAATTGATACCCAGGAAAAGCAGGATAGCGAATCCCTCGATACGGCTGACGCACTCGAACAAAAAGAGATGCCGGAAGAGCTACCGCTGGATGCCAGTTGGGATGAGATTTACACCGCAGGTACGCCGTCTGGCACCAGCGGGGATTACATCGACGACGAACTGCCTGTGTATCAGGGTGAAACCACGCAATCGCTGCAAGATTACCTGATGTGGCAGGTGGAACTGACGCCATTCTCAGATACCGATCGTGCTATTGCCACGTCAATTGTGGATGCAGTCGACGAAACGGGCTATCTCACCGTCACGCTGGACGACATACTCGACAGCATGGGCGATGACGACGTCGGTATCGATGAAGTCGAAGCCGTGCTTAAACGCGTTCAGCGTTTTGATCCCGTGGGTGTGGCAGCAAAAGATCTCCGCGATTGCTTACTGATCCAGCTTTCGCAGTTTGACAAAGCCACTCCATGGTTGGAAGAAGCACGTCTGATCATCAGCGATCACCTTGATCTGCTCGCCAACCACGACTTCCGCACCCTGATGCGCGTAACCCGACTGAAAGAAGATGTGCTGAAAGAAGCCGTCAATCTTATCCAGTCGCTTGACCCAAGACCTGGACAATCTATCCAGACCGGTGAACCAGAGTACGTCATCCCGGATGTGCTGGTGCGTAAGCATAACGATCGCTGGGTAGTCGAACTCAACAGTGACAGCATTCCGCGTTTACAGATCAACCAACACTACGCCGCCCTGTGCAATAACGCGCGCAATGATGCTGACAGCCAGTTCATTCGTAGCAACCTTCAGGATGCGAAATGGCTGATTAAAAGTCTGGAAAGCCGCAATGACACGCTATTGCGCGTTAGCCGCTGTATCGTTGAGCAACAGCAAGCCTTCTTTGAACAAGGCGAAGAGTATATGAAACCGATGGTGCTGGCCGATATCGCCCAGGCCGTCGAGATGCATGAATCGACCATTTCCCGAGTGACCACGCAAAAGTATCTGCACAGTCCGCGCGGCATTTTTGAATTGAAGTATTTCTTCTCCAGTCACGTTAACACTGAAGGCGGAGGCGAAGCCTCTTCTACAGCTATCCGCGCACTGGTGAAGAAATTAATTGCGGCCGAGAACCCAGCGAAACCGCTGAGTGACAGCAAGTTAACCTCTATGCTGTCAGAACAAGGTATCATGGTGGCGCGCCGCACCGTTGCGAAGTACCGAGAGTCTTTATCCATTCCGCCGTCTAACCAGCGCAAACAGCTGGTTTGACCCAACCGATAAGGAAGACACTATGCAGCTCAACATCACTGGAAATAACGTCGAAATCACTGAGGCCCTGCGCGACTTTGTCACCACAAAGTTCGCCAAGCTTGAACAATATTTCGACCGGATTAATCAGGTCTATATTGTGTTGAAAGTGGAGAAGGTCACACACATCTCAGATGCAACACTGCATGTGAACGGTGGCGAAATTCATGCCAGCGCGGAAGGTCAGGATATGTACGCCGCCATTGACGGTTTAATTGATAAACTGGCTCGGCAGTTAACAAAACATAAAGATAAACTGAAACAGCACTAACTTGTCCGGGCAGTTAGCGGGTGCAGGACGGCCTGTTGTGCAGCACAACGGGCCATTTGTACAGTTAGCGCTTAGGTGAAATTATGACAAATAACGATACGACTCTACAACTGAGCAATGTTCTTAACCAGGAATGTACGCGCGCGGCCGTTCACTGCCAAAGCAAGAAACGCGCACTGGAAATCATCAGTGAACTGGCGGCAAAACAACTTAGCTTGCCTCCTCAGGTGGTATTTGAAGCCATTCTGACGCGTGAAAAAATGGGCAGTACCGGTATTGGCAATGGTATTGCCATTCCGCATGGAAAGCTGGAAGAAGACACCCTGCGTGCGGTTGGTGTATTTGTTCAACTTGAAACGCCAATCGCGTTCGATGCCATTGATAATCAGCCAGTCGATCTGCTTTTCGCCCTGCTGGTCCCGGCGGACCAAACCAAGACGCATTTGCATACGTTGTCACTGGTCGCAAAACGTCTGGCAGATAAAACCATCTGTCGTCGCCTGCGCGCCGCGCAGAGTGACCAGGAGTTGTATCAAATCATCACTGACACCGAAGGTGGACAGGATGAAGCATAACAACCCAATGGCATCCTTTTCTGTCGTTGTGAGGAGAAACAGTACATGGTACTGATGATCGTCAGCGGTCGTTCAGGGTCAGGTAAGTCTGTCGCCCTGCGCGCGCTGGAAGATATGGGTTTTTACTGCGTGGATAACCTTCCCGTCGTGTTGTTGCCCGAACTGGCTCGAACCCTCGCCGATCGCCAGATATCTGCGGCTGTCAGCATTGACGTGCGCAACATGCCCGAGTCCCCGGAGATTTTTGAGCAGGCCATGAGTAACCTGCCTGAAGGCTTCTCACCGCAACTGCTGTTCCTTGATGCCGACCGTAACACGCTGATTCGCCGCTACAGCGATACGCGCCGTTTACACCCGCTGTCCAGCAAGAACTTGTCCCTGGAAAGCGCTATCGATAAAGAAAGCGATTTACTGGAGCCGTTGCGTTCGCGCGCTGACCTGATCGTAGACACCTCTGAAATGTCTGTGCACGAGCTGGCGGAAATGTTACGTACCCGACTGCTGGGCAAACGTGAACGTGAATTAACGATGGTATTTGAGTCCTTTGGCTTTAAACACGGAATCCCTATTGATGCGGATTACGTCTTTGATGTCCGCTTCCTGCCTAACCCGCACTGGGATCCAAAGCTACGCCCGATGACCGGTCTGGACAGGCCCGTCGCGGCCTTCCTCGACAGACACACAGAAGTACACAATTTTATCTACCAGACTCGCAGCTATCTTGAGCTATGGTTACCCATGCTGGAGACCAACAACCGCAGCTACCTCACTGTAGCCATCGGCTGTACCGGCGGGAAACACCGTTCGGTGTATATTGCAGAGCAACTGGCAGACTACTTCCGCTCACGCGGTAAAAACGTGCAGTCACGCCATCGTACGTTGGAAAAACGCAAATCATGACCGTGAAGCAAACTGTTGAAATCACGAATAAGCTGGGCATGCATGCCCGGCCGGCAATGAAACTGTTTGAGCTAATGCAGGGTTTTGAAGCAGAAGTTCTGCTGCGTAATGATGAAGGGACGGAAGCCGAAGCAAACAGCGTTATCGCTCTGCTGATGCTGGATTCCGCCAAAGGACGCCAGATAGAAGTTGAAGCCACGGGTCCGCAGGAAGTTGAGGCCCTGGCCGCGGTAATTGCCCTGTTTAACTCGGGATTTGACGAGGATTAGTGAAGTGCCTGATGCGCTACGCTTATCAGGCCTACACGGCAATGACCTACTCCAGTAGGCCGGATAAGGCGTTTACGCCGCATCCGGCGATAACCCCGCTAATACAGCTTATTTTCACGCATAAACGACTCACCGCCCAGCTGGCGCATTTGGCGCATGATCCACGCCTGACGACTGCGCACATAGCCGGAAGGCGCACTCGCCTTAAAACGTAACGGATTGGGTAGAACCGCCGCCAGCAATGCCGCTTCAGACGGGCTAAGACGGCTGGCGGGTTTATGGAAATAGCGCTGTGATGCAGCCTCTACACCGAATACTCCATCGCCAAACTCCGCAATATTCAAATAAACCGTCAGGATGCGTTTCTTACTCCAGACTGTTTCTATCCCCAGCGTTAACCCGGCCTCGAGCCCTTTGCGCACCCAGCTACGCCCATCCCACAAAAAGAGGTTTTTTGCCGTTTGTTGCGATAACGTCGAGGCACCCCGAATACGGTTTTCATTACGTTCGTTATGCGCCAACGCTTTCTCTATCGCAGAGACATCAAATCCCCAGTGGTCGGGAAATTTCTGGTCCTCAGCGGCAATGACCGCCAGCCCCATCCATGGTGATATCTCATCCATACTGGCCCAGTCAGAATGCGCCACATAGCCGAAATCACCCTGTATCCAGGCACCAAGCTGCCGCTCAATCATGACCGCCGAGAAAGGAACGGGCATCACGCTGAAGAGCGCTATACCCCCGCCCCAGAACACGGCGAGGACAATAACTGCCCGCAGAAATAGACGTCGCAGAAAGGCGGTAGCCCCTTTTCTCATTCAGCCAGTACCAAAACACGTGAGACCAGTTTGTCGATCCCACTCGCCGCCTGGGCGATATCCTGCGCCAGCATGTAAGCAGGCGTGGTGACAACTTTATTATCTTCATCAACCACAATGTCATCGACCGGGCAAGGCACATGTTCAGCACCCATCTCTTCCAGCACTTCCGCTGTATCGATGTCAGTGCCAATGGTCAGACGCAGCGGGAAGTCAAAAATCTTGGGTAACATAGCAGGAGCAATACACATGAATCCCAGGGGTTTTCCGGCCTGATGCAGCGCCTTCGCCAGCGCGGCTAAGTCGCTATCAACCCGGCATTCACTGCCCTGGCTGGCAAAATTGCTCAGATTTTTTGCTGCGCCAAACCCGCCCGGCACAATTAGCGCATCCAGCTCCGTTGCAACCGCCTGGGCCAGGGGGCGAATATCACCACGCGTAATACGCGCAGCTTCAATCAGGACATTGCGCGTTTCCGGCATCGGCTCGCCCGTCAGATGATTAATCACATCCGCCTGCTGTTTATCTGGCGCAAAGCAGATAGCCTGAGCGCCATTGCGGGCAATAGCCAGCAGCGTGAGTACGGCTTCGTGGATTTCTGTACCGTCATACACGCCACATCCGCTGAGCACTACGCCAACTTTTTTCATCGTGATACTCCTTTCGCAACTGACTGAAGCATATTAATAATTCTGATTAGAATGCCACGCTTCACACATTTAACTGATTCATGTAACAAATTATTTAAGATTTGCTATCTTAACTGCGTGCGGCCTGAAAATTAGGGCTGCGCCCTTGTAAACAATGATAATAATTTACGGCGCAGCCACGATTTCCCTGGTGTTGGCGCAGTATTCGCGCACCCCGGTCAAGCCGGGGTCATTTTTTTTCCACGCTCGCAACCCAGGCTCTTAATACCGCCACGTCGTGCTGCCACTCCTGCTTCATCTCTTCAATCCATTCAGCCACGTTATCTTCCCAGGCAGGAAGGTCAGGTGATTGAATTTGCTGCCCCAACTGTTGCAGGTGGCGCAGACCGACAGATCCAGCTGCACCTTTAATTTTATGGCCTTCCTCAACCACGCCTTTTTTATCACGGGCAGTCAGATTAGACTCCAGCACGCTCAAATATCCCGGCATCATTTTCTCAAACACCGCCAGACCGTCGGTGATCAACTTCGGCCCGACCAGTTCGAGGTATTGTTCCAACATGGGAATATCTAACAGCGCTTGCGATTTACTGCTTTCTTCAGACGTCACAGTGCTCTCCTCTTCGTTTCGGGTATCCCAGTATTTTTTGATCATGGCGGTTAACGCCGGAACTGACAGCGGCTTACTCAGCACGTCGTCCATTCCTGCATCCAGATATTCTTTTTTATCTTTCAGTACGTTGGCGGTGAGAGCTACCAGCGGTGGGAGATCCTCGCGCGCATATTTTTGGGTCAGCTCGCGGGAGATATCGAGCCCTGTCATATCCGGTAGCTGAATATCCAGCAGCACCAGGTCATATTCACCCGGTTTGAACATATCCAGCGCGGCTTGCCCGGTCATCGCGACATCCACGCTATTGCCCAGTTTTTCCAGAACCGAACGCGCTACGATGACGTTCAGTTCAATGTCTTCCACCAGCAGCACATTCAGGGCGGGTAACGGCATTTCATCGTCTTCAAAAGCATCTTCAATCTCTTCCGCCACGGCAGGAGCATGCACGGTTAGCGTAAAGATGGAGCCTTTTCCTGCCTGGCTGGAAACCGTAATATCACCGCCCATGTTTTTCGCCAGACGCTTCGATACGGCCAGTCCAATCCCGGTTCCCGTTGCCGGTTTACCACCATGGCTGTCCTTCACCTGATAGTACATGGCGAAGATTTTATCCTGCTCATCCTGTGGAATACCGATCCCGGAATCCTCCACTTCAAAATGCAGTATGTCTCCCTCGTCATAGCGAGCCCGTACGGTCACCTGCCCTTGCTGGGTAAATTTCACGGCATTGCTGATCAGATTCCACAGAATTTGACGCAGACGCGTTCCGTCTGTGATGACCTTATGTGGCAGCGGTAGCGTCGGCTCAAGAACAAAGCGCAATCCTTTTTGTTGCGCCTGCAAGCCAGAGAGGTTTTCCAGATCCGCCATAAAGCTGGTGAAATCGATTGGCTGGTTATCGAGCTGGACTTTGCGCCGCTCCATCTTATCCATATCGATAATATCGTTGAAAATGTTCCCCAGCGTCACGGCAGAGACGTGGATAGTTTTGAGGTATTTTTCCTGTTCCGCGGTTAAATCTGTATCCAACAGGATCCGACTTAAACCGACGATACCGTTAAGCGGCGTACGCAGTTCATGGCTGATCGTAGAGATAAAGGTGGTCTTGTCACGGCTGGCGCGCTCAAGGGCGTCCTGATAGCGCTTACGCTCGGTAATATCACGACCAAAGCCCATCAGACCATGTCGTTTCCCGACGCGGTCGTAGTAAGGCACTTTACGGATCTCAAAGCAGGCTTTGCGCCCGTCCGGATAGTCGAGCCATTGCTCATAGGTCAGTGAAACGTTATGGCGGAATACCTTCTCGTCGGTTTCAATAACTTTTTCCGCCGCTTCTGGCGAATACACATCAGCCGGTTTTAGATTCACCAGTTGCTTTTCGCTCTTACCGGTCAGCAGCTCCATAGCACGGTTACAGCCGGAAAACTCTTTATCTTCATTGCGATAAAAAACCAGATCCGGTGAAGCATCAAGGAAAGAACGTAAAAATGAAGATTGCTGCTCAAGCTGGATCTGCGCTTCTTCACGCTCTTTGATTTCGACCTTCAGTTGTTCAAACGTCTCCTGCCGCTCCGCTTCCGCCTTTTCACGTTCGACAATCTCCTGATTGAGTTGGGCGATATTATCCTTCAACTGCACGTTGAGCTTGAGATCGCGCTCGCGCATCTCTTCCAGCTTCTGTACCAGTCGTGAAAGGCGTTGCCGGGACTCCTCCAGTTGTTCAACCACCACCGACAAGAAGTAGACGGCCCACGGGGTAATTAACAGGCCAAAAAAGATAGAACGGATGACATCAATGCTTTCTACCTGGCCATGCAGCACCATAGTGACAGCCATCTGCACCACAATTGCCAACACAACCAAAGCCAGCGCCAACAGCAGCGAAAAGCGCACCAGACCTAACTTCATCATTAGGTCGACATAGTATTGCGCCAGCATACGAATTTGCTTCATAGAGGGTTCCTTCACGACAACTTGGCACAATAATACTCAATTCTCAGCGTGACGTTTAAGATTGTGCAAGAAATGCGGGGGTTATCGGTGAAATGACTGGGGAGTGGTTCATCATAGGCCTGATAAGCCAGGCACCATCAGGCAAGCAGGCGCAGATTGCCGGATGTCGCTTCGCTAATCCGGCCTACGACCTACAGAAGGTTAGTTCCCCGGCTGAATCCACGGCGTACCCAGCGCCGAGCCTTGCACGCCGTGCTCGTTAAGGTACTTATCCAGTTCGACCATCCCGGTCCAGCGGTTTTCACACCATAGCGGTGCCAACAGCGTTGGGCGGCGCGCGCTGGCGGAAATGCGGTGATAAATAACCTCGGGTGGCGTATGGCGAATCATCTCACCTGCTGTGACCGTGTACGCATCCAGTTCGATGCCGTGCAACCGTCCGGCCTCCCAGGCTTTCGCCATCGTACTGCCCTTCACGATATGCAGCGGATGCAGCTTAATACCGTCGACGCCTGTCTCGACCACACGTTCCATCGTTTGCAGGCATTCCGCTTGCCCTTCTCCCGGCAAACCGACAATAAGGTGTGAACATACTTTCAGCCCACGCTCCCGTGCCAGTTGGGTGGTACGCTGATAGCAGGCAAAATCATGCCCACGATTAATGCGATGCAGCGTCTTGTCATGGGCCGTTTGCAAACCCAGTTCCAGCCACACTTCGTAGCCCTGATCCTTGTACTCGCATAGCAGATCGAGCACAGCATCCGGCACACAGTCAGGGCGCGTGCCAACACACAGCCCGACGATGCTGGCCTGACTAACCGCCTGTTGGTACATCGAACGCAGCACCTGTACTTCCGCAAAGGTACTGGTATAAGCCTGAAAATAGGCCAGATAACGCTTCGCGCGATTCACTAACTGCGCCTGATGCTCAAGCTGTTCAGCGATAGAATGATGCTGCTGCGCTTCGTCAGCAAAGGAGGCGACATTACAGAAGGTACATCCGCCACGTCCAATGGTGCCATCGCGATTTGGGCAGCTAAACCCGCCGTGCAGCGTGAGTTTATGAACCTTTTGCCCATAACGGCGAGAAAGATCCCCACCAAACATATTGACTAATTTCTGTAACTGCATAATCTGATAGACCGCGCCTTGAAAAGAGGCCAAAGCCTGCCATTTTTAGCCCCAGTCGGCGATGACCTGGATCAATCGCCCTGGCGAGCCTTTATTCATTGAATAATAATTCAAAATAATCGAAATTTCATTCAATCAAAAAGTCATTATTTTTCCTTATATCTCGCTATTTTTTTTATCTTCTGATGGCTCTCATATAAAAACAGTATCTTTAAGACGCCGAAAGTCTACAAACCAGCATAAAATACCAAACATTGAGATAAACAAAGGGAGGACGGGAGATAACCGGCCTTTCTGACAGTGAGACAGATCACACTTCACCAGCGATCTCACTCAGGTTAAATCAATGTAAAAACACCTTTATTTTCAATGCTTTCATAAAGTTAATCGCCCTATAGCACATTTTTGCATAAATAAGATTGCCATTTGACCTGTGTGTGGATTCCCGATAACTTGGAAATCCGCTGGAAGCTTTCTGGATGAGCAGCCTGCTCATCATATTTATGCAGTAATTGAGATTCCCTCTGAAGCAAGTCCTCAAACTTGTTTGACCTATGCGAAAAGGATAAAGAGGGCGAATGCGAGGTGAGCGTATGAAACGCAAACCCCGTCGCCATGCTCTTGGTGTGCCCGCGCGCAAACGGTATCGGAGAGGTGTCCCGCAGAGCCTGGGGAGGTTCACTGATATGTTGTACGATAAATCCCTTGAGAAGGATAACTGTGGTTTCGGCCTGATCGCCCACATAGAAGGCGAACCTAGCCACAAGGTAGTGCGTACCGCCATACACGCGCTGGCCCGTATGCAGCACCGTGGCGCAATTCTTGCCGATGGCAAAACCGGCGATGGTTGCGGCTTGCTGTTACAAAAACCTGACCGCTTTTTCCGCATTGTTGCGCAAGAGCGCGGCTGGCGTTTAGCTAAAAACTACGCCGTTGGCATGATCTTTTTAAATAAAGACCCTGAACTGGCGGCGGCATCTCGTCGCATTGTTGAAGAAGAATTACAGCAGGAGACTCTGTCGATCGTAGGCTGGCGCGACGTGCCAACCAACGAAGGAGTTCTCGGTGAAATCGCCCTTTCCTCCCTGCCTCGTATTGAGCAAATTTTTGTCAATGCCCCTGCGGGCTGGCGTCCACGCGATATGGAACGCCGCCTGTTCATCGCACGCCGTCGTATCGAAAAACGCCTCCAGAACGATAAAGACTTCTACGTCTGTAGCTTGTCTAATCTGGTTAATATCTATAAAGGTCTGTGTATGCCGGCAGATTTGCCGCGCTTTTACCTGGACCTCGCGGACCTGCGCCTGGAGTCGGCCATCTGCCTGTTCCACCAACGCTTCTCCACCAACACCGTGCCGCGCTGGCCGCTGGCACAACCGTTCCGCTACCTGGCACACAACGGTGAAATCAACACCATCACCGGCAACCGCCAGTGGGCACGCGCACGTACCTATAAATTCCAGACGCCGCTGATCCCTGACCTGCACGACGCCGCGCCGTTCGTTAACGAAACCGGTTCTGATTCAAGTTCTATGGATAACATGCTGGAACTGCTGCTGGCAGGCGGGATGGACATCATCCGTGCCATGCGCCTGCTGGTACCGCCAGCCTGGCAGAACAACCCGGATATGGACCCGGAACTGCGCGCGTTCTTTGATTTTAACTCCATGCACATGGAACCATGGGACGGTCCGGCAGGTATTGTTATGTCAGACGGTCGCTTCGCCGCCTGTAACCTTGACCGTAACGGCCTGCGCCCGGCGCGCTATGTCATCACCAAAGACAAACTCATCACCTGCGCTTCTGAGGTTGGGATCTGGGATTATCAGCCGGATGAAGTGGTCGAGAAAGGTCGCGTCGGCCCGGGCGAACTGATGGTTATCGATACCCGCAGCGGACGCATTCTGCATTCAGCCGAAACTGATGACGATCTGAAAAGCCGCCACCCGTATAAAGAGTGGATGGAGAAGAACGTCCGCCGACTGGTGCCGTTTGAAGATCTGCCAGACGATCAGGTCGGCCGCCGCGAACTGGACGATGATACCCTCGCCAGCTACCAGAAGCAGTTTAACTACAGCGCCGAAGAGCTGGACTCCGTCATTCGGGTCCTGGGAGAGAACGGCCAGGAAGCCGTTGGGTCAATGGGTGATGACACCCCGTTTGCCGTGCTCTCCAGCCAACCACGCATTATTTATGACTACTTCCGTCAGCAGTTCGCGCAGGTCACAAACCCGCCTATCGATCCGCTGCGTGAAGCGCACGTGATGTCGCTGGCGACCAGTATCGGTCGTGAGATGAACGTCTTTTGCGAAGCAGAAGGCCAGGCACACCGCCTGAGCTTCAAATCGCCGATTCTGCTGTACTCCGATTTCACCCAGCTCACCACCATGAAAGAGGAGCACTATCGCGCCGACCGGCTGGATATCACCTTCGACGTGACGGAAACCACGCTGGAAGAAACAGTCAAAACCCTGTGCGATAAAGCCGAACAGATGGTACGTAACGGAACGGTACTGTTGGTGCTCTCTGACCGTAATATCGCGAAAAACCGCTTACCGGTTCCTGCCCCCATGGCTGTCGGGGCGGTACAAACCCGTCTGGTAGAACAAAACCTGCGTTGCGATGCCAACATCATCGTCGAAACCGCAAGCGCCCGCGATCCCCACCATTTTGCTGTGCTGCTGGGCTTTGGCGCGACGGCTATTTATCCGTATCTCGCCTATGAAACGTTGGGACGTCTGATCGATACCCAGGCGATCGCCAAAGATTACCGGACCGTGATGCAGAACTACCGTAACGGCATCAACAAAGGTCTGTACAAAATCATGTCCAAAATGGGCATTTCGACCATCGCCTCTTACCGTTGCTCCAAGCTGTTCGAAGCCGTTGGCCTCCACGACGATGTCGTTGCGCTGTGTTTCCAGGGCGTGGTTAGCCGCATCAGCGGCGCAGGTTTTACTGACTTCCAGCAGGATCTGCTAAACCTCTCCAAACACGCCTGGCTGGCACGCAAACCCATTAGCCAGGGCGGGCTGCTGAAGTACGTTCACGGCGGCGAATACCACGCCTACAACCCGGACGTGGTACGCACGCTGCAACAGGCGGTACAAAGTGGCGAATATAGCGACTATCAGGAATATGCCAAGCTGGTGAATGAGCGCCCGGCAGCCACGCTGCGCGATCTGCTGGCGATCGCACCTGGTGATGAAGCCGTAAGCATTGACGAGGTAGAACCCGCAACCGAGCTGTTTAAACGCTTTGATACCGCGGCCATGTCTATCGGCGCATTAAGCCCGGAAGCACACGAAGCGCTGGCCGAAGCCATGAACAGCATCGGCGGCAACTCGAACTCCGGTGAAGGCGGTGAAGATCCGGCGCGTTATGGCACGAATAAAGTGTCACGCATTAAGCAGGTCGCATCCGGTCGCTTCGGTGTGACCCCGGCATACCTGGTCAACGCCGATGTTATCCAGATTAAAGTCGCTCAGGGCGCGAAGCCGGGTGAAGGGGGTCAGTTGCCAGGTGACAAAGTGACGCCATACATAGCGAAGCTTCGCTATTCCGTACCTGGCGTGACGCTGATCTCCCCGCCGCCGCACCACGATATTTACTCTATCGAGGACTTAGCGCAGCTGATTTTCGACCTGAAACAGGTCAATCCGAAAGCAATGATTTCCGTGAAGCTGGTTTCCGAACCCGGCGTCGGCACTATTGCCACTGGCGTGGCGAAAGCCTATGCGGATCTGATCACCATCGCGGGCTACGATGGCGGCACCGGCGCAAGCCCGCTGTCATCGGTGAAATACGCGGGTTGTCCGTGGGAGCTGGGCCTGGTGGAAACTCAACAGGCACTGGTCGCTAATGGCCTGCGTCACAAGATTCGTCTGCAGGTCGATGGCGGTCTGAAAACCGGTGTCGACATCATCAAAGCGGCCATCCTCGGCGCAGAAAGTTTTGGCTTCGGCACCGGCCCAATGGTCGCGCTGGGCTGTAAATACCTGCGTATTTGCCACCTGAACAACTGCGCAACCGGTGTGGCAACGCAGGACGACAAACTGCGTAAGAATCACTATCACGGCCTGCCGTTCAAAGTGACCAACTACTTTGAATTTATTGCCCGTGAAGTTCGCGAGCTGATGGCACAACTGGGCGTGAAACGTCTGGTGGATCTGATTGGCCGCACCGACCTGCTGAAAGAACTGGAAGGATTTACCGCCAAACAGCAGAAGCTGGAACTGTCTCGCTTGCTGGAAACCGCCGAGCCACATCCCGGAAAAGCGCTGTTCTGCACCGAGAACAACCCACCGTTTGATAACGGTGTGCTGAACGCGCAGTTGCTGCAACAGGCAAAACCGTTTGTCGATGAGCGCCAGAGCAAAACCTTCTGGTTTGATATTCGCAACACCGACCGTTCAGTTGGCGCGTCGTTATCAGGTTATATTGCCCAGACACACGGCGATCAGGGCCTGGCGTCTGACCCGATCAAAGCGCACTTCAGCGGTACCGCAGGCCAGAGCTTCGGCGTATGGAATGCGGGTGGCGTAGAACTGTATCTGACCGGCGATGCCAACGACTATGTCGGCAAAGGCATGGCGGGCGGTTTGCTGGCGGTGCGCCCTCCGGTGGGTTCTGCCTTTCCGAGTCATAAAGCGAGCATCATCGGTAACACCTGCCTGTATGGTGCCACCGGTGGTCGTCTGTTCGCCGCAGGTCGCGCGGGTGAGCGCTTTGCTGTGCGTAACTCGGGTGCGATTACCGTGGTAGAAGGCATTGGTGATAACGGCTGTGAATATATGACCGGCGGCATCGTCTGTATTCTTGGGAAAACTGGCGTTAACTTCGGTGCAGGTATGACAGGCGGCTTTGCCTACGTGCTGGACGAAGACGGCGAATTCCGCAAACGCGTGAACCCGGAACTGGTTGAAGTATTGAACGTGGACTCTTTGGCTATCCACGAAGAGCATCTGCGCGGTTTAATTACCGAACACGTACAGCATACCGGCTCTTCGCACGGCGAAGAGATCCTGGCGAACTGGCCAGCGTTCTCAGCGAAATTCGCGCTGGTAAAACCAAAGTCCAGTGATGTGAAAGCACTGTTGGGTCACCGTAGTCGTAGCGCAGCTGAGCTGCGTGTGCAGGCGCAGTAAGGGGTAGCAGCAATGAGTCAGAACGTATACCAATTTATCGACCTGCAGCGCGTTGATCCGCCAAAGAAACCGCTGAAGATCCGTAAGATCGAGTTTATCGAAATTTACGAGCCATTTTCAGAAGGTCAGGCTAAGGCACAGGCAGACCGCTGCCTGTCCTGCGGTAACCCGTACTGCGAGTGGAAATGCCCGGTACATAACTACATCCCGAACTGGCTGAAGCTGGCTAACGAAGGGCGTATCTTTGAAGCCGCAGAGCTGTCTCACCAGACCAACACGCTGCCGGAAGTTTGCGGCCGTGTCTGTCCGCAGGACAGGCTGTGCGAAGGTTCATGTACGCTGAATGACGAATTCGGCGCAGTGACCATCGGCAATATCGAGCGCTATATCAACGATAAAGCCTTCGAAATGGGTTGGCGTCCGGATATGACCGGCGTTCGTCAGACGGACAAGCGTGTCGCCATTATTGGTGCGGGTCCGGCAGGTCTGGCCTGTGCGGATGTGCTAACCCGTAACGGCGTGAAGGCCGTTGTGTTTGATCGCCACCCGGAAATTGGGGGTCTGCTGACCTTCGGCATCCCGGCTTTCAAACTGGAAAAAGAGGTGATGACCCGCCGTCGTGAAATTTTCACCGGCATGGGCATCGAGTTCAAACTCAACGTCGAAGTGGGCCGTGACGTGCAGCTCGAAGCGTTACTGAAGGATTATGACGCCGTGTTCCTGGGCGTCGGCACCTATCAGTCAATGCGTGGTGGGCTGGAAAACGAAGATGCTGATGGCGTCTTTGATGCCCTGCCGTTCCTGATCGCCAATACCAAACAGTTGATGGGCTTTGGCGAAAGCAGCGACGAGCCATACATCAGCATGGAAGGTAAACGCGTTGTCGTACTGGGTGGTGGTGACACCGCGATGGACTGCGTGCGAACCTCCGTTCGTCAGGGTGCGTCACACGTTATCTGCGCCTATCGCCGCGATGAAGAGAATATGCCGGGTTCGAAACGCGAAGTTAAAAATGCGCGTGAAGAAGGCGTCGAATTCCAGTTCAACGTCCAGCCTTTAGGTGTTGAGGTGAATGCTAACGGCAAAGTGTGTGGCGTGAAAATGGCGCGCACTGAGATGGGCGAGCCGGATGCGAAAGGTCGCCGTCGCGCGGAGATCGTCGCCGGTTCCGAGCATATAGTGCCGGCTGATGCCGTCGTACTGGCGTTTGGTTTCCGCCCACACAGCATGGGATGGCTGGCAAAACATAGCGTCGAGTTGGATTCGCAGGGGCGTATTATTGCTCCGGAACGCAGCGACAACGCCTTCCAGACCAGCAACCCGAAAATCTTTGCCGGTGGCGACATCGTGCGCGGTTCGGATCTGGTTGTCACAGCCATTGCCGAAGGTCGTAAAGCGGCTGACGGAATTATGAATTACCTGGAAGTGTAAGTCAGCCTCTTCAGGCATCTCATCTGCCCTGGTGGATGAGATGCCAAATTCCTGCCGCAATACCGCCAAACCTGCCGATTAAGCCAGCCTGACAACACATTTTGTAAACAGTGCAGATAGCCTTAACACTCGAAATACATAAACACCATGAATAATAATCAACAAAAAATCAGACGAAAACGTTTGCTTTACATTGAGAAGTGTATATGATGCGGCGGATTTTTTGGGCAAAATTCAAGGAGGCGTTGTGTCGCAGGACAACAATTATAGCCAGGACCCTGTCCCTCTGGCAGCGCGGAAAGGCGTGATACCACTGACGTTTGTGATGTTGGGGTTAACATTCTTTTCAGCCAGTATGTGGACCGGAGGCACACTCGGTACCGGTCTTTCCTATAATGATTTTTTCCTGGCAGTTCTCTTCGGTAATCTCCTCCTCGGTATTTACACTGCATTTCTCGGTTATATTGGCGCAAAAACAGGTCTCTCTACCCACCTCCTCGCACGTTACTCATTTGGCATAAAAGGTTCATGGCTTCCCTCAATGCTATTAGGTGGCACACAGGTAGGCTGGTTTGGCGTCGGCGTGGCAATGTTCGCCATCCCGGTGGGTAAAGCGACGGGTATTGACGTCAATATCCTGATTGCAGTTTCCGGTCTGCTGATGACCATGACCATCTTCTTTGGTATCTCGGCACTTACCATTTTGTCCATCATCGCCGTTCCCGCTATCGTCATTCTTGGCAGTTACTCTGTCTGGCTGGCAGTGAGCGATGTGGGGGGATTGGATCATTTAAAAGCCATTGTGCCGCAGACACCGCTGGATTTTTCCACGGCACTGGCGTTGGTCGTCGGATCGTTTGTCAGCGCAGGCACCTTAACCGCCGACTTCGTCCGCTTCGGGCGAAATGCCAAAGGCGCAGTGTTGATTGCCATGGTGGCTTTTTTCCTTGGCAACTCGTTGATGTTTATCTTCGGCGCAGCCGGAGCCGCCGCGGTAGGACAGGCAGATATCTCAGATGTGATGATCGCGCAAGGGCTGCTGCTACCCGCAATTGTCGTACTCGGCCTGAACATCTGGACAACCAATGACAACGCGCTGTACGCCTCCGGTCTGGGCTTTGCTAACATTACCGGCCTTTCCAGCCGCACGTTGTCCGTGGCCAACGGCATTATTGGAACACTGTGCGCATTATGGCTTTACAATAACTTTGTCGGCTGGCTGACATTTCTGTCGGCGGCGATCCCTCCTATTGGCGGAGTGATTATTGCCGATTATCTGTTAAACCACCGCCGGTACACCAACTTCAACACAGCACAGTTTATTCCCGTCAACTGGATAGCTATTCTGTCCGTCGCGCTGGGAATCGCCGCCGGACACTACATCCCTGGTATTGTGCCGGTCAACGCCGTACTTGGCGGCGTATTCAGCTATATCCTGCTGAATCCCCTTTTCAATCGTAGCCTTGCAAAATCCCCGGAGGTCAGTCATGCAGAATAACACCATCACCCTAACTCAAACCCGTCTGCAGGGGCGTGAAGGATTGTGGCAAATCACGATTGAAAACGGGCGTTTTAGCCGTATTGATCCCCAGGAAACAGCATCTGCGCCACAGGGCGAGGTGCTTGATGCCGAAGGCGGGTTGGCCATTCCCCCTTTCGTTGAACCACACATCCACCTGGACACAACGCAAACTGCGGGGGAGCCCAGCTGGAACCAATCGGGTACGTTGTTTGAAGGTATTGAGCGCTGGGCCGAACGCAAGGCAATGCTCACCCACGAAGACGTGAAAACCCGCGCCATGCAGACCCTCAAGTGGCAGATGGCCAACGGTATCCAGTATGTCCGAACTCACGTAGACGTTTCCGATCCTACGCTCACGGCACTGAAAGCCATGCTTGAAGTAAAGCAAGAAGTGGCACCGTGGGTGGAGCTGCAGATTGTAGCGTTCCCACAGGAAGGTATTCTTTCTTATCCCAACGGCGAAGCGCTATTAGAAGAGGCTGTGCGATTGGGTGCCGACGTCATTGGCGCAATCCCTCACTTTGAATTCACGCGTGAATATGGCGTTGAGTCGCTGCACAAAACTTTCGCCCTGGCGCAGAAGTATGACCGACTTATCGATGTGCACTGTGACGAGATTGATGATGAGCAATCGCGCTTTGTTGAAACCGTCGCGGCGCTGGCGCATCGTGATGGCATGGGAGCGCGCGTGACAGCCAGCCACACCACGGCGATGCATTCCTATAACGGCGCATATGCTTCCCGCCTTTTCCGTCTGTTGAAAATGTCAGGTATTAACTTCGTTGCGAATCCGCTGGTGAATATTCACCTGCAGGGACGATTTGACACCTATCCTAAGCGCCGTGGCATCACCCGCGTCAAAGAGATGCTGGAAGCGGACATCAATGTTTGCTTTGGGCATGATGACGTTTTTGACCCGTGGTACCCGTTGGGAACCGCGAATATGCTGCAAGTTCTGCATATGGGATTACACGTGTGTCAGTTGATGGGGTACGGACAAATCAACGATGGGCTAAATCTCATCACCACCCACAGCGCGAAAACCCTGCACTTACAGGACTACGGTTTGAGTATTGGGAACTCCGCTAACCTGGTGATTTTACCTGCTGAAAATGGGTTTGATGCGGTTCGTCGCCAGACACCTGCACGTTATTCCATCCGTCATGGGCGGGTTATTGCCGAGACGGTGCCAAGCCAGACAACACTCCACCTGGCGCAGCCAGAAGCGGTAACGTTTAAGCGCTAGATTTTCTTTTCGGACATGGCCGCAGACTCACAGCCTGCGGCAAAAACGTATGGCGAAATATTTTCTGTCAGACTGCTAATCTGCAACACATCTGTTCAAGTTCTCCCTCAACCATTTTCGACAGTTTTTTACGCGCCAGCGGGCGGCTGCGTAATGGATATGCTCATACAGATGATATATAAAATACATATATTTCAACATGAATGATTGAGCAGATATTTTTTATTACCAAGGGCTAAAACTAACTTTATGAAATCTGCGAACATGATCTTTAAAATTAATCATAACCTACTATTTTAAAACGAAAAACAACCAATCCTCGATTATAAAAACACGATATCCACTCCAAAACACATACCAGAAAAAATATAACATCCGCATTTAAAACAGCGTTATTACCGGATTTATCTTCTTCTCTGGCATGGAGTGAAAAAATGTTCGGCATTATTATCTCTGTCATCGTTTTATTAACGATGGGTTACCTGATCCTCAAAAACTACAAACCACAGGTAGTACTGGCTGCAGCCGGGATCTTCCTGATGATCTGCGGCGTCTGGTTGGGGTACGGCGCACTGGTCGCCAGCGACAAAAGCAGCGGTTATCTGCTGGTCGATATTTATAATGAAATTCTGCGCATGCTTTCCAACCGGGCGGCAGGTCTTGGGCTGTCCATCATGGCAGTAGGCGGTTATGCCCGCTATATGGATAGGATGGGTGCCAGCCGGGCAATGGTCAGCCTGTTGAGCCGCCCACTCAAGCACATCCGCTCACCCTATATTGTACTTGCCGCGACGTATGTCATTGGTCAAATCATGGCACAATTCATCACCAGTGCTTCCGGATTGGGCATGCTGCTGATGGTTACACTCTTCCCAACGCTGGTCAGCCTGGGCGTGAGCCGTTTATCCGCGGTAGCGGTCATTGCCACCTCGATGTCGATTGAATGGGGCATTCTGGAAACCAATTCAATTTTTGCCGCACAGGTTGCGGGGATGAAGATAGCCACTTATTTCTTCCACTACCAACTTCCTGTCGCGTCCTGCGTCATCATCGCCGTCGCCATCGCACACTTTTTCGTTCAACGCCGGTTTGATCAAAAAACACAACCAGACAGCACAGGCTTCAATGAACAAAAAACACTGGAAAATGTGCCGCCACTCTATTACGCCATTTTACCAGTGATGCCGCTGCTCCTGATGTTGGGCTCGCTGTTGCTGGCGCATATGGGATTAATGCAGACAGAGTTGAATCTGGTTGTGGTGATGTTAATGAGCTTGACGCTGACCATGTTTGTGGAGTTTCTTCATAAACACAATCTGCGTGAGACTATGGATGATGTGCAGGCGTTTTTTGACGGCATGGGAACGCAGTTTGCCAACGTCGTCACACTGGTGGTGGCCGGTGAGATCTTTGCCAAGGGCTTAACCACTATTGGCACCGTCGATGCGGTGATTAAAGGTGCGGAACACTCCGGGCTTGGCGGTATCGGTGTGATGATCATTATGGCCGTGGTCATCGCCGCCTGCGCAATTGTAATGGGATCCGGGAATGCACCGTTTATGTCATTCGCCAGTCTGATCCCGGACATTGCTGCGGGGCTGCATATTCCTGCGGTCGTAATGATTATGCCGATGCACTTCGCCACCACGCTGGCTCGTGCGGTTTCACCGATTACTGCAGTGATTGTCGTGACATCCGGTATTGCTGGCGTGTCGCCTTTTGAGGTCGTAAAACGGACAGCCATCCCAATGGCGATAGGATTTGTGGTCAATATGATTGCCACTATCGCGCTGTTTTATTGATATCTGACGCAGAATGCAAAACAGGCCCGCAAGGGCCTGTTTGATTATTTCACTACGCGTAGCGCCGGACGCCCACCGCGAGGAGGCGGTGGCGTGTCATCCGGGTCGTTGTCGTCGGCATTGTCTGGCTTATCGCCATCAATAACGGACATGACCGTTTCATTCTCAAAACCCGACGCGTCGTTATCGTCATCGTTCAAGCTGGCGACATCTTCGTCGTAAGCGGCTTCCGGTTCGAACATCGTACCCGCGCCATTTTCGCGCGCATAAATAGCCAGAACCGCAGCCAGCGGCACAGAAACCTGACGCGGCACACCACCAAAGCGCGCGTTGAAACGCACTTCATCGTTAGCCAGTTCCAGGTTCCCAACTGCACGCGGTGCAATATTCAAAACAATTTGCCCATCACGTGCATATTCCATCGGAACCTGCACGTCCTGGAGCGTCACATCCACCACCAGGTGCGGCGTGAGCTGGTTGTCCAGCAACCACTCATAGAATGCGCGCAGCAGATACGGACGGCGTGGCGTTAGCTGTGGCAAATCCATACAGGTTAACCCCGGCCCAGACGCATTTCACGTTCAGGCTCAGTCAGAGAAGCCAGGAAAGAGTCACGTTCAAAGACGCGAGTCATATACCCTTTCAGTTCTTTCGAACCTGCGCCGTTGAATTCAATACCCAACTGCGGTAAACGCCACAGCAGCGGTGCCAGGTAGCAATCTACCAGGCTGAACTCATCGCTCAGGAAATAGGGTTTTTGACCAAAGACAGGGGCAATTGCCAGCAGCTCTTCACGCAGACGCTTACGTGCAACATCGGCTTCAGATGCGGAACCATTCACGATGACATTCATCAGCGTGTACCAGTCTTTTTCAATACGCTGCATGTACAGGCGGCTCTCACCACGCGCAACCGGGTAAACCGGCATCAGCGGAGGATGCGGGAAACGCTCATCCAGGTATTCCATAATGATGCGAGATTCCCACAGGGTCAGCTCACGATCCACCAGTGTCGGGACGCTCTGATTCGGGTTGAGGTCGATCAGATCCTGCGGTGGATTGTCCTTTTCCACGTGCTCAATCTCGAAACTAACACCTTTTTCAGCCAGCACGATGCGGACCTGATGGCTATAGATGTCAGTAGGACCAGAAAACAGCGTCATTACCGAACGTTTGTTGGCAGCGACAGCCATGAAAACCTCCAGGTATATTCAGAATTTTTACTGCTACCAGCCACTTAGTGGCCAGCCAGAAGTGATGTCACCCAGATTCGGGAAAGTCATTACTGTTCAAAATACAAACAAAAAATGAACAATACCGGATATTTGGGCAGAAAATTGGATGATAGTTTACCAGATTTTGTGACCTTTGTGGTGAGTCGATTCTGGAAATGGGGAAAAAGAGGTGGCAATCAGCGTATTACCGTGATTTTGGGCGGATGAAAATCATAAAAAAACCCGCCGAGGCGGGTTTTTTCGCAAATTGTAATCTGCCGAAGCAGAAAGCAATTAACGTTTGGAGAACTGCGGACGACGACGTGCTTTACGCAGACCGACTTTCTTACGTTCAACCTGACGAGCATCACGAGTAACGAAGCCAGCTTTACGCAGTTCGCCACGCAGGGATTCGTCGTACTCCATCAGAGCGCGGGTGATACCGTGACGGATCGCACCAGCCTGACCAGAGATACCACCACCTTTAACAGTGATGTACAGATCCAGTTTCTCAACCATGTCGACCAGTTCCAGCGGCTGACGAACTACCATGCGGGCAGTTTCACGACCGAAGTACTGTTCCAGAGAACGTTGGTTGATTACGATTTTACCACTGCCCGGTTTGATGAAAACGCGAGCTGCGGAACTTTTGCGGCGACCAGTGCCGTAGTATTGATTTTCAGCCATTGCCTATAATCCCGATTAGATGTCAAGAACTTGCGGTTGCTGTGCCGCGTGGTTGTGCTCGTTGCCAGCGTAAACTTTCAGTTTACGGAACATAGCACGACCCAGCGGGCCTTTTGGCAGCATGCCTTTAACCGCGATTTCAAGCACACGCTCAGGACGGCGAGCAATCATCTCTTCAAAGGTCGCTTGTTTGATACCACCGATGTGGCCGGTGTGGTGATAGTACACTTTGTCAGTACGCTTGTTGCCGGTTACAGCAACTTTGTCAGCGTTCAGAACGATGATGTAATCACCAGTATCTACGTGCGGAGTGTATTCCGCTTTGTGCTTACCGCGCAGGCGCAGAGCCAGTTCGGAAGCCAGACGGCCCAGAGTTTTACCGGTCGCGTCAACAACATACCAGTCGCGTTTTACGGTTTCTGGTTTAGCTGTAAAAGTTTTCATTAAAAGCTTACCCAAATAAATAAGTTACACGTTGGTGAACACCCAAACGTTTTGTCAGTTGAGGTTCACACGACATTGTCCAGCAAACCTACCCCTTCGAATAGCCTATGCCGGCGCATAGAAAGTTTTGGGAAAAAAACTCTCTCGTAACGTGGGGTCGCAAGATTATAGAGAAGTCAGGGTCAAAGATCGACCCCTTTATGTGATTTGCGGCAGGTTTAACCGGCTAAATGTTCCCGCTTCAGATACTCCTCGCTTTGCATCTCCTGCAAACGCGATAAACAACGCTGGAATTCAAACTTCAGGCGCTCGCCCTGGTAGATTTCATATAAAGGCGCTGCGGCGCTGACCACCAGCTTAACGTGGCGTTCGTAGAATTCATCAACCAGCGCGATAAAGCGCCGTGCTTCACTTTCCATCAGCGTCGTCATTACCGGTACATCAGACAGCAGCACCGTGTGAAACAGGCGCGATAACGCGATGTAATCGTGCTGGCTGCGGGCATCGACGCACAGCGTAGTGAATGATACCGCCAGCGTTTGGTTCTCAACGGCCAGCGTCTGCATCGGGCGATGGTTAATCTCCAGCGTCGGCGCATGATCGCCTTTCGCTCCCGCTAAGGCCAGCCAAAGCTTATCCATCTGCCGCTGCGTTTCATCATTAAGCGGGGACAGCCATAAGTGTGCCTGGGTTAACGTACGCAACCGGTAGTCAACGCCGGCATCCACGTTCATGATATCGCAATACTGTTTAATAGCGTCGATCGCGGGAAGGAAGCGCGCACGTTGCAAACCGTTACGATACAGTTCATCAGGCGGAATATTGGACGTTGCCACCAGCGTAATGCCGCGAGCAAATAGCGCCTTCATTAAGCCACCGAGCAGCATGGCGTCAGTAATATCCGAGACAAAAAATTCATCAAAGCACAGCACATCGGTTTCGGCTTTGAAGCGGTCAGCAATCACTTCCAACGGGTCGCTCTGGCCTTGCAGAGCCGTCAGTTCTTCATGCACGCGCAGCATGAAGCGGTGAAAGTGCAAACGCTGTTTACGTGCGCCAGGCAGGCTATGGTAGAACAAATCCATCAGCCAGGTTTTTCCGCGCCCTACGCCCCCCCACATATACAGACCACGCACCGGCGTGTTTTCCTTCGGCTCACGTTTACCCAGCAATTTACCAAAGCGGGCCATCAGTCCACTCTCCTGCGCCGCTGGAGGTGCAATCGTGGTGAGCTCCTGGTAAATCGTTTCCAGTCGATTCACCGCTTCTTTTTGTACATTGTCGGGTTGATGACTGCCGTCGTTAAGGGCCTGCAGGTATCGCGATGTCGGGGAAAGGCTTTGCATGATGTTATTGTTATTCCTTGAGAATCGATGTGCCGTCGCTCACGGTTGACGAAAAAAAGGCCGTTCTACATTACGTGATATAAACACGGGATTCCACTTCTACGGGATTAGCGGTTATAGTGGCATAATCAGGCGCAGGCATGGAGCCTAAAGCCAACACCCTACGGAAACAAAAGACAACGGGAGATGTTCATGACCTGGGAATATGCGCTAATTGGGTTAGTCGTCGGTATCATTATTGGTGCTGTAGCCATGCGTTTTGGTAATCGTAAATTACGCCAACAGCAGGCATTACAGTACGAACTGGAAAAGAACAAAGCTGAACTGGAAGAGTACCGCGAAGAGCTGGTGAGTCATTTTGCCCGCAGCGCTGAGCTACTGGATAACATGGCTGACGATTATCGTCAGATCTATCAGCATATGGCGAAAAGCTCCAGCAGCCTGCTGCCGGGCATGTCAGCGGAAAACAACCCATTCCGCAATCGTCTGGCTGAGTCTGAAGCGGGTAACGATCAGGCACCGGTTCAGATGCCGCGTGACTATTCCGAAGGGGCTTCCGGCCTGCTGCGTAGTGGCGCAAAGCGCGACTAACTGCACATCGTTAAGAAATTTATGGGGCGCAGCAATTGCGCCCTCCGCTTCTCTTCCCGTCCCAGCTATTATTTAGTCGTTAGCCTCATTGTGACCAAACCGAAAATTCAATAACATCAAACTGTTTTGAATCATCTTCCGTTTACTCAAGGTACGAGAGCAGGATCCATGAAAAAACAAACCCAGCTGTTGAGTGCATTAGCGTTAAGTGTCGGGTTAACTCTCTCGGCGCCATTCCAGGCCATTGCGTCGATTCCCGGCCAGGTACCCGGTCAGGCAGCGCTCCCCAGCCTCGCCCCCATGCTGGAAAAAGTGTTACCTGCCGTGGTTAGCGTGAGAGTCGAGGGCACCGCCGTTCAAGGGCAAAAAGTCCCGGAAGAATTCAAAAAGTTTTTTGGCGATGAGCTGCCCGATCAGCCCTCGCAGCCATTCGAAGGACTGGGTTCAGGCGTCATCATTGACGCTGCCAAGGGCTATGTTCTGACCAACAACCACGTTATTAATCAGGCGCAAAAAATTAGCGTTCAGCTGAACGATGGGCGCGAGTTCGATGCCAAACTCATCGGTAGCGACGATCAGAGCGATATCGCCCTGCTGCAAATACAGCATCCCAGCAACCTGACACAAATCGCTATCGCCGACTCCGACAAACTGCGCGTAGGTGACTTTGCTGTCGCCGTCGGCAACCCGTTTGGGTTGGGACAAACGGCAACCTCAGGGATCGTCTCCGCATTGGGTCGCAGTGGTCTGAACCTGGAAGGTCTGGAAAACTTTATTCAGACCGATGCGTCTATTAACCGCGGTAACTCCGGCGGTGCGTTGCTCAACCTGAATGGTGAGCTGATTGGTATCAATACCGCCATTCTCGCACCTGGCGGCGGCAGCATTGGGATCGGCTTTGCTATCCCCAGTAACATGGCGCGTACGCTGGCGCAGCAATTAATGCAGTTTGGCGAAATCAAACGTGGTCTGTTAGGTATTAAAGGTACTGAAATGACCGCTGATATCGCTAAAGCATTCAAACTGGATGTACAACGTGGCGCGTTTGTCAGCGAAGTTCTGCCTAACTCTGGTTCCGCCAAAGCGGGCGTGAAATCCGGTGACGTGATTACCAGTCTAAATGGCAAACCGCTCAGTAGTTTCGCCGAACTGCGTTCGCGTATTGCGACAACCGAACCGGGGACCAAAGTCAAACTGGGCCTGCTGCGTAACGGTAAACCACTGGAAGTTGAAGTGACGCTGGATACCAGTACATCATCTTCCGCCAGTGCGGAAATGATTGCACCGGCATTACAAGGTGCCACGCTCAGCGACGGGCAGCTAAAAGACGGTACCAAAGGCATTAGAATTGATAACGTTGAGAAAAGTAGCCCAGCCGCACAGGCCGGCCTGCATAAAGATGACGTCATCATCGCCGTTAACCGCGATCGGGTGAACTCGATTGCCGAAATGCGCAAAGTGCTGGAAACGAAACCGTCAATCATTGCTCTGCAGGTCGTTCGTGGTAACGAGAGTATTTACCTGCTTTTGCGTTAACCAGGACAACCGGACATCAGCCCCCCGTGTGATGTCCGGTAAACTCGTGATATGCTGCTGCCGTTCCCTTTTTTAATGACGCCGCCATCATGTTTGTGAAGCTTTTACGTTCGGTCGCGATTGGTTTAATCGTCGGCGCCATTCTGCTGGCCGCGATGCCCTCTCTGCGAAAAATTAATACGCTTACCGCACCACAGTTCGACAGCACAGATGAAACTCCTGCCAGTTATAACCCGGCAGTTCGCCGTGCTGCGCCTGCCGTGGTCAACGTGTACAACCGCAGTATGAACAGCACGACGCATAACCAGCTTGAGATCCGCACGCTCGGTTCAGGCGTTATCATGGATCAGCGCGGCTATATCATCACCAACAAGCATGTCATTAATGACGCCGACCAAATCATCGTCGCGTTGCAGGATGGACGTGTCTTTGAAGCGCTGCTTGTTGGCTCTGATACCTTAACCGACCTTGCAGTGTTGAAAATCAACGCAGCGGGCGGACTACCAACGATCCCGATTAATAACAAACGTGTACCGCATATTGGCGATGTCGTGCTTGCCATCGGTAACCCGTACAACCTTGGGCAAACAATCACTCAGGGGATCATCAGCGCCACGGGGCGTATTGGCCTGAACCCAACAGGTCGGCAAAACTTCCTGCAGACGGATGCCTCCATTAACCACGGTAACTCCGGCGGTGCGCTGGTTAACTCGCTGGGTGAGTTGATGGGGATTAACACACTGTCGTTTGATAAGAGCAATGATGGTGAAACGCCGGAAGGGATTGGCTTTGCCATTCCGTTTCAACTGGCGACGAAAATCATGGATAAGCTGATTCGCGACGGGCGCGTTATTCGTGGCTACATCGGCATCAGCGGGCGTGAAATTGCACCGCTGCACGCACAAGGTAGCGGCATGGATCAAATTCAGGGGATTGTCGTAAACGAAGTGGCTCCGGATGGTCCGGCAGCCCAGGCCGGAATTCAGGTCAACGATCTCATCATTTCGGTAAATAATAAACCGGCAGTATCAGCGCTGGAGACCATGGATCAGGTCGCAGAGATTCGCCCCGGTTCGGTTATCTCAGTGGTTGTGATGCGCGATGATAAGCAATTGACGCTGCAGGTAACGATTCAGGAATACCCTGCCACCAATTAACGCTACGTCTACCTCTCACTTGCCATAAAAAAACCGGAGCACAATATATGCTCCGGTTTCTATTAGGCGATATCATAGGGAGTTAGCATGTAATGCCTGATGGCACTACGCTTATCAGGCCAACAAATACACGCTGGCCTCCCCTGGCGTTTTACTTAACGAACTCTTCGCCCAGGGTGATATCTTTCTTCAGCGTGTCCAGCATGCCTTCCAGCGAGCTTTGTTCGAACGCGCTCAGTTTACCGATGGACTGACGTTCTTCTACGCCATTTTTGCCCAGCAGCAGCGGCTGAGAGAAGAAGCGAGCATATTGGCCGTCGCCTTCAACGTAAGCACATTCCACCACACCTTTTTCGCCGCTCAGCGCACGAACCAGTGACAGACCGAAACGTGCTGCAGCCTGACCCATAGACAGGGTTGCAGACCCGCCACCGGCTTTTGCTTCCACTACTTCAGTACCCGCGTTCTGGATACGTTTAGTCAGGTCAGCCGCTTCTTGTTCTGTGAAGCTTACGCCAGGAATTTGTGACAGCAGCGGCAGAATGGTCACACCTGAGTGTCCACCGATAACCGGGACTTCAACATCGCCAGGCTGCTTGCCTTTCAGTTCCGCCACAAAGGTGTTGGAGCGGATGATGTCCAGCGTAGTCACGCCAAACAGTTTGTTCTTATCGTATACGCCTGCTTTTTTCAGCACTTCAGCAGCAATAGCAACGGTCGTGTTCACTGGGTTAGTGATGATACCGATACACGCTTTCGGACAGGTTGTAGCAACCTGCTGCACCAGATTCTTCACGATGCCAGCATTCACGTTAAACAGGTCAGAACGGTCCATACCTGGTTTACGCGCAACACCCGCAGAAATCAGCACCACGTCAGCACCTTCCAGTGCAGGGGTCGCATCTTCACCGCTGAAGCCTTTGATTTTCACAGCAGTAGGGATATGGCTCAAATCAACGGCCACACCAGGAGTTACTGGAGCGATGTCGTACAGGGAGAGTTCTGAACCTGAAGGCAGTTGGGTTTTTAACAGTAATGCTAGCGCCTGACCGATACCACCAGCAGCGCCGAGGACTGCAACTTTCATCCTAAACTCCTTATTATATTGATAAGCAAAATGTCTATTGCTCCGCGGCGGCGACCTTAATTCACAAATCCAATGAATTCAATAACCACGCTTCAAGAATGCGTAGTCACGCAAATTTGGCTTTTATGCATTTAACTTACGTAAAATAAAACCTAAGTTACGTAATTCAAAACCACTCGCACAGTAGAGCAACTTTCCAACAGGTGCTGACAATATACCCTACAGCCCTCTCAAAACAACATCAATTTGATAACATTTAATTTACTTTTAATCTTATTTGCGAGCCGTGACACAGGCATGTTTCTTGATAACGAAATTTGATAAAATCCCGCTCTTTCATAACATTATTTCAGCCTTGAACGAGGCAGACCGTTTGCATAAAAATTCATCTGTATGCACAATAATGTTGTTTCTACCGCCATATTACGGGTGACTTATGCGAAGCTCGGCTAAACAAGAAGAATTAGTTAAGGCGTTTAAAGCGCTACTTAAAGAAGAAAAATTCAGCTCTCAGGGCGAAATCGTCCTCGCGTTGCAGGATCAGGGCTTTGATAATATCAACCAGTCCAAGGTTTCACGCATGCTGACCAAGTTTGGTGCCGTGCGTACACGCAATGCGAAAATGGAAATGGTGTACTGCCTGCCTGCAGAGCTGGGCGTCCCGACAACATCAAGCCCGTTGAAAAATCTGGTGCTGGATATCGACTACAACGATGCCGTTGTCGTTATTCATACCAGCCCAGGGGCTGCGCAGCTGATTGCTCGCCTGCTGGATTCACTGGGTAAAGCAGAAGGTATTCTTGGCACGATTGCGGGTGACGATACCATCTTCACCACACCGGCCAAAGGTTTTACGGTAAAAGACCTGTACGAAGCCATTCTGGAACTGTTTGAACAAGAACTGTAATTCCCTTCCCCGTCACGCCCTGTGGCGGGGGAAAAATCTCTCTTTTCTGTTCCCCTCCTCAGTTTTCCACTACCGAACATTTAACAAATAGTGCGTTTCACCGCCAAAACACATTCACGAGGTGAATGACACTCATCAAAAACGCACAATTTGCAAAATATTGTATCAGTATGAATTTATTAATTTTCTTTTCAAGAAGAAGCTCTAATCTGTATTTTTAATTCCATATAGTTATAAAAAATACTTTTCTTAACACCCAATTACCATGGAAACAATTAGCGTGGTATTAATTTATCGCGTGATTAGTGTATACTTGATTTTGTGATGAGGGTCACGAAACAAAGACCCCTAATAAAAGAATTCGACGAGGTAAATATCATGAAAATCAAAACCACTGTTGCAACTTTAAGTCTTCTCTCAGTTCTCTCTTTCGGTGCAAGCGCCGCTGTTAATCAGGTGAACTCGCAAGAAGCACAGAATCTGCAATCCATGGGTACTATCTCTGTGTCTCAGATCGGTAGCTCACCAATGGATATGCGTCAGGCAATCGCCGCTAAAGCAGAAAAAGCGGGCGCCAGCAGCTATCGTGTCACTGAACTCCGTGAAGGTGCTCACTGGCATGCAACCGCAGAATTGTACAAATAAACCCTCGTCGTCTAGTCCGACGACTTGCCCCCGCCTGCCGGGGGCTTTTTTATGCCTGTTTTGAGTGGCGAACGTTAAAGCGTAACTGCCCTTCGAGCTCTTCTTCTGCTTCATCGAACAGTAAAATCAGCGCGCCATATCGCCTGCGTAACTTATCCGGTAAATGGACAAATTCGATTTCCAGAGGTAACGGCAAGACTTCCCCAACCACAACCTCCCACAAAGAATCTAAATCAACCACCTTTTCCCGGGCCAGGCCAAATGTACGTGCAAACTCACGGTAGAAATCACTCTGATTTTCAATTTCGTCAAAATCAAACGTATAGATATTCATCTATAGCCACCATCCCGACGCCAGTTACTCTACAGACCACCGATATGCAGGGTCTTCCTCAACCTGTTTCCCGTGTATCCCGCCAGCAAAATTTTATGTTCCTGCGGTCCAGGCATCGTTTATCACCCCAGCTAAATGCTCGTCTTAAGTATAGCGCTGCCTCAGTGTGCGCAATACGCCAGGAATGAATTGTTCACTGTTTAGATAAAGAGAGGTACGTCACATTTTTGTGCAAGACTATGACTGCGTTTCAGAAACAGTATGAAACACGTTGGCCATAACGTTCTGAAAAATAATAGGTCCGATATCGATATGATATTTTCAATATGAAAATCATATTAATAACCGCACTTATCATATTGGATTTGTAATTGAAGCCTCCACAAAATGCCTGCAACTGAATAGTCTCTGGAGTCGATATGTCCATGTCTGTTGTCAACGATACCCCGTATGAAGCGGCTGAAATTCTGCGTGCAGCAAAACCCAATTTTCATCCACGTATCGCTCTGATACTTGGGTCAGGTCTGGGGGCGCTTGCCGATCGCATGGAAAATAAAACCACGCTTTCATATCAACAATTACCTGGGTTTCCGGTCAGCACCGTAATCGGCCATGCCGGGGAAGTGGTGATGGGGACGCTTTATGGCATCGACCTCATCTGCATGAAGGGACGTGGGCATTTTTATGAAGGGCTGGGAATGGGCATCATGACCCATGCCGTGCGTACCTTTAAACTGTTGGGCTGCGAATTTTTATTCTGTACCAACGCCGCGGGTTCACTGAACGTAGATATTCCTGCAGGTAGTCTGGTTGCCCTCAACGATCACATCAACACCATGCCATCTACCCCACTTGTCGGGCCGAACGATGAACGCTTTGGTCCTCGCTTCTTTAGCCTCGCTAACGCATACGATCGCGAGCTGCGCCAGCAGCTTCACGGTGCCGCAGAGCAGTTGGGTATCACGCTTCATGAAGGGGTTTTCGTCTCTTATCCTGGCCCTAATTTTGAGACGGCTGCGGAGATTCGCATGATGCAACGTATGGGCGGCGATGTGGTCGGTATGTCGGTGGTACCGGAAGTGATAGCTGCACGCCATTGTGGCCTGAAAGTACTGGCCGTTTCAGCCATCACGAATATGGCTGAAGGCCTCAGTGATGTTGAGCTTTCCCATGAACAAACGCTGAAATGCGCAGCCATGGTGACCGAAGATTTTATTCGTTTGATCAGCCAGTTCCTCAAACAGTACGCCTGATCGTGGTTCCGTAGACGGACAGGTCGCCCTGCTCCGTCTGGAGAAAAGTTATGCCAGACAATCAGTTTTCTCGCGCAAATCTCAATGCCGTTTCGTACCTGAGCTATTACTTTGTTGGCGCACTGGTGTCGACACTGGGGATTGTGCTTGGGCCACTGTGTGCCGCTTTTCATAAAGACCCCAGCTTTATCGGGCAGGTCTTTACCTTGATGAACATCGGCATGTTTGTGCCTATTATGCTTGGCGGCATTCTGATGAAAAAATGGGGGCTGAAAAAACCATTAGTTATTGCTGCAACGCTCACCGTGATTATCAGCGCCGTGCTTTTTATCCAACCAACCTTAACACTGTTTAGCGTTGCAGTGGCCGGCATTGGTGCCTGCGGGGGCGTGTTTATGACCATCGGCAGTTATCTGGTGGTCCGTATTAATCCCGATGAAAAGAGCCGCTCTTCCAGCCTGATTTTTACCGATTTCTTTTTCAGCTTTGCCGGAGCAACCCTTTCTTTACTGTTAGCCTGGATGTTTAAACTGGGTGCCAGTTGGATTGCGATGTATGGGATTATGGGCGGTCTGGGCGCGCTGATGTTGGCACTTACCCTGCGTTGTCGCTTCCCATCGACAGAGGTTGCGCAGCCGCAGCGACACGAGAAAACGGAAGAGTCAGAACCCTGGGGGATCTCCGTCTATTTAATCTGTTTTACTCTCTTTGCTTTCCTGCTGGCTGAACCCATTTTTACCATGTGGACACCGGGCTACCTGCAATCGCGTTTTACACTTCAGGCGCAGGATGCCGCGCTGTTCACTACTGTGTATTGGGTGACGAAAGCCATTGGCCTGTTCCTGAATCAGTTCACCGTGAAGTGGATGAAGCTGCGCACTTTCCTGCTGATCTGCGCAAGCATTGGTCTGGTCTCCATTGCGCTGATTGCCAACAGCAACAATACCACGCTGATTCTGGTCGCGTGCGGCGTGTTTGGTTTCTTTAACTCCGGTTTATTCTCCGGCCTGATGAGCTATGGCTCACTGCAGGTGAGCCGCAGTTCACCAACCTTGATCTCCGCCTTGTTGACGTGCGGCACAGTGGGCACGCTACTGTTTGCCAGCGTATCCTCCATGGTAAACAGCCACCTTGGTCTGCAGGGGGCGGTGAATACGTCAACTGTCGCCTATTGTGTGTTACTGCTGACGCTGGTTATCGCTGTTGCCTGCAGCCAGGCCGAGCGTCTCGCCCGCTCGACATCCGCTGCGGTTTGACAAGCTTTGGGGAGGACGGCATGATGCCGTTTCTCTCCCTCTCTTACGCGTAACCAGCATGATTGATCTCCAGGCCAATAGCCGAATTCGTCTTCGAACATTGAGTTATTTTCAGGTTCTCGCTGACGAGCTGCACTTTGGCCGGGCCGCGGCCCGGTTAAACATCTCTCAACCACCGTTGAGTATGCAGATTAAAGAACTGGAAGAGATCCTTGAAACGACACTATTTGAACGTACCAGCCGTAAAGTGGTTCTCACGCGAGCCGGGCAGGTATTGAAAACGGAAGTCGATCGTATCCTGAGTACCACCGATCAATCCCTCAATTATGTGCGACAGATTGGCCGTAGCGAACATCAACATTTCAACATTGGGATAGTCGGTAGCGCACTGTGGGGGACGCTGCTTACGCGTCTAAAGGGCTTTAAAAAGCAACAGCCGTACGTAAACTGGAGCTTGCAGGAGCTTTCCCAACATCAGCAAATTGAAGCCTTGCATGCCCGGACGATTGATATCGCGATTAGCCGGAACGTACTGCCCCAATCCGAGACGAATATTCGTAGCCAATTGATTTCCCGCGAAGCGGTTGCTCTCGCCGTACCTGAACACGATCCTCTCTGCCAACACCAAAGCGTCTCACTGGCGATGCTCGCTGAACGCCCCATCATTTCGCTTTCATTTAATCAAAGCAATTTCGCCCGTCAGGTACATGACCGCTGTGTTGAGGTAGGATTTTATCCTCTGATTACCCACCAGGTTAACGAACCGCAAACCGCGCTGGCGCTGGTTAGCGCAGGAATGGGCCTCTCTTTGCTGCCAGAAACCTGCGGATTGATCCACTGGCCAGGCGTTCGTTTCTTACCGTTGAATGACACTATTCCAGCCGATCTTTATGCCTACTGGTACGACGAACCGCTTTCCACATTAATGAACGCGTTTATCATGACATTACAGGGGCGGTAAAACTGAAACCGGAAGAAATATCCTCTTCCGGTTAGATGATTTATGAATTGCTGGTCAGTGCATGCTGGTATTTGTGCAACATTCCCGTGAGTCGTTTCACTGGTTCCGTCACCTGAGGCGGGGCTTCCCAGAGCGTTAATTTTTCCTGGTAGATATCAAGTTCCTCCAGCAACTGACTAAAGTAGCGTCGGCGTTTGTCATCATTGACTGCAGAAATAACATGATCGGCAGTACGGCGAAGCTGGCGATGAAACGTCGATAAATTGTCGTTTACCGGTACAGGCGCATCACGTAAACGCTGGTGAGCAATAATCATCGTCAGTGCCAGGCGGAACTTTGCCAGATCGCCGGGGAATTTGTTCATCAGTAAAAACAGCTGCTGATACAACGCCGGAAGGTGATTTTCTTTACGGCGCACAACATTGGTGGTCATTGCGGAGACCGCTGCCGACACAAACTGGTTAAGCAACACACGACCTGTTCTGTCACGCGAGTTATCCCGCACCAGCAGAATAACGATAAACGCCAATACGCAGCCGACAATCTGCCCCAGTGCACTGTCGAGGAACTGGCTAAAGTGGAACGTCATCGGGTTATCCAGCACGATGATGTTAATGGTGCTCGCCAGCGCCCCCATTGAGCCCAGACGCCGCTTTTGCACCTCGATACCCAGAAAGAATCCCAGCACCGCCAGACTCAGACACAGCAATAACATGCTTTGCTGGGTATTGGGGATAATTACCAAAAAATAGAGCGCCCCCAACGGTAATGCTGCCAGCGTGCCATAGATAAAGTCGATGGCTACCATACGGGGGTTAGGCAAACGCATGGCCAACGAGGTGACGACCGCTATCATTACCATCGCGCCACTACCTGATGTCCAGCCGGTCCACAACCAGAATAAGGTTCCCAGCACACAGGACAGCGTAGTACGCCAGAAGTTGACCATTGCATGGTGACGTTCAGCGGATTCCACTTTCACCACCGGCTCGCCCTGCAGGATCTCTTCTTCTATTGCACTGATTTTGGTATTGCTGACCACGCCGCGTTTCAACAGCAGGTAGCGCGTCGCCGCGCCGGCCCAGCTATAAATCGTCACCGGCGTATCACGCTCACCGGTCCAGGCAATCACACGGCGCATCCGCTTCAGTTGTTTATGTACGTCCTGCACCGTTTCAACCGGTGTATCAAACAACTCGCGGAAAGTATCTGTAATCAGTTCTGGTCGCGTATTCTGGATAAGATAGGTTTCGCAGGACTGAGTAATAAGCGTCAGTGACAGTGTGTTCAACGCTTTGAGCCTACGATTGGCGCGCACCCAGCGTGAGGATTCCATGTTCAGGTTGCTGCGCATACCTTCCAGCGCCGCCGTACGACGAACTAAAGTGCCCCAGGCCTTGTCCACCTCTTCGCTATCACCATGCTTTATACACAGCTGCATAAGCTGATATTGCGCCACCAGAAGGCTGTCCAACTCGACATCTATCTCCTGTTTCACTGAACGGGGCGAAAAGAGTAGGTCGGCGATGATAGCGCAGACAATCCCCATCACAATCTCGCTGCAGCGTTCGAGCGCAAATTGTGGCGTCAGCAGAGGCTCCGCCTGAATGGTAATGACGATAATCAGCGCCGTGTAACCCGAAAGCCCCCAGGCATAGGAGTTTTCGATCTTTACCAGTGAAGAGATCCAGGTACAAAAACCGGCCCAGATACAGCACACCAGGATCATCAATAGCGGCGCACGGATCATACTGATGATAATGATCAGCGCGGCAATACAGCCAATAAATGTCCCAACAATACGCAGCATACCGCGGTAGCGGATAGCGCCTGAATAAGGTTCTCCACCGGCGGCAAAGGCTGGGCCTGCCGCCACAATGGCTGCGGTCAGGACTGCCCAACGAGGGGTCTCAAGCTGGAAATGAAAGCCAACAAATAACGCCAGTACAATGGCGCATGCCAGCTTTACCGCAAAGCGGATATGCTGATTGGCAATGGAGAAAATACCCATCACAATTAACCAAACTCGCGCAGACGGTGCGCCATTTTACGGAAGAACGACTCCTGGCTGGCATCGCGATCCTGCTTACCGGTAATAACGACGGTAGCCGTAGTACCGGCCGGCCACATCATTCCCTGTTGATCGTCAAGACGAATACGCACCGGCACGCGCTGCGCCAGACGAACCCATTCAAGATTAGAATCGATGGTTGCCATACCTTTCGCATCCCGTGTGCTGCTGGCATTTGTCACGCCTGCCGCCACGCTATCGACGGTGCCTTTCAACACATTATTACTGCCAAGCGGGGTGATCTCAGCGCGATACCCAGGACGTACACCTTCCAGCTTAGTCTCTTCCATATAAGCCAGTACATAGAATGAGTGCTGTTTTACCAGTGCTACCGCTGTCGATCCGCGGGTAATAAATTCACCGGTATAGACGTTCAGGTTAGTCACCCAGCCATCTGCCGGCGCTCGAATAACGGTTCGTTCGAGATCTAGTGTTGCCAGATCGCGAGTCGCCTGAGCTTTCGCCAACTGGTGTAATACGGTTTGCAGTACGTTGTTTGATTGGTCAATCTCTTCACGAGACATTGCCTGCACGCCCAGTCGGTTACGACGACCGGCTTCCTGGCGTTTTTCCTGTGCCAGTACCTGATAATAAGCGACGTCCGCTTCAGCCTGTTCGAGGGCTTTTTTATAACGTGGCTGATCGATAGTGAACAGGACCTGATCCTTTTTCACCAGTTGGTTATCATGGACGTTAACATTGGTGATAAGACCCGCGACATCCGGTGCAATGGCGACGACATCAGCACTAAAACGTGCATCACGCGTCCACGGTGACTCGGTGTAATAGACCCATGCGCGGAAAATAGCGATAAAGGCCAGAATGACCAGTACGAGAGTTATAGCCGTACGGGAGAGTTTTTTTGTTAGTGTTTTCACTTCAACCTCAAACGAACAGGCGCGATATTAAATAGAAAAGGCGCGATATTAAATAGAAAAGGCAGCAATACAGCGCGGTGTTAAACAGAGCCGGATGCCAGACAAAATCATAGATGCCAGTCGGAACTAACACCCGGCGCACCAGCCAGAAAATCGCCAGTGACAAAAGCAATTCGAAAAAAATCGGTGGGAAGGACAAACCAAACACCACGATAACGGGAAACAGACTCATGTTGACCTTGGTAGCTTAAGAGAGTGCAGGTGATCGATTATTTAGCGTATGTCACCGCAGAGAAGGGCAAGGATGAGCCAGGCGAGAGCGACATAGCTGTTATTTGAATAATAATATATTAGCGTAACTGTTATGCTGTTATCTATATTATGTGATCTAAATCACTTTTAAGCCAGAGTGAACAATGGAACGATTAAAACGAATGTCGGTGTTCGCCAAAGTTGTCGAACTGGGCTCTTTCACCGCCGCCGCAAGACAGTTGCAAATGAGCGTTTCATCGATAAGCCAGACGGTATCCAAACTGGAAGATGAGTTGCAGGTTAAGCTGCTAAACCGCAGCACACGCAGCATTGGGCTTACCGAGGCGGGTAAAATTTATTATCAGGGTTGCCGCCGAATGCTGCACGAAGCGCAAGATGTTCACGAGCAACTGTATGCTTTTAACAACACGCCCATCGGCACGCTGCGCATTGGTTGTTCTTCAACCATGGCACAAAATGTCCTCGCCGGACTGACCGCAAAAATGCTCAAAGAGTATCCTGGGCTGACGGTAAATCTGGTGACAGGAATACCGGCACCCGACCTGATTGCCGACGGTCTGGACGTGGTTATCCGCGTGGGCGCCCTGCAGGACTCCAGCCTTTTTTCGCGTCGTCTGGGGGCTATGCCGATGGTGGTCTGCGCGGCAAAAAGTTATCTCGCCCAGTTTGGTGTCCCGGAGAAACCCGCCGATCTCAGCAATCATTCGTGGTTGGAATACAGTGTTCGTCCGGATAATGAGTTCGAATTAATTGCCCCTGAGGGGATTTCTACCCGTCTGATCCCAGAGGGACGTTTTGTGACCAACGATCCGATGACACTGGTGCGCTGGCTGGCGGCAGGCGCGGGCATTGCTTATGTACCGCTGATGTGGGTTATCAACGAGATCAACCGCGGCGAAGTGGAGATCCTGCTCCCCCGCTACCAGTCAGATCCACGTCCGGTGTATGCGTTATATACCGAAAAGGATAAGCTGCCGCTCAAAGTGCAGGTGGTGATTAACTATCTGACCGATTATTTTGTCGATGTGGCGCAACTGTTTCAGGGAATGTACGGCCGGGGAAAAGAGAAGTAAAAAAGTCCTGGCCGGATAAGGCGTTGACGCCGCATCCGGCAAGATGCCCGATAGCACGGGTGCTTATCGGGCTTACATCATGATGTTACGCGGTGCCACCTACGGTCAGGTTATCCACCTTCAGCGTCGGCTGGCCCACGCCAACCGGCAGACTCTGTCCTTCTTTACCGCAAACACCCACTCCGTTATCCAGTTTCAGGTCGTTGCCCACCATCGAAATCTGCTGCATCGCTTCAATACCGGAGCCAATCAGCGTCGCGCCTTTCACTGGTTTGGTCACTTTACCGTTTTCAATCAGATACGCTTCGGAGGTAGAGAACACGAATTTCCCAGAAGTGATATCCACCTGGCCGCCGCCAAAGTTAGGCGCATAAATACCGTATTCGACAGACTCGATGATCTCCTGCGGCGTGGATTTCCCCGGCAGCATATAGGTGTTGGTCATACGCGGCATCGGCAGGTGCGCGTAAGATTCACGGCGACCGTTACCCGTTGGCGCCACGCCCATCAAACGTGCATTCAGTTTGTCCTGCATATAGCCTTTCAGAATACCGTTTTCAATCAGCACGTTGTACTGACCCGGCGTTCCTTCGTCATCAATGGCGACCGAACCACGACGATCCGCCATCGTGCCATCATCAACGACGGTGCACAGTTCTGACGCCACCAGCTCACCCATGTGACCGCTGAATACCGAGGTGCCACGGCGGTTAAAGTCACCTTCCAGACCATGACCGACCGCTTCATGCAGCAGAACGCCAGGCCAGCCAGCGCCAAGTACCACCGGCAATGTGCCCGCTGGCGCTGCTACCGCCGAGAGATTGACCAGCGCCATACGTACGGCTTCTTTCGCCCACGCGTCGGCACGAACGTCACCATCGAGATCGCCAAGGAAGTAGTCATAACCGAAGCGACCACCGCCACCGCTGGCACCACGCTCGCGTTTGCCGTCTTCTTCTACCTGCACGCTGACGGACAGTCGTACCAGGGGACGAACATCTGCCGCCAGTGTTCCATCTGTCGCCGCAACCAGAATCAATTCATACACACCGGTCAGGCTCGCCGTCACTTCCTGCACACGCTTGTCGGCGGCACGCGCAACACGGTCAACACGACGCAGAATATCCAGTTTCTCTTCCCGGCTCATGCTCTGTAATGGATCAACCGAGGTGTAGAGTGCCTGATGCTCTACCGCACCCAGCGTTTTTACTTTGCCATCGCCGCTGTCACGCACGATAGTACGCGCGGCATGAGCGCTTTGCTCCAGCGCCAGCAGGCTTATCTGGTCTGCGTAGGCAAACCCGGTTTTTTCGCCGCTGATGGCACGCACGCCAACGCCCTGATCAATATTGTAAGAACCATCTTTAATGATGCGGTCTTCTAAAACCCAGGATTCGTGGTAGCTCGACTGAAAATACAGATCGCCGTAATCAAGACGGCGTTCGGCCAGTTGGCCCAGGATGGCGAACAGATCCTGATGTTTCAGGCCATTCGCCGCTAGCAATTGTTCACTTACCAGGTTCAGACTCATCGTTTTGCTACTCATTAGTTACTGTTGTAGGCCTGATAAGACGCGCCAGCGTCGCCATCAGGCGCTTCAATGCCCGGATGGCGGCGTAAACGCCTTATCCGGCCTACGGACTGCGGTAGAAGTTCTCTGTTGAGATTGGGGCAATTACTCGTCCCCGTCAAATCATTGCTGGCTTTCTTTGCGCGGCTGGCGCAGAACTTCGTTAATCTGTGGCTTATCGACCGGACCGGTAATGCGATAGCGCAGAATTGAAACTTTGCTCCACAGCGGCCCCAGAACTTTACTGGCGGCAAATACCGCCGCGCCGACAATCGGGTTGACGGCAAACGCCGCGGCCACCCCGACGGTGGCAGAAATTTCTGGTGCGACAACGGCTTCCATATCCAGTTCGCGACGTACCAGATTCACCGAACCTTTCATGGCGATATCCGCTTCCAGGCCATCTACCAGCGTATCATCAGTGTGCATCACACCGTCTTTGATCCACGCCGTACTGCGGATAGAGTCAAAGTAAAAACCTTCACTGAACGTATCGCTAAAATCAAAACGCAGTTTACGCAAGAGCGCATCAAAGCTCAGCAGACGTAACAGTTGTCCCGCATGTCCGGTGCTAAGTTCAGTCAATTCACCTTTGCCTAAACGGGTGCGCAAAATACCATTCAGTGAAGCTTCATCCGGATCCCATGGCGGATTACGCCAGTGCAGATCGTACTCGACGTTAAAGGAAGAGTTACGAATCGGGGTAGATACGCCAAAGAAACCCGCGGCTGCATCAATCTTGTTGCCATTCAGCTTTCCTTTCAGCGACGTACGCTCCTTGCCCGGCACATTGACCCATTCGCCATCGGCGGTCAGTCGGGCAAACCCGGTATCCAGTAGACCGTTGCTCAACGTTAATGTGTCACCTTTTATCGCGACATCGGCATCAATGCGCCCATATTTTTGCCCCCACATCCAGCACTCTTCGCAACGTATCTGCGCATCCGGCCAGCCACGGAAGCTGATGTTATTGATGACAGAGAACGGCGAGGCTGGCGTTGTATTGGGCGATGACGTTGCAGCGCTCGGGTTGTAATACAGGTACTTGATATTGGCAAGCCACGGAGCATTATTGCGCATAGCCAATGTGGCGTTAATTTCACGCCCCTGCGCCCGTACGCTGGTACCATTAAGCCCAGGTTCAGACACTATGCTCAGGTTATTCCACTGCTGGCCACCCAATGATAAAGAAGGCGTGCGCACCGCAATACGCTGCGGGAAGTTCGCATTACTTCCGACGTTATCCGCCGCGCCTTTCTGGAACAATGCCAGCCATTGCGCACCGTCCATGGGCGGAAGATTAAGTTCGATGCCCTGCTGGTCAGGAAGCGCTGGCACGGTACGGCTTTCCGAAGTCCAGATAGCGCGATCAAGCGTCAGTTTCTGATTCAGCAACCAGCGGCTGTTAAAGTGGTTCCTGCTTCCGGCGTTACCGGTCAGATCGAAGCTGCGCAGGTTGCCCTCAGCCTTAACATTAACCGGCAGCGACTCGCCGGCTACCTTGTTTAACGGAGCAGGTAAGTGACTACTTACATTTTTCAGGTCACCTTTCAGCTCAATATTGTAGGTCGCTCCGGCATGATATGGCAGGTCAATGCCAACCTTACCGTTCCACGCCATACTGCCGCTTAAGGCATCATTCACCTGTGCGGGGAGTATCCCCATACGAGTTGGCTGCCAGTCGCCATTCAGATTCACAGCAACCTGGTAAGCTTTTGCACCCTCGGTAGTGGAAAAGTCGACATTCAGAGGCTGATTAAACCAGTTCGCCGTCATCGGCTCACTCTTGAGATCGCCGTTGATAAAGCTGAATTTACCGTTCAAATTCTTCAGCGTGCTGTCGAGCGGCTTGATAAACAGACTGTTATTTCGCAGATTCACATCACCTTTGGCCGTAACCAGCGAACCATCTAGCGGGATATCAAGATGTAAGCGAGCACTCACATCACCGTCAATTTGCAGCTGTTCCAGTGTGGCACCAAGCGACTCTTTCAGCGGTGTTTCGTCGAAATAAGGCCCAACCGCTTTGCCCGGCCCGTTGATGTCGGCATCAATCAGCAGTTTTTCTTTTGCGTAGTCAGGGATATTTGCCGTCAGATTTGTGGCTTTTACCCCCCCCAGATTGACGCTATCCGTCTTCATCCACAGGCCATCGTTAATGAAGTTCAGTTCAATATTGAGGCCAGTCAGTGCGGGCCAGTCCGGCTGGAAGGCAAATTTTGCATGACGCAGCGGCACCAGCACCTGGAACTGACCTTCGTTATGCAGATACGGGAACAGATGTGGGTTACCACCATAAACCAGCGTGGCGTTATCCGCCTCACCGCCCTGAATTGCCCCACTGAGGTAATCAACCAGCTCTTTCCCCATCAGGTTTTCCGGGAAATAGCGCCAGGCCTGGGAGCCATCGTGGGTGCTAATCCCCGCCAGAATCCCCAGCCACGGCTCATCACCTGTTGGTTGCAGATAACGAAAACCGCCACGCGCATGTACCGCTTTCGCTTTAACGTCAATATTGCGCCCGTCTAGCTGAAAGCCATTTTCATTCTTCAGCCAACTGAGCGTTGCCACGCCATCTTCTATCTCCAGCGGGGCACGAAAGACGGTTTCATACGGCATTTTTGCCTGCTTCATGGAGGCCGTTAATGCGCCATTTTCCACGCTGCCAGACAATGTCCCGGAGAAATGTTCTGCCCCCGGCAGCAGCTTCCACTGTTTCCAGGCCAGATCGGTCCACGAGGACTGGAAACGGGTTTTTTCGGTCGCCTGTAACGGGATATCCAACGCCAGCACATTGATCTTGCCGCTCGGTTGCGTGGCCCGCCAGATATCGCCCAATGCCGGAGATAGCTTAGCGGCCATCGGGCGTAGCCCCTCTAACCCGGCTAACTCCAGGTTACTGGCGCGAATACGTAATTCGTCGCTGCGCTTATTATTGGCGCCCCCCACTTCCTGCTCGGGGAACCAGGCCAGCGTTAATGCCCCGCTCGGCCAGGGTTTGTCATCCATCGTGATGCGCGTATCCGGGATAGCGAACAACCAACCGGAGTGCTCACGGCTGATATGCGCAGTCAGGTTATCGACGGACAACGTGTGGATGTTGCTCTCTCCCTTCCAGCTTGCGCCGCCCTTTTTCAACCAGACATCGCCGCCAGAGATTTCGCCTTTGTTGAGCGTCATCCAGCCTTCCAGGCTAAAGCGCGCGGTTTGCAGCGCAACATTGTCCTGCATCCATTTTCCCAACCACGGCTTAACGTCGATGTCGTCAGCCTGCAGCCAGACTCGACCATTATTCAGCAGGCCGTCATCATCACGCAGATCCATACGCACCTGCATAACACCGTGCTGGCCGGTCAGGCTGGAGAGGCTGACCTGGCCTTCAGCACGATGCCGGTTTTTACCGTTCAACCAGGTTAACTGAGGGATCGCCAGTTCTGCTCGCTGGCCTGACAGGGTCAAAAAACTGACCTGACTGTCGCGAAGATCAAAATGATCAAACTGGCGCAGGAACAGATCGCTGATATGGCTGGTTTCAATTCCATCGCCGCTATCGCCACGTTGGATCGGTGTATTGGTGCGCAACTGCAGTTGCCAGAAGGTGAGATCGCGAAACTGCCAGCGCATGTGCAGCAAACTTTGCCAGACATCCAGCGCCAGCGTGACACGCTTTACCGAGAATTCGCCACCGTCTTTCAGTTGGGCATGAATATCGCGCGCTTCGAGCGTAGGGCCAAAATTTTGCCAGTTAGCAGAAAGCTGGCTGGCGGAAACGGGCATACCGGTGGCAGATTCGATCTTATCCAGAATGGTCGGACGCCAGCTATCGAGATGCGGTAGAGCAAGGCGCAGCCCGCTGACCAGCAGCGCTGCGATGACAACGAATGCGGCTCCAGTGAGCAGTAGAATCCCCGGCAATCGCCTCACGCGCCTCTCCTTGTCTGCCAAAAAATGTGACTCACACCCCTTGAGTGAATATTGCCGGATGGCGGCGCTTGTGCCTTATCCGGCTTACATGCGCGGGTGCCACTACACGATTTACATCATTACCACGTCAAACTGCTCCTGGTTATAGAGCGGTTCAACTTGTACTTTGACCTGTTTGCCGACAAAGATTTCCACTTCCGCCAGCGCATGCGACTCTTCCCCTTTCAGGGTTTCAGCCACTGCCGGAGATGCGTACACCAGGAAACGATCGGAGTCGTAAGCATGGTGCACGCGGACGATTTCACGCATGATTTCATAGCATACGGTTTCGACCGTTTTCACCGTGCCACGTCCGTGGCAGGTTGGGCACTCGTTACACAGCACATGCTCCACGCTCTCACGCGTACGCTTACGTGTCATCTCTACCAGGCCCAACTGTGAAAAACCGTTAATGCTGGTTTTTACGCGATCCTTGCTCAGCGCCTGTTCCAGAGAATGCAGCACCCGGCGGCGGTGATCTTCATTATTCATGTCGATAAAATCGATAATGATTATGCCGCCCAGATTACGCAGACGCAGCTGACGTGCGATGGCCTGCGTTGCTTCAATATTAGTATTAAAGATAGTGTCATCGAGATTACGATGCCCAACAAATGCACCCGTGTTGATATCTACGGTGGTCATGGCTTCAGTTTGATCGATAATCAAATAACCACCGGATTTCAGCTCAACCTTGCGCTCCAGCGCACGTTGGATTTCATTCTCAACGTCGAAGAGATCGAAAATCGGTTGGCGTCCACTATAGTGCTCCAGCTTGCTGGTCATCTCCGGGATATATTCCGCAGTAAATTCCAACAATGCTTCATAAGTCAGACGGGAATCGACGCGAATTCGGTCTAACTGAGCATCGGCAAAATCACGCAGAACGCGCTGTGCCAGCGCCAGTTCACCATACATCTGGTAGCGCGTTTGAGGGCGCTTCTTACGCTCCATGACCTTCGTCCAGACGCGCTTAAGGTAAGCGGCATCAGAGGCCAGATCTTCTTCACATACGCCTTCAGCCGCCGTGCGAATGATGAATCCGCCCTGCTCATCGCAGTAATCCGCCACCACCTTTTTCAGGCGTTCGCGTTCGGTTTCGCTCTCGATTCGCTGAGAAACCCCCACGTGCGAGGCGCCAGGCATAAAGACAAGATAACGGGAAGGAAGCGTGATATCTGTCGTCAGACGTGCGCCCTTCGTGCCCAGAGGATCTTTCACCACCTGTACCATCAGGTCTTGCCCCTGACGCACCAGTTCGGAGATATCGCGCACAGTGAACTGTTTTTGTTCTTCACCCGCTACGCATTCGGTATGCGGCATGATGTCTGATGCGTGGAGAAATGCGGCTTTATCCAGCCCAATATCTACAAAAGCCGCCTGCATACCCGGAAGTACACGACTTACACGACCTTTGTAGATATTGCCTACGATTCCGCGTCGCGCCTCACGTTCAATATGAATTTCCTGCAGAATACCGCCATCAATGTACGCCACCCGCGTTTCCGATGGCGTTACGTTTACCAACAATTCAGCCGTCATGTTTATCCCTTTTCTCACGCAGTGCGTTAAAATTGCTCAGCAACTCATACGTTTCTACCAGCGGTAAGCCGACTACGGCGTGATAGCTGCCATTTATCTTCCTGACAAAACAGCCACCCAACCCTTGAATACCGTATGCACCTGCTTTATCCATAGGCTCACCGCTGGCAACATAACCGGCGATGTCCTCATCTGTTAGTGCTCTGAATGTCACTTCCGTCACCACCAGACAGTCCAGGCTGTGCTGGCGATCGGCTAATGCGACAGCCGTCATGACCTGATGCGTTTTGCCTGACAGTTTGTGCAGCATCGCTGCTGCATGGTCGGCATCATGTGGTTTTTCCAGCACTTCGCCATTAAGGATAACAATGGTATCCGCCCCCAGCACAGGTAAATCGCGCTCAGCCAGTGCTACGCCCGCTTGCGCTTTTTCACGCGCCAGGCGAACAACATACTGCTGGGCGCTTTCCTGCGGGTGCCGCTGCTCCTCAATTCCAGGAACCAGTCGTTCGAATGTTACGCCAAGCTGAGCCAACAGTTCCTGACGACGTGGGGAACCTGAAGCAAGATACAGAGTATTCATATCAACCTTATTGCACCGCAAACTGCTGGCGGACTTTACGCATTAGTAAGAATAGCCATGGCCAAAGCACACCATTGACTACACTACTCCAGAACACTTCAGGTCTGAAAGAGACGTTGATCACTAAAAACTCGGCCCAGAAAACAATAATATCCACGACCAGTGATAACAACATGACCACCAGCGCCTGCTGCCAGAGCGCGAGGTTACGGAAGAGCTGGAATTTCAGTGCGACCAGATAAGCAATGATACTCATCGACAATGCCCGCACACCAAGCGTAGAGCCACTAATGAGATCCAGTATGGCACCCACGACAAATCCTGTTCCCACATTTACGCGATGCGGCAGCGCCAGGATCCAGTACAGCAGAATGAGCAGCACCCAGTTTGGCCGGAAAACGAGGATCTCGTCCGGCCAGGGCATGACTTGCAGCAGAAATGCAATTAGGAACGAGAGCCAAATGACCCAACGCCCCTGGTGACGGATACTTGCCACTTACTGCCCTCCCGGCTTACGCGGAGCAGGTTGTGACGGCATGGTTGTTGCAGGAACCGGCGTTACGCCTGTCGCCGGAGCAGGAACTGGCGCAGGAGGCCCCATGGCATCCGGTGCCGGCAGGACTTGCGGCATCATTTGCATCAGACGTTCATTAGCAACACGGTGCACTTCTTCTGGCGTCATCGGGTTAGCGCCATTGCGATCGGCTCCCCACAGCAGCAGCAGATAACGTAAACGCTGTAAACCCGCCGTCGGACGCGCCTGAATCACGGTGTATGCGCGCTGGGTATCCAGCTTCACAGAGGAAACGACACCGACTGGATAGCCTTCAGGGAAACGCCCACCCAGACCGGAGGTAACCAGCACATCGCCAACGCGAATGTCAGTATTAGCCGGCAGGTGTTCGAGCTGCAGATCGTCCGTGCAGCCGTTACCGGCAGCAATCACGCGGATATCGTTACGCAATACCTGGATTGGCAATGCATGCGTCGCGTCACAAATCAGCAGTACGCGGCTGGTCAGTTTTGCCACCGCAACGACCTGGCCCACAACGCCTTTGTCGCTGATGACCGGCTGACCTTCATAAACGCCGTTAACACTCCCTTTGTCGATCACAACCTGATCGCTGTAAGGATCGTTAACCGTTGAGATGACCTGCGTCACCATTTTTTGTTCGTCCTGGCGCAGCGGCGATCCCAGCAGCTCACGCAAACGCGCGTTCTCCTGTTTATATTGCCCCAGCATCAGCAGTTCACTGTTTTTCAGCAGCAGTTCCTGACGCAACGCCCGGTTTTCAAGTTCGAGTTGGTCACGAGAAGCCAGCGTTTGCGACACGCCGTCGAGTAATTCACGGGGACCATTAGAGATAAAGTAGAAAGGACTGACGGCGGTATCCATGTACGTTCGGATTTGGCTAAACGTACCCAGGCGGCTGTCGGCAATAATAACGCCGAGCGCCACCAGCACCGCCAGAATAAGGCGAATCTGTAGCGACGGGCCACGGCTAAAAATTGGCTTCATAGTCTATGCGTATTCTCGCATCAGAGCGGAAGAGCAACCCATGGCTACCCTTCCTGCATCCGATTACTCTTCGCTGAACAAGTCGCCGCCGTGCATATCGATCATTTCCAGTGCTTTACCGCCACCGCGAGCCACACAGGTCAGCGGATCTTCGGCAACAACAACTGGAATACCGGTCTCTTCCATTAACAGACGGTCAAGGTTACGCAGCAGCGCACCGCCGCCGGTCAGGACCATACCGCGTTCTGAGATGTCAGACGCCAGTTCTGGCGGACACTGTTCCAGTGCAACCATCACCGCGCTTACGATACCGGTCAGGGGTTCCTGCAGCGCTTCCAGGATCTCGTTAGAGTTCAGGGTAAAGCCACGTGGAACACCTTCTGCCAGGTTACGACCGCGAACTTCGATCTCGCGTACTTCGTCGCCAGGATAAGCAGAACCGATTTCGTGCTTAATACGTTCCGCGGTAGCTTCACCGATCAGAGAGCCGTAGTTACGGCGAACATAATTAATGATGGCTTCGTCGAAGCGGTCACCACCAATACGCACAGAGGAGGAGTAAACTACGCCGTTCAGAGAGATAACGGCGACTTCAGTGGTACCACCACCGATATCGACAACCATTGAGCCGGTTGCTTCAGAAACTGGCAGGCCCGCACCGATCGCTGCCGCCATCGGCTCTTCGATCAGGAACACTTCGCGTGCACCTGCACCCTGAGCGGATTCACGGATGGCACGGCGTTCAACCTGAGTTGCTCCAACCGGTACACACACCAGTACGCGCGGGCTTGGGCGCATGAAGCTGTTGCTGTGCACTTGTTTGATAAAGTGCTGGAGCATTTTTTCAGTCACGAAGAAGTCAGCGATAACGCCGTCTTTCATTGGGCGAATTGCAGCGATATTGCCCGGCGTACGACCCAGCATCTGCTTCGCATCATGACCTACTGCAGCCACGCTTTTCGGCGAACCGGCACGATCCTGACGAATGGCCACAACGGAAGGCTCATTCAATACGATGCCTTGTCCTTTTACATAAATAAGGGTATTCGCGGTACCCAGGTCAATGGACAGGTCATTGGAAAACATGCCACGAAATTTTTTCAACATACTAAGGGATAATCCTGAAAGCTGGGGCGGAAAACAAAATCCGCTTACTTTACCAACCACACGCAGCAGCGACAAGGCGCAAAAATCATCTGCTACGGTGAAAATTAGTGCAGTTCGTTTCCTTTGTTACAAAACCGGCCTGAGTCCATCAGGGCTGAAAAACTCAGCAGCAGTCCTCGCTTTTGTTTGCAACCTGTCAAAGGTCATTCACCTGCATGTTTGCTATTACAACCTGGCGAGCAGACAAGCACACCCCCAGAAGGCACAGCGCGCGTTATTCTACGTGAAAACAAATTAAACGGCAGGTTAAACCGAGTATCTTTGCGAATATTTTTTCACGTTTGTGTCAAGTGGCTGTGATGCGGCAAAAAAATCACCCTGCCCACCCGCGACTCCACGTTCTGTCAGGGTATGCCACTCGCTGCGCGAACGAATGCCCGTGGCATAAACCTGCGTTGGCGTTCCGGTACACGTCTCTACCAGGCTCTGAACCAGCAACTGATTTTCCGTTCGCTTATCGATGTTTCTCACCAGACTGGGATGAAGCTTCAACAATTCGACATTTAGCTCTTTGATCCAGCTGGTACTCACCAACGTTAAACCGGCCTGCGTAACGGCGATACGTACGCCAAGCGCATCCATTAATCGGATAACCGGTTGTAACCGGCTGATGTGTTGACAAACATCCGCCTCAGCAAGTTCAATAATTATGCGTTTACGTAGCGATTTTTCGCACTGCATCAGCGTATCTCGCAGCCAACGCTGAAAACGTGGACGAATAAGCGATTCAACCGTCGTCTGCATCGCCAGATTTTCCTGCGGCCAGTAACCCAAAAGCAGGATGAGACGGCTTAACTGCAGACGGTCATACTCTTCCGCCAGACCAAATTGCAGCACCATCGGCATATATTCCGCCGAGATGACTTCTTCGCTGCCATCGAAAATACGGCACATAAGTTCGCGATGGTGCACCCGCCCTTCACGCGTTACGGCAGGTTTTTGATAAATTCGCGGCCCGCCCCGACTGAGCATCTGCTCAATCAGCGTTCGCCAGCGCACATTGCCCCGGCCTTTTTCCGGCAGAGAGTCGTCATACACCGACCAACTGTTCCCGCCTTGTAATACTGAATTCCGGGTGGCTGCTTCGGCATGATCCATAACTTGTTCAGTCGATTGACCGCTGCGACAGACACAAATGCCAATATGAACCATATCGGCACGATCGATCATTTTGTTAGCAGGAAGTGCATCCACCGCTTTCAAGAGTTGCCCGGCAATGCTTTCCGCTTCTTTTAACGTGCGGTGTGGCAGCAGGATGGCAAAATCGCTTCGGTGGTAACGCGCTAACAGTGCGCCCGGGTAGCGCATCATAAAGGTAGACAACAAATTGATAAGCGTTGAAATTTGTTCTTCCGCCTGGGTAATGCCCCAGCTCTCGCGTAGCAGCGTAAAGTCCGGCAGACGAACCATCATCACCACACCATGTGAGCCGACTTTTTCCTGATCTTCCAGCAGCGTCGCCAGTTGGTTATCAAAGAACAAGCGGTTGCTCAGCCCCGTTTTTGTATCCTGGGCAACATAGGAGCGAATTAGCGTATCCAGCCTGCTGCGTTGCTCACGAGCATTTTGAATTTCGGTCAGTAGCATGTCGAGCGCACTACTGGTACGCGCTGGCCACTCATAGACCGTTCCCCGAACGTTTGGCCCGCGTTCACCGTTGAGGATCCGCGTTGAACGAATCTCCAGTAGTTCTTGCCCGGAAAGCTGACGTTGAAGCCAACGCACCGACAAAAACAGCATCAGGATAATAAAGCCTATCGATAGCGTGAGTGGCGCCGTGGTCATCAACGAATGGAAATAGTTGCCCATCGGATCCTGGTAAACCATACGCAGCGACATCCCCGGATGCTTGACCAATGGCACGGTGAGATCGCGATAAAGGTTATTCGTCCCCGCAGGGCGGTAGCTACTGGTTCGGGAATGGCTATAAACAACGCTGTCACCCTGAAGCAATTCAATACGGACGATATCAACCGAAATCATCAATTCATCAATTTGCGGCGTTAAGGACACGACATCCCGGGTGACCAGATGGGTATCGATCGCCGTCGCGACGGCATGGACGCGGGTGGTGAACTTATATTGAATAGCGTTATAGAAACTCAGCGAGCAACCTATCAGCGTCACGAAAATCGTTAACCCGGTAAGCAGCGTGACAAAGGCTGAAAATTTCGTCGTTAATCGCATCCTTGTGTTAACTCCGACAGTGATGAATCAGGTGTGAAAGTGAAAAAGCGACACGAAAATGCAAAACTGAACGCGAAATCCGTCAATTTACACAAACAATGTGGGCATACTACCAAATCAGGTATATCTGGCAATTTATTGCGCAGAATCGGCATCATGTTTTAATTAGCGAGTATAGTCTTCACAGATAATTTTCCAATCCACTATATGAATTGAGGACAGGTTATGCAGGCTTTGATCTTAGAACAGCAGGACGGAAAAACCCTCGCATCCGTTCAACCCCTCGACGAAAATCAGCTACCTGAAGGCGATGTGACGGTGGATGTTCACTGGTCGAGCCTGAACTATAAAGATGCCCTCGCCATCACCGGCAAGGGTAAAATTATCCGCAATTTTCCGATGATTCCTGGTATCGATTTCGCCGGTACCGTACGCGCAAGTGAAGATCCTCGTTTTCATGCAGGCCAGGAAGTCTTACTGACCGGATGGGGCGTGGGTGAGAATCATTGGGGTGGGCTGGCCGAACGCGCGCGTGTTAAAGGCGATTGGCTGGTTGCGCTGCCAAAAGGACTGGACGGTCGCAAAGCCATGGTCATTGGCACCGCCGGTTTTACCGCGATGCTGTGCGTCATGGCGCTTGAAGATGCTGGTATCCGCCCGCAAGACGGCGAAATCGTCGTCACCGGTGCCAGCGGTGGCGTAGGCAGTACTGCCGTTGCGCTGCTGCACAAACTGGGTTACCAGGTTGCGGCAGTATCGGGCCGCGAAAGCACCCACGATTACCTGAAAAGCCTGGGTGCCAACCGCATTCTGGGTCGTGATGAGTTTGCTGAATCTCGTCCGCTGGAAAAGCAACTGTGGGCAGGTGCCATTGATACCGTTGGCGACAAAGTGCTGGCAAAAGTACTGGCGCAGATGAACTATGGCGGTTGTGTTGCCGCCTGTGGACTGGCTGGCGGTTTTGCGCTACCCACCACGGTAATGCCGTTTATTCTGCGCAACGTGCGCTTACAGGGCGTCGATTCCGTGATGACGCCTCCGGCTCGTCGTGCACAGGCCTGGCAACGTCTGGTTAACGACCTGCCAGAGTCGTTCTATGCCCAGGCAGCGACAGAAATCACGCTTGCCGATGCACCGAAGTTCGCCGATGCCATCATCAATAACCAGGTGCAGGGCCGCACGCTGGTGAAGGTGAAATAAAACAATTCGCAGATACAAATTTACATTTAATTAACTAAATTTCTCTGCACATTGACGAACTCCCTGCCATAGTAACTGCGCGCCAGTATGAGCCTTTGCGCGTATGTCGGGAGTCCGCTATGAAGAAAATACGTCCATTCACTGAAGCCGATGTAACAGCCGAGTCGGCTTTTTTTATGCAGCGCCGCCAGGTGTTGAAAGCGCTGGGTATCAGCGCCGCCGCATTGTCTTTGCCCTTTTCTGCCGAGGCCGATCTTCTGAGCTGGTTTAAAGGCAATGACCGTCCGCCCGCACCTGCCGGTAAACCCCTTGATTTCAGCAAGCCGGCAGTCTGGCAAAATACGCTTCCTTTAACACCAGAAGATAAGGTTTCTGGCTATAACAACTTCTACGAGTTCGGCCTCGACAAAGCCGATCCTGCAGCCAATGCCGGCAGTTTGAAAACCGATCCCTGGACGCTGAAAATCAGCGGTGAAGTCGCTAAACCGTTGACGCTCGATCATGATGACTTAACCACCCGCTTCCCACTGGAAGAACGTATATATCGAATGCGCTGCGTTGAAGCCTGGTCGATGGTCGTACCGTGGATTGGTTTTCCTTTACATAAACTGTTAGCGCTGGTTGAACCCACCAGCAATGCAAAATATGTCGCGTTCGAAACACGCTACGCCCCCGAAGAGATGCCGGGACAGAAAGATCGCTTTATTGGCGGTGGGTTAAAATATCCTTATGTTGAAGGGCTACGTCTGGATGAGGCCATGCATCCGCTCACGCTGCTTACCGTGGGCGTGTATGGCAAGGCACTTCCGCCACAAAATGGTGCCCCTATACGCTTAACGGTGCCATGGAAATACGGGTTTAAAGGCATTAAGTCGATCGTCAGTATTAAACTGACGCGTGAACGCCCGCCAACCACCTGGAATATGGCTGCGTCCGATGAATATGGTTTTTATGCCAATGTGAATCCTCATGTCGATCATCCCCGCTGGTCACAAGCGACTGAACGCTTCATCGGCGCGGGCGGTATACTGGATGTACAGCGCCAGCCCACACTGCTGTTTAATGGCTATGCAAAGGACGTTGCTGCTCTGTACCGAGGTCTCGATCTGCGGGAGAATTTTTAAGTGCGCCTGACTGCAAAACAGATTACCTGGCTGAAAGTTTGCCTGCATCTTGCCGGACTTTTACCGTTTCTCTGGCTATTTTGGGCGGTAAATCATGGGGGACTGAGCGCCGATCCGGTCAAAGACATTCAGCACTTTACCGGTCGGACAGCGCTGAAATTCTTACTGGCTACCTTGCTGGTCGCACCGTTGGCGCGCTACGCTAAACAGCCATTATTGATACGCACTCGCCGCCTGTTAGGGCTATGGTGTTTCGCTTGGGCAACGTTACATTTAACCAGCTATGCGCTACTGGAATTAGGCATTAATAACCTGGCATTGCTGGGGCGGGAACTGACGACTCGACCTTATTTGATGCTGGGCATTGTCAGCTGGGTCATATTATTCTCCCTCGCCTTAACCTCTACACAGGCAGCCCAGCGAAAACTGGGTAAATATTGGCAGTATCTGCACAACTTCGTCTATCTTGTGGCGATCCTGGCACCCATACATTATTTGTGGTCGGTAAAAATTATCTCCCCGCAACCGATTATTTATGCTGCACTTGCAGCGGCGCTGTTAGCCAGCCGCTACAAGAAGTTTCGCCAGTGGTGGCGGTAGTTTCACGTTATGTGCAGTACGTTGCAAAACACGGACGAACCCATATTCTTTACATGCCAGCGGTTGATTATCTTCCCTGATAAGACCAGTATTTAGCTGCCAATTGCTACGAAATAGTTATAATGTGCGCCTTTGCTCTCCCCGGTAGCGTTTTTACAGCGCAGAAAGGGTGACAATCGCATATTGAAGGTATATTTTGTCTTTTACCCGAAAATGGCAGAAGATAGCCGCACAATGACTAACAAGTCTGGCAATCTCATATAATGGCCGCAGCACGCAGTGCAACGCCTGAGATGCGTGGCATCTTGTCACTCACTGTTATAAAAATGCTATACAGACGGCGGTAAAACGCCTGTCACAATCTCACTAAACAAAGAGTACGGAACCCACTCATGGATATTCGTAAGATTAAAAAACTGATCGAGCTGGTTGAAGAATCAGGCATCTCCGAACTGGAAATTTCTGAAGGCGAAGAGTCTGTACGCATCAGCCGTGCAGCGCCAGCTGCAAGTTTTCCAATGATGCAACAGGCTTATGCTGCACCAGTGATGCAGCAGCCAGCTCTGTCTAACGCTGTTGCACAGACTGCCACTCCAAGTATGGAAGCGCCGGCAGCAGCGGAAATCAGTGGTCACATCGTACGCTCCCCAATGGTTGGTACGTTCTACCGCACCCCGAGCCCAGACGCGAAAGCGTTCATCGAAATCGGCCAGAAAGTCAATGCGGGCGATACCCTGTGCATCGTTGAAGCCATGAAAATGATGAACCAGATCGAAGCCGACAAATCCGGCGTAGTGAAAGCGATTCTGGTAGAAAGTGGTCAACCGGTAGAATTTGACGAGCCGCTGGTCGTCATCGAATAACGAGGCGAACATGTTGGATAAAATTGTCATCGCTAACCGCGGCGAGATTGCCTTGCGTATTCTTCGTGCCTGTAAAGAACTGGGCATCAAGACTGTCGCTGTGCACTCAAGCGCGGATCGCGATTTAAAACACGTATTGCTGGCGGATGAGACGGTCTGTATTGGCCCGGCTCCGTCCGTTAAAAGCTATCTGAACATCCCGGCAATCATTAGTGCTGCTGAAATCACCGGCGCAGTGGCAATCCACCCGGGCTATGGCTTCCTCTCAGAGAACGCCAACTTCGCTGAACAGGTCGAACGTTCTGGTTTTATCTTCATCGGCCCGAAAGCTGACACCATCCGTCTGATGGGTGACAAAGTGTCCGCGATTACTGCGATGAAGAAAGCTGGCGTACCGACCGTTCCAGGTTCTGACGGCCCGCTGGGCGACGACATGGACGCTAACCGCGCTCATGCCAAACGCATCGGCTATCCGGTAATCATCAAAGCCTCCGGCGGCGGCGGCGGACGCGGTATGCGCGTCGTGCGCAGTGATGCTGAATTGGCGCAATCCATCTCCATGACCAAAGCGGAAGCGAAAGCAGCTTTCAACAACGACATGGTCTACATGGAGAAATACCTGGAAAACCCACGCCACATCGAAATTCAGGTGCTGGCTGACGGTCAGGGTAACGCGATTTATCTGGCTGAACGTGACTGCTCCATGCAGCGCCGTCACCAGAAAGTCGTCGAAGAAGCACCTGCGCCGGGTATCACCCCGGAACTGCGTCGCTACATCGGCGAGCGTTGTGCCAAAGCGTGTGTTGATATCGGCTATCGCGGGGCAGGTACTTTCGAGTTCCTGTTCGAAAACGGTGAGTTCTACTTCATTGAAATGAACACCCGTATTCAGGTTGAACACCCGGTCACTGAGATGATCACTGGCGTTGACCTGATCAAAGAACAGTTGCGTATTGCTGCTGGCCAACCGCTATCCATCAAGCAGGACGAGGTTGTGGTTAAAGGCCATGCGGTAGAATGCCGTATCAACGCCGAAGACCCGAACACCTTCCTGCCAAGCCCGGGCAAAATCACGCGTTTCCACGCGCCGGGTGGCTTTGGTGTACGCTGGGAATCTCATATTTACGCAGGCTACACTGTACCTCCGTACTATGACTCAATGATCGGTAAACTGATTTGCTACGGTGAAAACCGCGACGTGGCAATTGCCCGTATGAAAAACGCATTGCAGGAACTGATCATCGACGGTATCAAAACCAACGTTGATCTGCAGATCCGCATCATGAATGACGAGCACTTCCAGCACGGTGGAACCAACATCCACTACCTGGAGAAAAAACTCGGACTTCAGGAAAAGTAAGCACGCGTTAACCGAAAAGGCCGGAAATTCCGGCCTTTTGTTTTTCTCCCCTCCCGTACGTGCCATAAGGTACAATCCCCGCTTTCTTTATCCACAAGGGACAAAAAATGGACGCTCGTTTTGTTCAGGCCCATAAAGAGGCGCGCTGGGCGCTGTGGCTGACCCTTTTATATCTTGCCACATGGTTGGTGGCCGCTTACTTACCAGATTCAACGCTGGGTTTTACCGGCTTACCGCACTGGTTCGAAATGGCCTGCCTGCTTACGCCGCTGGTTTTCATAGTACTGTGCTGGGCGATGGTGAAGTTTATCTATCGCGACATTCCGCTGGAGGATGACGATGCAGCTTGAAGTGATTTTGCCGCTGGTTGCCTATCTTCTGGTGGTGTTCGGTCTCTCTGTTTACGCCATGAGAAAACGTACGACCGGCACTTTCCTGAATGAATATTTCCTTGGCAGCCGCTCGATGGGCGGGGTCGTATTGGCCATGACGCTAACCGCAACCTACATTAGCGCAAGCTCCTTTATTGGTGGTCCCGGTGCGGCATACAAATACGGGCTGGGCTGGGTGTTGCTGGCGATGATCCAGCTACCTGCCGTTTGGCTTTCGCTGGGTATTCTCGGTAAGAAATTCGCTATTCTGGCGCGACGCTATAATGCCGTAACCCTCAACGATATGCTGTTTGCCCGCTATCAAAGCCGGTTACTGGTCTGGCTGGCGAGCCTTAGCCTGCTGGTCGCCTTCGTTGGCGCGATGACGGTACAGTTCATCGGCGGCGCACGTTTGCTGGAAACTGCCGCGGGCATTCCGTACGAAACTGGCCTGCTGATCTTTGGCGTCAGTATTGCGCTCTACACGGCGTTTGGCGGATTCCGCGCCAGCGTACTAAATGACACGATGCAGGGCATGGTGATGCTGATTGGCACGATAGTCCTGCTGGTAGGCGTCGTCCATGCTGCCGGTGGCCTTAGCCATGCGGTTGAAACCCTGCAAACCATCGATCCTAAACTGGTATCACCACAAGGCGCAGATGACATTTTGTCACCCACATTTATGACATCGTTCTGGGTGCTGGTGTGCTTTGGCGTGATTGGACTGCCGCATACGGCGGTACGCTGCATCTCCTATAAAGACAGTAAAGCGGTACACCGTGGGATTATCATCGGCACTATCGTGGTGGCAATCCTGATGTTTGGCATGCATCTGGCGGGTGCGTTGGGACGTGCGGTGATCCCTGACCTGACGGTACCGGATCTGGTGATCCCGACGCTGATGGTAAAAGTGTTACCGCCGTTTGCCGCCGGGATCTTCCTGGCCGCGCCGATGGCCGCGATCATGTCAACGATCAATGCCCAATTGCTGCAAAGTTCCGCTACGATCATTAAAGATCTTTATCTGAACATTCGCCCGGAACAGCTGAAAAATGAAACGCGTCTGAAGCGCATGTCCGCTGTGATTACCTTGCTGCTGGGTGCATTACTGCTGCTGGCCGCCTGGAAACCACCAGAGATGATTATCTGGCTCAACCTGCTGGCGTTTGGCGGGTTAGAAGCGGTCTTCCTGTGGCCACTGGTGCTGGGCCTGTACTGGGAGCGGGCGAACGCCGCAGGCGCATTGAGCGCCATGATTGTCGGCGGCGTGTTGTATGCCGTACTCGCTACTTTTAACGTTCAGTACCTGGGCTTCCATCCGATTGTGCCCTCGTTGCTGATAAGTTTGCTGGCTTTCCTGGTCGGAAACCGTTTCGGTTCTACCGCCCCGCAAGCCGCCATATTGACTACTGATAAATAAAGAGTTTTGCCATGCCATGGATCCAACTGAAACTGAACACAACGGGTGCTAACGCAGAAGAGTTAAGCGATGCACTGATGGAAGCAGGCGCTGTTTCCATCACTTTCCAGGATACGCATGATACACCTGTGTTCGAGCCCCTGCCGGGCGAAACTCGCCTGTGGGGCGATACCGATGTAATTGGTCTGTTCGATGCCGAAACCGACATGAAAGAAGTGGTTGCTATTCTGGAACAGCACCCGCTGCTGGGCGAAGGCTTCGTGCATAAAATCGAACAGCTTGAAGATAAAGACTGGGAACGCGAATGGATGGACAATTTCCACCCTATGCGCTTTGGTGAACGTCTGTGGATTTGCCCGAGCTGGCGCGATGTTCCGGATGAGAACGCCGTCAATGTGATGCTGGACCCTGGTCTGGCGTTTGGCACAGGCACTCATCCAACGACCTCTTTGTGCCTGCAGTGGCTCGATGGTCTCGACCTCAACGGTAAAACAGTGATCGACTTTGGCTGCGGCTCCGGCATCCTGGCAATTGCAGCACTGAAACTCGGAGCAGCAAAAGCGATTGGCGTCGATATCGATCCGCAGGCCATTCAGGCAAGCCGCGATAACGCCCAGCGTAATGGCGTATCTGACCGCCTGGAGTTATACCTGCCGAAAGACCAGCCAGAAGCGATGAAGGCCGACGTCGTGGTCGCCAACATCCTGGCAGGCCCATTGCGTGAACTGGCGCCGTTAATCAGCGTCCTGCCCGTTGAAGGCGGTTTGCTGGGGCTTTCCGGGATACTGGCCAGCCAGGCTGACAGTGTCTGCGAAGCCTATGCCGATCTCTTTACGCTCGATCCCGTCATCGAAAAAGAAGAGTGGTGTCGTATTACCGGCAAGAAAAAATAGTCCTTTCCCGTGGCCTCTCTGTAGGCCACGTTTTCCCTTTTTTTGTACCTCCCCCGCCATCGTCGCAATGCTAAAATACCCTACTTAACTCATTGAAATTAAAGTATTAAATAACATTAATTATTCATTGGACGAATTGTATGAAAGCAACATTTGGTAAGGCGGCGCTGCTAGCGCTAAGCATCATACCCGTAACGGTTTTTGCATCTCACTGGGGTTACGAGGGAGAAGGTTCTCCAGAACACTGGGGCGCGCTCAGTGAAGAGTACAAAACTTGCCAGACTGGGAGGAATCAATCCCCGATCAACATCGACACCGCGCTTACAGCGCACCTCTCACCGCTTAGCGTTCACTATACCGATGGGCCGGTCACGCTCATCAACAATGGTCATACCATCCAGGCGGGTCTAAAGGTCTCGACCGATGATACTGTGGCCATTGATGGCACACCATTTACTCTCCAGCAGTTCCATTTTCACGCGCCGAGTGAAAACACCATTCATGGCAAACATTACGCTATGGAGGCACACCTGGTGCACAAAGATGCAAAAGGCGATGTTGCTGTCGTCGCGGTAATGTTTGATGTCGGCACTGAAAACGCAGAATTAAATAAGCTGTGGACCGTGATGCCCGAAAAAGCTGAGCAGAATATCAACGTCACCACGCAGATGGATCTCAACGCGCTTCTGCCCGTCGATAAGACTTACTGGCGCTTCAGCGGTTCTCTGACGACACCGCCCTGCACCGAAGGTGTAACCTGGATTATCCTGAAGCACCCGATGACGCTTTCCGAAACACAGCTAAAAAAATTCACTCGGGCCATGCATCACGACAACAACCGCCCCGCACAACCGCTCAATGGCCGCGTGATTGTCGAGTAATCCGCAAAAAACCCTACGATCATGTTCTGAAATGAGAGCATAGTCACACTATGTCACAATAATCTGCTGATTAATTCAGCAGATTATCTTGCCAGACCGCCTGACCTCGAAGAAAAAATGAGAAGTTACGCAAAATTATATGCGTATATAAAATCGACACATTTTTATAATGCAATGATTTATATGATTAATTATTTTCACCCGCTCAGATTTACGGCAATTCATTGATCCACCTCAGTGGATTGGTCAAAGTTTGGCCTTTCATCTCATGCAAAAAATGCGTAATATACGCCGCCTTGCAGTCACAGTATGGTCATTTCTTAACTCATGCGCATCGGACAATACCAGCTCAGAAATCGCCTGATCGCAGCACCTATGGCTGGCATCACTGACAGACCATTCAGGACGCTGTGCTATGAGATGGGAGCAGGATTGACGGTATCCGAGATGATGTCTTCTAACCCGCAGGTTTGGGAAAGCGACAAATCTCGTTTACGTATGGTGCACGTTGATGAGCCAGGAATTCGCACGGTGCAAATTGCCGGTAGCGACCCTGTTGAGATGGCTGATGCCGCACGTATTAACGTGGAAAGCGGCGCCCAGATTATTGATATCAATATGGGGTGTCCGGCTAAAAAAGTGAATCGCAAGCTCGCAGGTTCAGCCCTCTTGCAGTACCCGGATTTAGTGGAATCGATACTAACCGAGGTCGTCAATGCAGTGGACGTTCCTGTCACACTCAAGATTCGCACCGGCTGGGCTCCGGAACACCGTAACTGCGTAGAGATTGCCCAACTGGCTGAAGACTGTGGCATTCAGGCTCTGACCATTCATGGACGCACCCGCGCCTGTTTGTTCAATGGAGATGCTGAGTACGACAGTATTCGGGCAGTTAAGCAGAAAGTTTCCATTCCGATTATCGCGAATGGCGACATTACTGACCCGCATAAAGCCAGAGCTGTACTCGACTATACGGGGGCGGATGCCCTGATGATAGGACGTGCAGCTCAGGGAAGACCCTGGATCTTTCGGGAAATCCAGCATTATCTGGACACTGGGGAGCTGCTGCCCCCGCTGCCTCTGGCAGAGGTGAAGCGCTTGCTTTGTGCGCATGTTCGGGAATTGCACGACTTTTATGGTCAGGCAAAAGGGTACCGAATTGCGCGTAAACACGTATCCTGGTATCTCCAGGAACACGCTCCAGATGACCAGTTTCGGCGCACATTCAACGCCATTGAAGATTCCAGCGAACAGCTGGCGGCGTTGGAGGCATACTTCGAAAATTTTGCGTAAACAGAAATAAAGAGCTGACAGAACTATGTTCGAACAACGCGTAAATTCTGACGTACTGACCGTTTCTACCGTTAACTCTCAGGATCAGGTAACTCAAAAACCCCTGCGTGACTCGGTTAAACAGGCACTGAAGAACTATTTTGCTCAATTGAATGGTCAGGATGTTAACGATCTCTATGAGCTGGTACTGGCTGAAGTAGAACAGCCCCTGTTGGACATGGTGATGCAATACACCCGCGGTAACCAGACCCGTGCTGCCCTGATGATGGGCATCAACCGTGGTACGCTGCGTAAAAAACTGAAAAAATACGGCATGAACTGATACTAATCAGCGAAATGTTTGTTTTAAAAGGCGCTACTCGGCATGGGGAAGCGCCTTTTTTATTCGCGTCACACGGAGGCTTTGGTGATGAAAGCAAGATGTGAACCTGTCTACTTTGGTGATGAATCAAAAAAGATAATCCAGGGTGATGCGCTAACTGAACTGAAAAAGCTGCCGTCTGAAAGCATCGATCTGATCTTTGCCGACCCGCCTTATAACATCGGGAAAGATTTTGACGGGTTGGTAGAATCCTGGGACGAAGAGAGCTTTCTGGCCTGGCTGTTCGAGTGCATTGATGAATGCCATCGAATATTAAAGCCACAAGGCACCATGTACATCATGAACAGTACGGAGAACATGCCGTACATCGATCTCAAATGCCGACAGCTTTTTACCATCAAAAGCCGTATTGTGTGGGCCTATGATAGCTCGGGAGTACAGGCCAAAAAGTACTTTGGCTCCATGTATGAACCGATCCTGATGATGGTCAAAGACCCAAAAAGTTATACATTTAACCGTGATGATATTTTGGTTGAAGCGAAAACGGGGGCGAAACGCGCGCTGATCGATTACAGAAAGAACCCACCTCAACCCTACAATCATAAAAAAGTACCGGGTAATGTCTGGGAATTTCCACGCGTCCGCTACCTGATGGATGAATACGAAAACCATCCAACCCAAAAGCCTAAAGCTCTGCTGGAACGCATCATTTTGGCCTCCTCGAATCCAAACGACTGGGTGTTAGATCCGTTCGCGGGTAGCTTCACTACCGGGGCAACCGCAGTGGGTTTGGGGCGTCAGTTTGTCGGTATTGAAATCAATGATGAATACGTAAAAATGGGACTGCGGAGACTGCGTATTAGCTCCCATTTTTCAGAGAATGAGCTTGCAAAGGTGAAAAAGCGTAAGACGAAAAACCTGTCTAAAAAGAGTCGATTACCGTAAAAGAGCGGTGGAATTTCAGCAAAGTAAAAGCATTGTAAGTCTGCTTTTCAGCTTTTAGATTTCGTGTATATTCCCTGCACGCTTGGGCATGAATACACAGGATTTGGTAATTATTCGCAAGTATTGGTGGCTGGTTGTTTTTGCTGTCTTTGTTTTTCTTTTTGATGCGCTACTCATTCAGTGGATAGAGTTAATGACAACAGAGCACGACAAGTGCCGGAATATGAACTCAGTGAATCCCCTCAAGCTGGTCAATTGCGTCGACCTCGAATAGTGCGCCCGGTGCTTACCGTTCTGTAACTGCCGTCAGTCCATGGCGGCAGAAACTAGCCAGCCTGATCCTCACCCTGAATCAATTGCAGCATGCAACCATCAGGGCTTAACATTTTTAATACATTATCGACTAATACAGGTGCTTGTTGGTAGAGATCATAACTCGCTGGATTCATTAACCAGTTTTTTATTATTCCGCTAAAACTGCCATGCAAAATAATGATGATAACGTCTAGATCAAGGCTGGTAGCGATCAGATTGTTAACCGCACACTGCTGTAAAGACTCACGAATACTTTGATGACTCAGTCCTATTTTATCGCGAATTGTCTGCTCTGATATCATATCGTTATGAAATTCACACTTATGATATAAAATTTGCATTAATGCCTGCTGACGAGGATTCTCAGCAATATATTGCAAACCTACAACTAATTTCTCACGCAACCGCTGCAAAGGATTATCTCCCCAACGACCAATGAGTTTTTCCTGAATAAGGTTGCGGAGAGGAGGTTGTTGTAACCATAGCTCATTAAACAGCTGGGTCTTGTTTTCAAAATGCCAGTAAAGCGCCCCCCGCGTCACGTTGGCGGCGTCCGCAATGTCGTTTAGCGTTGTATTGCCTACGCCGCGCACGGCAAACTGCGCTATCGCAGTTTCAATCAGGAGCTGGCGCGTTTTGAGGGCATCAGCTTTCGTTTTTCTGGCCATAGTTCCGAATGCCTGAGGCAGAGTAGAGAATGATTAACTTTCTTATTTAATATTTACTATACGGAATAAATGTATCACCTGGAGATTGTTTAAACGAGATCTAAACTATTTCATTGTGCTGATTACACACAAATAATCAAAACGAATAAACAACACCAATACATTCACCAATCACATAATCATTTCAATATGTATTTATGCGCATCATAGTATTGCTATTAACGACATAATAAGTCGGTAGCTGATTACTCTTTTTTTGTTTTTACGTGCCGTGCATCGCCCCCATAAATAAGTATTGCTTACATCGCAAGCTAATAATTTGTAGGATAGCCAACTATTATTTTTTGTGCACGTTATCTCCCTCGCCTCACCCGGTAAATAACGAGCTTTCGGTTTTTTAAGGAATAGTAATGACGAAAAATGCCAGGTTCTCACTCCTGCCCTCATTCATCATCATCTCCGCTGCATTACTCGCCGGTTGTAACGATCAGGGGGATACACAAGCTCATCCTGCCGAGCCACAGGTTACTGTCCATGTCGTTGAGTCGGCCCCTTTAGCCGTGACAACTGAACTGCCGGGACGAACGACCTCATTCCGTATTGCAGAAGTCCGCCCTCAGGTCAGTGGGATTGTACTTAAACGGAATTTCACCGAAGGGAGTGATGTTGAAGCAGGTCAATCGCTCTATCAGATCGATCCCGCAACCTATCAGGCAGACTATGACAGCGCCAAAGGTGAGCTGGCGAAGAGTGAAGCGGCTGCTGCCATTGCGCATTTAACCGTGAAACGCTACATCCCGCTGGTCGGCACTAAGTACATCAGCCAGCAAGAGTACGATCAGGCCATTGCTGATGCGCGTCAGGCAGATGCTTCTGTTACTGCAGCAAAAGCAGCCGTTGAAAGCGCTCGCATTAATCTTGCCTACACCAAAGTCACATCGCCAATTAGCGGACGTATCGGTAAATCCAACGTCACTGAAGGGGCGCTGGTCACCAATGGTCAGGCAACAGAGTTAGCTACCGTTCAGCAACTTGATCCTATTTATGTCGATGTCACGCAGTCCAGCAACGACTTTATGCGCCTCAAGCAATCCATTGAACAAGGTAGCCTGCATAAAGACAGCACCAGCAGCGCTGTTGAACTGGTGATGGAAAATGGCCAGTCCTACCCGCTGAAAGGCTCTTTGCAATTTTCTGACGTTACGGTTGATGAAAGCACCGGATCCATCACCCTCAGAGCCGTGTTCCCTAACCCGCAGCACACCTTGTTACCGGGCATGTTTGTTCGGGCGCGTATCGATGAAGGTGTACAGCCCAATGCCATTCTCGTTCCACAACAAGGTGTAACGCGTACTCCGCGTGGTGATGCCACAGTGATGGTCGTTAACGACAAGAACCAGGTTGAGTCTCGTGCCGTTGTCGCTGCGCAAGCCATTGGCGACAAATGGCTGATTAGCGATGGTTTAAAACCCGGCGATAAAGTCATCGTGAGCGGCTTACAGAAAGCACGCCCTGGCGTGCAGGTTAAAGCCACTACCGATGCCCCGGCAGCAGCTGCGGCGCAATAAGGTAAGCGGACATGGCAAACTTTTTTATTAGGCGACCTATCTTTGCCTGGGTGCTGGCCATCATTCTAATGATGGCGGGTGCTTTGGCGATCATGCAACTGCCCGTGGCACAGTACCCTACCATCGCGCCCCCTGCCGTAGCGATTTCCGCAACCTACCCAGGTGCGGATGCACAGACGGTTCAGGACACAGTAACGCAGGTTATCGAACAGAACATGAACGGTATCGATAACCTGATGTATATGTCCTCCACCAGCGATTCAGCCGGGAGCGTGACCATCACACTGACGTTCCAGTCTGGGACCGACCCCGATATCGCGCAGGTCCAGGTGCAAAATAAGTTGCAGCTCGCCACACCGCTTCTGCCGCAGGAAGTCCAGCAGCAAGGTATCAGTGTTGAGAAATCGAGTAGCAGCTTTTTGATGGTTGCGGGTTTTGTTTCTGACAATCCGCAAACTACACAGGATGACATCTCCGATTACGTTGCCTCTAACGTTAAAGACACCATCAGTCGTCTGAACGGCGTTGGCGACGTGCAGCTGTTTGGTGCTCAGTACGCCATGCGCATCTGGCTGGATGCAAACTTGCTGAACAAGTACAAACTCACACCAGTCGATGTCATTAATCAGTTAAAAGTACAGAACGATCAGATAGCCGCAGGTCAGTTAGGTGGTACCCCGGCATTGCCTAATCAGCAGCTTAATGCCTCGATCATTGCGCAAACACGCCTGAAAGATCCAGAAGAGTTCGGCAAAGTCACCTTACGTGTGAACAGTGATGGCTCTGTTGTTCATCTGAAAGATGTTGCACGTATTGAGCTGGGCGGTGAAAACTATAATGTTGTTGCTCGCATTAACGGTAAGCCAGCATCCGGTCTCGGTATTAAACTGGCCACCGGCGCAAACGCACTGGATACCGCTAATGCCATCAAAGCCAAGCTGGTTGAGCTGCAACCCTTCTTCCCGCAGGGAATGAAGGTCGTCTATCCTTACGACACGACGCCGTTTGTTACGATCTCTATTCACGAAGTGGTAAAAACGCTTTTTGAAGCGATCGTGCTGGTCTTCCTGGTCATGTATTTGTTCCTGCAAAACATCCGGGCAACGCTCATTCCGACCATCGCTGTCCCCGTCGTATTGTTGGGAACATTTGCCGTCCTTGCCGCGTTTGGCTACTCGATAAATACCCTAACGATGTTCGGGATGGTGCTCGCCATCGGCTTGTTGGTTGATGACGCGATAGTCGTGGTGGAAAACGTTGAACGTGTGATGATGGAAGATAATCTAGCGCCGAAAGAGGCAACAGAGAAATCCATGTCACAAATTCAGGGGGCTCTGGTCGGTATCGCCATGGTGCTCTCTGCGGTATTCATCCCAATGGCCTTCTTTGGCGGTTCCACTGGGGCAATTTACCGGCAGTTCTCAATCACTATTGTTTCTGCAATGGCGCTTTCCGTGCTGGTCGCATTGATTCTGACGCCGGCACTGTGTGCAACATTACTGAAGCCAGTCTCTGCCGATCATCACGAGAAAAAAAGCGGCTTCTTTGGATGGTTTAACGCCAAATTTGACCACAGCGTCAACCATTACACCAATAGCGTCAGCGGAATCATTCGCAAAACGGGGCGTTACCTGGTGGTGTATCTGGTCATTGTGATTGGGATGGCTGTGCTCTTCATGCGCCTTCCAACTTCTTTCTTACCAGAGGAAGATCAGGGCGTATTCCTGACAATGATTCAGCTCCCGGCAGGTGCAACTCAAGAGCGCACTCAGAAAGTGCTGGATCAGGTCACTCACTACTATCTGAACAATGAAAAAGCCAACGTCGAGAGCGTCTTTACGGTTAACGGCTTTAGCTTCAGCGGTCAGGGACAAAACTCAGGGATGGCGTTCGTCAGCCTCAAACCCTGGGAAGAACGTAGCGGTAGCGAAAATAACGTTGAATCCGTTATTGCCCGCGCAACCCGGGCATTTAGTCAGATTCGCGATGGTTTAGTGTTCCCCTTCAACATGCCAGCCATTGTTGAACTGGGTACGGCAACCGGTTTTGACTTTGAACTGATTGACCAGGGCGGGCTGGGACATGCCGCACTCACCCAAGCACGTAACCAACTGATGGGCATGGTTGCAAAACACCCTGACCTGCTGGTGCGCGTACGCCCTAACGGTCTTGAGGATACCGCGCAATTCAAGCTGGATGTCGATCAGGAAAAAGCACAAGCACTGGGTGTTTCGTTATCTGATATCAACGAAACCATCTCTGCCGCATTGGGTGGCTATTACGTCAATGACTTCATTGACCGTGGCCGCGTGAAAAAAGTATATGTCCAGGCAGATGCTAAATTCCGTATGTTGCCGGAGGACATCAATAATCTGTATGTCCGCAGCGCCAATGGCGAAATGGTGCCATTTTCTACATTCAGTTCAGCACATTGGATTTACGGCTCGCCACGACTGGAACGCTACAATGGTATGCCATCAATGGAGTTGCTGGGAGAAGCTGCACCAGGCAGGAGTACCGGTGAGGCAATGGCCTTGATGGAAAGCCTTGCGGAAAAACTACCAAATGGTATCGGTCATGACTGGACGGGAATGTCCTATCAGGAACGACTGTCAGGTAACCAGGCTCCGGCGCTGTATGCCATCTCGCTGATCGTCGTCTTCCTTTGCCTTGCGGCATTGTATGAGAGCTGGTCGATTCCATTCTCTGTCATGCTTGTTGTACCGCTCGGTGTTGTTGGAGCATTGCTGGCAGCGTCACTTCGCGGGATGAATAACGACGTGTACTTCCAGGTAGGCCTGCTAACGACTATTGGACTTTCTGCCAAAAACGCCATCCTGATCGTCGAATTTGCCAAGGACCTGATGGACAAAGAAGGTAAAGGGTTGATCGAAGCCACTCTTGAGGCTTCCCGCATGCGTCTTCGCCCTATCCTGATGACATCCCTGGCATTTATTCTCGGGGTTATGCCTCTGGTTATCAGCCATGGTGCAGGTAGCGGTGCGCAGAATGCTGTTGGTACCGGTGTTATGGGGGGGATGCTCACCGCAACATTGTTAGCGATCTTCTTCGTTCCCGTCTTCTTCGTTGTCGTTAAACGGCGTTTTAGCCGGCACCACGAATAATTTGTAAAATAAAGGCGTCCATGGACGCCTTTTTACATGATGATGAGTTCTTTACTTATTAATAAGATAGACATTTAATTCCGCTGGAACATTGCAGAAAGAACTTTCAGGCCCGTCCATTTTATCCATTATTTTTACAATCCACATGAATTGAGATTATTCCTCATGTCAGTCTTTTTTTAAGCAGTAGTAAAATAGCGGTCGAGTTCGCAGATGGCTGAGCGTTTACCTTTGCTCAATTAGCGAAACGCTTATTTTTGAGGTAACACCATGAAAAGATTAATACCCGTTGCACTGCTTACCGCATTACTGGCTGGCTGTGCACACGATTCCCCTTGCGTGCCTGTCTATGACGATCAAGGGCGTCTGGTTCATACCAATACCTGTATGAAAGGCACCACGCAGGATAACTGGGAAACTGCAGGAGCGATAGCCGGTGGTGCTGCCGCTGTTGCCGGCTTGACGCTTGGGATAGTTGCCTTGACGAAATAAATAATCATAAAAGCGCGGCTGTTGCCGCGCTTTTAGCAATAATGATTAAATTTTTATATAAGACAAAACGTTGGTTCGAGGCATCATTCATAAAATAAAATTATTATAGATTCTCTTCACATATCCATGACCTCAAATTAGCATTTTCTCTATTCTTCGTTATAACGCACATCCCTTTCATTACTCTCACGCTACAGATATTCACGCCCGAAATTGTTATCTTGCGTCCTGTCTGAAAATTAAATATTTTGCGCTGAAATGTGGCTTACGTTTCAATTTTGCACCACTTCAGGGCGCTGCATTTATTTTTTCCTGTCTACACTCTGCATATTGCGTCGAATAATCGTGCGCAAAAACCTGGCACTACCTTTGCTTAGAAGAGTATGGCCAAAGCCACAGACAGGTAAAAGACGTTTGTAGAACGTTTCCATAACAATAATTCCTCCACACAGGATGCTCTATGAAAAAGATGATAATAGCCAGCCTGGCTGCGGCCGGCGTGCTGCTTGCGGTTGCAAATCAGGCACATGCCGGCGCAACTCTCGATGCCGTGAAGAAAAAAGGTTTTGTGCAATGTGGTATCAGTGATGGCCTGCCTGGTTTTTCTTACGCCGATGCAAGCGGTAAATTCTCTGGTATTGATGTCGATGTATGTCGCGGAGTTGCCGCTGCCGTATTTGGTGATGACAGCAAAGTAAAATATACCCCACTCACCGCCAAAGAACGCTTCACCGCGTTACAGTCTGGTGAGGTCGACATGCTTTCCCGTAATACCACATGGACTTCCTCTCGCGATGCGGGGATGGGCATGTCTTTCACCGGCGTAACCTATTACGACGGCATTGGTTTTCTCACCCATAATAAAGCGGGTCTGAAGAGCGCTAAAGAACTGGATGGCGCTACGGTTTGTATTCAGGCAGGAACAGATACTGAATTGAATGTGGCCGACTACTTTAAAGCCAACAACATGAAGTATACCCCTGTCACCTTTGACCGTTCTGATGAGTCCGCTAAAGCGCTGGAATCAGGGCGCTGCGATACGCTTGCTTCCGACCAGTCTCAGTTGTACGCCCTGCGGATCAAACTGAGCACCCCCGCAGAATGGATTGTACTGCCAGAAGTTATTTCTAAAGAACCACTGGGGCCAGTCGTGCGTCGTGGTGACGACGAGTGGTTCTCGATTGTTCGCTGGACGTTGTTCGCTATGCTGAACGCTGAAGAGATGGGCGTTAACTCGAAAAATGTTGACGAAAAAGCGGCAAATCCTGCAACACCGGATATGGCGCACCTGTTAGGTAAAGAGGGGGACTATGGCAAGGATCTGAAACTTGATAACAAATGGGCTTACAACATTATCAAGCAGGTAGGTAACTACTCGGAGATCTTTGAACGTAACGTTGGATCGGAAAGCCCGCTGAAGATCAAGCGTGGACAGAACAACCTCTGGAATAACGGTGGCATTCAGTATGCACCACCCGTGCGCTAATGCGCAGTGATGCAACGAGCGCCGCAACTGCGGCGCTCAGCCCAGAGTCATAGTTACCGAGGTTTTCTTATGTCCCATCGCCGCTCAAACGTAAAAGGATCGTTATCCTTTTCTAACCCTGCGGTCCGCGCCTGGTTATTTCAAATACTCGCTGTTATTGCAGTCGTTAGCATTGCGGTCTATCTCATTCATAACACCATTAACAACCTGAGCAGTCGCGGTATTACCTCGGGATTTTCTTTTCTCGAACGCAGTGCCGGATTTGGTATCGTCCAGCATCTGATTGATTACGAGCAAGGCGATACATATGGCCGCGTTTTTATCGTCGGTCTGCTTAATACACTGTTAGTCTCCGCATTGTGCATTGTTTTCTCTTCATTTCTCGGCTTTTTTCTCGGATTAGCACGGCTGTCGGATAACTGGTTGCTACGAAAGCTCTCTACAATTTATATCGAAACGTTCCGCAATATCCCGCCATTGCTGCAGATCTTCTTTTGGTATTTTGCCGTATTACGGAATTTGCCCGGACCACGGCAGGCTGTTAGTGCCTTGGATCTGGTCTTTCTGAGCAATCGTGGGCTCTACATTCCGGCGCCACAGATGGGAGAAGGTCTGATTACTTTCAGTGCCGCAATAGTGATTGCCGTCATCATCACCATTGGGTTATTTCGCTTCAACAAAATGCACCAGATCAAAACAGGCCAGTTACGCCGAACATGGCCAACAGCCCTGGCGCTAATAGCGTTTCTACCGATGATTTCACATTGGATTTTCGGCGCGGCGTTGCATTGGGATATCCCTGAACTGCGTGGGTTTAACTTCCGTGGCGGTATGGTGCTTATTCCAGAATTGGCTGCCCTGACACTGGCACTTTCTGTATACACCTCTGCATTTATTGCTGAAATTATCCGGGCGGGGATTCAGGCAGTCCCTTATGGGCAGCATGAAGCGGCACGTTCTCTGGGCCTACCAAACCGGGTAACCCTGCGGCAGGTCATCATCCCACAGGCGTTGCGTGTCATTATTCCCCCACTGACGAGTCAGTATCTGAATATCGTCAAGAACTCCTCTCTCGCAGCCGCCATTGGCTACCCGGATATGGTGTCATTGTTTGCCGGAACCGTGCTCAATCAAACAGGGCAGGCCATCGAAACTATCGCAATCACCATGTCGGTTTACTTGATCATCAGTCTGAGTATTTCTCTGTTGATGAATATTTATAACCGCCGCATCGCACTGATTGAGCGCTAAGGAGCCATGATGACAAAAGCACTGCTGTCTCGCCCCGCACGCCCGAGCAGTAACCAGGCAAGTCGCATTCTATTTTGGGTACGTAAAAACCTGTTCTCTAGTTGGTCAAACAGCCTGCTCACATTGCTATGCGTGTGGCTTATTTGGTCGTTCCTTCCCCCGCTGTTGAACTGGGCATTCCTGCAGGCCAACTGGGTCGGTTCTACCCGGGCCGACTGTACCAAAGCAGGGGCTTGTTGGGTGTTCATCCATGAGCGCTTCGGGCAATTCATGTATGGACTGTATCCACACGATCAACGCTGGCGCGTCAATCTGGCCCTGATTATTGGTCTGCTTTCCATCATCCCGATGTTCTTGAAAACCATCCCCCATCGTGGCCGCTATATCGCCATCTGGGCGGTGGTGTATCCCCTTACCGTCTGGTGGTTGATGTACGGTGGTTTTCTCGGGATTGAGCGAGTAGAAACCCGGCAGTGGGGGGGATTAACACTGACTCTGATTATCGCCTCCGTGGGTATCGCGGGCGCACTTCCATGGGGAATTTTACTGGCGTTAGGCCGCCGTTCTCATATGCCGATCGTACGTGTTTTATCGGTCATTTTCATTGAGTTCTGGCGTGGTGTACCGCTTATAACCGTCCTGTTTATGTCCTCAGTCATGCTCCCGCTATTTATGTCGGAGGGTACAACTATCGACAAACTTATTCGGGCACTGGTTGGCGTCATTCTTTTCCAGTCAGCCTATGTTGCTGAAGTGGTACGCGGGGGATTACAGGCCTTACCAAAAGGTCAGTATGAAGCGGCTGAATCACTGGCACTCGGGTACTGGAAAACGCAGGGGTTGGTGATCCTTCCACAGGCACTGAAACTGGTCATTCCCGGTTTGGTCAATACCATCATTGCGCTATTCAAGGATACCAGTCTGGTCATCATCATCGGCCTGTTCGATCTCTTTAGCAGCGTCCAGCAAGCAACTGTCGATCCGGCCTGGCTGGGGATGTCGACAGAAGGATACGTTTTCGCTGCACTGATTTACTGGGTTTTCTGTTTCAGCATGTCGCGCTATAGCCAGCATCTGGAAAAACGTTTTAACACCGGGCGTACACCGCACTGAGGAATTTATGAGCCAAATAGTAATGCCGTCCACTGACGCGATGATTACGCTGGAAAACGTCAACAAATGGTATGGGCAGTTTCATGTCCTGAAGAATATCAACCTGCAGGTAAAACAGGGAGAGCGTATCGTATTGTGCGGACCTTCAGGTTCCGGAAAATCGACGACTATCCGCTGTATTAACCATCTGGAAGAACATCAGCAAGGGCGTATTGTCGTGGATGGAATCGAGCTCAACGAAGATATCCGCAATATCGAACGTGTCAGACAGGAAGTTGGCATGGTCTTCCAGCACTTTAATCTCTTCCCTCATTTAACGGTTCTGCAAAACTGCACACTGGCCCCTATTTGGGTGCAAAAGATGCCGAAGAAAGAAGCCGAAGTGCTGGCAATGCACTACCTTGAGCGGGTCCGCATTGCTGAACATGCACATAAGTATCCCGGGCAAATTTCCGGTGGTCAGCAACAGCGTGTCGCTATTGCGCGCTCACTGTGCATGAAACCCAAAATCATGCTGTTTGACGAACCTACGTCAGCGTTAGATCCCGAAATGGTAAAGGAAGTGCTGGATACGATGATTGGCCTGGCGCAATCGGGAATGACAATGCTGTGTGTAACACATGAAATGGGGTTCGCCCGCACGGTAGCGGATCGGGTGATCTTTATGGATCTTGGTGAGATTGTCGAACAGGCGCCTCCAGATGAATTTTTTGCCCACCCTAAATCCGAACGAACTCGTGCTTTTTTGTCGCAGGTTATACATTAACGCCACGATTGCCTGCACATATCAGGCCGACAGCAATGCCAACCTCGTAGGCTGGATAAAGCATTAACGCACATCCGGCCTTTTTCCTGATACGTTAAAACGCAAAAAGGCCCAGTCTTTCGGCTGGGCCTTTCGCTTTTATTTGATGTCTGGCAGTTCCCTACTCTCGCATGGGGAGACCCCACACTACCATCGGCGCTACGGCGTTTCACTTCTGAGTTCGGCA
>NZ_JASEYC010000009.1:0-200556 GCF_035064245.1 Citrobacter sp. R-1.5.2 | reverse complement strand
TGCCCGGACTCGGAATCGAACCAAGGACACGGGGATTTTCAATCCCCTGCTCTACCGACTGAGCTATCCGGGCAACGGGGCGCATTAAACCGTATTCACGCATGCCAGTCAATCAAATTTCAGGAAAAGCTGCTCAACCGCTTAATATTGCGGCAATCTGTGTGTTTTTGCCTGAAGTTTGCACAAATTATCCCTGATAATCCAGGTGTAAGGGGGCACAACCATGGTGACACGTATTGCGTGCTAAATACGGTGGTTTTTGCTGATTCCAGCTGCGTGGGTGCATGGTAAGACAAGGTGAATAACAGAACATTTCGCACCACCGTGAAGATGGTGCGGTTTTAGCCGTGCGCCGGAAAGGAATGCTCGTTTAGGTGAGTGCGCCACCCTGACGACACTGAGCAAAACGCAGGATATCTTCGGCCAGACGATGTGCTGTTTCTACATCAGCATGGCTGCGATTAACCAGCATGCGACTCAGGCAGCCCTCCAGCACCAGTTCCATCTGTTTGGCGACCATGGCCGGGTCATCAACTTCCAGTGTCGTCAGCAGCTCATGTGTGAAGTCATGTGCAGCTTTTTTCTGCTGATCAGCTAACTGATGGACAGGATGGCCAGGATCGGGATAAAACGTGCAGGCAGCGATGAACAGGCAACCGGGATAGCGATTATTACTCACGCATTCGGACAGTGCGTTATAGCGTGCCAGTAGTTTCTGCTCAGCACTCAGCGTGTCATCCAGCAAAAGCTGACGCCGCCAGATATCCACCCGTTGGCTGAGGTAACGCAAGGCATCGTATAGAATGGCCTCTTTATCAGGCCAGAAGCGTTGCAGTTCATCAAGTGGATAATCGACATGCTCAGCCACCATTTCCAGTGTGGTATTGGCTATCCCTTGAACCTCAAGTAATTTCAGGGCTTCTCCCAGGACATCTTCACGTTGCACGGTATTCTCCTCCGTATTTCCTTTTGCAAGTGTCGCTCACGGTTGGCGATCACGCAAATGCGCACTAAAGGTCGATGCATCCATAAAGCCCGTTACCCGTGCTTGCGGATGCTCTTTACCCTGGGCATCAAAGAACAGAATTGTCGGCAGCCCTAATACCTGTAAATGTTTAAGAAGTGCGACATCTTGTGCATTGTTTGCGGTGACATCCGCCTGCAACAGCACCGTATCGCCCAGCGCGTGTTGCACCTGTGGGCTACTGAAGGTGTACTTCTCGAACTCTTTACAAGCAACACACCAGTCAGCATACAAATCCAACATGACAGGCTTGCCTCTGGCTCGCTCCAGTGCCTGATTTAACTCGTCCACCGATGTCACTGGGGCGAAGTTCAGGTGCGTCTGGGTTTGGGCATGCGACGCACCAAATGCCCAATCCTGCAATGGTCGTACACTTACCAGCGCTGCAGCTAACAGGACAATCTGCACGATACGCATCCAGCCTTGTTTTGCCTGCAGACTGGTGATGAACGCCCAGGCAAAGAATGCCACGCCAAGCAGTGACCACAGGCGAATGCCCCAATCATTGCCGATAATCCGCTCGAGTAAAAAGACGGGAAGCGCAAGGATGACGAAACCAAAAGCAGTCTTGACCTGTTCCATCCATGGGCCACTTTTTGGCAGTAGGCGGTTGCCAAATACGGTAATCAGCATCAGGGGTAATCCCATCCCCAGTGCGTAAAGATACAGCGTACCGCCTCCCAGCCACATATTCCCGCTCTGAGCGATATACAGCAAAATCGCGCTCAGTGGTGCCGTGGTGCAAGGGGAACAGATCAGTCCAGCAATCGCTCCCATTGTAAATACGCTGCCCGGAGAACCGCCTTGCTGGCGATTACTCATCAATGTCAGACGCGTTTGCAGCGAGGAAGGTAGTTGCAGCGTAAACAGGCCAAACATCGACAGAGCCAGCAGCGTAAAGACAATGGCAAGCCCAATCAGTACATAGGGATGCTGTAGCGCGGCCTGGAACTGTAGCCCGGCAGCCGCAACAACCAGACCCAGAGCAGTGTAGGTGAGCGCCATTCCCTGTACGTAGATGAAGGTCAGCAGCAGCGCACGCCCGGTTGATAAGCGTTGTTTACCACCGAGTACGATCCCGGAAATTAGTGGATACATCGGCAGTACACAAGGGGTAAAGGCAATGCCAATCCCGATCAGCAATGCCCACAGTGCGGAAAAGGGGAGTTGGGCGGCTGGTTGTGATTGTTCTTCCGGGGCGACTGTAACAGGCGTTGGTGTAGGCGTCGCATCTGTACGAGCCATGACTTCGCTGAGTGGAACGGTTTTGGTTTCCGGCGGATAGCAAAATCCGGCATCGGCACAGCCCTGGTAAGTGACGGTCAGCGTTGCTCCAGATGCGGCCTGATTGATCGTTACTGGAACGTTCAACTGCTTACGGTAAATTTCGCTTTTGCCGTAAAACTCATCTTCATGCCAGACGCCTGGCGGCAGCTTTACCTCGGCAATATCGGCCTGTGATGGCGTAATGCTTATCTGTTTGCGGTACAGGTAGTAGCCGTCTTTTACCTGCCATGAGAGGTTCAGATCATGTTGGTTTTGCTGAAAATCAAAAATAAATGCCCGGTCAGCAGGAACAAACTGCGAGCGGCCAGGCGAATCGAATAATCCGGCAAAAGTGGATGTGCTGCATAGCAGCAGGATCAGCGTAAGGATGCGTTGAGCCATGAGCGGTAATCAAAGTCTCCGTGAGTGACGGGTAAAACCAGAAGTTCAGGGGTTTGATACGGATGATGAGACTTCAGGCAATCGAGAAGTGCTTGCTGGTGCGTGACGGTGGTTTTTAAAATCATCTGGACTTCATATTCCTGCTCCAGCTTACCCTCCCAATAATAGAGAGACGTTGCACCGGGCAGCAGAGTCACGCAGGCGGCCAGTTTTTCTGCCAGTACTTTGGCTGCCAGATCCTGGGCCGTTGCTTCATCCGGGGCGGTACAAAGCACCACAACGGTATCGGGGATGGAAATATCCTGACTCTTTACATCAAGCATAAACACCTCGAAATAACAGAGTAACCAGCAAGAGAACGGTAACTATACAACGGACGAGGGAAGGATGTTAGTTAAAGCGAGGCGGGGAGGAACTGCGGGATGCATAAGCACCCCGCAGGTAAAACTTACAGCATGAAGCTACCCAGCAAGAAGCCGAAGCAGACAGCCAGAACCACACCCAGCGTACCTGGGATGAAGAACGGATGGTTAAAGACGAATTTACCGATACGGGTAGTACCGGTGTCATCCATCTGAACCGCCGCAACCAGAGTTGGGTAGGTAGGCAGAATGAACAGGCCAGAAACCGCAGCGAAAGACGCTACAGCGGTCAGTGGAGAAACGTTTAGTGCCAGAGCCATCGGCATCAGTGCTTTAGCCGTTGCAGCCTGAGAATACAGCAGTGCAGAAGCAAAGAAGAAGATGACGGCCAGCAGCCACGGATGACCCTGAATTACGCTACCTGCAGTATCTTTGATCCAGTCAATGTTGTGAGATACGAAGGTATCACCCAGCCATGCAACACCCAGGATACAAATACAGGCACTCATACCTGCTTTGAAGGTGCTGGAGTTCAGGATGGAGTCAGTTTCAACGCGGCAGATGATTGTCGTCAGCGTCGCGATGCTCAGCATAATGATCAGAATGGCGTTGGTGGTGTTCATCAGCGGCTTAGCAACCAGACCGAGGCTTGGGCTGTTGACGATGGCGTAAACGACGACACAAACCACACCGAGCAGGAACAGCCATACGGAGGTTTTCGCACCGGCTTTGATTTCAACTTGTCTTTCACCGCGCAGCTCAACCAAACCTTCTTCCAGACGCTTACGATAAATCGGATCGTCAGACAGTTTGGAGTTGAACAGCATGGTGACCAGGAAGGACATCACCAGCACAGCCAGCAGGGTGGACGGAATGACCACTGACAGCAGGTGAATGTAGCTGATACCATGACCTTCCATTACGGAAGACATGTAAACCACGGCCGCAGAGATAGGTGATGCGGTAATCGCAATCTGTGCAGAAACCACGGCAGTAGAGAGCGGACGGCAAGGTTTGATCCCTTGCTCCTTCGCGACTTCAGCGATAACTGGCAGCGTTGCCAGAGAGATGTTGCCGGTACCCGCGAAGATAGTCAGGAAATAGGTCACGATCGGTGCAAGGATTGTGATGTATTTCGGGTTCTTACGCAGCAGTTTTTCAGTTTGATGGACCAGATAGTCCAGACCACCAGCAATCTGCATGGCAGAGATAGCAGCGATAACTGCCATGATAATGGAAATAACATCGAACGGAATATTACCCGGTTTTACGCCAATAGCGGCGAGAACCAGAACACCCAGCCCACCTGCAAATCCAATACCGATACCCCCAAGTCTGGCACCTAAAAAGATTGCCAGCAAAACGATGATAAGTTCTAAAACTATCATATTAGCCTTCCTTGTTGTTTAACAAGTTGATATTAAATTGTTGTTTTTAAGTAACTTCGTGCAAGAAAAAAGGCACGTCATCATGACGTGCCCTCTCTGGTACTACCCTACACGATTACTGTTCGCTTTCATCAGTATAACGTTTTGCTTTATAAGCCGGGTGCATCAGGTTCTGTGCAGAGAAGATATCGTCCAGTTCTGCTTCGGTCAACAGACCGCGCTCCAGGACAACTTCACGCACGCTCTTACCGGTTTCGGCACAAATTTTACCGACGATGTCGCCGTTGTGGTGACCGATGAACGGGTTGAGGTAGGTGACGATACCGATGGAGTTATAAACGAATGCTTCACACACTTCTTTGTTAGCAGTGATGCCGCTAACGCATTTTTCCAGCAGGTTGTAGCAAGCGTTGCTCAGGATGTGGATAGATTCGAACATTGCCTGGCCGATAACCGGTTCCATTACGTTCAGCTGCAGCTGGCCTGCTTCAGATGCCATGGTAACAGTAACGTCGTTACCGATGACTTTGAAGCAAACCTGGTTTACAACTTCTGGAACAACCGGGTTCACTTTTGCTGGCATGATAGAAGAACCCGCCTGCAGTTCCGGCAGGTTGATCTCATTCAGGCCGGCACGTGGACCAGAGGAGAGCAAACGCAGGTCGTTACAGATTTTGGACATTTTCACAGCCAGACGTTTCAGTGCACCATGCACCATAACGTATGCGCCGCAGTCGGAGGTTGCTTCAATCAGGTCTTCTGCCGGAACGCAGGCGAAACCGGTCACTTCAGCCAGTTTTTGCACTGCCAGCGGAGAGTACTCTTTCGGTGTGTTCAGACCCGTACCGATTGCAGTTGCGCCGAGGTTAACTTCCAGCAGCAGCTCAGCGGTACGTCCAATGTTTTTCACTTCTTCTTTCAACAGTACGCTGAAAGCACGGAATTCCTGACCGAGGGTCATCGGTACAGCATCCTGCAACTGGGTACGACCCATTTTCAGGATGTCCTGGAATTCAATAGCTTTTTGCTCGAAGCCTTCACGCAGCTGGTTAAGAGCATCAATCAGTTTGATGATGGATGCGTAAACAGCGATACGGAAACCGGTCGGGTAAGCGTCGTTGGTAGACTGACATTTGTTGACGTGGTCGTTCGGGTTCAGGTACTGATATTCACCTTTCTGGTGACCCATCAGTTCCAGACCGATATTGGCCAGCACTTCGTTGGTGTTCATGTTGACGGAGGTACCCGCACCACCCTGGTAAACATCTACCGGGAACTGATCCATGCATTTTCCGTTATTCAGGACTTCATCACACGCCGCGATGATGGCATTTGCCACGCTCTTAGGAATAGTTTGCAGCTCTTTGTTGGCCAGTGCCGCTGCCTTTTTAACCATTACCATGCCGCGAACAAATTCAGGAATGTCACTGATTTTGTTGTTGCTAATGTAGAAGTTTTCAATCGCTCTCAGAGTGTGAACACCATAGTAAGCGTCCGCTGGAACTTCCCTGGTACCCAACAAGTCTTCTTCGATACGAATGTTGTTTAACATGTGAACCTTCTTTTTCAAGCTGCCAATGATTTGACTAAACACACAGGATATATGTGATTTCGATTGTTTCTCGACCGACGATTATCCCCTGCATCGGTCTGATACCCGAGATCATATGCTGGTTCAGGATTTCTACCGTAATCTGGATCACTTAAAACGTGGAATTTACCCCTTATTTATTATTCTGTGAAATAGATCACCCCTTTAGGATTAACACCAAATATTAGTGTACAAGTAGCTTGAAATTTTGCTAATCACCACAATATTTGGGTGATGCAAGTCACACAATTTTCGAACAGTTGTTGGTGAAAACGACTGTTTTCAACAGGAGAGCCCTTTGCGCTGGATACCATTACTTGCCATTTTTCTCTATGTTTACATAGAGATATCTATTTTTATCCAGGTCGCCCATGTGCTGGGTGTCCTGATGACCCTGATTTTGGTTATTTTTACCTCGGTTATCGGTATGTCTCTGGTTCGTAACCAAGGATTTAAGAACTTTTTACTGATGCAACAGAAAATGGCAGCAGGTGAAAGTCCGGCTGCAGAAATGATCAAGAGCGTGTCGCTGATTATCGCCGGCTTACTGTTGGTGTTGCCTGGTTTCTTCACCGATTTCCTCGGTCTTCTTCTTTTATTACCACCAGTGCAGAAACATTTGACCATGAAGTTACTGCCGCATTTGCGTTTTTCGCGTATGCCAGGTGGTGGATTTAGTGCCGGAACTGGCGGTGGTGATACCTTTGACGGTGAATTTCAGCGCAAAGATGACAAGCGCGACAGCATCGAACATAAAGACGATCGTCGGGATTAAGCATCAGTATGTAGGCCGGATAAGCGTTAGCGCCATCCGGCAAAAGTATTTATAGGCCGGATGATGGCGTCAACGTTGCCTTATCCGGCCTGCGGGGTAAAAACAGCCACAGTCCTGCCAGCATAATCAACGCATACAGACTCTTCCAGCCGATCATCGCCAGCAGCAGTAGGCACAGCAGCCCCCCCACTATCGCCAGCACGCGATAGTGCCCTTTTAGCAATCGACACCCTGCCAGCATGCATAGCAGATAAATCATAATAAAGATGCCGTTAGCGTAGACGATTAACGCGTCGAGATTGATTTGCAGCATATAGATGCACAAGGTACTGACGACGCAGCAACCCAATACGGCGTTTAGCGCATTGCTCGGAAGATGGCGAGGGGACAGGCGAGCCAGGTAGCTCTCAGGTTTATATTGTGCTTGCGACCACACCAGACGGGCGAAACTTTGGATATAAATGTTCAGGCTGGCAAAGCAGGCCAGATAACCAATGATGCAGGCAACCCACAGGGCCTGAACGCCAAACAGTTGGACGACGATTTCAGGCAGCGATGCCGCCGCCGCCATCTGTTCGCCGTAGGCATCAAAATGTAATACAACGACGGTACATGCCCAGTACACGGTACCGGCCAGGAGTAGGCCAATCATCAGGGCGCGCGGGAAATCCCGTTCTGGATTTTTGAATTCAGAGGCCAGGTGTGCGAACGCCTCAAGGCCAACAAAGCACCAGAACATCACCGACAGCGCGGCAAAAAGCCCGGGAAACTCAATCTTGTCGATGGCAGGAAAGGGGATCTCACTCGGTTTCAACTCGCCAGCCCACCAGATGGCGACAATCAGTGCTACGATCAGTCCGGCAATCACCGTTTGCAGGTTAGCGCTGGAGCTGGCACCCCGCGAACCGATGTACCAGACCAATACCAGCGTGCCAAGTTCAGCCAACAGAAGCTGCCAACCATGCCAGCCAAACATTGCCTGGCCAAATCCTGCGGCGATGTGCAATGCCGCAGGTAACCCCACTGGAATTACCGATAAAAAAAGCCATCCGGTAACGCGCTCAAGCCGTGAGCCAAAGGCCATGCCGACAAAATGCGCCACACCGCCTGCGCTGGGAAAATGGCGACCGAGTACGGCGAAGACAATCGCCACAGGAAAGACTAAAACGATCAGCACCGGCCATGCCCACAGGCTGTTGTTGCCAGCAACCAGCGCAGCCAGTGCGGGGACGGCGAAAACGCCTGTACCTAACAATGATGTCGACAACAGGCCAATGCCTTGAGCCAGTCCCAGCTCTTGTTTTAGTCCGCTCATAAGTTGTTATCCGGTTATGCCCATGTACCGGGCTACAGCGCAGATTTTCGATGGTATCACAATAGGATTTGCTTATGACGACGTGGCTGAAATCGTTATGAAATGTGAGGCGTGTCGGTGTTTTGACGGGATTTTCTGCTGATAAAAATTTTTTTTCGCTTGCCCCCTTGAAGGCACAAAAGCCCATCCCCATCTCTCTGGTCACTAGCCGGGATACCGTTTACGGGCCGGCGTCACCCATAACTGATAAAGACTTTCTCAAAGGAGAGCTATCAATGAGTATTCGTCCGTTACATGATCGTGTGATCGTCAAACGTAAAGAAGTTGAATCCAAATCTGCTGGTGGCATCGTACTGACCGGTTCCGCAGCAGGTAAATCAACTCGTGGCGAAATCATCGCTGTCGGTAAGGGTCGCATCCTGGACAACGGTTCTGTACAGCCGCTGGACGTGAAAGTCGGCGATATCGTCATTTTCAACGATGGCTACGGTGTTAAATCTGAGAAGATCGACAATGAAGAAGTGTTGATCATGTCTGAAAGCGACATCCTGGCAATTGTTGAAGCCTAATCCGCGAACGACACTGAACATACGAATTTAAGGGAAAGAGAAAATGGCAGCTAAAGACGTAAAATTCGGTAACGACGCTCGTGTGAAAATGCTGCGCGGCGTAAATGTACTGGCAGATGCAGTGAAAGTTACCCTCGGTCCAAAAGGCCGTAACGTAGTTCTGGATAAATCTTTCGGTGCACCGACCATCACTAAAGATGGTGTTTCTGTTGCACGTGAAATCGAGCTGGAAGACAAGTTCGAAAACATGGGCGCGCAGATGGTGAAAGAAGTTGCCTCTAAAGCGAACGACGCTGCAGGCGACGGTACCACCACCGCAACCGTTCTGGCCCAGTCTATCATTACTGAAGGCCTGAAAGCTGTTGCCGCGGGTATGAACCCGATGGATCTGAAACGTGGTATCGACAAAGCTGTCGCTGCTGCAGTTGAAGAACTGAAAGCACTGTCCGTACCGTGCTCCGACTCTAAAGCTATTGCTCAGGTTGGTACCATCTCCGCTAACTCCGACGAAACCGTAGGTAAACTGATCGCTGAAGCGATGGACAAAGTCGGTAAAGAAGGCGTGATCACCGTTGAAGACGGTACCGGTCTGCAGGACGAACTGGACGTGGTTGAAGGTATGCAGTTTGACCGCGGCTACCTGTCTCCTTACTTCATCAACAAGCCGGAAACTGGCGCAGTAGAACTGGAAACGCCGTTCATCCTGCTGGCTGACAAGAAAATCTCCAACATCCGCGAAATGCTGCCGGTTCTGGAAGCCGTGGCTAAAGCAGGCAAACCGCTGCTGATCATCGCTGAAGATGTTGAAGGCGAAGCGCTGGCTACTCTGGTAGTTAACACCATGCGTGGCATCGTTAAAGTAGCTGCAGTTAAAGCACCTGGCTTCGGCGACCGTCGCAAAGCAATGCTGCAGGATATCGCAACCCTGACTGGCGGTACCGTTATCTCTGAAGAGATCGGTATGGAGCTGGAAAAAGCGACCCTGGAAGATCTGGGTCAGGCGAAACGTGTTGTTATCAACAAAGACACCACCACCATCATCGATGGCGTGGGTGAAGAAGCGGCAATCCAGGGTCGTGTGACTCAGATTCGTCAGCAGATCGAAGAAGCAACTTCTGATTACGACCGTGAAAAACTGCAGGAGCGCGTAGCGAAACTGGCTGGCGGTGTTGCTGTGATCAAAGTCGGTGCTGCAACCGAAGTTGAAATGAAAGAGAAGAAAGCTCGCGTTGAAGATGCCCTGCACGCGACCCGTGCTGCGGTAGAAGAAGGCGTGGTTGCTGGTGGTGGTGTAGCGCTGATCCGCGTAGCATCCAAAATTGCTGGCCTGAAAGGTCAGAACGAAGACCAGAACGTGGGTATCAAAGTTGCGCTGCGCGCAATGGAATCTCCGCTGCGTCAAATCGTTCTGAACTGCGGCGAAGAGCCGTCTGTTGTTGCTAACACCGTGAAAGCGGGCGACGGTAACTACGGTTACAACGCTGCAACTGAAGAATACGGCAACATGATCGATATGGGTATTCTGGATCCGACCAAAGTAACTCGTTCTGCTCTGCAGTACGCGGCTTCTGTTGCGGGCCTGATGATCACCACCGAATGCATGGTTACCGACCTGCCGAAAGGCGATGCGCCTGACTTAGGTGCTGCCGGTATGGGCGGTATGGGTGGAATGGGCGGCATGATGTAATTTAATCTTCATACTTCAAGCCGCAGGTTCGTTGGCTGCGTTCGTTCACCCCAGTCACTTACTCATGTAAGCTCCTGGGATTCATGAACTTGCCGCCTGCCTGCAACTTGAATTATTTGATTAAATACATATCTCGCGAAAAATGAGAAACCCTCGGGCAGAAATGTCCGGGGGTTTTTCTTTTGGTCATCTTTTTAGTATATGATTCAGCTACGGACATAAGGTCCAACTAATTGATTATGGGGAATGACATGCACGTGAAATATTTAGCAGGGATCGTTGGTGCCGCGCTACTGATGGCGGGTTGTAGCTCCAGCAATGAACTGAGTTCAGCCGGACAAAGCGTTCGCTTTGTTGAAGATAAGCCTGGTGCTGAGTGTCAACTGCTCGGCACTGCGACCGGTAAACAGAGCAACTGGCTTTCTGGCCAGCATGGCGAAGAAGGTGGCTCTATGCGTGGCGCGGCGAACGATCTGCGTAACCAGGCCGCTGCAATGGGCGGTAACGTGATTTATGGCGTCAGCAGCCCATCTCAGGGAATGCTCTCCAGTTTTGTCCCGACCGCCAGCGAGATGAATGGCCAGGTTTATAAGTGCCCTAACTGATAGATGCTGTTGATGCCGGCTGGCGAGGCTGACATGTCTTATCCGGCCTACAGGTATCAGTAAACGTAGGCCTGATAAGCACAGCACGGAGTGTCCCTGAACAGGGCACTCACAGGGGTTACTGCTAGGGGTTACTGCTGTCGTAATTGCAAATCCAACGGCGTTTTACTTGGCTCACCGCCAATTTCGCGCGCCAGTTTTGGGACCATATAGCCTGAAATAAGCGTCAGCAGCTCTCGCATGATTTTACGCGCTTCATCGTCACTCACCATAAAGTGAGCGGCTCCCTGCACTTTATCCAAAACATGCAGGTAATAGGGCATCACGCCCGCATCAAACAATGCATTGCTCAGGTTTGCCAGCGTTTGTGCGTTGTCGTTCACGCCACGCAGCAGGACGCTTTGGTTAAGCAATGTGACCCCCACTTTACGCAAGCTGACCATCGCCTGACGAAATGTCTCATCAATTTCGTTCGCGTGATTAATGTGATTCACCAGCAGAATTTGCAGAGAAGATCGTGCAAAACGATCGACTAATCCTTCAGTAATGCGAGCCGGGATCACAATGGGCAAGCGGCTGTGAATTCGCAGACGCTTAATGTGTGAAATGGCCTCCAGTTGCGTGAGTAACCAGTCAAGCTCGTGGTCCTTAGCCATGAGGGGATCGCCACCGGAGAAAATAATCTCATCCAGCTCAGGGTGCGCGGCGATGTAATCTAACGCCACCTGCCAGTTGCGTTTATTCCCCTGGTTCTCGGCATACGGGAAGTGGCGACGGAAGCAATAGCGGCAGTTTACCGCACATCCGCCTTTTACCAGCAACAACGCCCGGTTGCGATATTTATGCAGCAATCCAGGAACGACGCTGTGCTGCTCTTCCAGTGGATCGGTAGAGAATCCGGGGGCGGCAACGAATTCATCCTGCGAGGTAAGCACCTGACGCAGTAGCGGATCGTTGGGGTTGCCTTTCTCCATGCGTGCGATAAACGATCGCGGCACACGAAGGGCAAAAAGACGTTTTGCCTCACGACCAGCGAGCAAATTTTCATCAGCGTCTATATTCAAAAGACGTAATAGTTCATCCGGATCGGTGAGAACATCGGCAAGTTGTACTAACCAATCTTCTCTGGATGGGGTGTTTAGGGTTACAATATGCGCCATTTTGTGGCTTAGCTACCAGTTAACAATTTCAGAGGGCCTTATGGCGACTTACTATAGCAACGATTTTCGTGCCGGTCTTAAAATCATGATGGATGGCGAACCTTATGCGGTTGAAGCCAGTGAATTCGTTAAGCCGGGTAAAGGCCAGGCATTTGCACGCGTTAAGCTGCGCCGCCTGCTGACCGGTACTCGTGTAGAGAAAACCTTCAAATCCACCGACTCTGCAGAAGGCGCAGACGTTGTAGATATGAACCTGACTTACCTGTACAACGACGGTGAGTTCTACCATTTCATGAACAACTCCACTTTCGAACAGCTTGCTGCTGACGCGAAAGCGGTAGGTGATAGCGCTAAATGGCTGCTGGATCAGGCTGAGTGCATCGTGACCCTGTGGAACGGTCAGCCTATCTCCGTGACCCCGCCGAACTTCGTTGAGCTGGAAATCATTGAAACTGACCCAGGTCTGAAAGGTGACACTGCAGGTACTGGTGGTAAACCAGCGACGCTGTCCACCGGTGCAGTGGTTAAAGTTCCGCTGTTCGTACAGATCGGCGAAGTCATCAAAGTGGATACCCGCTCTGGTGAATACGTATCCCGCGTGAAGTAATATTCTTCATCTTTCAGGCTGCATCAGGCGGCCTGAATGATTTTGCGTATTTTTAAGATGTTGGTGCAGATTGCTGCGCCATACTTTTCCAGGGCAGGAATGATGAAACGTCTTCTCGGTCTTGTAATGCTTATCCTTTTCACCAGCACCCTCCTGGCGGGCTGTAATACGGCGCGCGGTTTTGGTGAAGATATCAAACATCTTGGTAATTCAATTTCTCACGCTGCCAGCTAGTCCCCTCATATTGTCTTAAAAACGGTCGTTTATCCGTCACCCCCCCCGGATCTTGTCTATTATTAAGTAGCTATACACAAACAATATTGGCTAGAAAAGGAAGACGTTATGGTTAAGAAGACAATTGCTGCGATCTTTTCTGTGTTGGTACTTTCTTCCGTATTAACGGCGTGTAATACGACGCGAGGCGTAGGTCAGGATATTTCTGAGGGCGGTAGTGCCATTTCTGGCGCAGCGACAAAGGCTCAGCAATAACTATGAACGGTACGACGCACCGTCGTACCGTTAATTCATCTTCTCAGGTAGAGAGAGAAACGGTGAAAAGCGATTCCCAAGGTGCAGCTTCATACGGATATTTCGCTTATAGGTGTATACCGTCTTACCATGAATGCAGAGCGCGGCGGCTATTGCATTGTTATCAACGCCATCCATCCACAACGACAGTACCTTCTCTTCCTGCGGTGTAAGCAGCGGTGTGGCATTTTTGGATGTATCTAATACGGGGCGGATCTGTAGTGCATTTTGGATCGTGCGCGAAAGATCATGCAACGTGATGTGTTTGGACAATGTCGAGTGAACGGCAGAGTGAGGGGGATCGATTGGGTTATGCGATCGATCGCCTGATTGTAGTAAAATCAGCGGGATGGCGCCACAGCTCATAAAAAAGGGTGCGATAGGGGGGCTGGAGTGAATATCGCTGAGAAAACTACATAAATCTGCGATTACCAGATGTGGCTTCCACTGCAAAATATGCTCTTTAGCCAACATCAGATTATTAATCCCTGACACCAGAAATGAAGAGTTGAACATACCAGAATGATTAAGCAAGGCCTCTATCCCTATGCGGGTGAAGTGGCACCGGTCAATCACTAAAATTTTAAGCATAAACCTTTCGCATTCAGAAGAGGATCAAACGGCTTCCTGAGTTCAGAAAGCTCCCCATCATAGAGAAGTCCAATGTGAGCCAAATGCGGGAACTACGCCTCTAATTGGGCTTAATTCTTGCTTTAAGTAAGCAATGAATAAAAAGGTTGAAATTCATTTTCTCCCGGGCAAAAATGCCATTTCATACATCCGCTTTGCGGGACGACCTGCAAACGCATCTTTCACCCGGGGACGGCCCCATAGTGTTCTGGAGCCTGTTATGTCCTGGATCGTTTTACTTATCGCGGGCCTGCTTGAAGTTGTCTGGGCGATTGGTTTGAAATATACCCACGGTTTTACCCGTTTAACGCCAAGTATTATCACCATTGCGGCGATGATCGTCAGTATCGCTATGCTTTCCTGGGCGATGAGAACGCTGCCAGTTGGTACAGCTTATGCCGTCTGGACCGGGATTGGCGCGGTAGGGGCAGCCATTACCGGCATTCTGCTACTGGGTGAATCAGCCAGCCCGGCGCGTCTGCTCAGCCTGGGGTTGATTGTTGCCGGCATTATTGGCCTGAAGCTCAGCACCCACTAAGCGCCTGGCTGTTTTACCCAAATCAACTTGTTCACTTCAAACCCTTCCCGGGTCGCGACTGCCAGCATCTGCTGTTTCATCTCATCTGAAATCGTTGGGGTGCGAGAGAGGATCCACAGATAGTCGCGATCCGGGCCACAGACCAGCGCATGGCGATACTCCCGGTCGAGTGCAATCACGTTATACCCGCCATAGAAGGGACCGAAGAACGAGACCTTAAGAGCAGCCCGTCCAGGATCGCCGGTGAAATAGGCTTTGCCTTCCGTTTTTTGCCACATGCCTCGGTCCGGGTTGTAGCCTTTGTTGATGACGTTGATCCCACCGTCATCGCGCAAGCTATAGGTTGCAGTAACTTTATCCAACCCACGTTCAAAGCGGTGGTCGAACCGCGCGATCTCATACCAGGTGCCAAGATAACGTTTGGCATCAAAGTTGTTTACAACAGTAACGCCTTTGGGCGGCGTAGGTGAACTGCAAGCCACTACCAGAAATGCAGCCGTGACTGCAGCAACGACAGGCAGAATGCGCATGGGATATTCCTTGCTGTATTTTTGTTAAGTGTAGATGACAGCAGGAAAAGACGTGGAAGAAAGGAGGCCCGACGGATCGGACCTCAACGCCGGTTACTGCAGTTTTTCAAGGATGCGCCAGGCCGCGTCGACGCGAGCAGGATTCGGGTAGCTTTTATTGGCCAGCATCACGATGCCCAGATTTTTCTCCGGAATAAAAGCTACATAACTACCAAATCCGCCAGTCGAACCTGTTTTATGTACCCAGGAGGTTTTTACTGCGGGGGCTGGTGGGGTTACCTCAACGGCCGGAAGCGCCGCCAGAGCGATTTTACTGTCGCTGCCGTTGATAATCGTCTCTGCTTTTACTGGCCAGTTCAGCATTTCCCAGCCTAAGCCCTGGTACATCTCGCCAAGGCGCCAGTAACGTGACTGTGCGAGCCGGATGCCCTGCTGCAGGGTTTTCTCCGGTACGTGGCTGGCGTCCATATTGGCCTGAACCCAGCGTGCCATATCCATAATGCTGGATTTCACACCATACGCTTCGGCATCAAGCTGGCCCGGCGAAACATGTACGGGCTTACCATCGCGATAGCCCCAGGCATAATCCCGTTGCTCGTTCTGTGGAACGGTAATCCAGGTGTGTGCGAGTTTTAATGGCTGCAGGACGCGTCTGGTCATCGCCTCTTCGTAGCTCATTCCTGAGGGTTTCACCGCCAGTGCGCCAAACAGACCAATGCTGGAGTTAGCATAGAGACGTTTAGCGCCTGGGGCCCACTGAGGTTGCCAGTTTTGATAAAAGTGCATCAATGCGGTTTTATCCGTCACCTCGTCGGGGACCTGAAGCGGCAGGCCACCAGCCGTGTATGTGGCTAAGTGCAGCAGACGAATGCCCTGCCATTGTTTGCCTGTGAGTTCCGGCCAGTACTGGGTGACCGGATCGCTGAGTTTGATTTCGCCGCGGGCGATCGCATCGCCACCCAGCACGCCATTGAAGGTCTTACTGACTGAACCGAGCTCAAACAGCGTATTCTGTGTGACCGGGCGATTATTGGCGATATCAGCTTTACCCCAGGTAAAATAATACGGTTTTCCCTGGTAGATAACGGCCACGGCCATACCCGGAATGGCCTGTTCTTTCATCAGCGGTGTGATGGTGCGGTTAACGATATCGGCAATGTGTTGTTCTGTGTTCGAGGCGGCAAACGTTGAGAAAGAAGCGGCCATCAGCAGCATGCAGCATAACGATTTTTTCATCATGAAATCATTTCCGTAATAAAAAGCGAAAGGGTGTCCGGGCCCATCAGACGCGATAAGTTTGTTTGATTTGCACTGTGTTGACAAACGGTTAAATTTAGCAGCAGATATAAGTTTTTCTAACAGGCAAGATGATGACGCGTAGCTATATCCCACTTAATTCTCTGCGGGCTTTTGAAGCGGCCGCCAGGCATCTCAGCTTTACCCGCGCAGCAATTGAGCTGAATGTAACGCATTCTGCTATCAGCCAGCATGTGAAAGCGTTGGAGCAACAGCTGAATTGTCAGCTCTTTATCCGCGTTTCACGGGGACTGATGCTCACGACAGAAGGTGAGAGTCTGTTACCTGTACTTAATGATTCCTTCGATCGTATGGCGGCGATGTTAGACCGTTTTGCCGGTAACCAGGCTCAGGAAAAACTGAAAATTGGTGTGGTGGGCACTTTTGCGGTGGGGTGCCTTTTCCCACTTCTACACGATTTTAAACGGGGTTATCCGCATATCGATTTACAGCTTTCCACGCATAATAACCGTGTTGATCCTGCCGCCGAAGGCCTGGATTATACCATTCGCTATGGCGGTGGAGCCTGGCACGATACCGATGCGCAATATTTATGTAGCGCGCTGATGTCTCCACTTTGTTCACCCGATCTGGCCTTTCAGATTCAGACGCCTGCAGATATCCTGAAATTTCCGCTATTACGATCGTATCGTCGTGATGAATGGGCGCTGTGGATGCAGGCGGCCGGAGAGGCTCCCCCTTCACCAACGCACAATGTGATCGTGTTTGACTCGTCCGTCACGATGCTTGAAGCGGCGCAGGCAGGGCTGGGGGTGGCGATTGCTCCCGTCAGAATGTTCACGCATTTGCTGAACAGTGAGCGTATCGTACAACCGTTTTTAACGCAGATTGATTTGGGAAGTTACTGGATTACGCGATTGCAATCCCGTCCGGAGACGCCTGCGATGCGTGATTTTTCCCGCTGGTTGACCGGCGTTGTGCACAAATAAAAAGGCCCGCCAGTGGCGGGCCTAATAGGTAGCAACTGCGATTAGATAGTCAGAATGCCAATCGCTGTTACAACGGTCAGGATTGCAGCCAGGCCGTAGAATACCCATTTGCCAGCAGGCACGTGGATTTTCAGGTCATGCATAGCGTGGTGCATACGGTGTAAACCACACCACAGCGGCAGAACGATCATCAGGAACAGAAATGCGCGTCCGATGAAGCTCTGGGCAAATGCCATAATGCGCTCATAGCTCAGCGCATCGCCCGGGAACAGACCCAGCGGCAGCATAATACCAACCAGCAGAACCACTACCGGCGCAATGATTGCGCCCCACATACCACCTGCACCAAACAGACCCCAGAATACAGGTTCGTCAGAGCGTTTTGGATTTGGATTAATCATCCCGGACTCCTTACCAGTACAGGGCTACATACAGTATGACTACGGTCACAACCGCAGTAACTACCCAGAGACCTTTGATGATCGGCTCTGGCCCCATTTTTTCGTCTTTTACGATGATGTTGGCGGCTTTCGGCGCCAGTTCAAACCAGGTTTTGGTATGCAGCAGCGCTGCAGCCAGAACAACCAGGTTGAGGATGACCACCACCGGGTTTTGCAAAAAGCCGACAAAGCCCATCCAGGACTCAGCACCATGCTTCAGAGCAAACAGGCCGAAAATCAGTTCAATACTGAACCAGACTGCCGGAACTGCCGTGCCTTCGCGCAGCATGTAAAAGCGATAAAATGGCAGCTTTTTCCACCAGGTGGACGTCATCGGCCGCACATAGGGTTTGCGTTTAGTCGTCATCATGCACTCCTTAGCGTGGTTTCAGGGTAGCGATAAGAAAGTCTTTTGAACTTTCAACTTTACCCTGCTGAATGGCCGCAGCCGGATCGACGTGTTTCGGGCAGACTTCGGAGCAGTAGCCCACGAAAGTACAGGTCCAAACGCCGTTCGGGCTGTTCAACTGAGCCATACGCTCCTTCTTACCGTGGTCGCGGCTATCTTCGTTATAGCGATGCGCCAGCGTAATTGCAGCCGGTCCAATGAACTCAGGGTTCAGGCCGAACTGCGGACACGCGGCGTAACACAGACCACAGTTGATGCAACCGGAGAACTGATGATATTTCGCCATCTGCGCCGGAGTCTGGGTGTTTGGACCCTGATCCGGAGTACGCGGGTTACCAATGATGTACGGCTTGATCGCTTCCAGACTTTCGATGAAGTGCGTCATATCGACGACCAGATCGCGTTCAATCGGGAAGTTGCCCAACGCTTCAACCTTCATACCGCTGGTGTAATCACGCAGGAAGGTTTTGCACGCCAGCTTCGGCACGTTGTTGACCATCATGCCGCAAGAGCCGCAGATTGCCATACGGCAGGACCAACGATAGCTCAGGTCCGGTGCCAGGTTATCTTTGATGTAGCCCAACGCATCCAGCAGAGACGTGGTTTCATCATAAGGAACTTCATAGAAAGCACTGTGCGGCGCGGTATCGGTTTCCGGGTTATAGCGCACCACCTCAACTTTCAGGTTTTTCATCTCAGCCATTCGCCTTCTCCTTCTTATCGGCTGCTTCCGCTTCGCCACCGTACACACGTTTAGCTGGTGGCAGAGTGGTGATTTTCACGTCGCTGTATTCCAGGCGAGTCGTGCCGTCAGCATCGCGGAAGGCGAGGGTATGTTTGAGGAAGTTAACGTCGTCACGCTCGGTGCAGCCTTCATCCAGACGCTGGTGCGCGCCGCGGGATTCTTTACGTGCCAGCGCGGAGTGCGCCATACATTCGGCAACGTTCAGGCCGTGACCCAGTTCAATGGTGTACAGCAGGTCGGTGTTAAAGACGCTGGAGGTATCAGTGATACGTACGCGCTTGAAGCGTTCCTGCAGCTCAGCCAGCTTATCAACGGTTTTCTGCATGAGTTCCGGTGTACGGTAGATACCGCAACCTTCTTCCATAGACAGACCCATTTCGTCGCGGATCTTAGACCAGTTTTCGTTACCTTCCTGGTTAACCAGATCTTTCAGACGTTTTTCAACGCCAGCAACCTGTGCATCGAGCGCGGCACTGTTTGCAGCGCCAGCCGTTGCAGCACGTTCTGCAGCCTGCTCACCCGCCATACGGCCAAAGACCACCAGTTCCGCCAGAGAGTTGGAGCCCAGACGGTTAGCACCGTGCAGACCAACAGAGGAACATTCACCCACCGCGAACAGACCTTTAATACGGGTTTCGCAGTGCTGATCGGTTTCGATACCGCCCATGGTGTAGTGTGCGGTCGGGCGTACCGGGATCGGTTCTTTAACCGGATCAACACCCACGTAGGCTTTCGCCAGTTCGCAGATGAACGGTAAACGTTCGAGCAGTTTTTTCTCGCCGAGGTGACGCAGGTCGAGGTGAACGACATCGCCACGTGGGGTGGAGATGGTGTTGCCTTTACGCCATTCGTGCCAGAAAGCTTGAGAAACTTTGTCACGCGGACCGAGTTCCATGTATTTGTTTTTCGGCTCACCCAGCGGAGTTTCCGGGCCCATGCCGTAATCTTGCAGATAGCGGTAGCCATTTTTGTTGACCAGAATACCGCCTTCACCACGGCAGCCTTCAGTCATCAGGATACCGGAACCAGGCAGACCGGTTGGGTGATACTGAACGAATTCCATATCACGCAGCGGAACGCCGTGGCTCAGCGCCATGCCCATACCGTCGCCGGTTACGATGCCGCCGTTGGTGTTGTAACGGTAAACACGACCCGCGCCGCCCGTTGCCATCACGACGGCGTTAGCACGGATTTGTACCAGGGTGCCTTCCATCATGTTCATGGCGACCAGGCCGCGAGCATGACCGTCATCCACCAGGATATCCAGAACGAAGTGTTCATCAAAGCGCTGAATCTGCGGGAACTGCAAAGAAGTTTGGAACAGCGTATGCAGCATGTGGAAGCCGGTTTTATCCGCGGCAAACCAGGTACGCTCGATTTTCATGCCGCCGAAGCGACGTACGTTGACGCTACCGTCTTCACGACGGCTCCATGGGCAGCCCCATTGTTCCAGCTGCGTCATTTCAGTTGGGCAGTGGTGGACAAAGTAATCCACGACATCCTGCTCACACAGCCAGTCTCCGCCTGCTACCGTATCGTGAAAATGGTAGTCAAAGCTGTCATGATCCTGCGCGACAGCAGCAGAGCCGCCTTCGGCAGCAACGGTATGGCTGCGCATTGGGTACACTTTTGAGATCAGTGCGATTTTAGCGTTGGGATTTGCTTGTGCGGCAGCAATTGCAGCACGTAATCCCGCGCCACCGGCGCCTATAATGGCAAGATCGGCTTGAAAGGTTTGCACGACATTCCTCCAGATTGTTGTTATTTCATCCCCGCCCGAATTCAGATGCTTAATCGGATTCAAACAGGTTATGAACGCGTTTCCACTGCTCCTTTATAGGTACAATAGTATAGTCTTAGGGATGTGAGGGAAATTTGACGTGTTCGATTTTTTTAGCGTATCAGAGGGCTGAATTATCATTGAATTTGATTAATTTAATTACTAAACCACCCAATATTGCTTTTTTTACCCGCCAGCCAGTGTTTATTATTCCCGCGTGAAATTTGTCTCGCTAGCACGATACGAGTAGACTTCGTGCCCTTGTCTGAAATCGGAGAAACAACCATGAGCGAAACGGCAACCTGGCAGCCGAGCGCGTCCATCCCCAATCTGTTAAAACGTGCAGCAATTATAGCGGAGATTCGCCGCTTTTTTGCCGATCGTGGAGTGCTTGAGGTTGAGACACCTTGCATGAGTCAGGCGACGGTAACGGACATTCATCTGTTCCCGTTCGAAACGCGTTTCGTTGGCCCTGGTCATTCCCAGGGGATGAACCTCTATTTAATGACCAGCCCGGAATACCATATGAAGCGCCTGCTGGTCGCTGGATGTGGCCCGGTGTATCAGCTATGTCGCAGCTTCCGTAATGAAGAAATGGGGCGCCATCATAATCCTGAGTTCACCATGCTTGAGTGGTATCGCCCACACTACGACATGTATCGCCTGATGAACGAAGTGGATGATTTGCTGCAGCAAGTGCTGGACTGTTCACCTGCCGAAAGCCTTTCTTACCAGCAAGCTTTCCAGCGTCATCTGGAGATTGACCCGCTGTCTGCGGATAAAACCCAACTGCGAGAAGTGGCGGCGAAGCTGGATCTCAGCAATATCGCGGATACTGAAGAAGACCGGGATACCTTGCTGCAACTGCTGTTTACAATGGGTGTTGAGCCGCATATTGGCAAAGACAAACCAACGTTTGTGTACCATTTCCCGGCCAGCCAGGCGTCACTGGCACAAATCAGTACTGAAGATCATCGGGTCGCAGAGCGATTTGAGGTTTATTACAAAGGTATTGAGCTGGCGAATGGTTTCCATGAGTTGACCGATGCGCGTGAACAGCAGCAACGGTTTGAGCAGGATAATCGTAAACGTGCAGCGCGTGGCCTGCCGCAACAGCCAATTGACAACAACTTGCTTGAAGCGTTGAAAGTTGGGATGCCGGATTGCTCTGGTGTGGCGCTGGGTGTTGATCGTCTGGTGATGCTGGCGCTGGGCGCTGATAGCCTGGCTGACGTTATCGCCTTTACCGTCGATCGCGCATAACGTGTTTTCCCTTCACAAAACAAAGTGGCGGTAAAACCGCCACTTTGTAGCACATTTTTTCACTTTCCCTCTAATAGCCACAATTTGACTCTGGATATCTGGTATCGTTTAGGTATCAATTCTGTGTTGATTTTTAATTGCTGAACTCTGCAAAGAGAGCGGTGCCAATCGGTGAGCGGCGTTTGCTAAACGCTTGCCAGAGTAAGGGATGGTTGAATGACCCAAACAATAAAGAAGATGAGCCTGATAGGTCTCATCCTTATGATATTCACGTCAGTTTTCGGATTTGCAAATAGTCCCTCTGCATTTTATTTGATGGGATATAGTGCGATTCCTTGGTATATATTTTCTGCATTATTATTCTTTATTCCCTTCGCTTTAATGATGGCAGAAATGGGTTCCGCCTATCGGAAAGAAGAGGGTGGAATATATTCGTGGATGAATAATAGCGTTGGACCACGCTACGCGTTTATCGGCACGTTTATGTGGTTCTCCTCCTACGTGATATGGATGGTTAGCACAGCGGCAAAAGTATGGGTGCCTTTCTCGACCTTCTTATTCGGCGCAGACATGACGCAGCATTGGGGTATCGCCGGGCTTGAACCAACCCAGGTTGTCGGACTGCTTGCGGTCGGCTGGATGGTGGTGGTGACCTGTGTTGCTTCTCGCGGTATTAATAAGATTGCACGTATTACGGCTGTAGGCGGAATTGCCGTAATGTGTCTTAACTTAGTTCTGTTGTTAGTGAGTGTCGCTATTTTGTTATTAACAGGTGGCCACTTTGCGCAGGATATTAATTTTACATCTTCACCCAATCCGGGATATCAGTCAGGCCTGGCAATGTTGTCGTTCGTGGTATTTGCCATTTTTGCTTATGGTGGAATTGAAGCCGTTGGTGGACTGGTCGATAAAACGGAGAAACCAGAAAAGAACTTTGCAAAAGGCATTGTCTTTGCCGCTATCGTCATTTCAGTTGGTTATTCGCTGGCCATATTTTTGTGGGGTGTTAGCACCAACTGGCAGCAGGTATTAAGTAATGGTTCCGTTAACCTTGGTAATATTACTTATATCCTGATGAAAAGTCTTGGCATGACATTGGGTAATGCGCTGCACCTTTCCCCAGAGACGGCAACGACGATGGGGGTATGGTTTGCGCGTATTACCGGGCTTTCCATGTTCCTTGCCTATACCGGTGCTTTTTTTACCCTTAGCTACTCGCCGCTGAAAGCGATTATTCAGGGAACACCAAAAGCGCTGTGGCCGGCACCGATGACCAAACTGAATGCGATGGGTATGCCAACGACAGCAATGTGGATGCAGTGCCTGTTGGTGAGTTTGTTTATTCTGTTAGTTTCCTTCGGCGGTGATACGGCCTCCGCGTTTTATAACAAACTGACGTTGATGGCGAACGTATCTATGACGTTGCCGTATCTGTTCCTGGCGCTGGCGTTTCCGTTCTTCAAATCCCGCGTGGGGTTGGAAAGGCCGTTTGTTATTTTTAAAACCCGGGCGGCAACGTTGCTGGCAACGGGAGTGGTGGTACTGGTGGTGACGTTTGCCAACGTATTTACCATCATCCAGCCGGTGATCGAGGCCGGAGACTGGAACAGTGCGCTGTGGATGACTGGCGGTCCGATATTCTTCTCACTGCTGGCGATGGCGATTTATCAGAACTACAGTCGCCGCGCGGCCAATGAGCCTGAGTGGGCTGTGGAATAAACGACCTGCTTAATCCGGCCTACAAAGAAGCATCTTCGTAGGCCGGATTAGACCCAACGGGTCGCCATCCGGCATTTCTTGCCTGGATCATGCGCTACAAACTTCCCGCCGGACGACTGCTTCTGCCCGCAGAACTTAACGTTCTTCCCGTTTGCTTACCCCCCAGACTTTCCAGACGCATCTGGAACGGCGGGAATGGCATATCAATACCGTGCTCACGGAAGCCTGCCAGAATCAGTTGGTGGATCTCGTGGCGCAGCGGCATACGGTGTCCCATCTCCGCAGCATAGATACGCAGTTCGAAGATCTGAATCCCTTGCTGAAGGTCAACCAGGAAGACTTCCGGAGCAGGTGTGTCGATCACCAGCGAACAGCGGTGTGCGGCGGTAAGCAGGATTTGTGTGACTTCCTCGCTGTTAGCTTCCGACGGCGCCGGGATAGTTAACACGACACGCGTGACCGAGTCAGATAGTGACCAGTTGATAAACTGCTCGGTGATGAACGCTTTGTTGGGCACGATTATCTCTTTGCGGTCCCAGTCGCTGATGGTGGTCGCGCGGGTATTAATTTTCGTCACGCTACCGGTGAGATCGCGAATGGTCACCGTGTCGCCAATACGGATTGGTTTTTCAAACAGGATGATCAGGCCAGAAATAAAGTTGGCGAAGATCTCCTGCAAGCCAAAGCCCAGCCCCACACCGAGAGCCGCTACCAGCCACTGCAGTTTTGACCATTCGATACCAATCATTGAGAAGCCCACCAAACCGCCAATCAGCATCAGCAGATATTTGGTGATGGTGGTGATGGCATAACCGGTACCGGGGGTTAAATCCAGGTGTTGTAGCAACGCCAGTTCCAGCAATGCGGGCAGGTTTCGCACCAACTGCGTCGTGATAATAAACACCAGAATCGCAATTAACACCGCACCCAGTGTAATGGGCTCTAAACTTTCTACGCCCTGCACCGTGGAGGTGACATCCCATAGTGAGATATTTTCCAGGAAGCCGAAAGCGGAATGAATTTCTGACCACAGCACGATAACCGAGAGCAGGGCGATGAGCATCAGGATAGAACGCACCAGGCGCAGTGATTGTGCACTGATCGCATCAAGATCCACTTCGCTTTCGTCAACATCGACGGCCCCTTCAAGGCTGGTTGAATGAGGTGGCTCTTCCTCACCGCGCGCGCGTTGCGCCAGCATTTCAGCACGTCGATGCTTGGCACGATCGAATGCCAGACGGCGACGTTGGATTAGCATCCAACGGCGAATGACGTGATAGACCACCAGTAACAAGAACCAGATTGCTACCGAAGTCTCCAGGCGCGCCAGCAAGGCTTGTGATGTTGCCAGGTAGCCCACAGCAGCCGCGAGAATAGCAATGAGTGGTGCACCCATCAGCATATTCCACAGCATGCTGTTGACCATGTTGTCGCCATTGCCTTCTTTGTCGAGATACAGCGGTATACCGGCGCGTTTCAGGCTCAGGGTTACGATCGCCAGCGCCCCGCAAATCAGGATGAAGCACAAGCGTCCCAATGAGGCGGAGAATTCCCGGTCATTGAGGTTATCAAACATAATTACCGCCATGATCAGCGGGACAATCAGCCCGATACTCATCAGGTAATAGTGCATGGCCTTCGCGACACGGTTACGCGGCCAGCCAAAGTGCGCAATGAACAGACCGTTGGGGCGTGCGAAGGTGGCGCAAATCATTACCGCCCACAGCATGGGTACCGTTGCGGTAACGCCGTCTCCTATCGCGACGGCCAGCGGGTAGGGCCAGGCTTCCTGTAATCCGTAACCCAGTGTTGCCCATAGCACTGGCAGCGGTGAGGCCACAAGTATCGACCAGAATACCGTGCGTATCGTGAGCCAGAAGTGGTCCTGGGTGACTTTACCAACACGCGCTGACGAGCGTTCAAGAAAGCGGGTGAAGTGTTTACGTGAAGAAAGGCTAAACCCAACCAGCACCAGCGCACCGAACAGTGGCAGCAGCGTTTCTTTGCTGGTCAGCATCATGATCGTGGCTTTGCCGAGCTGATTAAATGTATCGAGTGAGATCAGGCGGCGCAGATCCTGAACAATGTCGACAGGCCAGGAAAGCGAGATGGGGCTGACGTCTGATGTCCAGAACAGATAACGGTGCGTCGCCTCGTTGACCTCTTTCAACGCGTCTTCCAGTTGGCTATTGGAGACTTTTAGCTTAGTGAGCTCGAGGATCAGTGTATCGCCACCCTGTAGCAGTGAGTTCAGTAGTTCACGCTGAGTGCGCAACTGGGCGTTGAGAATGCTGCTCTGCTCAGCGGTTAGTGGTTGTCCGTCGGCCTGGTGAATTTGACGTAATTGCGGCTGCTTGTTGAGGAGATCTTCATAGCGCATGCGGTGTACGCGCAGCTGTGCCATTTCGGTATCTAACTGCTGGGGTTTGGGCATTTCTGGCAGACGAGAAACTTGTGCACGCAGTGCTTCTCCCAGCATATTCGAGACGCCAAGCCATTGTGACTGTTCCCGCAGCGTATTCAGCGCCTGACGTACCTGCAACGTTTGGCTGGTGGCCTGACGCTGCTGGGAGGCGACCAGATCCATACGTTGCGCCTGCTGATTGAGTGCCTGAGACAGCTCACGGTTAACTTTAAACTGGTCAATGATGCCTTCCGGCAATCCTGCGCTGTTTTCTGCCAACAGTTCCGTGCTTTCCAGCGCACGTTCGGCTTCACGCTGGCGCTGGCTGTTGAGTTGGTTGCGTAATGCCTGCAGGTAAGCGTCGAGCTGTTGGCTCTGTTTTTCTGCCAGTTCGGAGCGCATGCGCGCCAGTTCCTGACGGTTGTTTGCGGAAAGCTGAGCCAGTTCCAGTTCATCGACCTGGGCTTTAAGCCTGGCGGATTCTGCCTGCATTGCTTGATTGAGCGCTGAGTTACTGTTGGCTGTACCAAGGCGCCGCTCAATATCATTTAGCTGGCGGCGAGCATCGGTTTGTTGCTGGGGAAGCTGGCTTAACGAGTCGGCGATTTCCCTGGCGCGATCCTGCTCCTGTTGAGCCTGGCGGCTTTTATCCAGTAACTGACTGCTGACCTGAAGGATCTCCTGGTTTAATGCATCCGTCGTGAGGCCGGTCGGTACGCTACGCGGTTCGTCGCGCAGGTTGTTTAGCTGTGCGCGTAACGTGGCGGACAGCTTGGGGAAGTTATCGATAACCTGTTGATATTGTTCAGCACGCTCAAGGGAGCCTTTCCGCTCCTCAAGAGCATTCAGCGCGGACTGGAGCGCCTCAACGGTTTCTGGCTGAGCGGGTTTCGCCGCCTTTGCCTGCTCCAGTTCCTGAGTGAGTTGTTTACTGTCGGGGGCCGTCGCAGCGTACGCCCCCTGGCTGAGGCACCAGGCCATCAGAAAAGTGATAATCAGGCGCACAGCAGCGATTCCTATGGTTAACTTTCGTCTTTTTTGTCTTCAACCAGCGGGCTGGCATCGTGTTCTGCTTCGATCTCTTCTTTCGGCAATGGCACGGGCTCTGCCGCTGGCGTCACGAAGGTCTCGGTCGAGATGGCCATCGGCTGGCCAATTTTGGTTACCGACAGATCCTGCAACTGTGCAACCAGATTAACTTTACCCGGCGCAAACAGGTTGATAACGGTTGAACCGAGTTTAAAGCGGCCCATTTCCTGACCTTTCAGCAGCGCCACAGAGCCTTCGCTTTCGCCTTCCGGCCATGTCCAGCGTTTGATCACGCCTTCACGTGGTGGGGTAATGGTGCCAGCCCATACGGTTTCAATGCTGCCGACGATGGTCGCACCGACCAGAATCTGCACCATCGGGCCGAATTCGGTATCAAACAGGCAAATAACACGTTCGTTGCGGGCAAACAGGTTCGGCACGTTCTGCGCGGTCAGGATGTTCACAGAGAAGAGATCGCCTGGCACGTACATCATTTCTCGCAAGATACCGTTACACGGCATGTGGACACGGTGGTAATCACGCGGTGAGAGGTAAGTCGTGACAAACGTCCCGTTACGGAATTTATCCGCCATCTGGTAGTTGCCTGCCAGCAGCGCTTCAAGGGTGTAGCTATGCCCTTTGGCCTGCAACAGTTTGTCTTCCTCAATATTACCCAACTGATTAATCACGCCGTCAGCGGGCATGACCAGCACATTGGGATCGGTATTGATCGGGCGTGCATCTTCGCGCAGCGGGCGAACAAAAAAGTCGTTAAAGGTACGATAGCTGGCGGTGTCCGGCTTTTGCGCCTCTTTCATATCGACCTTGTAATATTTCACGAACAGATCGATGACCAGTTTGGTCAACCATCCTGCACGTTTGCTCGCACCCCAACCCGCCAGGCGAGTGAGCCATAGTTTCGGCAGAATGTATTGTAGCGAAAGCTTAAATGAGTTTAACAAGGTAGCCTCCAGGCCATAATTTGTTCCCGATCCGGCATAGGGGCCGGATCCTGAAAAAAGGGGGACGATTCTAGCGATGCTTAGCTTAGTTGTCAGTTGTCTGTATCAGAAAAGTTTTTACGCGTTTTTACCTGCGCCATGCTTTCCAGGATGCGGTGATAATTTTCAAACCGAATCTCAGCGATTTTCCCTTCCTCGACAGCTTCACGGATTGCACAGCCCGGATCTGCATCATGTTTACAGTCGCGATACTTGCAATGGCCTAAATAGTCATGAAATTCGACAAAGCCATCAGTGATTTGTTCCGGTTCAAGATGCCACAGCCCAAACTCACGTACACCGGGGGAGTCGATGACATCGCCGCCGTGAGGGAAGTGGTACAGGCGAGAAGCTGTTGTGGTGTGCTGCCCAAGACCTGAGTTGTCGGAGACATCATTGGTCAGGATCTCTTCCTGCAGGCCGAGAAGGTTATTGAGCAGGCTGGATTTGCCTACGCCTGACTGACCAGCAAAGATACTAATACGATCGGTCAATGCTTCTTCAAGCGGTTTCAGGCCGTCTTTGGTGCGGCTTGAGACCATCAACACGCGATAACCAATGTTGCGATAGATGTCCATCTGCTCGTTAACGAAGGCCATACCTTCGTTGTCCAGCAGATCGATTTTGTTGAGTACGATGATGGGCTCTACGTGCAAGGTTTCGCAAGCCACCAGATAGCGGTCGATAATATTCAGTGACAGCTCAGGTAAGATGGCTGAAACAATCACGATTTGATCGATGTTGGCCGCAATGGGTTTCACCCCGTCGTAAAAGTCCGGGCGTGTGAGTACGGAGGTACGCTCATGTACCGCTTCAACGATCCCTTTAACATTAACGCCCTCTGCTGCCGCTTTACCCGGACGCCAGACTACACGATCGCCGGTAACCAGCGAACGAATGGTACGGCGGATGTTGCAACGGTGAATTTTCCCGTCAGCAGATTCTACGTCGGCATGCATGCCAAAACGGCTGATAACGATGCCTTCAGCAGTCTCGCCAAACAGGTTGTCGTCGTAGTCGGGCTTCTCCGCGGACGTTTTAAGACGACGCTGGTGATTGGCGTTCACGCGGCGCTGTTGGCCTTTGGAGAGTTTATTCTTACTCAATCGGACTGGCTCCTGGTCGCCCATAATGGGCAAAACATTTATGATACACGCAATTTTAGATGAATATAGTCACACTGAATGTGACGTCTGAAGGGTGGAAAATAGCATGAGTGCCAATGAAAACAACCTGATTTGGATCGATCTGGAGATGACAGGTCTGGATCCCGAGCGCGATCGCATTATTGAGATCGCTACGCTAGTGACTGATGCCAACCTGAATATCCTGGCTGAAGGACCAACAATTGCGGTGCATCAGTCTGATGAGCAACTGGCGCTAATGGATGACTGGAACGTACGTACGCATACCGGAAGTGGACTAGTGGAACGCGTAAAAGCGAGCACCATGGGCGATCGTGAAGCCGAGCTGGCAACGCTGGCCTTTTTAAAAGAGTGGGTACCTGAAGGAAAATCACCTATCTGTGGCAACAGCATCGGCCAGGATCGCCGTTTCCTGTTTAAATATATGCCGGAGCTGGAGGCGTATTTCCATTATCGCTATCTGGACGTCAGCACGCTTAAAGAGTTGGCCCGTCGCTGGAAACCAGAGATCCTTGATGGCTTCAAGAAACAAGGAACACACCAGGCAATGGACGATATTCGTGAGTCCGTTGCTGAGCTGGCTTACTATCGCGAGCATTTTATTAAGCTTTAATTTTGTGGATGACCGGGTGGCGGTTGTACTCTGCCCGGCCTACGAATATCGTTCCTGTGCGCTTGCACTGGGGCAAGATTGCCGCTAAATTAGACGACTTGTCGATAAATTCAGCACTTGAGCAGAAAAACGAAAAAATCGCTTTTAGGGGGGTTGCAGCTAAACGGATTTCTCGTATAATGCGCCTCCCGTAACGACAGAGAATTACACGTTACGGCAGCAACAAAAGAAGTACAAATTTGCGGGAATAGCTCAGTTGGTAGAGCACGACCTTGCCAAGGTCGGGGTCGCGAGTTCGAGTCTCGTTTCCCGCTCCAAAATTTGAAAGTGCTTATTAAGCACAGACCACCAATCGCAGAATTTCGAATTGCGACAAGGCGGCAACTGAATGAGTCCTCAGGAGCTTACAAAAGTAAGTGACTCAGGCGAATGAAGGCAGCCAACGCAGTAGCGGTTCGAAAGACGAAGATTATGCGGGAATAGCTCAGTTGGTAGAGCACGACCTTGCCAAGGTCGGGGTCGCGAGTTCGAGTCTCGTTTCCCGCTCCAAAATTTGAAAGTGCTTGTTAAGCACAGACCACCAATCGCAGAATTTCGAATTGCGGCAAGGCGGCAACTGAATGAGTCCTCAGGAGCTTACAAAAGTAAGTGACTTAGGCGAATGAAGGCAGCCAACGCAGTAGCGGTTCGAAAGACGAAGATTATGCGGGAATAGCTCAGTTGGTAGAGCACGACCTTGCCAAGGTCGGGGTCGCGAGTTCGAGTCTCGTTTCCCGCTCCAAAATTTGAAAGTGCTTGTTAAGCACAGACCACCAATCGCAGAATTTCGAATTGCGGCAAGGCGGCAACTGAATGAGTCCTCAGGAGCTTACAAAAGTAAGTGACTTAGGCGAATGAAGGCAGCCAACGCAGTAGCGGTTCGAAAGACGAAGATTATGCGGGAATAGCTCAGTTGGTAGAGCACGACCTTGCCAAGGTCGGGGTCGCGAGTTCGAGTCTCGTTTCCCGCTCCAAATTCTTATCTCAATAAAAATATCCACAACGTAGTATCGCGTTGGGGACGTTTTCGTTCGCCATTGACATACTTCTGTAAACAGACTTATCCACAGGTCGAGGCATCATTCCTTGAATGCAAATAACTTCGCCGGGTGAATAATATCTTTGTAACCAATTGAAATTATTGAACTAATTATCATTTCAAATTGTTAATGCGATCACTTGACGATTTTTTCCCTCTTGAATATCAATGTGTTTTTATTTTTATACACAAGCTGTGGATGATTTAAGCATCGCGCGGCAATCCTTTTTCAACGACCCTGACCAGGCGTTGTTTCTTCGGTAACTGTACTTCCACTACGCAGGCATTTCGCTTCTCAATTTGCCGGGCAATCGCCCATGATATGTGCTCGTCGAGAAGTGGGTGCTCACCTCTGCGGGTTTCCAGCGCATTGATTACGGCTTCATCCCAGGGGGCATTTCCCAGCGCAACGGCGATATTGCGCAGCCAGCGCAGATGGCCAATACGACGAATGGCAGATCCCTCCGTGACTTTCAAAAACCACGCCTCGCTCCAGCTAAATAGTTCTATTAACTCCGGAGCATGAAGCTGCTTGCGCGGATTGAAGTCATCCTCTGCCGTCAACTGCGAATAGCGATTCCACGGGCAGATGAGCTGGCAGTCATCGCAGCCATAGATGCGGTTCCCCAGTAGCGGACGAAACTCTTCCGGGATCGCGCCTTCCAGTTCGATCGTGAGATAAGAGATACAGCGGCGCGCATCCACCGTGTAGGGTTCAACGATAGCGCCGGTAGGACAAATGGTCATACAGGCCACGCATTTGCCGCATCCTTCTTCGACTGGCTTATCAACCGGGAGAGGCAAATCGATCAGTAACTCACCGAGAAAGAAGAATGAGCCAGCCTCACGGTTGAGGATAAGTGAGTGCTTACCTGTCCAGCCAAGCCCGGCTTTTTCCGCCAGTGGACGCTCAAGAATGGGCGCTGAATCGACAAAAGGTCTAAAATTCAGCGAAGCGCAGTGCTGTTGAATCATCTCGCCCAGCTTTTTTAAGCGGTTACGTAGCAACTTATGGTAGTCACGTCCAAGCGCGTAACGGCTGACGTAACCCAGGGAGGGGTTTTTCAACGTGCTGGCAAAGGCCGCGTTGGCAGGAAGATAGTTCATTCGCACGCTGATAACGCGTAATGTACCGGGCAATAATTCATGAGGTCGGGCGCGCATCATGCCGTGACGGGCCATCCAGTCCATCTCGCCGTGATAGTGTTTATCCAGCCAGGCCTGCAGTTTGGGTTCGGCTTCGCTGAGGTCGGTATCGGTAATACCGACCTGCTGAAAGCCAAGTTCCAGCCCCCACTGTTTAATATTTTGCGCTAACTGATTGAGATCGAGGGGCTCTGACATGACGGACCATACAATGAAGAAAAACCTCGCAAGTATACCACACTCCATCTGGCACGCCGATGACATCAAACGGATGGAACGAGAGGCGGCAGACAACTTAGGGCTGACGCTTTATGAACTGATGCTGCGTGCGGGAGAGGCTGTGTTTCAGGCTACACGGAACGTATATCCGTACGCTCAACACTGGCTGGTGCTATGCGGCCACGGTAACAATGGCGGTGATGGGTATGTGGTGGCAAGACTCGCTAAAGCGCTGGGTATTGATGTCACATTGCTGGCGCAGGAGAGCGATAAAACGCTTCCCGAGGAAGCACAGCAGGCGCGCGATGCCTGGCTTAATGCGGGGGGCGTCATCCATTCTACAGATATCGTCTGGCCAGGTCGTGTGGATGTCATTATCGACGCGCTGTTGGGGACCGGTTTAAAACAGGCTCCGCGCGAACCTCTCCGGACGCTGATTGAGCATGCCAATACCCATCCTGCCCCCATCGTCGCCGTAGACATTCCTTCTGGTCTGCTGGCACAAACAGGAGCGACACCGGGGGCGGTGATAAACGCAGCGCATACCGTCACCTTTATTGCGTTGAAACCAGGGCTGTTAACTGGCAAAGCGCGCGATGTTACCGGACATCTGAACTTTAACGCGCTTGGGTTGGACGCCTGGCTTGCCAGGCAAGATGCGCCGATTCAGCGTTATGAAGCCTCGCAGCTTGCGCATTGGTTAACACCACGTCGACCTACCTCACACAAAGGTTCCCATGGTCGGTTGGTCATTATTGGCGGTGACCACGGCACGGCGGGTGCCATTCGTATGGCCGGTGAAGCGGCGCTGCGTGCGGGGGCTGGATTGGTCAAAGTACTGACGCGCAGTGAAAATATCGCCCCCATTTTGACTGCCCGACCGGAACTCATGGTCGATACGCTAACGCCAAAGACGCTGGAAGAGGGTTTGGCGTGGGCGGATGTCGTGGTGATTGGTCCTGGTCTTGGACAGCAGGAGTGGGGCAAAAAAGCATTGCAAAAGGTCGAGAATTTTCGCAAACCGATGCTCTGGGATGCCGATGCGCTTAACCTGCTGGCAATCAATCCCGATAAACGTCACAATCGCGTGATCACGCCGCATCCGGGTGAGGCAGCACGGCTGCTGGGTTGTTCCATTGCAGAAATTGAGGACGATCGCTTACTTTGTGCACAACGTCTGGTAAAACGGTACGGGGGTGTGGTGGTGCTGAAAGGCGCGGGGACGGTTGTCGCCTCTGAACAGGCTGCATTGAGTATTATTGATGTCGGCAATGCCGGAATGGCCAGCGGCGGGATGGGGGATGTGCTTTCCGGTATTATTGGCGCATTGCTCGGACAGAAGCTTACCCCGTATGATGCAGCGTGTGCGGGATGTGTTGCGCACGGTGCGGCGGCGGATGTACTGGCAGCGCGTTTTGGTATGCGCGGCATGCTGGCGACAGATCTCTTTACCACGCTACAGCGTATTGTTAACCCTGATGTGATTGACGTTTATCATGATGAATCGAGTAATTCCACTACCTGATGAGCAGGCAACTTTAGACCTGGGACAGCGGGTAGCCAAAGCCTGTGACGGCGCGACGGTTATTTATTTATATGGCGACCTGGGGGCGGGTAAAACGACCTTCAGTCGGGGATTTCTGCAGGCGTTAGGTCACAAAGGTAATGTAAAAAGCCCGACCTACACACTGGTCGAACCCTATGCGCTCGATAATTTAATGGTCTATCACTTCGACCTGTATCGCCTTGCGGACCCGGAGGAGCTGGAATTTATGGGGATCCGCGATTATTTTGCCAATGATGCCATCTGCCTGGTGGAATGGCCGCAACAAGGTAAAGGTGTACTGCCAGACCCGGACGTCGAAATACACATTGAATATCAGGCGCAAGGTCGTGAGGCGCGCGTTAGTGCGGTCTCCTCATCGGGTGATTTATTGCTGGCGCGTTTGGCCGATTAACCTTAAGGGTGGCGGGATGATTTATCGCATCAGAAACTGGCTGATGGCAACCCTGGTCCTGCTGTGCGCGCAGGCAGGGGCCGCCAGCCTCTCCGATCTTCAGGTTTCCAATGGCGATCAACAGGCGCGGATTACGCTGAGCTTTATCGGTGAGCCGGAATACGCTGTGTCACAGGAGGGGAAACGAACGGTCACGCTGGATATTAAACAAACCGGTGTGATTCAGGGATTACCACTGCTGTTTAGCGGCAATAATCTGGTGAAGGCGATCCGTTCGGGTACGCCAAATGATGCCCAGTCTCTGCGGCTGGTTGTCGATTTAACCGAAAACGGAAAAGCAGAAGCCGTAAAACGACAAAACGGTGGCAATTACACCGTTGTGTTTACGATTAAAGCGGATGCGCCGCCACCGCCACCGCCGCCACCTGTGGTGGTCAAGCGTGTCGAGGCACCGGTTGTCGCTCCGCGTCCCGTTGAGCCAGCACGTAATCCGTTTAAAGCAGAAAATGATCGCACCACCGCGGTGACCAGCAGCAATACGGCCACGAGACCGGCAGCTCAGGCTCGCGTCAGCAACGGCGATAAAGTTGTTATTGCTATCGATGCCGGACACGGCGGGCAGGACCCAGGGGCGATCGGCCCTGGTGGTACACGCGAGAAAAACGTCACTATCGCTGTTGCACGCAAACTGCGCGGCTTGCTGAATGATGATCCGATGTTTAAGGGTGTACTCACCCGTGACGGCGATTACTTTATCTCGGTGATGGGCCGTTCTGATGTTGCGCGTAAACAAAATGCCAACTTCCTGGTCTCTATTCATGCGGATGCCGCACCAAACCGCGATGCGACAGGCGCTTCCGTATGGGTGCTGTCAAACCGTCGTGCCAACAGTGAAATGGCCGGTTGGCTGGAGCAGCACGAGAAACAGTCGGAACTGCTGGGCGGCGCGGGTGATGTGCTGGCTAACAGCCAGTCTGACCCCTATCTCAGTCAGGCCGTACTGGACCTGCAGTTCGGTCATTCGCAACGCGTCGGCTATGATGTGGCGACCAGCATGATCGGTCAGTTAGAGCGTATTGGTTCGATGCATAAACGCCGCCCGGAACACGCCAGCCTTGGCGTATTGCGCTCGCCGGATATCCCGTCAGTCCTGGTCGAAACCGGTTTTATCAGCAACAACAGCGAAGAACGGCTGTTGGCAAGCGATGATTACCAGCAGCAGCTGGCCGAGGCGATTTACAAAGGACTGCGTAACTATTTCCAGGCGCATCCGATGCAAACCGGCCCACAGGGTGCACCGGCGCAAACTGCCAGCGCCGTATCGCCTGGCAGCACGTTAACAAACTAAGGATTAGCCATGCCGATTCAGGTTCTACCGCCACAGCTGGCGAACCAGATTGCCGCAGGCGAGGTGGTGGAACGACCTGCGTCGGTGGTTAAAGAGCTGGTAGAAAACAGCATCGATGCGGGTGCAACGCGTATCGATATTGATATCGAACGCGGTGGGGCGAAGCTTATCCGTATTCGTGACAACGGTTGTGGGATTAAAAAAGACGAGCTGGCGCTGGCGCTGGCGCGTCACGCCACCAGTAAAATTGCCTCGCTTGATGATCTCGAAGCGATTGTAAGCCTTGGATTTCGTGGAGAGGCACTGGCGAGTATCAGCTCGGTTTCCCGTTTAACACTGACATCGCGTACGCAAGAACAACCCGAAGCCTGGCAGGCCTATGCTGAAGGGCGTGACATGGATGTGACGGTTAAACCCGCTGCGCATCCGGTGGGTACCACGCTGGAAGTACTGGATCTGTTTTACAACACGCCAGCACGACGCAAGTTTATGCGCACGGAGAAAACGGAATTTAACCACATCGACGAAATTATCCGCCGCATTGCGTTGGCGCGTTTCGATGTGACGATTAATCTGTCGCACAACGGCAAAATGGTGCGCCAGTATCGTGCCGTCGCGGAGGATGGACAAAAAGAGCGCCGACTGGGTGCTATTTGCGGGACGCCGTTTCTGGAGCATGCTCTGGCGATTGAATGGCAGCATGGCGATTTGGCGCTGCGCGGCTGGGTGGCCGATCCGAACCACACGACGGCGGCGCTGGCGGAAATCCAGTATTGCTATGTGAATGGCCGGATGATGCGCGATAGACTGATCAACCATGCCATTCGCCAGGCTTGTGAAGATAAGCTGGGCGCCGATCAGCAACCCGCATTTGTACTGTATCTGGAAATTGACCCGCATCAGGTGGATGTAAACGTGCATCCAGCCAAACATGAGGTACGCTTTCACCAGTCTCGTCTGGTGCATGATTTTATTTATCAAGGGGTGTTAAGCGTCCTGCAACAGCAGTTGGAAACCTCGCTGCCGTTGGTTGATGACGAAGAACTCGCCCCGAGACACATCCCGGAAAATCGCGTGGCGGCAGGGCGTAACCATTTTGCCGAACCTGCGCCAGCGCGTGAACCTGCTACTCCCCGTTATTCTGCCTCTTCCAGTAGCGGGAGTGGTCGCCAGGGGCAGGCAAGCGCCAGTTGGCCGCATGCCCAGCCTGGATATCAAAAGCAGCAGGGCGAAATTTATCAGCGCCTGCTGCAGACACCGGCTCCGATGCACAAACCACCGGTCGCTGAAACACCGACGGTACCTCTTACCGGCAACAGTCAGGGGTTTGGACGGGTGCTGACTATCGTAGGGACAGACTGTGCATTACTGGAAAGCGATGGCCAGATTCGGCTGCTGGCGTTACCTGTTGCGGAACGGTGGTTGCGTCAGGCGCAGCTTACGCCTGGGCAGGGTCCTGTTTGCGCTCAGCCACTGCTGATCCCGTTGCGTCTAAAAGTCACCGCTGATGAAAACGTCGCGTTGCAAAAAGGACAAAGCCAACTGGCTGATTTGGGGATTGAATTTCAGCTGGATGCGCAGCATGTGACCATCCGAGCGGTGCCTTTACCCTTACGCCAACAAAATTTACAAATCTTGATTCCTGAACTGATAGGCTACCTGGCGCAGCAAACCGTATTTGAACCGGGCAACATTGCGCAGTGGATTGCACGTAATCTGATGAGCGAGCATCCGCAGTGGAGCATGGCTCAGGCGATTACGCTGTTGGCGGATGTTGAGCGGCTATGCCCACAACTCGTGAAGGCGCCGCCGGGTGGTCTGTTACAACCTGTTGATTTACATTCGGTAATGAACGCCCTGAAACATGAGTGATACCTGTAAGGCGAGCCTGCCAAAGGCAATTTTTTTAATGGGGCCGACGGCCTCCGGTAAAACGGCATTAGCAATTGAATTGCGTAAAGTTTTGCCTGTAGAGTTGATAAGCGTTGATTCCGCCCTTATTTACAAGGGGATGGATATCGGCACCGCGAAGCCTGATGCTGATGAATTGAAGGCCGCACCACACCGATTGCTGGATATTCGTGATCCGGCGCAAGCGTATTCTGCAGCGGATTTTCGTCGCGATGCGCTAGCCGAGATGGCCGATATCACCGCAGCGGGGCGTATCCCGCTGTTAGTGGGTGGCACAATGTTATATTTCAAAGCGTTGCTTGAAGGGTTGTCACCGTTACCGTCGGCGGACCCGGAGGTCAGGGCCAGAATTGAGCAGCAGGCGGCAGAGCTTGGATGGGACGCGTTACACCGACAGCTTCAGGAGATTGACCCGGTAGCTGCGGCGCGGATTCATCCAAATGATCCGCAAAGACTTTCCCGGGCACTGGAAGTTTTTTTCATTTCGGGTAAAACTTTAACGGAGCTGACGCAAACGTCAGGAGATGCTTTACCGTATGAGGTGCACCAGTTTGCGATCGCTCCGGCGAGCCGTGAATTGCTCCATCAGCGAATTGAGCAGCGTTTTCATCAGATGTTAGCTTCAGGTTTTGAAGCAGAAGTCCGGGCGCTTTTTGCCCGAGGAGATTTGCATACGGATTTGCCTTCCATTCGTTGTGTAGGGTATCGCCAGATGTGGTCATACATTGAAGGCGAAATTTCATACGATGAAATGGTTTATAGAGGTGTTTGCGCCACGAGGCAGTTAGCGAAGCGGCAGATAACCTGGTTGCGTGGTTGGGAAGGGGTGCACTGGCTTGACAGTGAAAAGCCTGACCAGGCGCGAAACGAAGTATTACAGGTTGTTGGTGCTATCGCGAACTGAATGTGTACAATTGAAACGTATCGTGCGCAATTTTTCAGAACCATAAGGTTCAATACGCAAAGTCATTCAAGTTGCATCAAGGCAGCAAGAGAGTGAATCCCCAGGAGCTTACTCAAGTAAGTGACAGGGGTGAACGAACGTCGCTAACGTAGAGGCAACCTGAAGGATGAAGCGTATTAAGTACAAATAAGCATATAAGGAAAAGAGAGAATGGCTAAGGGGCAATCTTTACAAGATCCGTTCCTGAACGCACTGCGTCGGGAACGTGTTCCAGTTTCTATTTATTTGGTGAATGGTATTAAGCTGCAAGGTCAAATCGAGTCTTTTGATCAGTTCGTGATCCTGTTGAAAAACACGGTCAGCCAGATGGTTTATAAGCACGCGATTTCCACTGTTGTCCCGTCTCGCCCGGTTTCTCATCACAGCAATAATGCCACCGGCGGCACTGGCAGCAACTACCATCACGGTAGCAACGCGCAGGGTTCATCAGCGCAACAGGACAGCGAAGAAACCGAATAAGGTTTTAGGCTGTTTTACACACGGGGAGCCAGAGATCCTGCGTTCCCCGTTGATATATATTGAGGGGTTGACGCTTGTTTGACCGTTATGATGCCGGTGAGCAGGCGGTACTGGTACACATCTATTTTTCGCAAGACAAAGATATGGAAGACCTCCAGGAGTTTGAATCTCTGGTTTCTTCCGCCGGTGTCGAAGCAATGCAGGTGATTACCGGGAGCCGTAAAGCACCGCACCCGAAGTTTTTTGTTGGTGAAGGTAAGGCAATCGAAATTGCTGAAGCCGTAAAAGCGACTGGCGCTGCGGTGGTGATTTTTGATCATGCTCTAAGCCCCGCCCAGGAACGTAACCTGGAACAGTTATGCCAGTGTCTTGTTATCGACAGGACTGGTCTCATTTTAGATATTTTTGCCCAGCGTGCGCGGACCCATGAGGGTAAGTTGCAGGTTGAGCTGGCGCAGTTGCGCCATATGGCTACACGCCTGGTCCGTGGCTGGACTCACCTTGAAAGGCAAAAAGGCGGGATTGGTTTGCGTGGTCCGGGTGAAACCCAGCTCGAAACTGACCGTCGTTTGCTGCGTAATCGCATTTTGCAAATACAGTCGCGCCTGGAAAAAGTTGAAAAGCAACGTGAGCAGGGGCGGCAGTCGCGCAAGAAAGCGGATGTCCCAACCGTATCACTGGTGGGATATACCAACGCCGGAAAATCCACCCTGTTCAACCAGATAACCGAAGCTCGGGTCTACGCAGCGGATCAGCTGTTCGCGACCCTGGATCCGACGCTTCGTCGAATAGACGTTGCGGATGTCGGTGAAACCGTGCTGGCGGATACTGTAGGGTTTATCCGTCATTTGCCGCACGACCTGGTGGCGGCGTTTAAGGCCACTTTGCAGGAGACTCGTCAGGCGACCTTGCTGTTGCACGTTATTGATGCGGCAGATTTTCGTGTGCAGGAAAACATTGAGGCCGTCGACACGGTTCTTAAAGAGATCGATGCAAATGAAATCCCGACGCTGCTGGTAATGAATAAGATCGATATGCTGGATGATTTTGAACCGCGTATCGACAGAGATGAAGAGAATAAACCCATTCGCGTGTGGGTCTCAGCGCAAACGGGAATTGGCATACCACAGCTTTTTCAGGCTTTGACAGAGCGACTTTCCGGTGAGGTTGCGCAACATACGTTGCGTCTGCCGCCGCAGGAAGGGCGACTGAGAAGCCGGTTTTACCAACTTCAGGCAATAGAGAAAGAGTGGATGGAGGAAGACGGTAGCGTAGGTCTGCAAGTACGTATGCCGATCGTAGACTGGCGTCGCCTCTGTAAACAAGAACCGGCACTGGAAGACTATGTTGTCTGACCTGACGGATATGGCCTGAAGATTTTTTCGCCTCTATTCCTCGTGGATTTTATGCGGCAGGAAGGCGGCAAGTCCTGAAATCTCCAGGCACATAGTCAACTATGTGACTGGGGTTGAAAGACGTAGCCAACGCATCTGCAGCTCAAAAGACGCAGGTATAGCATCGCATAACAAATATGGAGCACAAAAATGGCGTGGAATCAGCCCGGTAATAACGGACAAGACCGCGACCCCTGGGGAAGCAGCAAACCTGGCGGCAACCCTGAGGGAAATGGAAACAAAGGTGGTCGCGATCAGGGACCTCCCGATCTGGATGATATCTTCCGCAAACTGAGTAAAAAACTCGGTGGTTTGGGTGGCGGTAAAGGTACTGGCTCTGGCGGTGGTAGTTCATCACAAGGCCCGCGTCCGCAACTGGGCGGCCGAGTCTTTACTATCGCAGCGGCAGCTATCGTCATTATCTGGGCGGCTAGCGGTTTCTACACCATTAAAGAAGCGGAACGTGGCGTGGTGACACGCTTCGGTAAATTCAGCCATCTGGTTGAGCCGGGTCTGAACTGGAAACCGACCTTTATCGACGAAGTGACTCCGGTCAACGTTGAAGCTGTGCGTGAACTTGCCGCATCCGGCGTGATGCTGACATCAGACGAAAACGTCGTGCGCGTTGAAATGAACGTGCAGTACCGTGTGACCGATCCACAGCGTTACCTGTTTAGCGTAACCAGCGCGGATGACAGTCTGCGTCAGGCAACTGACAGCGCCCTGCGTGGGGTCATCGGCAAATACACCATGGATCGTATCCTGACCGAAGGGCGTACCGTTATTCGTAGCGATACCCAGCGTGAACTGGAAGAAACCATTCGTCCGTACAATATGGGTATCACCCTGCTGGACGTCAACTTCCAGGCTGCACGTCCGCCGGAAGAGGTAAAAGCGGCGTTTGATGATGCTATCGCAGCGCGTGAAAACGAGCAGCAGTACATCCGTGAAGCAGAAGCGTATACCAACGAAGTTCAGCCACGTGCAAACGGTCAGGCGCAGCGTATTCTGGAAGAAGCGCGTGCGTATAAGACCCAGACCATCCTGGAGGCACAGGGTGAAGTGGCTCGTTTCGCAAAAATTCTGCCGGAATATAAAGCCGCACCGCAGATTACTCGCGAGCGTCTGTATATCGAAACCATGGAAAAAGTGCTGAGCCATACCCGTAAAGTCCTGGTTAACGATAAGGGCAGCAATCTGATGGTTCTGCCGCTGGATCAGATGCTGAAAGGCGGTAATGCGCCGGCAGCGAAGAGCGACAGCAGTTCAAATCTGCTGCGTCTGCCACCGGTAACGTCTTCCGGCACTGGAGCAAGCAACACCTCGTCCACCAGTCAGGGCGATATTATGGACCAACGCCGCGCGAACGCGCAGCGTAACGACTACCAGCGTCAGGGGGAATAACGATGCGTAAGTCAGTTATTGCGATTATCATCATCGTTCTGGTAGTTCTGTTCATGTCTGTCTTTGTGGTCAAAGAAGGCGAGCGCGGTATTACCCTGCGCTTTGGTAAAGTTCTGCGTGACGATGACAACAAGCCGCTGGTCGTTGCACCAGGCCTGCACTTCAAGATTCCGTTTATTGAATCCGTGAAGATGCTGGATGCGCGTATTCAGACCATGGACAACCAGGCCGATCGCTTTGTGACCAAAGAGAAGAAAGACCTGATCGTTGACTCCTACATCAAGTGGCGCATCAGTGACTTTAGCCGCTACTACCTGGCAACGGGCGGTGGCGATGTTTCTCAGGCAGAAGTGCTGTTGAAACGTAAGTTCTCTGACCGTCTGCGTTCTGAAATCGGTCGCCTGGACGTGAAAGATATCGTTACCGATTCCCGCGGTCGTTTGACTCTGGAAGTCCGTGATGCGTTGAACTCCGGTTCTGCTGGCACAGAAGATGAAGTCGCGACTCCGGCGGCGGATAGCGCGATTGCCGAAGCGGCTGAACGTGTGCAGGCTGAAACGAACGGTAAAGTCCCGGTCATCAACCCGAACAGTATGGCGGCACTGGGTATCGAAGTGGTCGATGTGCGTATCAAGCAAATCAACCTGCCAGCTGAAGTGTCCGAGGCTATTTACAACCGTATGCGCGCTGAGCGTGAAGCGGTAGCACGTCGCCATCGTTCACAGGGTCAGGAAGAAGCGGAAAAACTGCGTGCAACAGCGGACTATGAAGTCACTAAAACGCTGGCAGAGTCTGAGCGTCAGGGCCGCATTATGCGCGGTGAAGGCGATGCAGAAGCCGCTAAATTGTTTGCCGATGCGTTCAGTCAGGATCCTGACTTCTACGCCTTCATCCGTAGCCTGCGCGCTTACGAGAAGAGCTTCGAAGGAAACCAGGATGTCATGGTCATGAGCCCGGACAGCGATTTCTTCCGCTACATGAAGACGCCGAATAGCGCAACACGCTAAAATAGTTCCAGCGGTTTTAGACCAGCAAAACCACCGGTATCCCCAGGGATGCGGTGGTTTTCTTTTTTATATAAGGACGACGGATGAATTCAACAATTTTGCTGGCGCTCGCGCTGGTTTTGGTGCTGGAAGGCTTGGGTCCTATGCTGTATCCCCGCGCCTGGAAGAAAATGATCTCGGCGATGGCACAACTTCCTGAAAATATTTTGCGTCGTTTTGGTGGAGGTCTTGTGGTCGCGGGCGTTGTCGTCTACTACATGTTGAGGAAAACGATTGGCTGATCAATAAGTAGACTAATTTGCAGATTTTTGGATGCAAAAAGTGCTGTATATCTGAAAAAGCGGTGGTAGAATCCATTTTTAAGCAAACGGTGATTTTGAAAAATGGGTAACAACGTCGTCGTACTGGGCACCCAATGGGGTGACGAAGGTAAAGGGAAGATCGTCGATCTTCTGACTGAACGGGCTAAATATGTTGTGCGCTACCAGGGCGGTCACAACGCAGGCCATACTCTCGTAATCAACGGTGAAAAAACCGTCCTCCATCTTATTCCATCAGGTATTCTTCGCGAGAATGTAACCAGCATCATCGGTAACGGTGTTGTTCTGTCTCCGTCCGCGCTGATGAAAGAGATGAAAGGGCTGGAAGATCGTGGTATCCCGGTTCGTGAGCGCCTGCTGCTGTCTGAAGCGTGTCCGCTGATCCTTGATTATCATGTTGCGTTAGATAACGCTCGTGAGAAAGCGCGCGGTGAGAAAGCGATCGGTACCACCGGTCGTGGTATCGGCCCGGCTTATGAAGATAAAGTGGCTCGTCGCGGTCTGCGCGTTGGCGATCTGTTTGATAAAGCAACTTTCGCTGAAAAACTGAAAGAAGTGATGGAATATCACAACTTCCAGTTGGTGAATTTCTACAAAGTTGAAGCAGTTGACTACCAGAAAGTGCTGGATGATGTGATGGCGATTGCCGACATCCTGACGTCTATGGTTGTTGATGTTTCCGATCTGCTGGATCAGGCGCGTAAGCGTGGCGATTTCGTCATGTTTGAAGGTGCGCAGGGTACTCTGCTGGATATCGACCACGGTACCTATCCGTACGTAACGTCCTCCAACACCACTGCTGGTGGCGTGGCGACCGGCTCCGGCCTGGGTCCGCGTTATGTGGACTACGTTCTGGGTATCATCAAAGCTTACTCTACTCGTGTAGGTGCAGGTCCGTTCCCGACTGAATTGTTTGATGATGTCGGCGAGTTCCTGTGTAAACAAGGTAACGAGTATGGCGCAACGACGGGTCGCCGTCGTCGTACCGGCTGGCTGGACTCCGTCGCTGTGCGCCGTGCGGTACAGATTAACTCCCTGTCTGGCTTCTGCCTGACCAAACTGGACGTACTGGACGGTTTGAAAGAGGTGAAAATCTGTGTTGCTTACCGTATGCCGGATGGCCGTGAAGTCACGACTACTCCGTTGGCAGCAGACGACTGGAAAGGTATTGAGCCGATTTACGAAACCATGCCTGGCTGGTCTGAATCCACCTTTGGTGTGAAGGAACGTAGTGGTCTGCCGCAGGCAGCACTGAACTACATCAAGCGTATTGAAGAACTGACCGGTGTGCCGATTGATATTATCTCAACTGGCCCAGACCGTACTGAAACCATGATCCTGCGCGACCCGTTCGACGCATAATCATGTTTGGCGCAGTGCCGCTGGCGCTGCGCATATCAGGCCTACATGTGTTATTTTGTAGGCCGGATCAGGCGCTTTTCACCGCCATCCGGCTTAACAAAGAGTGAATTCCTCGCTTTTTTCCTTCCCGAACTGAAATAAATTAGCGACCTGGCTGGTGGCTGGTTTATCATCAATATAAATAATACTACCAGGCTTATCCGTTTTATCCCTTTTCCTGAGGTTGATGTGCAGTTAACAAGTTTCACCGATTACGGATTACGTGCGCTAATCTACATGGCGTCGCTACCCGAAGGACGTATGACCAGTATTTCTGAGGTGACAGAAGTCTACGGCGTGTCCCGTAATCATATGGTCAAAATAATCAATCAACTTAGCCGGGCGGGCTTCGTTACTGCTATTCGTGGAAAAAATGGCGGCATCCGCCTGGGCAAACCGGCTAAGGCTATTGGAATTGGTGATGTGGTTCGCGAGCTGGAACCCTTATCGCTGGTTAACTGTAGCAGCGAGTTTTGCCACATTACCCCTGCCTGCCGACTCAAGCAGGCGCTTTCTAAGGCAGTGCAAAGTTTTCTCACGGAACTGGACAACTACACACTTGCTGATTTGGTTGAAGAGAATCAACCGCTTTATAAATTATTGCTGGTGGAGTGACGAAAATCTTCATCAGAGCTGACAATGGAGGAACCTCGATGTCACAAGATCCTTTCCAGGAGCGCGAAGCTGAAAAATACGCGAACCCTATCCCGAGCCGGGAATTTATCCTCGAACATTTAACTAAACGTGAAAAACCGGCCAACCGCGATGAGCTGGCCGCTGAACTCAATATTGAAGGTGAAGAGCAGCTGGAAGCGCTGCGTCGCCGCCTGCGCGCGATGGAGCGTGACGGGCAACTGGTCTTTACCCGTCGTCAGTGCTACGCGCTGCCGGAGCGTCTTGACCTGCTAAAAGGCACCGTTATTGGCCATCGTGATGGCTACGGTTTCTTGCGCGTCGAAGGACGCAAAGATGATTTGTACCTGTCCAGCGAGCAGATGAAAACCTGCATTCATGGCGATCAGGTACTGGCACAACCGCTGGGTGCGGATCGTAAAGGCCGCCGCGAAGCACGTATCGTGCGCGTGCTGGTACCGAAAACTAGCCAGATTGTTGGTCGCTACTTTACTGACGCTGGTGTGGGATTTGTCGTACCGGACGATAGCCGACTGAGTTTTGACATCCTGATCCCGCCTGAAGAGGTGATGGGTGCCCGTATGGGCTTTGTGGTGGTGGTTGAACTCACTCAGCGCCCGACTCGTCGTACCAAAGCGGTGGGTAAAATTGTCGAAGTGCTGGGCGATAATATGGGCACCAGCATGGCCGTTGATATGGCCCTGCGTACTCATGAAATTCCCTATATTTGGCCGCAGGCCGTAGAGAAACAGGTCGCCGGTCTGAAAGAAGAAGTACCGGAAGAAGCGAAAGTCGGGCGTGTTGATTTGCGTGATTTGCCGCTGGTTACAATCGATGGTGAAGATGCGCGTGATTTCGATGATGCCGTCTATTGCGAGAAAAAGCGTGGCGGCGGCTGGCGTTTGTGGGTGGCGATTGCTGACGTAAGTTATTACGTTCGCCCACCGACCCCGCTGGACCAGGAAGCCCGTAGCCGCGGTACATCCGTGTACTTCCCGTCGCAGGTTGTACCGATGCTGCCGGAAGTACTTTCCAACGGATTGTGTTCGCTCAACCCGCAGGTGGACAGGTTGTGTATGGTGTGCGAAATGACCATTTCGTCAAAAGGTCGTTTAACCGGCTTTAAATTCTACGAAGCGGTAATGAGCTCCCATGCTCGTCTGACCTACACCAAAGTCTGGCATATGCTGCAGGGCGATCAGGAACTGCGTGAGCAGTACGCGCCGTTGGTGAAACATATTGAAGAGCTGCATAACCTCTACAAAGTGCTGGATAAAGCGCGTGAAGAGCGCGGCGGTATCTCGTTTGAAAGTGAAGAAGCGAAGTTTATCTTCAATGCTGAACGCCGCATCGAGCGTATTGAACAGACGCAGCGTAATGACGCGCACAAACTGATTGAAGAGTGCATGATCATGGCGAATATCTCAGCGGCGCGATTCGTTGAGAAAGCCAAAGAGCCTGCACTGTTCCGTATTCACGATAAGCCAACGACCGAAGCGATTAATTCTTTCCGCTCGGTACTGGCCGAGCTGGGACTGGAGCTGCCTGGCGGTAACAAACCAGAGCCGCGTGATTATGCTGAACTGCTGGAGTCGATTGCTGACCGACCTGACGCAGAAATGCTGCAAACTATGTTGCTGCGCTCCATGAAACAGGCCATTTACGATCCGGAAAACCGTGGTCACTTTGGTCTGGCGCTGCAATCTTATGCGCACTTCACCTCACCGATTCGTCGTTACCCGGACCTCTCGTTGCACCGTGCTATCAAATATCTGCTGGCGCAGGAGCAGGGTCATAAAGGTAACACCACGGAGACGGGGGGCTACCATTATTCGATGGAAGAGATGCTGCAACTGGGCCAGCACTGTTCGATGGCAGAGCGCCGTGCTGACGAAGCCACGCGCGATGTTTCTGATTGGCTGAAGTGCGATTTTATGCTGGATCAGGTCGGTAATGTCTTTAAGGGCGTTATTGCCAGCGTGACGGGTTTTGGCTTCTTTGTTCGTCTTGATGAGCTGTTTATCGACGGTCTGGTGCATGTCTCCTCGCTGGATAACGACTACTATCGTTTTGACCAGGTAGGGCAACGCCTGACAGGCGAATCCAGCGGTCAGATGTATCGCCTTGGCGATCGTGTGGAAGTCCGTGTGGAAGCCGTCAATATGGACGAGCGCAAAATCGACTTTAGTCTGATTTCCAGCGAACGTGCTCCGCGCAATGAGGGTAAAACCGCGCGCGAAAAAGCCAAAAAAGGCGATGCAGGTAAGAATACCGGTAAACGTCGCCAGATGGGCAAAAAGGTGAATTTCGAGCCGGACAGTGCTTTCCGCGGTGAGAAAAAAGGCAGAGCCAAACCTCAGGCGGATAAAAAAGCGGCTGAGAAAAAAGGCGACAAAAAAGCGAAAAAGCCTTCGGCGAAAACGCTTAAAATCGCTGCCGCCACCAAAGCCAAACGCGCGGCGAAAAAGAAAGTCACGGAATAAGCCATAAACCGTAAGCCGGGTGGCCAGCGTGCCGCCCGGCGTTACACCTAAACTATTAACGAGTACATTCATGAGTGAAATGATTTACGGCATCCATGCGGTGCAGGCTCTGTTGGAGCGTGCGCCTGAGCGCTTTCAGGACGTCTTTATTCTCAAAGGTCGCGAAGATAAACGTCTGCTGCCGCTGATCCATGCACTGGAAGCACAGGGTGTTGTCATCCAGTTAGCTAACCGCCAGTTCCTGGATGAGAAAAGCGAGGGTGCGGTACATCAGGGGATTATTGCGCGCGTGAAGCCGGGTCGTCAGTATCAGGAGAACGATCTGCCGGATCTGATTGCTGCGCTCGATCAGCCGTTCTTTTTAATCCTCGATGGCGTCACCGATCCGCATAACCTGGGCGCATGCCTGCGTAGCGCGGATGCAGCTGGAGTTCATGCGGTTATCGTACCTAAGGATCGCTCTGCACAGTTGAATGCGACGGCGAAAAAAGTGGCCTGTGGCGCGGCAGAAAGCGTACCGCTGATCCGCGTGACCAACCTGGCGCGCACCATGCGTATGTTGCAGGAAGAGAACATCTGGATTGTTGGTACCGCGGGCGAAGCTGACCATACGCTGTATCAGAGCAAAATGACCGGGCGTCTGGCACTGGTAATGGGCGCAGAGGGCGAAGGTATGCGTCGCCTGACCCGTGAACATTGTGATGAACTGATCAGCATCCCAATGGCTGGGAGCGTTTCATCGCTTAACGTCTCTGTCGCGACCGGCATCTGCCTGTTTGAAGCCGTTCGTCAGCGCGGCTAAATTTAATTTTCAGACAAAACCATCCAATTTTGGATGGTTTTTTTTTATCTAAAACGCGTATTATAAGTGAGTATAAATGACATTTATTCTATTTATTCCTAAATAACTAATATATGGAAAATATATGGTGTGGACTCCACAAGTGCTCGCTGCTGCGCTGCAGAATATCCATGATTTAAATATTAAAACTCATAATAATGAGCAGTCATTAATAGTTGAAATGGATGATTATGGCGATCTGCAACTCAATATTTTATTTACTTCCCGCCAGATGATAATTGAAACTATTATTTGCCCGGTGAATGATATTCAACGCCAGCACGAATTCAATCTCTTTTTGTTACGTCATCAAAAACTTCTGCCGCTGTCTTCTGTGGGCATTTCTCGCGTTCAGCTTGAGGAATATTACGTTGCGTTTGGTGCACTGTCGCTGAATTCATCTTTGGATGACGTTGTCCTTGAGATGAAAACGTTAGCCGATAATGCGCTGGATCTGGCTGAAATCACTGAAGAATACACGCACTAATACCAAGGAATGCTATTAATGGGAATTTTGAAAAGCCTGTTCACTCTCGGCAAGTCAGTGATTTCGCAAGCGGAAGAATCAATTGAAGAAGCACAGGGTGTGCGGATGCTGGAGCAACATATTCGTGATGCGAAAGGTGAACTGGATAAAGCCGGGAAATCGCGGGTGGATCTGTTGGCGCGCGTGAAGCTCAGCAACGACAAACTGAAAGATCTGCGTGACCGTAAATCCACGCTGGAAACGCGAGCGATGGAAGCGCTGAGTAAAAACGTTAATCCATCCTTGATAAATGAAGTTGCGGAAGAGATTGCCCGCCTCGAGAATATTATCGCAGCTGAAGAGCAAGTGCTTACTAACCTTGAGGCGTCGCGCGATGGCGTTGAAAAAGCGGTGAACGCAACCGCACAACGGATTGCGCAGTTTGAACAGCAGCTTGAGGTGGTAAAGGCAACGGAAGCGATGCAGCGCGCTCAGCAGGCGGTGACCACGTCGACCGTGGGCGCATCATCCAGCGTGTCTACAGCCGCAGAGTCGCTCAAGCGCTTACAAACACGGCAGGCAGAGCGTCAGGCCCGCCTGGATGCGGCTGCGCAGCTGGAAAAGGTTGCCGATGGGCGTGGCCTCGACGAGAAGCTGGCCGAAGCTGGCATTGGGGCGACCAGTAAAAGTTCGGCTCAGGATGTGCTGGCGAGGCTACAGCGGCAGCAAGGCGAGTAACCGCAGGGGGCTGTCAGTAGCTGATTAGTGATTAAGGGAAAATGATGACGAGTTTTTTCCAGCGTTTATTTGGTAAAGCAGTTGCCGATGCGCCAGTACGCGGACCGTTGGGATTACATCTGAATGCCGGATTTACGCTCAACACGCTGGCGTTTCGTCTGCTGGAAGGGTCTTTACTGATCGAATTACCCGGCGAAGAGTACACCGTTGCTGCGATTAGCCATATTGATTTGGGGGGAGGAAGCCAGATTTTCCGCTACTACACCTCTGGAGAGGAGTTTCTGCAAATCAATACCACGGGCGGCTCAGATATTGATGATATCGACGATATCAAATTTTTTGTTTATGCAGAAAGTTATGGGATTTCGCAGAAAAAACACTGGCAGTCTGCCATTAGCCCATCCGTGATAGGTGCGCCAACGCTTAACTGGCAGGAAGAGTGCTGGCAGCGCTTTTTTAACGATGAAGAACCGGGAAACATTGAGCCGGTTTATATGCTGGAAAAAGTGGAAAATCATCAGCATGCCACATGGGATGTCCATAATTTTACTATGGGCTACCAGCGGCAGGTTACAGATGACACCTGGGAATACCTGCTGTTAAACGGTGAAGAGTCGTTCAATGAGCAGGGTGAGCCCGAGTGGGTATTTTCGCGGGCGTTAGGTGTAGATATTCCATTAACATCACTTAATATTATTGGTTAATTTCAGGGACAGTGACAATGCACATACTGGATTCATTACTGGCTTTTTGCGCCTATTTTTTTATTGGCGCAGCCATGGTGATCATTTTTCTGATCATCTATTCAAAGATTACGCCGCACAATGAATGGCAACTGATTAAAAATAATAATACGGCGGCATCGCTGGCATTTAGCGGTACATTACTTGGCTATGTTGTTCCGCTATCCAGCGCGGCAATAAATGCTGTAAGCATCCCGGACTATTTTTGTTGGGGGGTAATTGCACTGATAATCCAGCTCATTATCTACGGTAGTGTGCGTTTATACATGCCACAGCTGAGCGAAAAAATTATTAATCACAATACCGCCGCGGGATTATTTATGGGGACCGCTGCTCTGGCGGGTGGTATTTTTAATGCTGCCTGCATGACATGGTAATGGAAGATCATGGCAAGAAAACGTAAATCCGGAAACAAAGACAAGGCGTCACGGCATTCTGCCATCACGCGAATCGATCGCCCGGTTAATCCCTTTGCAAAAAAACGCAGTCGTTACAGCGGAAAGTATCTGACGCTGGCCATTATGGGGGGAGCGGCATTTTTCATCCTAAGAGGGTGCGCGGATGACGGCAATACCGATAACGATGGAGACGGTACATTTTACTCTACGGTGAGTGGATGTATTGACGATGGTAATAGCGCCACCGTTTGTGCCGATGGCTGGAACAATGCGAAATCAGAATTCTACTCTGACCTGCCAAAGCAAATGAGCAAGGAGAGTTGCCAGACGCAGTTTGGCGACTGTTATCTCGACAGCACCGACCAAAGCTGGGTGCCGGTGTTCACCGGTTTTTTACTCAGCCGGGCGATTCGTCAAGATCGTGATGAACGGTATGTCTACAGCAGCGGCGGTTCTTCTTATGCCTCGCGTCCGGTCTGGCGTACGACTTCCGGGGATTATAGCTGGCGTTCTGGTAGCGGAAAAAATGATACCGCAACCAGCCATAGCTATTCGACGAAGAAAGTCTCGACGGTTTCACGCGGCGGCTACGGACGTTCATCCAGCGCACGTGGGCATTGGGGAGGTTAACGATGCTGCGACATGATGTCCCTGTTCGGCAAGATCTGGACAGGATCGCATACGATCACGGTTTCGATTTTCATATTATCGATAACGAAATCTACTGGGATGAGAGTCGGGCATACCGCTTTACGCTCCGGCAAGTGGAAGAGCAGATCGAAAAGCCTACTGCGGAGTTGCACCAGATGTGTCTGGATGTCGTCGAGCGGGCAGTTAACAATGAACAGATTATGCAGCAATTGGCGATCCCGCCCCTGTACTGGGATGTGATTGCCGAAAGCTGGCGTCATCGCGATCCTTCTCTGTACGGTCGAATGGATTTTGTTTGGTGCGGCAATAATTCCCCTGTCAAGCTACTGGAATACAACGCGGATACGCCAACGTCGCTCTACGAATCGGCGTATTTTCAGTGGCTATGGCTCGAAGATGTCCGCCGTAGTGGGGCGATCCCGCGTGACGCCGACCAGTATAATGCCATTCAGGAACGGCTAATCTCCCGTTTTGCTGAGCTTTATAGTCCCGAGCCCTTCTATTTCTGCTGCTGTGAAGATACCGATGAAGATCGGACCACGGTGTTGTATTTACAGGATTGCGCGCAACAGGCTGGGCAAGAGTCACGGTTTATTTATGTCGAGGAACTGGGGCTTGGCGTCGGCGGTGTTCTTACGGATCTGGATGACAACGTTATTCGTCGCGCCTTTAAGCTCTATCCTTTGGAGTGGATGATGCGCGATGAAAATGGCCCTTTGCTGCGCCATCGCCGTGAACAGTGGGTTGAGCCGTTGTGGAAGAGTGTACTCAGCAATAAAGGGCTGATGCCTTTGCTGTGGCGATTTTTTCCCAACCATCCCAATCTGCTCCCCGCCTGGTTTGACGGTGAAACGCCACAAGTTGCGGCTGGTGAAAGCTATGTGCGTAAACCGCTATTTTCCCGTGAAGGGGGAAACGTCACGATTTTTGATGGTCAGCAACAGGTTATTGAGTATGCTGAGGGTGACTACGCCGAAGAACCAATGATCTACCAGGCGTTTCAACCGCTGCCGCACTTTGGCGACAGCTATACGCTAATCGGCAGTTGGCTCGTCGACGATGAAGCGTGTGGTATGGGGATCCGCGAGGATAATACGTTGATCACTAAAGATACTTCTCGTTTTATTCCTCACTATATCGCTGGCTAATGATGCTTTTGTGATCTTTCTCCACCGTCATGCACGCAGCTGCGACCATACTTAATGGCGCAGCCGTTGAAGGAGGGAGACACAATGCACTGGCAAACGCATACCGTTTTTAACCAACCTGTACCGCTCAATAACAGCAACTTATACCTGTCCGATGGCGCACTGTGTGAAGCCGTTGCTCGCGAAGGCGCGGGCTGGGACAGCGATCTTCTCGCCAGTATTGGCCAGCAATTAGGGACCGCGGAATCGCTTGAGTTGGGCCGCCTGGCCAATGCCTTTCCCCCCGAATTATTGCGTTACGATCCGCAAGGGCAACGACTGGATGATGTGCGGTTTCATCCCGCGTGGCATTTACTGATGCAGGGATTGTGCGCAAACCGCGTGCATAACCTGGCCTGGGAAGAGGAGGCCAGGCAGGGCACGTTTGTTGCCCGGGCTGCACGTTTTATGCTGCATGCGCAGGTGGAGGCGGGCACCTTGTGCCCGATAACCATGACCTTTGCCGCCACGCCGCTGTTACTGCAGATGCTACCTTCACAATTTCATGATTGGTTTACCCCTCTGCGCAGCGATCGCTATGACTCACATTTGCTGCCCGGTGGACAAAAGCGTGGGGTGCTGATTGGTATGGGAATGACGGAGAAGCAAGGGGGTTCAGATGTGCTGAGCAATACCACTCAGGCTGAACGTCTTGCAGATGGCTCATATCGCCTGGTGGGACATAAATGGTTTTTCTCCGTGCCGCAAAGCGATGCGCATTTGGTACTGGCGCAGACAAGGGGGGGCTTATCCTGCTTTTTTATGCCGCGATTCTTGCCTGATGGTCGACGCAACGCCATCCGCCTTGAACGCCTGAAAGATAAGCTCGGTAACCGTTCTAATGCCAGTTGCGAGGTCGAGTTTCAGGATGCTATCGGCTGGCTGCTGGGCGAGGAAGGGGAAGGTATTCGCCACATCCTGAAAATGGGCGGTATGACGCGTTTCGACTGCGCGCTGGGTAGTCACAGTATGATGCGACGTGCTTTTTCCGTGGCGATTTATCATGCACATCAGCGACAGGTATTTGGTAAACCTTTGATCGAACAACCGATGATGCGTCAGGTACTAAGCCGAATGGCATTGCAGTTGGAAGGGCAGACCGCATTACTGTTTCGGCTGGCGCGAGCCTGGGATCGCCGCACCGATGCGAAAGAAGCCCTGTGGGCCAGATTATTCACACCCGCAGCGAAATTTGCCATCTGCAAAAATGGCATGCCGTTTGTTGCCGAGGCGATGGAAGTGCTGGGCGGAATTGGCTATTGCGAGGAGAGTGAGTTGCCGCGTTTGTACCGTGAAATGCCGGTAAACAGTATCTGGGAAGGCTCCGGCAACATCATGTGTCTTGATGTATTGCGGGTACTGACGAAACAACCCGGCATGTACGATATGCTCAGTGAGGCTTTTGCCGAAGTAAAAGGGCAAGATCGTCATTACGATCGGATGGTGCGTCAGTTGCAGCAACACCTGCGTAAGCCCAGTGAGGCGTTGGCGAGGGAGATTACGCAGCAGCTTTTTCTGCTCGGGTGTGGCGCGCAGGTACTGCGTTATGCCTCTCCGCCAGTCGCGCAGGCCTGGTGTCAGATGATGTTGGATACGCGTGGTGTAAAACAGTTGTCTGCACAGGTGCAGAGTGATTTGCTACTGCGGGCGACGGGAGGAATACGGTAAGACTATGCCAGATGGCGATGCTGTCGCGTCGTATCCTGCCTACGTTCAATACCGGCAGGATACGTTTACGCCATCCGGCAATCTGTTATGCATAAAGTATGGCCTGTACGCGCCAGTTATCTGGCTGCTGTTCTTCATACATCTGAATAATCCGGTACCATGAGGCACCTTGTTCATCCGCTTTTAACGCCACAACGCGTTCTACATCCTGCGGGTTTCCTGCAATGTTACTGACCGATATCAGGCCAATTTCGTTCAGGCCTGTTACGCAGTCAGCACTGGCGAACTCGGCAGACTGCGCCGTTGTACCTACCAGTCCGGCAGAAAGCAGCAGTGAGGATAAGGCAAGTGATTGTTTCATAGTCAGCTCCATTATTCGTACCCCTACACATGGCAGGGCATTCCATCGCGATAATAAACCTCAAGCTCCCTGCTGTTGGTTTATTGTGCACAGGTAAACGCATAGGGGCGCAAAGCAATGTAAAGCTGACTAAATTTCAACCCAATGTTATTTACGATACAAAATAGCTTGTGAATACCATTGGCCTGTCACTACGGTCTCATCAACTAATAAGACAACGTAATAATCAGCTTTAGCCGCGACGGCTTTGGCACGGATCTCTGCCAGCGCATCATCTGGAGAGCCTCTTACCAGCGCATTGACTGTCCCTATTCGCTGCAACCCGTTGCTCTGGTCGCGGCGGATTTCTTGCGGGTGGTCGGCTACGGGCGGTGCAGGTTGTGGTGTACCCTGTAATACGCTACAGGCGCTTAAAAACGTCACCAGCAACAAAGAGGCAAACCGACGCATAACTCTATCTCGTTTCCTGATAGCCATAGTGTAGTGCCTTATTAAATTCCCTTTAGGGGAATGTTCCCGAATTGTTATCTCTCACGCGATTTTCGAATGAAAATGTTGCGAAAGCGTAACCCAGTTCTCAACATTATGAATCATTGCTGAACACATTCACTTGCGTTAAGTATTTCTCCATGGCATACCAGAAAAAAAGAGGCGACAAATGATCGAAATTGAAACACGCCAGCTGGCTGGTATCCCTGTCCTGCACGCCGTTCCTGCGGGTAAACGCGAGTGCTCACTCCCTTGTATTATCTTCTATCACGGGTTTACCTCTTCAAGTCTGGTCTACAGCTATTTTGCCGTTGCTCTGGCACAGGCCGGATTCCGGGTCGTGATGCCAGATGCGCCCGATCATGGCGCACGCTCGACGAGTGACGCTCAGGGGAGAATGTATCGCTTCTGGCAGATTTTGCAGCAAAATATGCAGGAGTTTGCGACGTTACGTGCGGCGCTGGTGGCAGAAAATTGGCTATCAGATGAACGTCTTGCCGTCGGAGGAGCCTCAATGGGGGCAATGACGGCTCTGGGCATTATGGCGCGTCATCCTGACGTAAAATGTGCAGCGAGCCTGATGGGTTCGGGGTATTTTACCCGGCTTGCACAAACGCTTTTCCCCCCCGTAGTGGTTCAGACGCCAGAACAGCAGGCGGAATTTGATAAGATTATCGCCCCACTGGCCGAGTGGGATGTTACACATCAGTTGCAACGTCTGGCCGACAGACCATTACTGTTGTGGCATGGCCAGGATGACGATGTGGTTCCGGCTGTGGAAACGTTCCGTTTGCAGCAGGCGTTAATTCAGGCAGGTCTGGATAACAATCTAACCTGCCTGTGGGAAGCGGGTGTCCGACACCGCATCACGCCAGAAGCGCTCGCTGCGACAGTATCGTTTTTCCGCCAGCACCTCTAAACCCGTAAAATGTTCACGCCCTGAGCTTCAAGTTGTTCCAGGATCTCAGGGTTAGCATTTTTGCCGGTAATCAGCATATCGATTTGATCGGCACGGCTGAACAACATTCCCGCACGTTCTCCAACTTTACTGCTATCGACCAGCACCACCAGTTTACCGACCACGTTGAGCATCTTTTGCTCGGCCATTGCTGTCAGCATATCGGTTTTATACAGTCCATCAGCGGTCAGCCCTTTACCACTCGTAAACATCCAGTGTCCGGCATACAGGCTATTTTCGCTGCCCTGTGGGCTAAGTGTGATGGATTGGCTCTTGTTGTATTGCCCTCCCATGATGATCACGCTTTCATGCTCCTGGTCGATCAGATAGTTTGCCAGCGGCAGATAATTGGTGATGATCTGCACGGGTTTGCCGCACATTTCGCGTCCGAGCAGGAAGGCGGTTGATCCGCAGTTGATCACCACGCTTTCGCCTGCATTCACTAACTGGGATGCCGCTTTGGCAATGCGAACTTTTTCATCGTGATTCTGTGCCTGGTGCAGATTCATCGGTGTCCAGCGTGGGCGCTGCTGGGTAATGGCTTCTGCGCCGTTACGGACTTTCTTGAGTTTGCCGCTTTCGTCGAGCTTGTTGATATCCCTGCGTGCTGTGGCCGGTGAAATCCCCAGGCGCTCAATTACGTTCTCAACGGTAACAAAGCCCAATTGCGCCAGCATATCCAGCAATATTTGATGTCTTTGTGCTTCAGTCATGAGCTATTCCGATACAAATTGATTTGAAAAGATGATATTTGAAATAGCCTGGAAATACTAAGTAAATGGGAAAAAATGCCGGGAGAAACCGGCATTTTGTATGGATTACAGGAAGGATTTAAACGGTAAATCCGGCTCAATCGTAAAGCAGTCATCAAAGCCGCGTGGATAGTGATATTCGAAGTTATCTTTATCCAGTGGCCAGGTGAACTTGCCGCCGACCTGCCAGATAAACGGTTTGAAATTATACTTCAGCCGATCTTTTTTCATGTCCCACAGGACGCGGATCTCCTGTGGATCAGCCTGAAAGTTTGACCAGATATCATGATGGAAAGGGATCACCACTTTTGTATTCAAGGATTCCGCCATACGCAGTATGTCGGAGCTGGTCATCTTGTCCGTAATCCCACGCGGGTTTTCACCGTAGGAGCCGAGCGCGACGTCGATCTGATACTCATTTCCGTGCTTGGCGTAGTAGTTTGAGTAGTGGGAGTCGCCACTGTGGTACAACGTGCCGCCCGGAGTCTTGAACAGATAGTTGACTGCGCGTGCATCCATACCATCTGGCAGAACGCCTGCGGCTTTTTGGTCGGCTGGCAGGGTGATTAACGCAGTACGGTCGAACGCGTCAAGCGCATGAATTTCAATATCTTTTATCTTAACAACATCACCTGGTTTTACCACAATACAGCGCTCTTGTGGTACGCCCCAACCTATCCACAGATCGACACAGGTTTGTGGTCCAATAAACGGGACATTGTCAGCACAGTTCTGCATGATGGCAGCGGCGACATTCACATCAATGTGATCGTTATGATCGTGCGTAGCAAGAACCGCATCGATCTGACGAATAGCAAACGGATCAAGGACAAACGGCGTCGTGCGCAGATTGGGTTGTAGTTTCTTTACACCCGCCATGCGCTGCATTTGGTGGCCGGTTTTCATCAGTGGATTGCCGTGGCTTTGTTTACCGGTGCCGCACCAGAAATCGACGCAGACGTTCGTCCCGCCTTCCGACTTCAGCCAAATTCCAGTACAGCCAAGCCACCACATCGCAAAGGTGCCCGGTGCAACCTGTTCCTGCTCGATCTCTTCATTTAGCCAACTTCCCCATTCCGGGAATGTGTTCAGGATCCATGATTCACGCGTGATGCTTTTTACTTTACTCATCGCATTTACCCTCATGTTTATTCATATCGAATCATAACGTGATTTAATTTGATTGATACTGACATCATTTTATCAAGAAGGCAATGTGCTGATTTTTTATGTCACCGCAAGGAATGGGGAGAATTCACAGGGTTATAAGTTGTTTTTGTATCAGTGTTTAATTGTATTTATTTGTTTTATCAGAGGTTATTTTTTTACTGCTGAATAACGAACAAGACCTTTCTTACAGTGAGAGAATTATTTGCGTACTGCATCACATTTAATCAAATTCAATCTTGTTGTGATTACTTTTGAAAACTAGAGTGGGGGCACAACATCCTGGGCATCTGTAATGAATGTTCAGCAACTTCGTCTACTGGAGATCGTTATGGAGATCCTCTACAACATCTTTACCGTCTTTTTTAATCAGGTTATGACTAACGCCCCACTGCTGCTGGGGATTGTGACCTGTCTCGGCTACATCTTGCTGCGTAAAAGTGTCAGCGTCATTATCAAAGGCACGATCAAAACGATCATCGGCTTTATGTTGCTGCAGGCAGGGTCCGGCATCCTGACCAGCACGTTCAAACCGGTAGTGGCTAAGATGTCTGAGGTCTATGGCATCAATGGGGCAATTTCAGATACCTATGCCTCAATGATGGCAACCATTGAACGCATGGGGGATGCCTATAGCTGGGTGGGGTATGCGGTGCTGTTAGCGCTGGCGCTGAATATTTGTTACGTACTTCTTCGACGTATTACCGGTATCCGCACCATCATGTTGACCGGACACATCATGTTCCAACAGGCGGGGCTGATTGCGGTTTCTCTGTATATCTTTGGTTACCCGATGTGGACCACCATTATCTGTACGGCGGTACTGGTGTCGCTCTATTGGGGTATTACCTCCAACATGATGTATAAGCCGACGCAAGAAGTGACCGATGGCTGTGGCTTCTCCATTGGTCACCAGCAGCAGTTCGCCTCCTGGATTGCTTACAAAATTGCCCCCTATCTCGGTAAGAAAGAAGAGAGTGTCGAAGACCTTAAACTGCCGGGCTGGCTGAATATCTTCCATGACAACATCGTATCGACCGCGATAGTGATGACTCTTTTCTTCGGCGCAATTCTGCTCTCTTTTGGTATTGATGTAGTCCAGGTGATGGCGGGAAAAACGCACTGGACGGTGTATATCCTGCAAACTGGTTTCTCGTTCGCTGTTGCCATTTTCATCATCACCCAGGGTGTGCGTATGTTCGTTGCTGAACTTTCAGAAGCGTTCAACGGTATTTCTCAACGTTTGATTCCTGGGGCAGTACTGGCGATTGACTGTGCGGCGATATACAGCTTTGCCCCAAACGCTGTGGTCTGGGGTTTTATGTGGGGCACCATCGGTCAACTGATTGCTGTTGGCATTCTGGTAGGCCTCGGCTCTTCCATTCTGATTATTCCCGGCTTTATTCCAATGTTCTTCTCTAACGCCACTATCGGCGTATTTGCTAACCATTTTGGCGGCTGGCGAGCGGCGCTTAAGATTTGTCTGGTGATGGGCATGATCGAAATATTTGGCTGTGTCTGGGCGGTAAAACTCACCGGTATGAGCGCCTGGATGGGAATGGCTGACTGGTCGATTCTGGCTCCACCCATGATGCAAGGGTTTGCCTCTATCGGACTGATTTTTATGGCCGTCATTATTCTGATTGCACTGGCTTATATGTTTTTCGCAGGTCGCACGTTGCGCGCTGAGGAAGACGCAGAAAAACAACTGGCAGAACAGTCTGCTTAATAAGGAGTTCCGATTATGACCGTACGTATTCTGGCTGTATGTGGCAACGGACAGGGCAGTTCCATGATCATGAAAATGAAGGTGGATCAGTTTTTAACTCAGTCAAATATTGACCACACGGTGAATAGCTGTGCAGTGGGTGAGTACAAAAGTGAACTGAGCGGCGCGGACATCATCATCGCCTCTACTCACATCGCCGGCGAAATTACCGTTTCTGGCAATAAGTATGTTGTAGGGGTGCGCAACATGCTGTCTCCCGCTGATTTTGGTCCAAAACTGCTGGAAGTGATTAAAGAACACTTTCCGCAGGACGTGAAGTAAGGACACGGAATATGAAACTACGAGATTCGCTGGCGGACAATAACGCCATCCTTTTACAGGCTGACGCCAGTAACTGGCAGAACGCGGTAAAGCTGGGCGTGGATCTGCTGGTTAAGGCTGATGTGGTCGAGCCACGCTACTACCAGGCTATTCTCGACGGGGTTGCACAGCACGGTCCTTATTTTGTGATTGCCCCTGGGCTGGCTATGCCGCATGGCCGCCCTGAAGAGGGGGTTAAAAAAACCGGTTTTGCGTTGGTCACGCTGAAAACACCGTTAGTGTTCAACCATGAAGATAATGACCCGGTCGACATCCTGATCACAATGGCGGCGGTTGATGCTAATACGCATCAGGAAGTCGGCATCATGCAGATCGTTAACCTGTTTGATGATGAAGCCAATTTTGACCGTTTACGCGCCTGCCGCACCGCGCAGGAAGTGCTGGATTTAATTGATAACGCCACTGCGGCGGCTGTTTAAAGGAACAATAAAATGTCATTACCTATGTTGCAGGTTGCGCTGGATAACCAATCAATGGCTTCTGCGTATGAAACGACGCGGCTGATTGCCGAAGAGGTGGATATTATTGAGGTCGGCACCATCCTTTGTGTTGCTGAAGGCGTACGCGCCGTACGTGATCTGAAGGCGCTCTATCCACATAAAATTGTGCTGGCGGATGCCAAAATTGCCGATGCGGGAAAAATCCTGTCGCGGATGTGCTTTGAAGCCAATGCCGACTGGGTCACTGTGATTTGCTGTGCAGATATCAACACTGCCAAAGGTGCGCTGGAAGTGGCGCACGAGTTTAACGGCGACGTACAGATTGAACTGACTGGCTATTGGACGTGGGAACAAGCACAAGAGTGGCGCGAAGCGGGTATTGGGCAGGTGGTATATCACCGCAGCCGCGATGCGCAGGCGGCCGGTGTGGCATGGGGGGAGGCGGATATCAGTGCCATCAAACGTCTGTCTGATATGGGCTTCAAGGTCACCGTTACCGGGGGGCTGGCGCTGGAAGACCTGCCGCTGTTCCAGGGGATTCCGATTCATGTCTTTATTGCTGGTCGCAGCATCCGCGACGCCGCCTCTCCGGTGGAGGCTGCGCGTCAGTTCAAACGTTCCATTGCCCAACTGTGGGGATAAGGAGCGGACATGTTGTCAAAACAGATCCCACTTGGCATCTATGAAAAAGCGCTCCCCGCCGGGGAGTGTTGGCTGGCGCGCCTACGCCTGGCAAAGGAGTTGGGTTTTGACTTTGTTGAAATGTCGGTTGATGAAACCGACGCGCGCCTGTCGCGGCTTGACTGGAGCCGCGAACAGCGTCTGACGCTGGTCACCGCTATTGCCGAAACCGGTGTGCGTGTCCCCTCTATGTGCCTGAGCGCCCACCGTCGTTTCCCGCTGGGTAGTGAAGATGATGCGGTACGCGAGCAGGGGCTTGAGATTATGCGTAAAGCGATTCGGTTTGCACAAGATATCGGCATTCGCGTTATTCAGTTAGCTGGGTATGACGTCTACTATCAGCAGGCCAACAACGAAACGCGTCGCCGTTTTCGCGATGGCCTAAAGGAAAGTGTCGAGATGGCGAGTCGCGCACAGGTCACACTGGCGATGGAGATCATGGATTATCCGTTGATGAATTCGATCAGTAAGGCGCTGGGCTATGCCCACTACCTCAATAATCCGTGGTTCCAGCTCTATCCTGACATTGGCAATTTGTCGGCGTGGGATAATGACGTACAGATGGAACTGCAGGCGGGTGTTGGGCATATCGTGGCGGTGCATGTGAAAGATACCCGGCCGGGTATCTTTAAAAATGTCCCCTTCGGTGAAGGAGTTGTTGATTTCGAACGCTGTTTCGAGACGCTCAAGCAGAGTGGGTATTGCGGGCCATACCTGATTGAAATGTGGAGTGAAACGGCGGAGAACCCCGTGCTAGAAGTGGCAAAGGCGCGCGATTGGGTGAAAGCGCGGATGGCCAGTGCCGGTCTGATGGAGGCAACATGATACAAGAGCTCAAGCAGCAGGTTTTTGCAGCTAACATGGATCTTCCACGCTACGGGCTGGTGACCTTTACCTGGGGCAACGTCAGCGCCATCAATCGTGAACATGGGCTGGTGGTGATTAAACCTAGCGGTGTTGCCTACGAAACCATGCAGGTCGACGACATGGTGGTGGTAGATTTGGACGGAAACGTGGTTGAAGGGCGCTATCGCCCTTCATCTGACACGGCCACGCATCTGGCGCTGTACTGCCGTTATCCGTCGCTTGGCGGCGTGGTGCATACCCACTCAACTCATGCCACAGCGTGGGCGCAAGCGGGGCAGTCCATTCCGGCGCTTGGCACAACGCATGCAGATTACTTCTTTGGCGATATTCCCTGTACCAGGGCGTTAAACGAAGCAGAAGTGCAGGACGAATATGAGTTGAATACCGGTAAGGTCATCATTGAAACACTGGGAGACGTTGCGCCACTGCATACGCCTGGCGTCGTCGTGTATCAGCATGGCCCGTTTGCCTGGGGCAAAGATGCTCACGATGCGGTACATAACGCGGTGGTGATGGAAGAGGTGGCAAAAATGGCGTGGATTGCGCGTGGCATTAATCCGGCGCTAAACCCCATTGATGGTTATCTGATGAAAAAGCATTTTATGCGTAAGCATGGACCCGATGCTTATTACGGGCAGAAGTGAAACGTTGCCCCGGGCTACGTACACTTCTGGGTGTGTGTAACCGATCCGCTCGGGGTAACGCCTTCATGCAAAAAAAGCCCCCAATAAAGGGGGCAAGTCAAACTGTGGCAATGTTCTCGTTGGTTATTTCCGGGTGCTAGCGATAAATGTCTGCGCTGGCGTGTATGTTGCCGTTACTACCGGGTTCTCTGATGAGGATCTCGTGGTAGTAAGTTGCGCCTTGCGCATCTGTCTCTTCGTTCAGAGCTTGAGTGGCTTCACTTTCAGTGGCGAAGTTATGATTTATGTAAATTACGCCTAAGCTCTGTACATCATCCATATTTCTGGCCTGATGATTGTCAATTTTGATGGCTGCCATTGCATTTGCGCTCAGCAAAAGCACAGCCAGAAGGGTCAAAACACGGGCTCGCATATGTACCTCCTCGACTGCGGTCTTTGGTTGCTTGTCTCCTGTGAGTCGTTAGCTTCTGATGTAATTTTAACCGCAACCAACGTAGTCGATAGCGACCATTTCTGATGCAGTTGTTCAAAAAATTACCGCATTGCCATCTTTCCTTTAATTAACAGTCAGCTGATATCTACCGCTGCGATAAAAAATACCTGTTTCCCAGGCATAAACTCTTACCAAATTGTCAATTTTACCAGAGGAGTACGCCGTTTATAGTGGGCTGAATAATCAACATAACTTTATGATTATAAGGCAAAAACTTATGGATACTTCATTCATGGATTTCAGCTACTTTGTGATTATGTTTATGGTCGCGCTGGTGGCTGGCTTTATTAACGTGGTGTCTGGCGGAGGCGGGTTTCTCTCTATTGGCGCATTGCTGATTTCCGGTTTACCCCCGGCTAACGCGCTAGCAACCAATAAGATTCAGGCGTTGGGCAGTTCGCTGACCTCTGGGATTTACTTTTTACGCCGGGGACACATCAACGTACAGGAACATAAGTCTGTGTTCTTATCTGCTTTTATTGGTTCGGCGTTAGGTACGACGCTTATTCAGTTCATTGAGCCTGAACTGCTGAGAAAACTGCTGCCGGTACTGATTATTGCTGTCGCTATCTACTTTATTTTTGCGCCTAATCTCAGCGAGCCGAAGAGAAAGCAAAAAGTCTCCCTGTTTCTCTTTTCGTTGATCGGTGGTGGTTGTATTGGTTTTTATGATGGATTTATCGGCGCTGGGGCCGGCTCCTTTTATACGCTCAGCTATATCTTGTTGTGGGGATACAGTATCGATAAGGCGCAAATTCACTCGAATTTTATTAACCTTGCATCGAACATCGCCTCAATTTTGTTCTTCATTTTCGGCGGCAAAATGATCTGGTCGCTGGGACTGGTGATGTTTGCCGGGCAATCGCTCGGCGCGCGTCTTGGCGCAACGGTGGTACTGACGCGCGGGAAGAAAGTTATCCGGCCGATGATTGTCATTGTCTCTATTTGCATCAGCGTCAAAATGCTGCTGGATATGTATTAATGGCGGCATGGTAAATAATCGTACAAGCACCTTGAGTTTACCGGCTGACCCCAGTATTATGACGCGTCATTTTTCAGCCGACCTTTAACACGTTCCTTGCCTCCATGGGCCTCGGCTGACCCAGACAGGAGGCTGAATAATCCGTAAGGAGCAATTCGATGCGTCATTACGAAATCGTTTTTATGGTCCATCCTGACCAGAGCGAACAGGTTCCGGGTATGATCGAACGCTACACTGCTGCCATCACTGGTGCAGAAGGCACGATCCACCGTCTGGAAGACTGGGGCCGCCGTCAGCTGGCTTACCCGATCAACAAACTGCACAAAGCTCACTACGTTCTGATGAACGTTGAAGCGCCGCAGGAAGTGATCGATGAGCTGGAAACTACCTTCCGCTTCAACGATGCCGTTATCCGCAGCATGGTTATGCGTACTAAACACGCTGTTACCGAAGCATCTCCGATGGTTAAAGCGAAAGACGAGCGTCGTGAACGTCGCGATGATTTCGCTAACGAAACCGCAGATGATGCTGAAGCTGGGGATTCTGAAGAGTAATTTCTGATGACCAACCGTCTGGCGTTGTCCGGCACTGTGTGCAGGGCTCCCCTTCGAAAGGTCAGTCCATCAGGAATTCCTCATTGCCAGTTCGTGCTTGAGCATCGTTCTGTGCAGGAGGAAGCCGGGTTTCACCGGCAGGCGTGGTGCCAAATGCCCGTTATTATTAGCGGACACGAAAACCAGGCCATTACTCACAGTATAACGGTCGGTAGCGCAGTGACCGTTCAGGGGTTCATCTCTTGCCATAAGGCAAAGAACGGCCTGAGCAAAATGGTTCTGCATGCCGAGCAGATTGAATTGATAGATTCTGGAGACTAGCCATATGGCACGTTATTTCCGTCGTCGCAAGTTCTGCCGTTTCACCGCGGAAGGCGTTCAAGAGATCGACTATAAAGATATCGCTACGCTGAAAAACTACATCACCGAAAGCGGTAAGATTGTCCCAAGCCGTATCACCGGTACCCGTGCAAAATATCAGCGTCAGCTGGCTCGCGCTATCAAACGCGCTCGCTACCTGTCCCTGCTGCCGTACACTGATCGTCATCAGTAATCGGTCACGGTCCATTAATACGACTTTGAGAGGATAAGGTAATGCAAGTTATTCTGCTTGATAAAGTAGCAAACCTGGGTAGCCTGGGTGATCAGGTTAACGTTAAAGCGGGCTATGCTCGTAACTTCCTGGTACCACAGGGTAAAGCTGTTCCTGCTACCAAGAAAAACGTTGAATTTTTCGAAGCGCGTCGCGCTGAACTGGAAGCCAAACTGGCTGACGTTCTGGCCGCTGCTGAAGCTCGTGCTGAGAAAATCAATGCACTGGAAACCGTAACCATCGCGTCTAAAGCTGGCGACGAAGGTAAACTGTTCGGTTCCATCGGTACTCGCGACATCGCTGACGCTGTAACTGCAGCTGGCGTTGACGTTGCTAAGAGCGAAGTTCGTCTGCCGAACGGCGTTCTGCGTACCACTGGTGAGCACGAAGTGAGCTTCCAGGTTCACAGCGAAGTGTTTGCTAAGCTGACTGTAAACGTAGTTGCAGAATAAGTTTTTATTCTGATGACCGCGTAAAAGCGCCGGCCTTGTGCCGGCGTTTTGCTTTTCTACCCTCCTGTTTTTCGCTCTGGCTATTCTTTGTCCTTTTCGGGATAATCATAAAAATAAAACATTATTTCAAAGTGGTGATGGAATGGAACCAACGCACCAACCTCTGTTCGCGCGTAAAAATGTTGTCTACCTGGGCGCAGCCTTCTGTTGCCTGTTGTGGGGGAGCGCTTATCCAGCGATAAAAAGCGGATACGAGATCTTCCAGATTGCCACGGATGATATTCCGTCAAAAATTGTCTTTGCCGGATATCGTTTCCTGTTTGCGGGATTATTGCTGTTGCTGCTGGCGATGGTGCAACGTAAACCGATTGGCAGGTTAAGCCCACGTCAGTTTGGCCAGCTTACGCTGCTTGGGTTGACGCAAACCTCACTGCAATACATTTTCTTTTATATCGGTCTGGCATTTACGACGGGTGTAAAGGGGTCAATCATGAACGCTACCGGTACATTCTTTAGCGTGCTTCTGGCCCATTTTATCTATCAAAACGACAAACTAAGCTACAACAAAGCGCTGGGTTGTATTCTGGGTTTTACCGGCGTGATGGTGGTGAACTTCAACAGCGGAATGGATTTTAGTTTCAGCCTGTTAGGGGACGGTTCAGTCGTGATGGCGGCCTTTATTCTCTCTGCGGCCACGCTATACGGTAAGCGCATTTCTCAGACGGTAGACCCAACGGTCATGACAGGTTACCAACTGGGGATGGGCGGTCTGGCGCTGGTTATCGGCGGCTATGCTTTTGGCGGGACACTGACCGTACACGGCTCTGCTTCAGTGGCTATTCTGGGTTACCTGACGTTGCTTTCATCGGTGGCCTTCGCGTTGTGGAGCATTTTGCTCAAGTACAACCGCGTGGGAATGATCGCGCCGTTTAACTTCCTGATCCCGGTTTCAGGGGCGGTGCTGTCGTCAATTTTCCTCGGTGAGAACATTCTCGAATGGAAATATGCGGTGGCGCTGGTGCTGGTCTGTTCGGGGATTTGGTGGGTGAATAAGGTGAAGCGGTAACGCCTGATGGCGCTACCGCTTATCAGGCCTACAATTGCGGGGGGCGTAAGCCGGGTAAGGCGAAGCCGCCACCCGGCAATCAGTACATTTAACGGGCGCGAATAAAGCTGCCGTTGGGCTGGCGGGTAAACAACACCTGCTGACCATTTCCGCTATCAATGGTTAACCCGGTCACCACCCCGTTAGCATTCTGCCTGATTTGGATCATCTGGCCGTCTTTCAAATTGCTCAGCGGCTTCCCGGCGCCTTCCACTTGTGCCATTGCGTACACATCTGTTGGCGGAAGGTTATGGTCCCGGAAGACCTGCGCCAGCGTTTTCCCTGAGTCTACGCGGTAGGTACGCCACTGCTGCTCAATACCACTATTCTGCTGAAAGGGCTGTGTCTGAGACTGTGATTGCTGGCTCTGTGGCTGTGTATCGGGATCGCCTTCCTGGATGGGTTCCGGCGCAACGGGAGCCACCTGGCCGGGATCATTTTGTGGTGCGACCAACTGTGCCTGAAGCTGTGCTTCAGTTGGCGGCTGGGACTGCGACTGCAAATCCAGCTGCGCATTACGCGTGACCACCGGGGTATCGTTGGTGTCATTGGAAGGGAGCAGGAAACCTATCACCAGCACGATGGCAGCAGCAATAATGCCACGGCGATGCATAGGCGGTAGCGGGTCCATAATGCGAAAATTGTCCGGTGCATGCCAGATTTTCGCCAGGGTTGGTTTTAATTCAAAGCGCCCGGGCATGGCTTTCCTCCTGCTCCGCGTCTCGTTCCTCTGTCATAGAGTATAGATCGCTAACTCTATGATACTTGTTCAGGTACCCGCTTTCGTGACATTGATACGGGCAATAGCATTGTTTCTTTTTCCTCGCGATTTGTCATCTGTTCCCGAGACAAAGTTTTACCGGATGCGGCATGGCTGATATGCTGCCCGCTACTTTACATCCGATGAAAGGAAATATGATGGCTACCCCGACTTTTGACACTATCGAAGCGCAAGCAAGCTACGGCATTGGTTTGCAGGTAGGACAGCAGCTGAGCGAATCCGGTCTGGAAGGGCTGTTGCCTGAAGCGCTGGTAGCGGGTATCGCTGATGCGCTGGAAGGTAAACACCCGGCAGTGCCTGTTGATGTTGTGCACCGTGCGCTGCGTGAAATTCACGAACGTGCTGATGCAGTACGTCGCGAGCGTTTCCAGGCAATGGCGGCTGATGGCGTCAAATATCTGGAAGAAAACCGTGAGAAAGAAGGTGTGAATAGCACTGAATCTGGTCTGCAGTTCCGTGTGTTGACCCAGGGTGAAGGTTCTATCCCGGCACGTACCGACCACGTACGCGTGCATTATACCGGTAAACTGATCGACGGTACCGTGTTTGACAGCTCTGTTGCGCGTGGTGAACCAGCTGAATTCCCGGTTAACGGCGTGATCCCTGGCTGGATTGAAGCACTGACCCTGATGCCGGTAGGTTCCAAATGGGAACTGACTATTCCTCAGGAACTGGCTTACGGTGAGCGTGGCGCTGGCGCGTCCATTCCTCCGTTCAGCACGCTGGTATTTGAAGTTGAGCTGCTTGAAATCCTGTAAGCAGTAATTTCTGTTCCCCCCGACGCAGGGGGGAGCAACAAAATAGCGTGAAAAGCTATTGTTATGCCGATGTCGATATTTTATCTTGCAAATGATGTTATTGCGTGTATTTTTGTGAACTGATTCTCGCTATCAGAGTGATATGACACTCACTTTAAACATAAAATTAACATTATATCTAAATCTTAGTATTCATCCCGCCGATTCTTACCTAATATCGATGAGTCCTGCCAACAGGATCGTCGTATCATAGACACACTAAAGGCCGTAGAGCCTGAACAACACAGACAGGTACAGGAAGAAAAAACATGGTAGATCAGGTAAAAGTCGAAGCCGTTGAAGAGGCTTCGTCTGAACAGTCGCTACGGCGCAATCTCACAAACCGTCATATTCAACTTATTGCCATTGGTGGCGCTATCGGTACCGGCCTGTTTATGGGTTCAGGGAAAACCATCAGCCTCGCCGGGCCGTCGATCATTTTTGTCTATATGATCATCGGTTTTATGCTGTTTTTCGTGATGCGGGCAATGGGAGAATTGCTGCTCTCGAATCTCGAATACAAATCCTTTAGTGATTTCGCCTCCGACCTGCTCGGGCCATGGGCCGGGTATTTTACCGGCTGGACCTATTGGTTCTGCTGGGTGGTTACTGGGATGGCAGACGTCGTTGCGATTACGGCGTATGCGCAATTCTGGTTCCCCGGACTGTCAGACTGGGTGGCATCGCTGGCGGTGATCATTCTGTTGCTGGCTCTTAACCTCGCCACGGTGAAAATGTTTGGTGAGATGGAGTTCTGGTTTGCGATGATCAAAATCGTCGCCATTGTCGGCCTGATTGTCGTCGGTCTGGTGATGGTACTGACGCACTTCCAGTCGCCAACCGGCGTTCAGGCTTCGTTTACTCATCTGTGGAATGACGGTGGCTGGTTCCCGAAAGGTCTGAGTGGCTTCTTTGCGGGCTTCCAGATAGCAGTCTTCGCGTTTGTGGGCATTGAACTGGTGGGTACGACGGCTGCAGAAACTAAAGATCCAGAAAAGTCTCTGCCGCGCGCGATTAACTCGATTCCAATCCGTATCATCATGTTCTACGTTTTCGCGCTGATCGTGATTATGTCCGTGACGCCGTGGAGCTCGGTGGTTCCCACTAAGAGCCCATTCGTTGAACTGTTTGTGCTGGTAGGTCTGCCAGCGGCGGCGAGCCTGATTAACTTTGTGGTGCTGACATCAGCGGCCTCTTCCGCAAACAGCGGCGTGTTCTCTACCAGCCGTATGCTGTTTGGTCTGGCTCAGGAAGGTGTTGCGCCAAAAGCGTTTGCTAAGCTGTCTAAACGTGCGGTGCCGGCGAAAGGCTTGACCTTCTCCTGTATCTGCCTGTTGGGCGGCGTGGTAATGCTGTACGTGAATCCGAGCGTAATCGGTGCGTTCACCATGATCACCACCGTGTCGGCCATCCTGTTTATGTTTGTCTGGACCATCATTCTTTGCTCTTATCTGGTGTATCGCAAACAGCGTCCACACCTGCATGAGAAATCGATCTACAAGATGCCGTTAGGCAAGCTGATGTGCTGGGTATGTATGGCGTTCTTCGTCTTCGTACTGGTGCTGCTGACGCTGGAAGAGGATACCCGTCAGGCGCTGATCGTCACGCCGCTGTGGTTTATCGCACTGGGTCTGGGCTGGTTGTTTATCGGTAAGAAACGTATGGCAGGTACGCGTTAATCGCTAAGCAGTGAGGTGTAGGCCGGATAAGGCGTTTATGCCGTCGGGATTGCCTGATGCGCTGCGCTTATCAGGCCTACGTTCAAGGTCGTTGTAGGCCCGGTAAGGCGAAGCCGCCACCGGGCAAAAGGTTACTCCCCGGCTAACGCACGCGGGAACAACACATTATTTTCCAGACTGATGTGTTCCATCAGATCGTCGATCATCTCGTTAATGCCGTTATACATTGCTTTCCATGTGGTGCAGGCTTCTGGCGGCGGCGTTACGTTGTTGGTGATGTGCTTGATCACTTCTACCAGTTCGCCGGCCTCGTCATGTTCGCTTTCCATCACGCTGATTGGTCCCATCGCCTGACTCCCCATTCCCTGTTTGATCATTGGGAACAGAATTTGCTCTTCTTTCATCATGTGGCTTGACAGCTCTTCATGCAGCATCGTCAGGTTCTTCGCCAGACCACGCGGTACGCTCGGCTTGTCGGCATGAACACGTTCAACTTTAGTGGCTTGCAGGATCAGCTCCGGCAGCTGTTCGCGGTGGCGGTCATGATAACGTATGACGATATGGTCGATGATTTCTGCCAGTGCCACGGTGCGCCAGTCTTTTTCCAGCGGCTGCTCAGCCAACTGAGCGAGCTGCGCTTCGATAGCTTCCACATCCAGCTCTTTACGTGCGGCAGCGCGTGCCAGCGTTTGCTTACCGCCGCAGCAGTAATCCATATCGTATTTACGAAACAGTGCCGACGCGCGAGGAATAGAGAGCGCCAGTTCACCTAAAGGTTGATCGCGATAAGACATAGCCGTTACCTCATTCTCAATAATATAAGATGTATTTTAAATGCAACTTATGTGGAAGGATATAACCCTTTCGGGGCAGAGGATTTTGTGATGACTGTCACGAAAAATTCTTGTCCCTTTAACGTGCTGAATCTTATTGAAAAGGGGTAACGCGGTGAAAAAAGCTACGCCGCAAGATTAAATAAGCCGACGCTGCTGCCGATAGTTAGACCTCAGACAATACCTGCATAACTAAAAGGCAACAGATGTTCAAACGAATCAAAGTGATAACCTTACTTATCACCGTGTTACTCGCCCTGGGCGCGATGCAGCTCATTTCCGCAGGCGTTTTTATTGGCGCGCTTAAAAACGACAAGGAAAACTTTAACGTTTCTCAACTTTCCAGCCAGAACGTGGCGGAGTTTACCGATGCATGGATTAGCCTGAACCAGGCTCGCGTCACGCTCAACCGGGGCATGCTGCGTTTGCAAGGGACGATGGCGAGCGAAATTAATGGCGGACAGTTGACGGAGTTAGTGAACACGGCGAATCGCCTGCTGGCAGACGCAAAAGAGCATTACGATAAATACTACGCGCTGCCGGAAACGCCGGGTCTGGATGAAAGTCTGGCAGACCGACTGGAAGAACAGTACGGTATCTATTCTACTGCGCTTGCAAAAATGAACGCGCTGCTGGCTGAAGGCAAACTGGAAGACATGTTCAAACAGAATGCCGAGCAAAAGCAGACGGCCATGCAGGAGGTTTATCAGGAGTGGCGTGCCGCACAAGCCGCACTGGCGAATGAGGGAGTACGGGATAACGAAAATGATTACCAGAAAATTATCTGGTTGTTGTCCGCCGTACTGTTGATTGTGTTGACCGTCATTATCGTCAGTTGGATTGCCATGCAGCGTGTCCTGCTGAAACCACTCCACGAAGTGATGGGACATATTCGCCATATCGCTTCAGGTGATCTGACCCACACTATTACCGCCGATGGCAGTAACGAAATGGCGCTATTGGCACAGAACGTCCGTGATATGCAGCAGGCGCTGGCGAATACGGTTAGCGTGGTACGTGACGGTGCGGATACTATCTATACCGGTGCGGGTGAAATTGCCGCAGGCAGTAACGATCTTTCTTCGCGCACTGAACAGCAGGCTGCTTCTCTGGAAGAAACTGCTGCCAGTATGGAACAGCTCACGGCCACCGTAAAACAGAATGCGGACAATGCGCGACAGGCGACTAGCCTTGCAAAAAATGCCTCGCAGACGGCGCAGAAAGGCGGAACAGTGGTCGACGGCGTGGTGCGTACGATGGATGAAATCGCCACCAGTTCCAGCAAAATTGCGCAAATTACCACGGTTATCGACGGTATTGCTTTCCAGACGAATATTCTGGCATTGAATGCGGCGGTAGAAGCGGCGCGTGCGGGTGAACAGGGGCGCGGTTTTGCCGTGGTGGCAGGTGAAGTGCGCACGCTGGCGCAGCGTAGCGCTCAAGCGGCGAAAGAGATTAAGGCGCTGATTGATGACTCAGGGAATCGGGTCAATGCCGGTACGGCACTGGTGCATGAAGCGGGTGAGACGATGGCGGAAATTGTCAGTGCCGTCACTCAGGTTACCGATATTATGAGCGAAATTGCGTCGGCGTCCGATGAGCAGAGTCGGGGTATCGATCAAGTCGGGCAGGCCGTTGCCGAAATGGATCGTGTGACACAGCAAAACGCCTCGCTGGTGGAAGAGTCTGCCTCTGCAGCTGCCGCGCTCGAAGAGCAGGCGGCCAGACTGAATCAGACGGTGGCGGTGTTTAAAGTGTCGCGCCGGACGGCGGCGTAAACGCCTTATCCGGCCTACATGAGATCGTACAGTCCTTGTAGGCCTGATAAGCGCAGCGCCATCAGGCATCCCCTGAAACCGGCACTACCGCCGGTTTCTGCGGTTTTGACCGCACCGCAATTACCACGCCTATTACCAGCAGCGCAATACCGCTTAGCGTCAGCAATGGCGGCATCTCCTGACGCAGCATAAAGGTGTATAACAGACCCGCCAGTGTTTCAAAGACAATCAGCGGTCCGAGGATCACCGTCGGCAACTTCTGACTGGCGACGTTCCAGCACAGTGCGCCAACCCACGAGCACAATATCGCAATGGCGATCATCAGGCCGATAAACACGTCCGGTCGCGGGCCAAAGGGCAGCGAGAATTCCGGTGTTTGTCCACGCAGCCACAGGCAGGCTGCGATGTACCCCAGCAGCGAAACCGGAAGCGTCACCAGCGCCTGAGCCGTTGCCCACATCATTGGATGCTTATCCGGGTTTTCCCGCAGCCAGCGGGCATTGCGTAGCGCGTACCAGGCCCAGCACACCACGGAGATCAGCGCCAGAGCGATGCCTGAACCATATCGCCAGCCGCTAAAATCAGGCAACCCCTGACTGAGCTCAGAGATATTCACGCACAGCAGGCCCATGCCGATCAGTACCAGCGCAGGAGCCAGGTGCCACCACGATAATTTGCCGTCGCGTTGGCTATAAAGCAGGTTGGCGAAGACCGGGATCACGACCGGTAATGTGCCGATGATCATGGTTGAAACCGGCGCGCCGGTGCGCTGAATGGCGCTGGCCAGGCAAACGTAATAAATCAGGTTGCCCATCAGGGTTAACGCCAGCGCCGTTATCCAGTCTTTACGCGTCAACTGACGCAGACGCCCGCGACCCAGCCAGGCCAACGGTAGTGCGATTAGCCCCAATGCCAGATAACGCCCCATCGACTGTAATACCGCCGGGTATTCCGGTACGAGCAAGGGTCCGACAAAAATTAATCCCCACATCAGCCCGGCAAGCAGGGCATACAACACACCGCTAATCATTTTTGACATCCACATCATTAAACATAGCGCTGAGTGTAGGCAGGGAAAACATCACTGTATTGTATGAGATTGCGCATTAGCGCGAATAAACCTGCTTCTGATAGCGTACCGGCGTAATGCCATAGCGATGGGTAAAGGCGCGGGTGAGGTGCGATTGGTCGGTCAGTCCGGTGGCGGCGGCCACATCTGCGGCAGGCATACCGTAGGTCAGAAAACCTTTGGCTCGCCACAGGCGGATCGCCATCAGCATCTGATGCGGTGTGACGTGAAAATGAGATTTGAACTGGCGCTGAAAATGCCAGGGACTGAGTGACGCCACGCGAGCCAGCTCATCGAGTGTCACAGGGTGCATGTAGTTATCGTGCAGGTATTCACGCACGCGTTCGAAGCGATGTGCCCCCTCCGGTAATACCGGTGCATGGCGAGCCAGCGGCTGGAATGTATCGATCAGATCGAGCAGCAATCCCTTTTGCGCCAGCGGGTCTTCGGTGTTCCACAGACCATGGATCAATGAACAGATCTGACGCGAGCGCAGCGGATCGTGACGGGTAACGTCATGGAACCACCAGTGACGAACGCCGGTGACCTCTTCCAGAAGATCGGGCTCAAGGTAAATCATCCGATAGCGCCAGCCGTCGGCGGTTTCAGCTTCACCGGTGTGCAGTTCATCGGGGTTCATGGTGACAACGGAGTGGGCAGGCGCTACGTATTGCGTGCCACGGTAGCGAAAACGCTCGGCACCGGCTTCAATCGCGCCAATGCCGAAAGCTTCATGGGTGTGCGGCTCAAACGCATAACGGGAGATGTGTGCATGGTACAGTTCAACGCCTGGCACCTGCGCCAGGTGGCGAAAGCGGGCGCTGTCTTTCTCATCAAAAAACTGCTCAGGTACACCTTGCACGTTATCTCTCCCCACGCATCATCTTGTCATTATCAGAGAGGATGCGTGAGGATGCCACCACAATTAACCGATTTTTAACACTTACACGATACCTTTGACGCTGTCCGCCAACGAGGTGGTTGGGCGGCCAATCAGTTTGCCCAGCGTATGGCTGTCGTCAAAGAGTCCGCCTTTGGAGGCACCGACGTCAGAATCGGCCAGCATGTCCGCCAGTCCGGCAGGCAGACCAAAACCTTTTAGCGCGGCGGCAAAATCGGCCTCACTCAGGTTCTGATATACCACCTTTTTACCACTCTGTTTGGCCAGCTCAGCGGCCAGTTGGCTCAGCGTCCAGCCCTCATCGCCTGCCAGTTCGTAGATTTTACCAGCGTGACCGTCTTCGCTGATAATGCGCGCGGCGGCTGCGGCATAGTCGGCGCGGGTCGCTGAGGCGATTTTGCCTTCTCCTGCAGCCCCAATAAACACGCCGTGCTCCAGTGCCGCTGGCGCACTCGCCAGATAGTTTTCGGTGTACCAGCCGTTACGTAACAACGCGTAGGCAATGCCGGAGTCTGCCAGCATCTTCTCGGTTGCCACATGCTCCTCAGCCAGCCCCAGCGGGGAGGTGTTGGCGTGAAGCAGGCTGGTATAGGCGATAAATTTCACGTGGGCAGCTTTCGCCGCGTTAATCACGTTGCGATGCTGCGGAGTACGTTGTCCGACTTCGCTCGACGAGATCAGCAGCAGCTTGTCGATACCCTGCAAAGCCGTCGTAAAGGCGGCCTCGTCGGTGTAATCCGCCTGGCGAACGATGATGCCTTGCTGACTCAGTGCTGCCGCTTTAGCAGGGTTGCGTACAATCGCCACTATCTGGCTGGCAGGTACGGTTTTCAACAGGCTTTCAATAACGTGTTGGCCCAATTGGCCAGTGGCGCCGGTAATCGCAATCATGGGGAACTCCTTGGTATTGGTCTTGTGTTTAAACACGCTAACACCTAAACTTACTTTTAGTAAGTACGTACAAAAAGGTAAGTATAGAGATGACAGCGTCAACGCTTTCTCAGCAATTGCGCGACGGCAATTTGTTTGCCGAGCAGTGTCCCTCCCGCGAGGTGTTAAAACACGTCACCAGTCGCTGGGGCGTATTGATTCTGGTGGCGCTGCGTGACGGTACGCACCGGTTCAGCGATTTACGTCGCAAAATGGGCGGCGTCAGCGAAAAGATGCTGGCGCAATCACTGCAGGCGCTGGAGCAGGACGGGTTTATCAACCGGGTATCGTATCCGGTCGTCCCGCCGCATGTGGAGTATAGCCTGACCCCGTTGGGTGAGCAGGTGAGCGATAAAGTTGCGGCACTGGCCGACTGGATTGAAATGAATTTACCGCAGGTTTTGGCGCAGCGGGACGAGCGGGCGGCGTGATGGGTAGGCGGCGTATTTTGTAGGCCGGATAAGACGCTATTGCGTCGCATCCGGCACGAAAATTACTTACTCAAATCCAACTGATAAATCGCAAAGCCGATATCGTCGGTGGCGACTTTCTTCAGCGGATACTGCCCGTTGTCTTTGATAAACGCCGCGGCCTTATCGGACGGTGACGTTTCAAATCGAATATCCAGTTTCTTATCGCTGTGAATCGGTGCCAGACGCCAGTTGTTATCTGCCGCCGGGTGGATTTCACCGGCGCTCTTCGTTTGAGCGCTTATCCATGCAGCCAGCACCGCGCGGTTTTCATCCGGCGACGCAAAGGCGATGTGGCTGTCTCCGGTTCCGGCGAACTTACCACCATAGGCACGATAGTTGTTGGTTGCGACGAGGAAGGTTGCATCAGGATCGATAGGTTTGCCGTTAAAGGTCAGGTTTTTAATACGTTCCGCTTGCGGGTTTATGGTCTGGCACTCGCCGTCGTAACGGGCCGGCTGTGAAACATCAATCTGATAATCCACGCCGTCAATGACGTCAAAGTTATAGGTACGGAACCCATCCCAGTTAATCAGCGACTGCGGCTTGCTGCTGTGAATATCTATCTGATTAAACTGACCGGCGGAACATTCCAGCCACTCTTTAACCTCTTTACCGCTGGCTTTTACGACCACCAGGGTGTTGGGATAGAGATACAAATCAGCGGCATTACGGAAGGTTAGCTGGCCTTTTTCGACTTCCACAAAGCTTGCCGGATCGTTCTTACGTCCTCCGACCTTAAATGGCGCGGCAGCAGAGAGCACCGGCAGTTTTGCCAGATCCGGGTCACCCTGAATAAAGTGTTCCACATAGGCTTTCTGCGCGTTATTCACCACCTGCACGGTCGGGTCATCCTGTACCAGTGCCAGATAGCTGTACATGTTGTCGGCTGATTTACCGATGGGTTTGCTTACGAACTCGCGGGTGGCGTCGTGATCGGCTTTCAGGATCTTAACGATTTTCTGGTCCTCGCCCGCCAGTGATTTTTTCGCAGCGGCGTCGTAAATCGGGCGCGCCTCGGCTTTCGCCTGGGTGACCTGCCATTTACCACTATCGTTATTCAGTACCAAATCTACCACGCCCAGGTGATCGCCCCACATGCCCGGCATGACTGCAGGTATGCCATTGAGCGTGCCTTTCGCGATATCAGCTCCTTTGATGTTGGCAAAATCTTTCCCCGGGAAGACGGCATGAGCATGGCCAAACATAATGGCGTCCACGCCCGGGACTTCGCTGAGGTAATAAACGGAGTTTTCCGCCATGGTCTGATACGGGTCGGCAGAAAGACCGGAGTGAGCAATCACTACTACTACATCCGCGCCTTTTTCCCGCATCTGCGGAATATATTTACGTGCGGTTTCGGTGATGTCGTTCACGGTCACTTTACCGCTGAGGTTGGCTTTATCCCAGGTCATGATCTGTGGGGGCACAAAGCCAATGTAACCTATCTTCAGCGTCTGCTTATTCCCCGCTTTGTCGACGACGTCAGTGTCTTTAATCAGATAAGGGGTGAACAGCGGCTTTTGGGTTTTAACATCGATAATATTGGCGTTAACGTAGGGGAATTTCGCGCCAGCGAGGGCATTGTGCAGATAGTCGAGGCCGTAGTTAAATTCATGATTACCAAGGTTGCCGACTGCGTAGTCCAGCGTGTTGAGCGCCTTATATACCGGATGTGTTTCACCCGCTTTAAGCCCTTTGGCAGCCATGTAATCCCCAAGCGGGCTGCCCTGAATCAGATCGCCGTTATCAACCAGCACGCTGTTTTTGACTTCGCTGCGTGCTGCATTAATTAGACTCGCCGTCCTCACCAGGCCGAATTTTTCAGTCGCCGTATCTTTGTAATAATCGAAATCCATCATATTGCTATGCAAATCAGTGGTTTCCATTATACGCAGATCGACGGTCGCGGCATTCACGCTGGCTGCAATCAGCGTGGCGAGAAGCGTTGCACTAAACTTAATCATCAGGGGCATCCTTTTAAGATCTAAGCCACAAAAGAAAATGTATATAAATCTTCTTGCTTACAGAACTGTGAATCATGACATGAATATAGCGTTTAAAACCGCAGACGCTATCACAGTTGGCGGATCCCTTGACGATCGGGTATAAGTAAAACAACGAGTTAACACCACTGACAGAAACGAGGTGGAGAATGCTAGAACATGTATGCCAGCTTGCACGGAACGCGGGCGATGCCATTATGCAGGTCTACGATGGACGCAAACCGATGGAGATTACCAGCAAGCAGGATGATTCTCCGGTCACGGCGGCGGATATTGCCGCGCACACGGTGATCCTCGAAGGATTACTGGCACTAACGCCGGATATTCCGGTTCTGTCTGAAGAGGCACCCCCAGGCTGGGATGTTCGTCAACACTGGCAGCGCTACTGGTTGGTCGATCCGCTGGATGGAACCAAAGAGTTCATTAAGCGTAACGGTGAATTTACCGTTAACATTGCGCTTATCGAGAAGGGAAAGCCGGTGCTGGGCGTGGTGTATGCCCCTGTGATGAAAGTGATGTACAGCGCGGAACAGGGCAAAGCGTGGAAAGAAGAATGCGGTGTACGCAAACAAATTCAGGTTCGTGATGCTCGTCCACCGCTGGTAGTGATTAGCCGTTCGCACGCGGACAATGAGCTAAAAGAGTATTTGCAACAGTTGGGCGAACATCAGACCACGTCGATTGGCTCGTCGCTGAAGTTCTGTCTGGTTGCCGAAGGGCAGGCGCAACTGTATCCGCGTTTTGGACCCACAAATGTGTGGGACACCGCAGCAGGCCACGCGGTTGCAGCCGCTGCCGGGGCTCACGTTCACGACTGGCAGGGAAAACCTCTGGATTACACACCGCGTGAATCGTTCCTTAACCCCGGCTTCCGCGTCTCTATTTACTGAGCAATTTGTGCAGCAGGGCGATAACCTGCTGCACCTCATCCTGCGTTAGCGCACCATCTTTTGCCCACTGTACGCGTCCGTCCTTGTCGAGAACGACAATAGCGGAGCTCTCTTCATCCAGTTGCCAGGCTTTACGCGCAATACCCTCGCTGTCGACAATAAATTGTGACCACGGGTAGAGTTTCTTATTACTCTCCAGGCTGCTGCGCACGAACATGCCCGAACCAGGAATGGCGTCATCCGTGTTGACGATGGTGGTGGTCTGGTATTTATCATGCGGCAGATTTGCCGCTTTGATGGCTTCAATCAGTGTCGCATTTTTCTCTTTGGCGGAGGTACGTCCGGCGATGTGTTGCACGATGCGGACTTTCCCTGGCAGTTGCGCGCTATTCCAGTTTTTGTAGCTAAACTTATCATTATCGAGAATCAGTTCGCCGCGATCGGCAATGCCCACCGGCGGTACACGTTGGTTGGTTTCAAACTTATGCGCGGAGGCAATCATCGGCAGCAGCAGGCACGACAGGGCCAGCAGTTTTTGTAAGGTCATGGGTTTTCCTTCTTTCTTTATTTTGCAGGTGATCCGACCACTTGGGCCTGGAATTTAATCATATGTGCGAATGATGCTTTTTCCCGCAAGCGCGATGCCAGTTTGCGGACGGGCGCACAAATCCTGCGAAAAATGAAGGCTTATACTGAAGACAGCGAAGCGTTGAAAAGATAATTCTGAATAATTGTAACCTGAAGGTAAATAAACTTATACACGCTGGAAACATGGTTCAGATAGTCTATAGTCATAAGGCATTAAAATTTGCGCCTGAGGATTGTCGGACCGATTGTGGTACCGCAAAGGCGTAACGCTCAGCAGGAGATACAATGAAAATTTTCCAACGATACAACCCGCTGCAGGTGGCGAAGTACGTGAAGATCCTGTTTCGTGGACGGTTATATATCAAGGATGTAGGCGCTTTTGAGTTTGATAAGGGTAAGATTCTTATCCCAAAAGTGAAGGACAAACTGCATTTTTCTGTTATGTCCGAAGTTAACCGTCAGGTTTTGCGTCTGCAGACAGAGATGGCTTAACCAAAGTGCTATGCAGTAGTTAAAAAAACGGCTCCTGATGGGAGCCGTTGATGTTTCTGGCGGGATTACGCCCTGGTCTCTTCTTTTGCATCCGGCAGTTTCGGTACCAGGACGCTCGGTTTACTGTCCAGACGTGTTACCAGCAGCTGATCGATCTTGTAGTTATCGATATCCACCACTTCAAATTTGTAGCCTGAGAATTTCACTGAATCGGTGCGTTTCGGGATTTTACGCAGCATGAACATCATGAAACCGCCGATGGTTTCATAGTTACCGGACTGCGGGAACTCGTCGATATCCAGCACACGCATCACGTCATCAATCGGCGTACCGCCGTCAATCAGCCATGAATTCTCATCACGCGCGACGATCTGTTCTTCCAGACCCTGGCCGACTAAGTCACCCATCAGCGTCGTCATTACGTCATTAAGCGTAATAATCCCCACTACCAGTGCATACTCGTTCATGATGACGGCAAAGTCTTCGCCTGCGGTTTTGAAGCTTTCCAGCGCTTCTGAGAGCGTCAGCGTATCCGGCACAATCAGCGTGTTGCGGATCTGCACGCCGCTATTCAGCGCCATGCTTTGGTTTGCCAGTACGCGATTAAGCAAGTCTTTGGAATCCACATAGCCAATGATGTGGTCGATATCTTCATTACAGACCAGAAACTTGGAATGCGGATGTTCCGCCACTTTGTTCTTCAGGCTCTGTTCGTCTTCGTGCAGATCAAACCAGATAACGTTTTCGCGCGAGGTCATTGAAGACGGCACGGTACGGGATTCCAGTTCAAATACGTTTTCGATCAGCTCATGTTCCTGCTTGCGCAGAACCCCTGCCAATGCACCGGCTTCTACTACGGCGTAGATATCGTCCGAAGTGATGTCATCTTTACGCACCATCGGGATCTTAAACAGACGGAAAATGTTATTTGCCAGGCCATTAAAGAACCATACCAGCGGGCGGAACACGAGCAGACAGAAGCGCATCGGGTTGATGATACGCAAAGCCACAGCTTCTGGCGCAATCATACCGATGCGTTTCGGGGTTAAATCCGCGAACAGGATGAACAGGCCAGTCACCAGGGAGAACGACAGAATAAAGCTCAATTGTTCGGACAGCTCTGGGGCAAAGTATTTCGAGAACAGACCGTTAAATGCCGGTGAAAATGCTGCGTCACCGACGATACCGCCAAGAATAGCAACCGCATTAAGACCAATTTGCACGACGGTAAAGAACATGCCGGGGTTTTCCTGCATCTTCAAAACACGTTGTGCGTTTACGTTGCCTTCATCGGCAAGCAGTTTAAGTTTTATTTTGCGTGAGGCAGCAAGCGAGATCTCGGATATCGAGAAAAACGCACTCACGGCGATCAGGCAGAGAATGACTAAAATACTGTTTAACATATCTTATCCAGCGTTACGCCAGATCCTCGGAAGGGAGAAGTTGGTACTCGTCGTCTTTCAAGTTGCAGGGGCGTTGGGGCCAGCGCTAGCGCTGTTCAAAACACCTATGGCGTTTTGTCCTGCAACCCGAAATCCATAAAGTATAAATCCAATGGAAAATTCATTGAAAACCTGCTCGTGGAGTTGAGCCGGTAAATTCAGACGCTAGTATAGCGTAAGGTACTGTAAAGCCGCCAGAGGTCACGTTAAGGGCGTGGAAATGCCCGATAAGCGCTGTGCTATCGGGCCGTTGCGGATTAACTCTGCGGTGGCAGGCAAACGCCTATGCCGCCAATGCCACAGTATCCATAAGGGTTTTTATGCAGATATTGCTGATGATCGTCCTCGGCGTAGTAGAACGGGGTCGCCGTGCTGATTTCCGTCGTAATCTTGCGTTCGTCGCCCGCGGCGGTCATTGCCGCCTGAAAGCGTTCAAGGCTGGCCTGCGCGGCTGCGCTTTGCTCCGGGGTTAGTGGATAAATCGCGGAACGGTACTGAGTGCCCTGGTCGTTACCCTGACGCATACCCTGCGCCGGGTCATGATTTTCCCAGAACACCTGCAGCAGTTGTTCGTAGCTGATAACATGCGGGTCATAGACGATGCGTACCGCTTCGGCATGGCCCGTATCGCCAGAACACACTTCCCGATAGGTTGGGTTTGGGGTATAGCCACCGGTGTATCCGGCTGCTGTGCTGTATACCCCTGGTAGTGACCAGAATAAGCGCTCCACGCCCCAGAAACATCCCATGGCGAAGAGGGCTATCTCCATGCCGTCGGGCACGTTGGTCATCGAATGCTGATTAACCGCATGCAACGTTGCTACCGGCATCGGGGTATTGCGTCCAGGTAGCGCATCTGCTTGAGTAACAAGATGCTTTCTATCAAATAAACTCATGGCCGTTCTCCCGAAATCAGTCATTTGGGTTAAGGTTGTAACGAGACACGTCTTTGCCCACAATAAATAGTGTGAATGCGTCTAGAGTTAAACATAAGAAATATTTGGGTTGTCGTCTGTTTTTCAACTCTTATTGTTGATTTTTTGTTAAGCCGAGGAACGGCATAGTATTTTTTTCCAGGGGTGGGAAAAAAGGATATTCAGGAGAAAATGTGCCACATATCCGTCAGTTATGTTGGGTGGGATTACTGTGCTTAAGTGGCTCCGCCGCCGCTGCGAATGTTCGCTTACAGGTCGAAGGATTATCAGGACCGCTGGAGAAAAACGTCCGTGCGCAGCTGTCCACGATTCAGAGTGACGAAGTCACACCAGACCGGCGTTTTCGTGCGCGCGTTGATGATGCTATCCGCGAAGGGCTAAAAGCGCTGGGCTACTTTGAGCCGACCATTGATTTTGAGTTACGTCCACCACCGGCGAAAGGACGTCAGGTGCTGATTGCTAAAGTGACGCCCGGCGAGCCGGTGCTGATTGGCGGCACCGAGGTGATTCTGCGCGGCGGCGCGCGTACGGACAAAGATTACCTGGATCTGCTGAAGACGCGTCCGGCCATTGGCACCGTGCTGAATCAAGGCGATTATGACAGCTTCAAAAAGTCGCTCACCAGTGTGGCGTTGCGTAAAGGCTATTTCGACAGCGAATTTAATAAAAGTCAGCTCGGAATTGCACTCGATCGCCGCCAGGCATTCTGGGATATTGATTACAACAGCGGAGAGCGCTACCGCTTTGGCCATGTCACTTTTGAAGGTTCGCAAATTCGCGATGAGTACCTGCAAAACCTGGTGCCGTTCAAAGAGGGTAAAGAGTACGAGTCGAAAGATCTGGCTGAGCTAAACCGTCGCCTTTCGGCAACCGGATGGTTTAATTCCGTGGTGGTGGCGCCTGAATTTGATAAAGCCCGTGAAACCAAAGTACTGCCGCTAAAAGGCGTGGTCTCGCCGCGCACTGAAAATACCATCGAAACCGGGGCCGGCTACTCGACTGACGTCGGACCGCGGTTGAAAACCTCGTGGAAAAAGCCGTGGATGAACTCCTACGGCCATAGCCTGACCACCAGTGCCAGTATTTCTGCGCCAGAGCAGGTCCTTGATTTCAGCTATAAAATGCCGTTGCTAAAGAACCCGCTGGAGCAGTATTACCTGGTGCAGGGGGGGTTTAAGCGTACCGATTTAAACGACACCGAACAGGACTCCACCACGCTCGCGGTCTCCCGCTACTGGGATCTGTCGAGTGGCTGGCAGCGTGCAATCAACCTGCGCTGGAGCCTCGACCACTTTACCCAGGGTGACGTCACCAACACGACGATGCTGCTCTATCCGGGCGTGATGATTAGCCGGACGCGCTCGCGCGGCGGCCTGATGCCTGTCTGGGGGGATTCCCAGCGCTATTCCATTGACTATTCCAATACGGCCTGGGGTTCAGACGTTGATTTCTCCGTCTTCCAGGCGCAGAACGTCTGGATCCGTACACTGTACGACAAACACCGTTTTGTGATGCGCGGTAACCTCGGCTGGATCGAAACCGGTGACTTCGACAAAGTCCCGCCGGATCTGCGTTTCTTCGCCGGGGGCGACCGCAGTATCCGCGGCTACAAATACAAATCTATTTCGCCTGAAGGCAGTGACGGTAAGCTGAAAGGGGCCTCGAAGCTGGCGACCGGTTCGCTGGAATATCAATACAACGTGACCGGGAAATGGTGGGGCGCGATGTTTGTCGATAGCGGTGAAGCGGTCAGCGATATCCGCAGAAGCGATTTCAAAACCGGTGCCGGGGTCGGTGTACGCTGGCAGTCGCCGGTGGGACCTATCAAGCTCGACTTTGCCGTCCCTGTAGGCGACAAAGATGAACATGGTTTACAGTTTTACATCGGTCTGGGGCCTGAATTATGAGTTTATGGAAGAAGATAAGCCTCGGGGTGCTGGTTTTTATCCTGCTGTTGTTAGGTACCGTCGCGTTCCTGGTGGGGACAACCTCCGGTCTGCATCTGGTCTTCAAGGCAGCTAATCGCTGGGTGCCTGGGCTGGAGATTGGCCAGGTTACCGGCGGCTGGCGGGATCTGTCGCTGAAAAATATCCGCTACGACCAGCCCGGTGTGGCGGTAAATGCCGGTGAAGTACATCTGGCGGTGGGACTCAACTGCCTGTGGAACAGCAGCCTGTGCGTCAACGATCTGTCGCTGAAAGATATCAACGTGGCGATCGACAGTAAAAAGATGCCGCCTTCCGCGCCGGTTGCAGAAGAAGAGAGCGGGCCGCTCAACCTTTCCACGCCTTATCCCATCACGCTTTCACACGTGGCGCTTAACAACATCAATATCAAAATTGATGACACCACGGTTTCCGTCCTGGATTTCACGTCCGGCCTCAACTGGCAGGAAAAAACGCTGACCCTGAAGCCTACGTCATTACAGGGGCTGCTGATCGCGCTGCCTAAAGTGGCAGATGTGGCGCAGGAAGAGGTTGTCGAACCGAAGATTCAACATCCGCAGCCGGACGAAAAACCGCTGGGTGAAACGCTAAAAGATCTGTTCTCAAAGCCGGTGCTGCCGGAAATGACCGATGTCCATCTGCCGCTGAATCTCAACATTGAAGAGTTTCGCGGCGAGCAGCTGCGCGTGACCGGGGATACGGATTTAGCGATACATAACATGCTGCTGAAAGTAAGCAGTATTGACGGCAACATGAAGCTTGATGTGCTGGATATCGACTCGAATCAGGGAACAGTAAAAGCCAGCGGCACGGCACAACTCACCGACACATGGCCGGTCGATATTACGTTAAACAGCACACTCAACATCGACCCGTTAAAAGGCGAAAAGGTGAAGCTGAAGGTCGGCGGCGCACTGCGTGAACAGCTGGAGGTTGGCGTCAATCTTTCCGGTCCGGTCGATCTGGATCTGCGTGCGCAGACGCGCCTGGCGGAAGCGGGGTTACCGCTCAATCTGGAGGTGAACAGTAAACAGGTTTACTGGCCGTTCACTGGCGACAAGCAGTTCCAGGCTGATGATATCAAGCTCAAGCTGACCGGCAAAATGACCGACTACACGTTATCGATGCGCACCGCCGTGAAAGGGCAGGATATCCCTCCGGCCACCATTACGCTGGATGCCAAAGGTAACGAACAACAGATCAATCTCGACAAACTCAGCATTGCGGCGCTGGAAGGAAAAACCGAGCTGAAGGCGCTGGTGGACTGGCAGCAGGCCATTAGCTGGCGCGGAGAGTTGACGCTGGATGGCATCAATACGGCAAAAGAGATCCCTGACTGGCCGTCAAAACTGAATGGTCTGGTGAAAACCCGCGGCAGTCTGTATGGCGGAAGCTGGCAGATGGAGGTTCCGGAACTTAAGCTGACCGGGAATGTGAAACAGAATAAGGTCAATGTGAACGGCTCACTGAAGGGGAATAGCTACCTGCAGTGGACCATTCCGGGCCTGCACCTGGAACTGGGGCGCAACAGCGCGGAGGTAAAAGGGGAACTGGGGGTTAAAGATCTCAATCTCGACGCGATGATTGATGCCCCGAGTCTGGACAACGCACTGCCGGGATTAGGCGGTACGGCGAAAGGGTTGGTAAAAGTTCGCGGGACAGTAGAAGCGCCACAGTTGTTGGCGGATATCACCGCTCGCGGCCTGCGCTGGCAGGAACTTTCCGTGGCTCAGGTGCGCGTTGAAGGCGATGTGAAATCGGCGGAGCAAATCGCCGGTAGCCTCAACGTGCGCGTAGAGCGGATTGTGCAACCTGACGTCAATATCGGGCTGGTCACTCTGAACGCGAAAGGCAGTGAAAAGCAGCATGAATTACAGCTACGCATTCAGGGGGAGCCGGTTTCCGGGCAACTGGATCTGGCCGGCAGCTTCGATCGCAAAGAACAGCGTTGGAAAGGGGCGTTGAGCAATACCCGCTTCCAGACGCCGGTCGGTCCGTGGTCGCTTAACCGTGCGATTGCGTTGGATTACCGTAACCAGGAGCAGAAAATCAGCATTGGGCCACACTGCTGGAATAACCCGAATGCGGAACTGTGCGTGCCACAAACGATTGATGCGGGTGCGGAAGGTCGCGCGGTGGTGAATCTTAACCGTTTCGATCCGGCGATGCTGAAACCGTTTATGCCGGATACAACCCAGGCCAGCGGCGTCTTCAGTGGCAAAGCGGATGTGAGCTGGGACACCACCAAAGAGGGGCTGCCGCAGGGACAGGTCACGCTAAGTGGGCGTAACGTGAAGGTCACCCAGAGCGTAAACGATGCTGCGTTACCGGTCGCATTTGAGACGCTGAACCTGACCGCTGACCTGCACAACAACCGTGCTGAGCTGGGATGGCTGATTCGCCTGACCAATAACGGGCAGTTCGACGGACAGGTGCAGGTAACCGATCCGCAGGGACGACGTAATCTTGGCGGTAATGTGAATATCCGCAACTTCAATCTGGCGATGGTGAATCCCATCTTCTCCAGAGGCGAAAAAGCTGCGGGAATGATCAACGCCAATCTGCGTCTGGGCGGCGATGTGCAAAGTCCGCAGTTGCTTGGACAACTGCAGCTTAGCGGTCTGGATATCGACGGTAACTTTATGCCGTTTGACATGCAGCCCAGCCAGCTGGCTGTGAACTTTAACGGAACGCGTTCGACGTTGACGGGCGTGGTGCGTACGCAGCAGGGGCAGATTAACCTCAGCGGCGATGCCGACTGGAGCCAGATAGATAACTGGCGGGCGCGTGTTGCAGCCAAAGGCAGCAGGGTGCGTATCACCGTGCCGCCGATGGTGCGTCTGGACGTCTCGCCGGATGTGGAATTTGAAGCGACACCGAACCTGTTTACCCTGAATGGCAATGTCGATGTGCCGTGGGCGCGTATCGTGGTGCATGACCTGCCGGAAAGCGCGGTGGGAGTGTCCAGCGACATGGTGATGCTCAACGACAATCTGCAGCCAGAGAAGCCGCAAAGCGCGGGTATTCCGATCAACAGTAACCTGAACATTCATGTAGGCAACAACGTACGTATCGATGCCTTTGGTCTGAAAGCGCGTCTGACGGGCGATCTGAAAGTTGCACAGGATAAGCAGGGGCTGGGGTTGAACGGGCAGATCAATATCCCGAGCGGGCGTTTCCATGCCTATGGTCAGGATTTGATTGTGCGTAAGGGTGAGCTGTTATTCTCCGGTCCGCCGGATCAGCCGTTACTCAACATAGAAGCAATTCGTAACCCAGATGCCACCGAAGACGACGTGATCGCCGGTGTTCGCGTCACTGGTACTGCCGATGAACCGAAGGCGGAGATCTTCTCCGACCCGGCGATGTCGCAGCAAATGGCACTTTCCTATCTGCTACGCGGACAAGGACTCGATAGCGAACAGAGCGATAGTGCGGCGATGACATCAATGCTTATTGGCCTGGGGGTTGCACAAAGTGGTCAGGTTGTGGGTAAAATCGGGGAGACATTTGGCGTAAGCAATCTGGCACTGGACACGCAAGGGGTGGGTGACTCCTCTCAGGTGGTTGTCAGCGGATACGTACTGCCAGGTCTGCAGGTGAAATATGGTGTGGGTATATTTGACTCTTTAGCGACACTCACGCTACGTTATCGTCTGATGCCTAAGCTATATCTGGAAGCAGTGTCTGGCGTAGATCAGGCACTTGATTTGCTCTATCAGTTCGAGTTTTAGCAATGCGAATATTTGTCTACGGCAGTTTACGAACCAAACAAGGCAACAGCCACTGGATGACCAATGCCCTGTTGCTGGGAAATTTCAGTATCGACAACTACCAGTTGTATAGCCTGGGCCACTATCCAGGCGCAGTTCCGGGGAACGGAACGGTACACGGGGAAGTTTATCGTATTGACAACGCCACGCTGGCAGAGCTTGACGCTCTGCGTACGCGAGGTGGCGAATATGCACGCCAGTTAATTCAGACGCCGTACGGAAGTGCATGGATGTACGTGTACCAACGTTCAGTCGAGGGATTAACGCTGATTGAAAGCGGTAACTGGTTAGACCGAGACCAGTACTGATATATCGCCTACGAGAATAAACAACGCCGCCTTCGGGCGGCGTTGTTTATTTAAGGCTTAAAACTCTACGCGCGCGCCGAGATTATAGCGACGGCCTTCCACCTGAGCGGATTCATTCCACGCGGTAGTCAGCTTCGGATCTTCATCCAACACGTTGTAGACGCCAGCCATCAACTGCGTGTGCTTATTGAGCTGATAACGTAAGCCCACATCAACCATTGTGTAGTCATCGTATTTGTAATTATTGCCGCTGTTGCGGTTACTGCTGCGATAGTTCACTGTACTCCACACGTCGAGACTCTGTGTCGCCGCCCAGGTCAGCGACAGATTCGCCATATGACGCGGGTAGTCGTTCAGCGCGTAGCCTTTGTTGACGCCGCTTTTCTGCTCGCTGTGGTTCCAGGTGTAGTTAGCGTTGGCTTTGAGGTCGGCGCTAATTTGCCAGTCGGCATTCAGCTCAATGCCGTATACGTCTGCCTCACTGACGTTAAAGTATTTACTGACGGAATCTGCTTTGTAGCCATTCACCGAGCACTGGTTTGTCGCCGTGGTTTCACAAATGGTTTGTTCAGCGATTTTGTCTTTGAACTGGGTATAGAAGACCGTGCTATCCAGAGCCAGCGCATCGCCCGTCCAGTAGAGACCCAGCTCAGAGTTAACGCTTTTCTCTGGTTTCAGGTCGTCATTACCTACCGTCAGGAATGGATAAGGCACGGTTGAGCCGTAAGGGGTGACGAAGTTGCTGGAGGTCGCGCGTAGCTCCGGTTTTTTATATCCTGCCGAAATACCGCCCTTTAGCGCCCAGGCATCGCTGAAGGCCCAGTTACCGTACATTTTTGGCGTAATATGCGTGCCAAAGTTATCGTCCTGATCCATACGTGCCGAGGTGGTCAGGATGAAATCGTCGATACTCCAACCATCTTCAGCAAACAGCGCCCAGCCGTTGCGGCTGATTTTAGTTACCGGCTCTGAGCCGGGCAGCGTTTTGTTAGCCACATCAAAGCGGTCATTTAACTCTTCGCGGGTAAAATTCGCCCCGATGGTCAGTTTATGGTTGTCGAGTGTAAATGTGGTTTGCGAATTAGCGACATAGTTTTCCATCTGCACATACTGTGGAGTCTGCCCGTTATAGACGTATTTCGAACGGCCTTTCTCGTAGTTAATGTAGTTGGTTGTCGCGATGGTATCGTCTGCGTACCAGCCGGTATGCGTCAGGGTGGCGGCATTACGATCGAACAGCCATGACCACGGCGCACCGCGTTTCTGAGTGCGATTTTTCTCCTGCTCGCCGGTGACCACGTTGAGGTCGAACAGGTTGTTTTCGCTGGCGGCAAGACCCAGCGTCATATCAACGGATTTACGGTTGTGTTTGCCGAAATAGTTATTTCGATCGTCATCGCGGCGATCGAGCCAGTCGGCCGCCACGCTAAGGCCCAGCACATCGGGCACAATCGGCCCCATGGTAAACAGGTTCATCTGGCTGGTATTACCCAAATACTGGTGTTCCTGAAGCCAGGTATTCGCCGCAATTGCCGTCGTCCAGTCTTTCGCGCCGTACGGTTTTTTGGTGATGACGTTGACCACACCGCCGATAGCGTCTGAACCGTACAGCGATGACATCGGCCCGCGAATAACCTCAATACGCTCAATGGCCTCCATAGGCGGTAAGAAGTTGGCTTCGGTACCAATATCATGGCCGTAGGGGCGCGACTCACCGGTATTCTGTTTGACGCTGTTTACCATGAAGGCCGTGTAAGACGGGTCCATACCGCGGATCATAATGCTGCCCGCGTTCATGCCGCTGCTATTCGTGACTGAAACACCGGGAAGATTTTTAATGGCTTCACCAATGCTACGGTCCGGCTGAATATCCAGCGTTTTACGATCGATAACCGAAATGGTGGCCGGCGCTTCGCGCTTTTGCTGCGAGAAACCTGATGCGGTGATCACCATTTCATCTTCACTATTGCGGGAGGCCTCGCTAAGTTCCTCGGCCTGTGAGGGAAAGATAACACCGCCAGAGAATGCGACGATCCCCGTCAGCGTAATAAGTTGACGCGTTTTCATAATATAAGACACCTGAAAAGTAAAAAAATAAAAGCATCACCTTGCAACCCGGAAAAGCTGCAAGGTGTAAGAAGCGTTTTTAATTATTAATATTTAGAGAGATCGACTTTCAGCACGTAGTCGGGTTTTATGCCAATCATCTTTTCCGACTGTTTGATACTGACATACAGGGTGTTAGCATCAGCCGAAAGCGCGAGGCTGTTAGGTAAGGCCTGGGTTTCAATGCTTTGTTTTACCTGATAAGTCTTGCTATCCACAATGCTGATGCGCTTTGCATTACGGTGGGTAATATAAACTTCCTGGCGTTTTTCGTTATATAGCACGGCTAAAGAATTAATGACCTTAATTGGTGCAATAACTTTTCCATTATTAATATCGACAACCAGAACATCAGCCAGATCAGGATCGGTCAGAAACGCACGATTATTTTTTGCATCAAGCGCAATATTCAGGAAGAAATGTTTTTTGTCAGATTCAATGGTAAAACGGTTAATAATTTTTTGGCTGGTGGTATCCAGCGTAATCAGTTCATTTCGGCCATTCACGACATACAAGCGATCTTTATCAGCATCAACGGCCATACCGATCGGGTACTGACCCATGTTTTCAAGAGTGGCAATTTTTTCACGTTTTTGCGTATCCACGACCCAGACAATGCCTTTTTCAGCCACGCCGGAGACATACAGGCGGTGATGCTGTTTATCGAGCACCATTTCACGGGTATGGACAATATCTTTCGGGTTGCTGGCTTCGCTCAGTTGCAGTATCGCCAGCTCTTTACCGCTGCGGGTATCGATTAAGGTGACTGAACCTTCCAGCGTATTACCGACATACAGTACCTGGTTCTCTTCATCCAGCGCGGTGGCGAAGGCGCGGCGGCTGGTCTTGATGACTTCGGTGGTTGTGAGTTTTTCCAGATCGAGTTTGTAGATAAGCCCGCTGGTTTTGTCTTTATCAAATGACGGAGACGAGGCGGCAAAAAGCGTGTTCTGCTGACTATCAACCGCCAGTTCATACACGCCGTTACCGACATCGTGGGTCAGAAAATCGTTTTCAGGCAGCGTCTCTGCCGTGCTGGGCAGGCTGGTAAATAACAGCGCCGTGACGAGTGCTACGCCGGAATAGTGTTTCAGGGACTTCACAGTGTGGAGGTTCATTGACTTTTATTCACATTTATTTACGTGTTGCGAATGATAATGAGATCTAATCTCATTCGCAAATAAGATGAATGAAATGTGACTACCCAATCTGGTAGGTCAAAAAGAAACCAGCGGGCTACCGGGAGAATAAAGGGAGGGAAAGTACAGGCATAAAAAAACCCTTACTAACCAGAGGCTGGTGTTCAGGGTTTTCAGCGCAGGCGAAATTATTTCTTCGCGCGCTCGAAGGAAGCAACGATTTCAGCTTTAGCCGCTTCAGCGTTGTCCCAACCGTCAACTTTCACCCATTTGCCCGCTTCGAGGTCTTTATAGTGCTCGAAGAAGTGAGTGATCTGCGCTTTCAGCAGGTCCGGCAGGTCGTTCACATCTTTGATGTGATCGTATTCTTTGCTCAGTTTGGTGTGCGGTACGGCAACCAGTTTCGCATCTTCACCGGATTCGTCGGTCATTTTCAGTACGCCAACCGGACGGCAGCGGATAACTGAACCTGGCTCCAGCGGGTACGGAGTCGGGACCAGAACGTCTACCGGATCACCATCCAGAGACAGGGTGTGGTTGATGTAACCGTAGTTGCACGGATAGAACATCGCGGTGGACATGAAGCGGTCAACGAACAGGGCGCCGCTCTCTTTGTCAACTTCGTATTTGATCGGATCTGCGTTTGCAGGGATCTCGATAACAACGTAGATATCTTCCGGCAGATCTTTACCGGCAGGGACGTTGAGTAAGCTCATGTCTGTTTCCTTTAAATAAGCTATGGCAAACAAGTGGCGGGTATTATAGCCAACTCGCGCCGAATGTCTCCGCTTGTTTTCGATTTCGCGGCGCACATTTTCTTCTTTTTTCTTCTCTTTCGTGACAGGAAAATCCATATCTTCAGCCACATTTTTCATAGTGATATGAAAGCGATTACAAAGTTGTGATTAACGTTTTATTTACTTTTTTGAAGTGTGATGTAACGCAATTCGTTACATGCTCAATTGTCTATAGTTTTTTCGCGACTGTTTATTAACCAACAATATTCCCCCTACGAGGACGCACTTATGTGGAAGCGCTTACTTTTAGTCACAGCAGTTTCGACAGCCATGTCGTCTATGGCAATGGCAGCCCCTTTAACCGTAGGATTTTCGCAGGTTGGCTCTGAATCCGGCTGGCGCGCGGCGGAAACCAATGTGGCGAAAAGCGAGGCCGAAAAGCGTGGTATTACGCTGAAAATCGCTGACGGCCAGCAAAAACAGGAAAACCAGATCAAAGCCGTACGCTCATTTGTCGCGCAGGGCGTGGATGCCATCTTTATTGCGCCGGTTGTGGCAACGGGTTGGGAGCCGGTGTTAAAAGAAGCGAAAGATGCCAACATTCCGGTCTTTTTGCTCGATCGTTCCATCGATGTAAAAGACAAATCTCTCTATATGACCACCGTTACTGCCAATAACGTGCTGGAAGGTAAATTAATCGGCGACTGGCTGATTAAAGAGGTGAACGGCAAACCGTGTAACGTGGTTGAGCTGCAAGGGACCGTCGGGGCCAGCGTGGCGATTGACCGTAAAAAAGGTTTTGCCGAAGCCATCGCCAGCGCGCCAAACATCAAAATTATTCGCTCTCAGTCCGGGGACTTCACCCGCAGCAAAGGCAAAGAAGTCATGGAGAGCTTTATCAAAGCTGAAAACAACGGCAAGAACATCTGCATGGTTTACGCTCACAACGATGACATGGTGATCGGGGCTATCCAGGCGATTAAAGAAGCGGGTCTGAAGCCGGGCAAAGATATTCTGACCGGTTCAATCGACGGCGTACCAGATATCTATAAAGCGATGATTGATGGCGAAGCCAACGCCAGCGTCGAGTTGACGCCAAATATGGCAGGGCCGGCATTCGATGCGCTGGAGAAATTCAAGAAAGACGGCACGATGCCTGAGAAGCTGACCATTACCAAATCCATCCTCTATCTGCCTGATACCGCAAAAGAAGAGTTAGAGAAGAAGAAAAACATGGGCTACTAGGCCTTCATGAAAATGCCGGGGGCGCTGCGCTTGCCCGGCCTACATTACGCTCTTTTGTAGGCCGGATAAGCGTAGCGCCATCCGGCGTGATGCAGGGGGAACCATGACCACCGACCAATATCAGGAAATCCTCCGCACCGAAGGATTAAGCAAATTCTTTCCCGGCGTTAAGGCGCTGGATAATGTGGATTTCAGTTTGCGTCGTGGCGAGATTATGGCGCTGCTGGGAGAAAACGGGGCCGGAAAATCGACGCTGATCAAAGCGCTGACCGGCGTTTATCATGCCGATCGCGGCACGATCTGGCTCGAAGGCCAGACTATCTCCCCTAAGAATACTGCTCATGCCCAGCAACTGGGGATTGGCACCGTATATCAGGAAGTAAACCTGCTGCCCAATATGTCGGTGGCAGATAATCTTTTTATTGGTCGTGAGCCGCGACGCTTCGGTTTGTTGCAACGCAAGCAAATGGAAAAACGTGCCACGGAGCTGATGGCGTCTTACGGTTTTTCGCTCGACGTGCGCGAGCCGCTGAACCGCTTTTCGGTGGCGATGCAGCAGATAGTTGCCATCTGTCGGGCGATCGATCTCTCCGCGAAAGTGTTAATTCTCGATGAGCCCACCGCCAGCCTTGATACCCAGGAAGTTGAAATGCTGTTTGGTCTGATGCGACATCTGCGCGATCGCGGCGTCAGTCTGATCTTCGTCACCCACTTTCTCGATCAGGTTTATCAGGTCAGCGATCGCATTACCGTCCTGCGGAACGGCGGCTTCGTTGGCTGCCGTGAAACCCGGGAATTACCGCAAATCGAACTGGTCAAAATGATGCTGGGCCGCGAACTGGATACCCATGCGCTACAGCGTGCAGGCCGCACGTTGCTGAGCGATAAGCCAGTGGCGGCGTTCAGGGATTTTGGCAAAAAAGGTACCATCGCGCCGTTCGATCTACAGGTGCGTCCCGGCGAGATCGTTGGGCTGGCGGGGCTGCTGGGATCGGGACGAACAGAAACGGCGGAAGTGATCTTCGGTATTAAACCTGCGGACAGCGGCAGTGCGCTGATCAAAGGTAAATCGCAGACCTTGCGATCGCCGCATCAAGCTTCGTGTCTGGGGATCGGCTTCTGCCCGGAGGATCGCAAAACGGATGGCATCATCGCCGCGGCTTCGGTACGGGAAAATATCATTCTGGCCCTTCAGGCGCAGCGCGGCTGGCTGCGGCCCATCCCGCGGAAAGAACAAAACGAGATCGCCGAGCGTTTTATTCGTCAGCTCGGTATTCGCACCCCCAACGCTGAGCAGTCGATCGAATTTCTCTCCGGCGGCAATCAGCAAAAAGTCTTGCTCTCGCGCTGGTTGCTGACCAAACCGCAGTTCCTGATCCTCGATGAACCCACGCGTGGGATCGACGTTGGTGCGCATGCCGAGATTATCCGCCTGATCGAAACGCTGTGCGCGGATGGTCTGGCGCTACTGGTGATTTCATCCGAACTGGAAGAGTTAGTGGGCTATGCCGATCGGGTCATTATTATGCGCGATCGCAAACAGGTGGCCGAGATCCCGCTGGCTGAATTGTCCGTACCGGCGATCATGAACGCTATTGCGGCCTAAGGAGACTATGGTGATGCCTCAATCTCTCCCTCAATCCAATCCGCCTGAGCGGCGGTTTCGCTGGCCAAAGGGAATGCCGCAACTGGTGGCGCTGCTGTTGGTGTTGCTGGTGGATAGCCTGGTCGCGCCGCATTTTTATCAGGTCATTTTGCAAGATGGCCGCCTGTTCGGCAGCCCGATTGATATTCTCAACCGCGCCGCGCCCGTGGCGCTACTGGCGATTGGTATGACGCTGGTGATTGCCACTGGCGGCATCGATCTGTCCGTTGGGGCGGTGATGGCTATTGCAGGGGCGACAACCGCTGCGATGACGGTTGCCGGGCACAGCTTACCCGTGGTGCTGCTTGCTGCCTTAGGCTCCGGCCTTCTGGCGGGGTTGTGGAACGGGATTCTGGTGGCGATCCTCAAGATCCAACCGTTTGTCGCGACGCTGATCCTGATGGTCGCCGGGCGCGGCGTTGCGCAGTTGATCACCTCCGGGCAGATCGTCACCTTCAACTCACCTGATCTGTCGTGGTTTGGCAGCGGCTCGCTGTTGCTTTTCCCCACGCCTGTGATTATTGCATTGCTAACGCTGGTAGTGTTCTGGTTGCTGACACGAAAAACGGCGCTGGGCATGTTTATTGAAGCGGTAGGCATCAACATTCGTGCGGCGAAAAATGCCGGGGTCAACACCCGCATCATTGTGATGCTTACCTATGTACTCAGCGGCCTGTGCGCAGCGATTGCGGGCATTATTGTCACCGCGGATATTCGCGGGGCTGATGCCAATAACGCCGGGTTATGGCTGGAGCTGGATGCCATCCTGGCGGTGGTGATTGGCGGAGGTTCGCTGATGGGCGGACGTTTTAACCTGCTGCTATCGGTAATTGGCGCGTTGATCATTCAGGGGATGAACACCGGGATTTTACTGTCGGGCTTCCAGCCGGAACTGAATCAGGTGGTCAAAGCCATCGTGGTGTTGTGCGTGCTGGTCGTGCAGTCACAACGCTTTATCAGCCTGATAAAAGGAGTGCGCGGTCGTGATAAAACGTAATTTACCGCTGATGATCACCCTCGGGGTCTTTATTTTGGGCTACCTCTATTGCCTGACGCAATTTCCGGCTTTTGCCTCCACCCGGGTGATCTGCAATATTCTGACTGATAACGCCTTTTTAGGGATTATCGCCGTGGGTATGACTTTCGTCATTCTCTCCGGGGGGATCGATCTTTCCGTCGGGTCGGTGATTGCCTTTACGGGGGTATTTTTAGCAAAAGCGATTGGTTACTGGGGGATTTCGCCACTGCTGGCGTTTCCTTTGATTCTGGCAATGGGCTGTGCGTTTGGTGCGTTTATGGGATTGCTGATTGATGCCCTGAAGATCCCTGCATTTATCATTACCCTGGCGGGAATGTTCTTCCTGCGCGGCGTCAGCTATCTGGTCTCAGAAGAATCCATCCCGATTAACCATCCTGTTTATGACACGCTCTCAAGTCTGGCATGGAAAATTCCCGGCGGTGGTCGCCTGAGCGCGATGGGATTGCTGATGCTAGGGGTCGTCGTCATCGGTATATTCCTGGCGCACCGTACGCGCTTTGGTAATCAGGTTTACGCCATTGGTGGCAGCGCCACTTCGGCCAACCTGATGGGCATCTCAACCCGCAGCACCACCATCCGTATCTATATGCTGTCCACCGGGCTTGCGACGCTTGCCGGCATTGTCTTTTCCATTTATACCCAGGCCGGTTATGCGCTGGCAGGTGTCGGAGTAGAACTGGATGCTATCGCCTCGGTAGTGATTGGCGGTACGTTGCTCAGCGGTGGGGTTGGTACGGTTTTAGGTACCTTATTTGGCGTTGCCATTCAGGGGCTGATTCAGACCTATATTAATTTTGATGGCACATTAAGTTCCTGGTGGACAAAAATCGCGATTGGCATTTTATTGTTTATTTTTATTGCCTTACAACGTGGTCTCACGGTGCTTTGGGAAAATCGTCAGAGCTCGCCGGTCACTCGCGTGAGTACGGCTGAAGTACCAAAGTAACATCATGATTTTCCAGAAAACATTTAAATACCTAAACTTTTTCCGGTTGTAGTCGATAGGTTCTGTACAGGTCTGTTTTATCCCTACAACCGGAAATATAACGATGCCAAAATCCCTTTCAATTCGATCAAGTTTGTTGGTGTTATTGTCTCTGCTGACGTTTCTTCTGTTGCTGACCGGCAGTATGGGGCTTTATGCCGCCACCCGCGTTATTAACTCTTTGGTTTATCACGGTATTATGAGTGCTGCCATGTTGGCTGCCATTGCGTTGCTGGCGGTCATTTGGTTTATGCTGCGAAATAAGTTTCTTAAACCCCTGGATAACATTATTGAACAGCTGGAACGTCTGGCGACAGGCGATTTGTCGCCTGTTAGCACGTTATCGGCCAGCGCTGAATTCAACCGCCTTAACGCTGCGATGGATGAAATGCGCCATGCGTTGGGTGATTCTGTGCAGCGTGTGCGTGAAGCCAGCTCGCAAATTGATGTTGGCAGCCGTGAACTGAGCGCAGGCAACCAGCATTTGGCGCAACGTACAGAATCCACCGCCACGTCGCTGGAACAGACCGCTGCCAGTATGGAAGAACTCACCGCGACCGTGAAACAGAACGCGGAAAACGCAGAGCAGGCGCATCAGCTGGCAAAATCGGTATCGGATACCGCCGATCGGGGCAGTGAGATGGTGTGCTATGTAATTGAAAAAATGCGCGATATTTCAGGCAGTTCCAGCCGAATTGCCGATATCCTCAGTGTGATTGACGGTATTGCTTTCCAGACCAATATCCTGGCACTCAATGCCTCCGTTGAAGCGGCGCGCGCGGGTGAGCAAGGCCGTGGTTTTGCGGTGGTAGCAGGAGAAGTACGCAATCTTGCCAGCCGTAGCGCCGAGGCGGCAAAAGAGATCCGTACATTGATCAGCGATTCCCATACGCATGTGGGTGAGGGAAGTGAATTGGCGCAACAGGCGGGTGAAACCATGGATGAAATCGCGACCGAGGTTATGCGTATGACCAAGCTGATGCGTGAAATTGCCAGCGCGTCTCAGGAGCAGAGCCGTGGGATTGAGCAGGTGAATATCGCGGTGAGTCAGATGGATGAAACGGCGCAGCAGAATGCGGCGTTGGTACAGCAGTCTTCAGCGGCTACCCGCTCGTTGGAAGAGCAGTCTTCAGCGCTAATCGAAGCCATGGCCGTATTTAAGCTACAGACAGTCTAACCGAACGTAGGATTTTGTAGGCCGGATAAAGGCGTTTACGCCGCCATCCGGCAATATCACCGCATCGTGCCGGATGACGCTTCGCTTATCCGGCCTACAACGCGTTATAGGCCGGGATGTTGCGCTTACGCGTCCGGGAACTCGCGGATAAAGCGCTCTACATCGTCGACCATATGGTCATTACCGACGAAGAAGGAGCGACGCTGGTGCAGGCTTTCTGGGGTGATATCCAGAATACGGTCTTTACCATCGCTTGCCTTGCCGCCCGCTTGCTCGGCCAGGAAGGCCATCGGGTTGCATTCGTACAGTAGACGCAGTTTCCCTTGCGGGTGGCTGGCGGTGCTTGGGTACAGATAGATCCCACCTTTCAGCAGGTTGCGATGGAAATCGGCAACCAGAGAGCCAATGTAGCGCGAGGTGTACGGGCGCTGAGTGGACTTATCTTCTTCCTGGCAGAATTTAATGTATTTCTTCACGCCGTTCGGGAATTTGATGTAGTTGCCTTCGTTAATGGAGTAAGTGCTCCCCTTGGCTGGGAAGCGCATACGTTCCTGGCTGAGGCAAAATACGCCCAGAGAAGGATCGTAGGTGAAGGCGTGTACGCCACAACCGGTGGTGTACACCAGCATGGTGGATGAACCATAAACAACGTAACCTGCAGCAACCTGTTTGTTGCCCGGCTGCAGGAAATCCTCTTCCGTGACCGGTGTGCCGACAGGGGTTACGCGGCGGTAAATAGAGAAAATCGTACCGACAGAGACGTTTACATCGATGTTGGATGAGCCATCCAGTGGATCCATTAGCACAACGTATTTTGCGTGTTCACAGCCTTCAAAGACGACGATTTCATCTTCTTCTTCTGAGGCAATACCCGCCACGATGTCGCGCGCCTTCAGTGCAGCTTTCAGTTTTTCGTTTGCGAACAGATCGAGTTTTTGTTGCACCTCTCCCTGCACGTTCTCTGCACCGCTGGCACCCAGGATATCGACCAGACCGGCCTTATTGATATCGCGGTGGATGATCTTGGCGCCCAGCTTTATTGCCGACAACAAAGCAGTGAGTTCACCGGTAGCATGAGAAAACTCGTGCTGCTTTTCGACAATAAATTCACCTAACGTTTTCATAACACTTTCCCTGCAATTTATGTGGAGTAAAGCGACCGCAACAATATTAACAAATATTTCAGCTATCGCGCTCAGGTGAATCGCGCCAGCAAACTACGGAATATCCTGAAATGCGTTTCTCAGTTGCCAGACATGTGCGTAAAATGGCCCCCAGATTAAAAAAGGATAGTGACGTATGCGCATTCATATTTTGGGAATTTGTGGCACTTTCATGGGCGGTCTGGCGATGCTGGCACGCTCGCTCGGTCATGAAGTAACGGGTTCGGACGCCAATGTGTATCCGCCGATGAGCACCTTACTTGAGAAACAAGGTATTGATCTGATTCAGGGTTACGATGCCAGCCAGCTCGACCCACAACCGGACCTGGTGATCATCGGTAATGCGATGACCCGTGGTAATCCCTGCGTGGAAGCGGTGCTGGAGAAGAACATTCCATACATGTCTGGTCCGCAATGGCTGCATGACTTTGTGTTGCGCGATCGCTGGGTACTGGCGGTAGCGGGGACGCACGGTAAAACGACTACGGCGGGAATGGCAACCTGGATCCTCGAGGCCTGTGGTTATAAACCGGGATTCGTGATCGGCGGCGTGCCGGGTAACTTTGAAGTTTCCGCGCGTCTGGGTGAAAGCAACTTTTTCGTGATTGAAGCGGACGAGTACGACTGCGCCTTCTTTGATAAGCGTTCCAAATTTGTGCATTACTGCCCGCGAACCCTGATCCTCAACAACCTTGAGTTCGATCACGCGGACATCTTTGACGATCTGAAAGCGATTCAGAAACAGTTCCATCACCTGGTGCGCATCGTGCCGGGTCAGGGACGCATCATCTACCCGGAAAACGACATCAATCTGAAACAGACGATGGCGATGGGATGCTGGAGCGAACAGGAGCTGGTGGGCGAGCAGGGTCACTGGCAGGCGAAAAAACTGACCACCGATGCTTCCGAGTGGGAAGTGTGGCTGGACGGTGAAAAAGTGGGTGAAGTTAAGTGGGGCCTGGTAGGCGAACACAACATGCACAATGGCCTGATGGCGATTGCGGCAGCCCGTCACGTGGGGGTGCTGCCAGCCGATGCGGCGAATGCGCTAGGCTCGTTCATTAACGCTCGTCGTCGACTTGAACTGCGTGGTGAAGCGCACGGCGTGACGGTATATGACGATTTTGCCCACCACCCAACCGCAATTCTGGCAACGCTTGCGGCGCTGCGCGGGAAAGTGGGCGGCACGGCACGCATTATTGCGGTGCTGGAACCTCGCTCTAACACCATGAAAATGGGACTGTGCAAAGACGATCTCGCGCCATCATTAGGCCGCGCGGACGAAGTATTCCTGCTGCAACCACCGCATATTCCGTGGCAGGTAGCGGAAGTCGCTGAAGCCTGTGTCCAGCCAGCTCACTGGAGTGGTGATGTGGATGCGCTGGCGGATATGGTAGTGAAAACCGCACAACCCGGCGATCATATCCTGGTAATGAGCAACGGTGGTTTTGGCGGTATTCATCAAAAACTGCTGGATGGTCTGGCGAAGAAAGCTCAGGCAGAAGCGCAAGAGTAAAATAACGCCAGGTCTGGATGTCTTTGTTCTGGCGTGCATCTGCGACCAGCCGCTATGCGGCTGGTTTTTTATTTTGCGCGCCAGGCGGTACAGGCATTACGTTTTTCTGGCAGGGTCGTGATTGTCTACAACGGTATTAACTATGCTCACTCGCGAAAAAATAACGTCTACCACCTCGGCACTTTTTCTCCCGTTGGATGCGCTTTACGCTCAGTCGTTTCCCTGGCATGAGCAGCGGGAAATGCCAGCGAAACAGTTGGCGTTAAGTAACCCGCACTATGCGCTGGAAGCGTGGTTTGACGGTACGACATTTGTGGGGCTCAGCGGTTGCTGGGATTTCGACGAATATACGTATATCGAGCATCTGGCGATTGATGGCGCGCTACGTTCGCAAGGCTATGGCAAAAAAGTGTTACACACCATTCTCACCCGTTCTCCGATGACGATTCTGGAGATTGATCCGTTAACAACGGATATCGCTAATAAACGTTTACGCTTTTATGAGTCGATGGGGTTTTGTGCGAATGAATGGGCGCATACGCATCCGGCGTATCATCAGGGGATCGCTGACCATGAACTGATTGTACTGAGCTATCCGCACGCAATAGATGCAGAACGCTACCAGCGCTTTAATGAGGATTTGCGCCATCATGTGATGGCGTTGTAAAGGTGGTGCCCCAGGAGATGGGGCATCCTTTGCGGAATTACGCTTCGTTTTCCGCCAGTTCACGCAGATACTGGAAGATCTGACGTGCTGATTTCGGCGGCTTGTTGCCTTCTTTCTCTTTCTTCGCATTACGAACCAGAGAGCGAAGCTGCTGGCGATCGGCGGTTGGCCACAGGTTCAGCACTTCTTCTACGGCATCATCACCTTCGACGATCAGGCGATCGCGCAGTTGCTCAAGCTTGTGAAACAGTACAACCTGTTGGTTGTGGCGGTTTTTCAGCTTGTCCAGTGCCTGGCGGATTGGATCGACATCGCGCTGGCGCAACATCTTACCAATGAGCTGCAGCTGGCGGCGGCGTCCTTCCATCTTAATACGCTGGGCCAACTCAATTGCGGCACGTAAATCCGCATCGAGCGGGATTTTATCCAGCGCGTTTTTCCCCAGTTCGACCAGTTCCACACCCAGGCGTTTTAACTCCTCGGCGTCACGTTTAATTTCACTTTTACTGACCCAGATAATTTCATCGTCTTCGTCTTCGATGTCATCACCGGGAACGTCGTCGAGCCAGTCTTCGGGCTGCTTAGTCATGTCAGGCTCCTTAAAAAAAGAGGCTAATGTTACCAGTTAAGATGCGCACTGAAAAACGGTTCTCTGTTAGACTTCAGAGAAACTCTCTCTACATTATGGCATTTGCGATGAAAGTAATCTCACAAGTTGAAGCGCAGCGTAAGATTCTGGAAGAAGCGGTCTCGACAGCACTGGAATTAGCGTCAGGTCAGTCGGATGGCGCGGAAGTCGCTGTAAGCAAGACCACGGGTATTAGCGTCAGCACCCGTTATGGTGAAGTGGAGAACGTAGAATTCAATAGCGATGGTGCGCTGGGGATTACGGTTTATCACCAGAACCGTAAGGGCAGCGCATCGTCCACCGATTTAAGCCCACAGGCGATTGCGCGCACCGTGCAGGCCGCGCTGGATATCGCCCGTTACACTTCACCGGATCCGTGTGCAGGCGTGGCTGATAAAGACCTGCTGGCCTTTGATGCACCCGATTTAGACCTGTTCCATCCGGCGGAAGTCACGCCTGATGAAGCTATCGAACTGGCGGCGCGCGCTGAACAGGCAGCGTTGCAGGCGGACAAACGCATCACCAATACCGAAGGCGGCAGCTTTAACAGCCACTATGGCATCAAAGTGTTTGGTAACAGCCATGGCATGTTGCAGGGTTACTGCTCTACGCGTCACTCTCTTTCCAGCTGCGTGATCGCTGAAGAAAATGGTGATATGGAACGCGATTATGCCTACACCATTGGCCGTGCGATGGGCGATCTGCAAACGCCGGAATGGGTGGGGGCCGACTGTGCTCGCCGCACGTTATCGCGCCTGTCGCCGCGTAAACTCTCCACCATGAAAGCACCGGTTATTTTCGCCAATGAAGTGGCGACCGGGCTGTTTGGGCACCTCGTCGGCGCCATTGCGGGTGGCTCGGTATATCGTAAATCGACCTTCCTGTTGGACTCGCTGGGCAAACAAATTCTGCCGGAATGGCTGACCATTGAAGAACATCCGCACCTGCTGAAAGGGCTGGCCTCTTCGCCATTTGACAGCGAAGGCGTGCGTACGGAACGCCGTGACATTATTAAAGATGGCGTGCTGACCCAGTGGCTGCTGACCAACTACTCTGCGCGTAAGCTGGGGCTGAAGAGCACCGGCCATGCGGGCGGAATTCACAACTGGCGAATTCCGGGGCAGGGACTAAGCTTCGAGCAGTTGCTCAAAGAGATGGGCACCGGCCTGGTGGTGACTGAGCTGATGGGGCAGGGCGTGAGCGGTATTACCGGGGATTACTCGCGCGGCGCGGCGGGCTTCTGGGTTGAAAATGGCGAAATTCAGTACCCGGTGAGCGAAATTACCATCGCCGGTAACTTAAAAGATATGTGGCGAAATATCGTCACCGTCGGTAATGATATTGAAACCCGCAGCAATATACAGTGTGGTTCGGTACTGTTGCCGGAGATGAAGATCGCCGGGCAGTAATACCCGTCATACTTCAAGCTGCAGCTCGAATGATTTAGGGTATCTGGCGTTATTTTTTAATAATAAAAAGGAAGTGAGCAATGCGTAAACACCTGTTAGCGATCGTCGCGGCTTCAACGCTGGTTCTTGGTTCTTCTGCCTTTGCAGCCGATCTTGAAGACGACATGGGGATCCTCAACGACAACCTGAAGATCGTTGAAAAAACGGATAACGCGACCGAGCTAAAAGATGCGTTAACTAAAATGCGTACAGCTGCGCTGGATGCACAGAAGGGAACGCCACCGAAGCTGGAAAGCAAATCCCCTGATAGCCCGGAGATGAAAGATTTCCGCCACGGTTTTGACACGCTGATCGGCCAGATCGACGGTGCGCTGAAACTGGCGAATGAAGGTAAAGTCTCAGAGGCGAAAGCCGCAGCGGAAGAGCTGAAAACCACCCGCAACGCTTACCACAAGAAGTATCGTTAATTTATGTATCCGGCCTGCGCAACCGTAGGCCGGATAAGACGCGACAGCGTCGCCCTCCGGCACCACTCTCACCCATAAGTAAACGTTATCCCCATCACATTATTTAACTTTTAACGCCAACCCGTTTTTCCTGCCGCTTGCGGTTTCCCTGCTATCTCGTGCGATCTCCATCACGTTATCCAAGGGGAAAATAACCAATCCCGCCCTTTTTGCGGCACAGATCACTGTCGCTGCGTCCGTTTCCACTTCGAAGTGGAAAACAACTCGCTACAAACTTTTAACCTCCACCGCTACTTTACCCTCAGAGCCATTAGTGGGGTAAGACGAGTGAATAACGGAGCTGTAATGAATGACATGGGGGAATCGGTGGAACTGGCCGACCGCATGCTGGCGCAGGTGTATGCCTTGCTGCGTGAACGCCACATTATTCCCAACGCAGTACAGGAACAGATGCTGACATCGCACGTTCGCGCCATGGCGCACCGCTCGGTCACGGGTGAACCGCTACCTGAAGTCGATTCCAGCTTATTTGATGAAATATCTGCCGAATCAATGGCGCTTGCCCGCGACGTCGTCGCCGAGTTTGGCAATCTTCCTGAGGAAGAGGCCTGGCTGCTGTCGGTGCACTTCGAAGTCGCGAAAGACAACCTTTAAGGAGCAAAAGATGGAACAGATTACCGTAGTGATTGGCGATCGTCTGGGTAAAGGCCAGAAAGTGGCGGCAGGTGTTGAGAAAGCAGGCGGCCGTGCGGTTGTGGTACCGGGCGTTGCCGCTGATATGAAGCTGGGCGATGTGATGAAAGCGGAAAATGCCACCTTTGGCATCTCGTTTTGCGGCAGCGGCGGCGCGGGGGCTATCACTGCACAGACCAAATACGGCTACAAGGCGAAGTATGGTATGCGCTCGGTTGAAGAGGGCGTGACCGCCATCAACGAAGGTTGCAACGTGCTGGGGTTCGGCTTTATGGACAAAGAAGAGCTCGGCGAGCGCCTGGTACAGGCGTGGCAAAAGAAATACGGCGCTTAAGTATGAAAGAGCAATTCACCACCACGGTGAGAGTCACTGGCAAGGGCGAAGCCAAAGCGCGCGCCTTTGCCGATGCCCTGAACCACGTTCAGGCTGCGGTGATGAAAGCATCGCCGCATATCTTACTGCGTATTGAGCCACAGGATGTGCAGGTCGTTCAAGCGCGTGAAACGGTGCGCAAAGAGGCGTTTTTATTCCTCTTTCTACGCCGGGAAAGACGCACTTTCAGCGTGGAGCTGGATGTGACTGTCAACGTGACTGCCATCAATCTCGACAAGGTGGATTTCGTTACGCAACGCTGATTCTCTATTAAAAGGCATAATTATGTTCCTGATAATATTAATAAAATCGCTCATCATCGGCGCGCTGGTTGGCGTCGGTGTCGGCGCTGGGGCTGCACGCATGTTTCATGCGCCTACCACTCAAGGGATGGGCGCATTTCGTACCCTTGGGGAACTGAATTCCTGTGAAGGGGATCCGGCTTCTCACTTCTCGTTCGGCCTGGGCTTCTTCTTTAACGCCTGGGCTTCTTCCGTTGCGGCGGGGGCGTTCACTCAGGACGTTGACCACCGCATCATCCCCAACTGGGGTGCCGCCGCGCTGATGATCAAAAATCGCAACGTCGGTGAAACGCTGCACGATCCTAAACGCATGGCGATTGCTTGTGGCGTCATTGGCATGATCGTTGTGACGTTCCTGAACCTTACCGCATCATCCGTACCCGAAGCATTGCAGGTTACCGCCGTTAAGGTGCTGGTTCCCGCAGCCAACCTGCTGGTCAACACGGTAATGCCGGTGATCTTCTGGCTGGCGGCGATCGATGCCGGTAAAAAATCTGGCTTCTGGGCGACCGTTTTCGGTGGTGCAGCACAGCTGATTATGGGTAACGCCGTTCCGGGTCTGGTCCTCGGTATCCTGATTGGTAAAGGTGTTGAAGAGAGCGGCTGGAACCACGTCACCAAAGTGATGATGGTGGCTATCGTCGCGCTGTTCGTCCTGAGCGGCTTCTTCCGCGGCTTCGATATGAAGATGATCGAATCTTTCCATCTGACCGTGCCTAACTGGCTGGAACTGATCCACAACTCGCTCAGCGGCAAATAACGGAGGCCATCATGGAACAAAATAAAGGTTTTTGGTTTGCCGACTGGTCGTTCCCGATCTTCGTTGGCCTGCTCTCTTCTGGCGTCTTTGCCGGAACGCACATGTACTACCTGTATGGCATTGGTGCATTCAACGAAGTGGCATTCGTGGCGATGCTTAAAGCGGGAATGGATACCGGCTCCTACGGCGCGGTAGCGGCTTTTGGTGCAAGCTTCCTGTTTGCCCGCATCATTGAAGGGTCTCTGGTGGGGATTCTGGACATCGGCGGGGCGATTCAGACCGGTGTTGGGTTAGGCGTTCCGGCGCTGCTACTGGGGGCGGGCATTATTTTCCCGGTCGCCAATTTTGCCGCCTCACTGGTCACCGGTCTGGTGATTGGTCTGGCGATTGGCTACATCATCATTCTGGCGCGTAAGTTCACCATCAATCAGAGCGACTCGACCTACGGGGCTGACGTGATGATGGGGGCCGGCAACGCCTCCGGCCGCTTCCTTGGGCCGTTGATTATCCTCAGTGCCATGACGGCCTCTATTCCTATCGGGATCGGCTCTCTGGCGGGCGCACTGCTGTTTTACCTGTGGCAGAAACCAATCACCGGCGGTGCGATCCTTGGGGCGATGATCCTCGGTTCCATCTTCCCTATTGCCATTAGTTGATGGTGTGCCGTTGTAGGCCGGATAAGGCGCAGCCGCCATCCGGAAATGACGCCTGATGGCGCTGCGCTTATCAGGCCTACACGACCGCCCCCATTTCAACAGGAGAGAGACATGTTTGATTTACTCCTGCGCCATGCGCGTCTGGTTGACGATACGGTGAGTGATATTGCGCTAAAGGACGGCAAAATTGCGGCGCTGGGCGACATTGATAGCCCGGCGGCAAACATCATCGACTTACGCGGCGAGTGCTACGTCAGCGCAGGCTGGATTGATTCCCACGTCCACTGTTATCCCAAATCCCCGATTTATCATGACCAACCCGACAGCGTGGGCATTGCCACCGGCGTCACTACGGTGGTGGATGCGGGCAGCACTGGCGCTGATGATATTGACGATTTTTACACGCTGACGCGCGATGCAGCCACTGAAGTTTATGCACTGCTGAATATCTCCCGCGTTGGGCTTATCGCGCAGAACGAGCTGGCTAACATGGCCAATATCGACGCCGATGCGGTGCAGCAGGCGGTGAAACGCCACCCCGATTTTATCGTGGGTCTGAAGGCGCGCATGAGCAGCAGCGTGGTCGGTGAAAATGGTATTACACCGCTGGATCGGGCTAAAGCGATGCAGGCGCAGAACGGTGACCTGCCGCTGATGGTGCACATCGGCAACAACCCCCCGGATCTGGATGAGATTGCCGAACGCCTGATGGCGGGCGACATCATCACCCACTGCTACAACGGTAAGCCAAACCGCATTCTGACACCGGAAGGTGAGCTGCGTGCATCGGTGACACGGGCGATTTCGCGCGGGGTTCGTCTGGACGTTGGGCACGGTACAGCCAGCCTCAGCTTTGCGGTGGCGAAACGCGCGATCGAACTGGGTATTCTGCCGCACACCATCAGTTCCGATATTTACTGTCGCAATCGCATCAGCGGCCCGGTGCATTCCCTGGCGAATGTGATGTCGAAGTTTCTCGCTATCGGCATGTCACTGCCACAAGTTATTGAATGCGTAACCGCTAATGCGGCCGATGGTCTGCGGCTGAAAAACAAGGGCCGACTGCAGGTGGGGCTGGATGCCGATCTGACCCTCTTTGCGCTGAAACGCCAGCCTGGCGTGCTGGTAGATGCCGAAAACGACAGCCTGCAGGCTGAACAATTGCTGGTGCCGCTTGCCGCAATACGTGCGGGTAAGGGCTATATGACCGAACAAGGGAGCGCGGAACATGCCTTCGATTTTTGAGAAATACGATTTAAAACAGGTGATTAATACCTCTGGCCGCATGACGGCACTGGGTGTCTCCACGCCGCGACCAGAGGTGGTTGAGGCTGCAATGGCCGGGATGAATCAATACTTCGAAATGAAAGATCTGGTCAACAAAACCGGTGAGTACATTGCGAAATTGCTGGATGTGGAAGGGGCTACCGTCGTTTCCTGTGCCTCGGCAGGGATTGCCCAGTCGGTGGCGGCGGTGTTGGTTAAAGACAGTGACTGGCTATTGGAAAACCTGCACGTGACGCCTGTCGATAACAACGAAATCGTGCTACCCAAAGGCCACAACGTTAACTTCGGCGCTCCGGTTGGCGCGATGGTGGCGCTCGGCGGCGGTAAGTTAGTGGAAGCGGGCTATGCCAACGAATGCTCGGCGGCGCAGCTGGCTGCGGCTATTACACCGCGCACGGCGGCCATTCTGTATATCAAATCTCACCACTGTGTACAGAAAAGCATGCTCAGCGTAGAGCAGGCTGCGGTGGTCGCTCGCACGCATAACCTACCGTTGATCGTCGATGCGGCGGCGGAAGAGGATTTGCAATGTTACTACCGTGTCGGCGCGGACCTGGTCATTTACAGCGGTGCGAAGGCGATCGAAGGGCCAACCAGCGGTCTGGTGATTGGCAAAACGCAGTATGTTGAATGGGTCAAACGCCAGACGGCGGGCATTGGCCGGGCAATGAAGGTCGGCAAAGAAGGCATCCTCGGTTTGACCTGTGCTATCGAACTGTACCTAAGCGCGCAGAAAGAGAGCGGCGCAGAGATGGTAGAAAAAATGACGCCGTTTATAGAGGCGTTGAATGCCCTGAATGGCGTGAGCGCTCGTGTCGTGTGGGACAGTGCAGGGCGTGACATTGCACGTACAGAAATTAAGTTTGACGAAGCGGTAACCGGTATCGCCACGGGCGAACTGGTCGACGCGCTGAAACAGGGGGAGTATGCGATTTACTTCCGTGGTTACAAAGCCAATGAAGGCATCATTGAGGCGGATGTGCGCAGCGTCGATCGTGCGCAACTGGAGATTGTGGCTCGCCGGATTGCTGAAGTGATTTCGCAGGAGAAAAAAGCATGAAATTAACCCCTAATTTTTACCGCGATCGCGTCTGTCTGAACGTGCTGGCAGGCTCCAAACAGAACGCCCGGGATATTTATGCGGCGGCGGAAGGACACGTGCTGGTTGGCGTGTTGTCAAAAAATTACCCCAACGTTGAAAGCGCGGTTGCGGATATGCGTGAATACGCGGCGCTTATTGACAATGCACTGTCTGTGGGGCTGGGGGCGGGCGATCCGAACCAGTCGGCAATGGTCAGTGAAATTTCCCGCCAGGTGCAGCCTCAGCATGTTAATCAGGTGTTTACCGGCGTGGCAACCAGCCGTGCGTTATTGGGCCAGCAGGATACGGTAGTCAATGGTCTGGTCTCGCCAACGGGTACGCCGGGCAGGGTGAAAATTTCCACCGGTCCGCTAAGCAGCCAGGCACCAGACGGCATTGTGCCGGTTGAAACCGCGATTGCTCTGCTCAAAGATATGGGCGGTAGCTCAATTAAGTACTTTCCGATGGGCGGTCTGAAATGCCGTGACGAATACATCGCGGTCGCGCAGGCCTGCGCCCGCCACGACTTCTGGCTTGAGCCTACCGGCGGTATAGACCTGGAAAATTTCGCGGAAATCCTGCAGATCGCCCTTGATGCTGGAGTGAGCAAAATCATTCCTCACATCTATAGTTCGATTATTGATAAGGTGAGTGGCGATACCCGTCCGCAGGACGTTCGCCAACTGCTGGCGATCACCCGCGCCTGCGTAGGCTAATTAACAGATGAGGAAACTGACGTGAGATTCCCCAACCAACGTTTAGCGCAGCTGTTTGACATGCTGCAAAACGAAGCGCTCCCGCAGGATGAGCTGGCGCAGCGGTTGTCGGTTTCTACACGCACCGTACGTGCGGATATTACGGCGCTAAACGCGCTGCTTACCCAGTACGGCGCGCAGTTTGTTCTCAGCAGGGGCAGCGGTTACCAGCTTAAAATTGATGACCCGGCAAGTTATCACTCCCTGCAAACGCAGCAGCCTGAAACGTTGCTGCGCATCCCGCGAACCAGCCAGGAGCGGGTACACTGGCTGGTGGTCCGTTTTCTGACGTCGGCCTTTTCACTGAAACTTGAAGATTTAGCTGATGAATGGTTTATCAGTCGTGCGACGCTGCAAAACGATATGGCCGAAGTCCGTGAACACCTGCAACGTTATCATCTGACGCTGGAAACACGTCCCCGGCATGGCATGAAGCTGTTCGGCAGCGAGATGGCGATTCGCGCCTGTTTGACCGATCTGCTATGGACGCTGGCGCAGCAGGATCCGCAGCATCCGTTAGTGACGCAAGAGGCGCTGAATGCCGGGATCCCTGAACAGCTACAACCGATTTTACAGGATATTTTTGCCCGTTTTCATATTCGACTGACCGATGAGGGCGAGCTGTTTCTGCGCTTGTACTGTGCGGTGGCTATCCGGCGGATTAGCGAAGGGTATCCACTGCCTGAATTTGCCGCTGAAGAAACTGAACAGGCGGTGTGCCTGGCGGCAAGAGAGATTGCGGGGATTTTGCACCAACTGGCAGACAAGCCGCTTTCCGCGTATGAAGAAAACTGGCTTCAGGTACACATTGCCGCCCGTCAGGTACAGGAGATTGCGCCCAGCGCCATCAATGCCGATGATGACGAAGCGCTGGTCAATTACATCCTGCGTTTTATCAACACCCAGTACAACTACAACCTGCTGAATGACCAGCAATTGCATGCCGATCTGCTGACACATATTAAGACAATGATCACCCGGGTGCGTTACCAGATAATGATCCCTAATCCGTTGCTGGAAAATATTAAACAGCACTACCCGATGGCATGGGATATGACGCTGGCCGCCGTGTCAGGTTGGGGAAAATACACGCCGTATACCATCAGTGAAAATGAGATCGGCTTTCTGGTTCTGCATATTGGCGTTGGGCTGGAACGTAGTTACAACATCGGTTACCAGCGTCAACCGCGTGTGCTGTTGGTCTGTGATGCGGGAAATGCGATGGTGCGGATGATTGAAGCGGTGCTGGCGCGAAAATATCCGCAGATTGATATTGTGGGCACCGTGACGCTACGCGACTACGAACAGCGTGAAAGCATCAGCGAAGACTTCGTTATTTCTACCGCGCGGATCGGTGAAAAAGATAAACCCGTAGTGATGATTGCGCCGTTCCCTACTGACTATCAACTGGAGCAGATCGGGAAACTGGTGCTGGTGGACCGAACCCGTCCGTGGATGCTGAACAAGTTTTTCGATGCCGCCCACTTTCGTATTATCGACGGCACCATGGATCAGCAGACGCTGTTCAAAACGTTATGCCACCAGTTGCAGGATGAAGGTTTTGTCGACGCGGAGTTTCTTGATTCGGTTGTTGAACGTGAGGCCATTGTCAGCACCATGTTGGGCGACAGCATTGCTCTGCCGCATGCGCTCGGCTTGCTGGCAAAGAAAACGGTGGTCTACACCATCCTCGCCCCGCAGGGTATTGCCTGGGGCGATGAAACGGCACACGTGATTTTCTTGCTCGCCATTAGTAAAAGCGAATACGAAGAAGCGATGGCCATTTACGATATTTTCGTCACCTTCCTGCGTGAACGCGCCATGACGCGGCTCTGCGCGTGTCAGAATTTTGCCGAGTTCAAAACGGTTGCGATGGAGTGCGTCAGTCGTTTTTGAGAGGCGGAAAACAGAATATTAACCGCCTGGAGATTAACGTAAATGATGTACAACCTGGTTGCTGCTGCCGCGCCAGATCAGCGCCGGGTCTTTGAGGTCCTGCACAAATTTGCCATCAACCAGCACGTTGATGAGATCCACCACCTGCATCTGCGCGGCATTGAGTTCATCGAGCTTGTAACCGGTCCATACCCAGATGTCTTTCCCCGGACATTCAGCGCGAATACGCTGTACCAGTTTCAGGATATCCGGCACGTTTTGCGGATGCAGCGGATCGCCGCCGGACAGCGAGATCCCCTGACGGTGAATACGCGTATCGTTAAGATCGGCAACGATCTTGTCTTCCATCTCTTTGGTGAATGGCAGACCGGAGTTTAACCGCCAGGTGCTTTTGTTATAGCAGCCAGGGCATTCATGCACGCACCCGGAAACAAACAAGGTGCAGCGGGTGCCGGGGCCGTTAACGATATCGACGGGATAATATTGGTGGTATTGCATAGAAGATGTCCAGAAAGCATGTAGGCCGGATAAGGTGCTTGCACCGCATCCGGCAACATTGTGATGCCTGATGGCGACGCGATTGCGTCTTATCAGGCCTACGGCCTTTGCAAACGGAAATTAACCTATCTGCCCGTTACCTAAATGCTTAACGCGGCGCTTCACTTCTTCCTGCTTACCGGCGTTAAACGGACGGGCGTCCGGGCTGCCTAAGTAACCGCATACGCGACGGGTTACCGATACGCGCGCGGCGTCGTGGTTACCACATTTCGGGCAGGTGAAGCCTTTGCTGGTGCATTCGAACTCACCAGTAAAGCCACATTCGTAGCACTCATCGATTGGCGTGTTGGTCCCGTAATACGGCACGTGCTGGTAGCTGTAATCCCACACGTCTTCCAGCGCTTTCAGGTTGTGCTGAATATTCGGGTACTCGCCGTAGCAAATGAAGCCTCCGCTTGCCAGCGGCGGGTACGGCGCTTCGAAATCGATTTTGTCGTACGGGTTTACCTTCTTCTCTACATCAAGGTGGAAGCTGTTGGTGTAGTAACCTTTGTCGGTTACGCCTGGCACCACACCAAATTCGGCGGTATCGAGACGGCAGAAGCGGTCACACAGGTTTTCACTGGGTGTGCTGTACAGGCTGAAGCCGTAGCCGGTCTCGTCTTTCCACTGATCGACTGCCTGACGCAGGCGTTCCACAATGGCGATAGCTTTGGCGCGAAGCTGCTCGCTGTCGTACAAGTGTTTGTCGCCAAACAGCGCGTTGATGGTTTCGTGAATGCCGATGTAACCCAGAGAAATCGATGCGCGACCGTTTTTAAAGATTTCAGACACGTCATCGTCTGCTTTCAGACGCACGCCGCAGGCCCCTTCCATATACAGGATCGGTGCAACGCGGGCCTTCACGCCTTCCAGACGCGCAATGCGGGTCATCAGTGCTTTACGTGCCAGCACCAGACGATCGTCGAGCAGTTTCCAGAAGGTGGCTTCATCGCCATGAGCTTCCAGCGCGATACGCGGCAGGTTGAGGCTGATAACGCCTAGGTTATTACGGCCATCGTGAATCTGTTCGCCGTTCTCGTTTTCCCATACACCCAGGAAGCTGCGGCAGCCCATTGGCGTTTTGAACGAGCCGGTCACTTTCACTACCTGATCGTAGTTCAGGATATCCGGATACATACGCTTGCTTGCGCATTCCAGCGCCAGCTGTTTAATGTCGTAGTTTGGATCGCCAAACTTGTGGTTCAGACCGTCACGAATCGCGAATACCAGTTTCGGGAAGACGGCTGTTTTACGGTTTTTACCCAGTCCCGCGATGCGGTTACGCAGAATGGATTGCTGGATCAAGCGGGATTCCCAACTGGTCCCCAGGCCAAAACCAAAGGTGACGAATGGCGTCTGACCATTAGCGGTATGCAGGGTATTCACTTCATACTCAAGGGACTGGAATGCGTCATAGCACTCTTTCTCGGTACGGGAATGTGCATAACCATCAGCATCCGGGATCTGCCACTCTTCAGCGGTTTTACGGTGTTTATTAAAGCTCTCGGTCACGAATGGCGCGAGGACTTCATCAATACGGTTGATCGTGGTGCCGCCATAAATATGGCTGGCAACCTGCGCGATGATTTGTGCAGTGACGGCGGTTGCGGTCGAGATGGATTTTGGCGGCTCAATCTCCGCGTTACCCATCTTAAAGCCCTGTGTCAGCATACCTTTCAGGTCGATCAGCATGCAGTTAAACATCGGGAAGAACGGCGAGTAGTCGAGGTCGTGATAGTGAATATCACCACGCTCGTGTGCCTGGACGACATCACGCGGCAGCAGGTGCTGGCGCGCATAATGTTTGGCGACGATACCCGCCAGCAGGTCACGCTGGGTCGGGATCACTTTGCTGTCTTTGTTGGCATTTTCATTCAGCAGAGCAGAGTTGGTTTGCTCAACCAGACCACGAATTTCCTGGTTCAGACGGCCACGTTTTTCACGCTGTATATCACGGTCGTGGCGATATTCGATGTACGCACGGGCGAGTTGTTTGTACGGACCAGACATCAGTTGGTTTTCTACCGCGGTCTGGATCTCGTTGATATCGACCTGGCTGCGCTCATTCATCTGACTGCTAACGACTTCTGCGACGGTGGCACAGTAATCTGCGTCATCGACTCCCGCTGCTTTAGCTGCACGCAGAATGGCTTCTTTGATGCGCTCTGATTTAAACGGCACTTTACAGCCATCTCGTTTCATCACATGCGGTGTCATGATCACTCCATATTTATAAGAACAGGTTATCCACAGAGGTTGGGGAAGCGGCCATGGGTTTATTCATCTATCAGGCCAATGACTTCCCGCAATCCCGACCCACTTTATCCACAATTCCACCGCTAACCGGGGAAATGTCGTTGTAGCAATTGTAGTCGATTAATACAACATATTGGGTCGGCGTGCATTTTAAGTTCTATATGTAGTGATTTGCATCAAGGATGTTTACGATTTATTTGATGTAGCGCAAAGTAAAAACTGGAGCGTACAGATGACGGGCACTGCAGCCGATTGTAAATTGTGGCAAGAAAAATCTGATTAATTATTCAACAAAAACAGGAAGGTAAGTCAGACATCTTCGGTGAAGCCCGGTAGCGCTATCCGTACCGGGCTCAAAGCCAATTGCAAGCTATTTTTGCAGCCACCAGATGGCTTCAAAAGGACGTAATGTCATATCGCCTGGCTGGCTGGCGACCTCGGCGTAGTTGTGCATCATCACCTGCCAGTTTCCCTGGGTGTCAGCGGGTTGCCAGGGCTGGAAGGTGTTGCTCAGGTTGGCAATGACCAGAAGCCGCTGCCCTTGCCACTCGCGCTGATAGCACCATATGTGCGGGCTGTCAGGTAGCAGATCCTGGTAATCACCCCAGGTGAGAACCGGCTCCGCTTTACGCAATGCGATCAGCTTCTGATAGGTATAGAACACCGAGTCGTCATCATTCAGCGCCGCTGCGACATTGATATCCGCTGCGTTGTCGCACAGATTGATCCATGGTTCACCCTGCGTGAAGCCTGCGTGTTTGCTGGCATCCCATTGCATCGGCGTGCGGCTGTTATCACGGGATTTACTGGCCAGAATCGTCAGTAATTCGTCGGCATCGCGTCCCTGCGCATTCAGCTCAGCGAACATGTTATGGCTTTCTACGTCGCGATAATCGGTTATCTGGCGGAAGTGTGGGTTGGTCATGCCAATCTCTTCCCCCTGATAGATATAAGGCGTGCCCTGCATACCATGCAGCACCATGGCCAGCATTTTGGCGGCAGGAACGCGGTATTTCTCTTCATCGCCAAAACGCGAAACGATACGTGGCTGATCGTGATTACACCAGAACAGCGCGTTCCAGGCGACGTTGTGCATGCCTTGCTGCCAGTGGCGGAACAGGGTTTTTAGCGCCACATAGTCGGGTTTTGCTAGCGTCCATTTCTCTCCATTGGGGTAATCCACTTTCAGATGGTGGAAGTTAAAGGTCATCGACAGCTCACTACCATCCTGGGCGGCGTATTGCTGGCAATGTTCCAGCGTAGTGGATGACATTTCTCCCACCGTCATCAGGTTGCGTGGGGTAAAGACATCGCGGTTCATCTCACGCAAAAATTCATGTGCGCGTGGACCGTCGGTATAAAAACGGCGTCCATCACCGTCTGGATCGTTCGGGAAGTCCTGATCTTTAGAGATAAGATTCACCACGTCGAGACGCAGACCGTCCACGCCGCGATCGGCCCAGAACTCGCACACTTTTTTTAGCTCAGCGCGAACCGCCGGTTTTTCCCAGTTCAGATCGGCCTGCTCTGGGGCAAAGAGGTGCAGGTAATACTGCTCGCTTTCGGCGTGCCAGCTCCAGGCACTGCCGCCAAATTTGGAGCGCCAGTTGTTCGGGCTGGCCTCTGACGTGCCATCGCGCCAGAAATAAAACTGACGATACGGGCTGTTTTTATCCAGAGCGTCACGAAACCAGGCGTGCTGTGTTGAAGTATGGTTAAACACCATATCAAGGATAATACGGATGCCGCGCGCTTTTGCCTGCGTGACCAGTTCGTCAAAGTCTGCAAGCGTACCGTAGGCCGGATCGACGGACATATAGTTAGCGACGTCATAGCCGTTATCAACTTGCGGTGAAATGTAGAATGGCGTCAGCCAGATAGCATCGATCCCCAATTTTTGCAGGTAGTCGAGACGCTGCGTCACACCGCGCAAATCACCGGTACCGCTACCGGTGGTGTCCTGAAAACTCTTGGGGTAAATTTGATAAATAACGCCGTTTTGCCACCAGTGTGGAATATTCATTGCTGTTTCCTGGAGATACGATGGGGCGCAACTGCGCCCCGAAGAAAAGTCAGACAATCTGTAAGGTGCCCTGACGGTATTTACGCTGGTAGATGAACGAAGTCAGTACCATCGGGATAACAATGGAAATCACCATCGCCAGACCAAATACCTGCCAGTACGTTGGCTGAATGGAGAGGATGCCAGGCAAGCCGCCGACGCCAATGCCGTTTGCCATCACGCCGTTCAGGCCGCACAACAGCCCGGCAAGGCCCGAACCAATCATCGCGCACAGCATCGGGAAGCGATATTTCAGGTTGATGCCGTACATCGCGGGTTCAGTTACCCCCAGATAGGCGGAGATCGCAGCAGGAACAGAGATTTCACGCTCATTGTGTTTACGGCTGGAGATAATGATGCCGACCACCGCAGAGGCCTGAGCGATGTTAGACAGCGCAATCAGCGGCCATACCGGTGTGCCGCCCATGCTCTGGATCATCTGCATATCGATAGCCAGCGTGGTCTGATGTACACCGGTGATCACCAGCGGGGCATACAGGAAGCCGAACAATGCTGCGCCAATCGGGGCAAAGCTGCCGGTCAGCAGATGGCGGACGGCAAACGCGACACCGTCGCCGATCATGCGGCCAAATGGACCGATAAAGGCATGGGCGAGGAACACGGCCAGGATCAGCGAACATACCGGGACGATGACCAGGTACAGATAATCCGGGACGATGCGTTTCATCCGCGTTTCAATAAAGCCGAGCGCCAGGCCCGCCAGCAGCGCCGGAATAACCTGCGCCTGGTAGCCCACTTTCTCGATACTGAACAGGCCGAAGTTCCACACTTCCGGTACCTGCTGGCCGAGCAAATAGGCGTTCATCAGTTGCGGAGAAACCAGCGTGACGCCCAGCACGATGCCGAGGATCGGCGTACCGCCCATTTTCTTCACGGCAGACCAACAAATCCCCACCGGCAGATAGAAGAAGATCGCTTCGCCGATCAGCCACAAGAAGTCGTAGAGCGTTTTGAGCGAGGGATGCATCTGCGCCAGCGTCTGCCCGTTGCTCATCGGCACATCGCCGATGACGTTACGAAAACCTAAGATCAAACCACCGCTGATCAGCGCAGGGAGCAGTGGGAAGAAGATCTCCGCGAAGTGAGAAATCAACTGCTCGTGCCACTTCATGTTCTGCCGCGCCGCTTTCTTTGCCTGCTCTTTGTCGGCACTGGCTTGTCCGGTGGTCGCCAACAGCGCCTTGTAGTAATCACCTACCTCAGTGCCGATCACGACCTGAAACTGCCCGGCGTTGGTGAAGCAGCCTTTAACCATCGGTAGCTGTTCGATCTCTTTGGGTCTGGCATTCGCGGGTTGATTCAACACAAAACGCAGGCGCGTAATGCAGTGACTCACCGTGGCGATATTGTCGCGCCCGCCAACCAGCTCTATCAGCCGGTCGATATCCGCTTGTTTTACTTTGCTCATGATGACGTGTGTTCCCCGTAGGTCGGATTAGACGCTTTCGCGACGTCATCCGGCAGCTGTCTCGTTGTTGGTGCCAGAGTATATCGTCGGTGAATATTTAAAAATGGGAACGTTCCCGAAACGCAGCGAAGATCACAAATTAGTGCTCAGAAAGCGATCAGGAGAGGGTGGCAGGAATGACGATTTGCCGCAGTTCGCTGCGGCCGTTGATCTGTTCGATCAGCTGTAACGCCGCTTGCCGCCCGGCTTCAGCGTAGCCAGGATCGACTGTGATGATCTCCGGATGGAGGAATTTCATCAGCGGCGTATTACCGACGCTTGCCAGTTGCAGGTTGTCGATTCGCTGTTCCTGCAGATATTTGCTGACACCAAGGGCAAGCGTGTCCGTTGCACAGACTAACGCGGTGGTTTCCGGGGTGATGACATCGGCGGCATGCTCATAGCCCTGCTTCATGGCAAGACCAGGCAGAGCAGCGACAGGATGCAGCTTATGTTTCTTGCAGAAGGTCAGGTAGGCCTCATGACGGCGCTTACCGGTGGTGACATCGCTATGGGGGACGCCAAGGAAACTGATATGACGATGTTCGCGATCGTACAGACGCTGCATCAGGGTATGAATGGCACCTTCGTCGTCATAACAGACGGAGGCAAAGCCTTTGGCATCCCTGGCCAGCAGCACCAGAGAGTCCTGCCAGGAGGTGAGCATAGTTTCCGTTACGCCGGTAAAACCAAACAGCACGACGCCATCAATGTTACGACGTTTGAGCATTCCCAGATGTTCTTCTACCAGTTCAGGTGAGAACTGGCTTTCCATCATAATCGGATCGTAACCCTGCTCATAAAAGGCGGGCAGCATGGTCTGCACCGCGAGGTTTTCTGAAAGTGAGTCCAGACGTGTGACGATAATCGCCACAACTTTGTCGCTTTGCCCGCGCATGGCGCGTGCGGAGCGGGAAGGGGAAAAACCGTGCTGATTCATCACTGCTTCAACACGTTCACGGGTGCGTTCGCTAACGCCGCTTTCGTTGTTGAGCACACGGGAAACCGTTGATTTTCCCACGCCGCTTAAGCGGGCGATGTCTTTAATAGTCAGCCGATTTTGCATCCTGTTTTCCCGTTGCGCACTTTTTCAGTTATATCAAAGAGAGTAACTTTACTCATGTGGAGTGCAATGGGCAAAGTCTGCTTTAAACCGTTCACCCTTCAGGCGATGTGTATACGTTTGGTTTAGTTTCCGTGCTGTATCATACCGCCATAATTGTCACAAACCTTATGGTTTTCTGCGTATAATCCGCAGCGCTTATCATTCACTTACCGGAGGCTATATGGATCCCGATCCCACCCCTCTCCCGAAATGGAGAACCCCCCTTCTCCGGTAAGCCTGTTTTCACTGTCTTACCGGAGCTGTAAGACAGTGACGTTCTGACGTCCCTGTTGTGATTTTAAAATTGCCACCAGGCAAGGCTTTGCCACGCCTGAAGGATTTACTGCGCCCGCTTATACTGGTGCAGAGGGACTGCCTATGTTCAAAAATATAACCCGCCAGCTGTTTGCCCGGCTTAACCGCCATTTGCCGCATCGTTTGGTGCATCGCGATCCGTTGCCTAATGCGCAGACCGTTGCCAGCACGCCGATCCCACCGTCACTCAGTGAACATTGCCTGAAGATGGCGCTGATGGATGAAGAGGCGCTGTGGAAAACGTTTGATGCGCATCCGGAAGGATTGAATGCCGCAGAAGTGGAGAGCGCCCGCGAAAATCATGGTGAAAACCAATTGCCGACGCAAAAGCCATCGCCGTGGTGGGTTCATCTGTGGGTCTGCTACCGCAACCCGTTTAATATTCTGCTGACTATTCTGGGCGGCATTTCTTATGCCACCGAAGATCTGTTTGCTGCGGGCGTCATCGCCTTGATGGTGTGTATCTCAACGCTGCTGAATTTTGTGCAGGAGGCGCGTTCCACCAAAGCGGCGGATGCGCTGAAAGCGATGGTCAGCAATACCGCCACGGTACTGCGCGTTATCAACGAAAAAGGGGAGAACGGCTGGGTTGAACTGCCGATCGATCAGCTGGTTCCTGGCGATATTATTAAGCTGGCAGCCGGCGATATGATCCCGGCCGATTTACGTATCGTCCAGGCGCGCGATCTGTTTGTGGCGCAGGCTTCGCTGACCGGTGAGTCTTTGCCGGTTGAGAAAGTGGCGACCAGCCGTGACCCGCAGCAAAGCAACCCGCTGGAGTGCGATACCCTGTGTTTTATGGGCACCAATGTGGTGAGCGGAACGGCACAGGCCATTGTCATTGCCACCGGGGCGAACACCTGGTTTGGACAACTGGCAGGCCGCGTCAGCGAGCAGGAAAGTGAGCAAAATGCCTTCCAGAAAGGGATCAGCCGCGTCAGCATGTTGCTGATCCGTTTTATGCTGGTAATGGCACCCATTGTGCTCATCATCAACGGCTACACCAAAGGTGACTGGTGGGAAGCGGCGCTGTTTGCGCTGTCTGTCGCGGTGGGGCTGACCCCGGAAATGCTGCCAATGATCGTCACCTCAACGCTGGCGCGCGGGGCGGTGAAGCTGTCCAAACAGAAGGTTATCGTCAAACACCTCGATGCCATCCAGAACTTTGGCGCGATGGATATTCTGTGCACCGATAAAACCGGTACTCTGACTCAGGATAAAATAGTGCTGGAGAATCATACCGATATCTCCGGTAAGCCCAGCGAACACGTCCTGTATTCCGCGTGGCTGAACAGCCATTATCAGACCGGGCTGAAGAATCTGCTGGATACGGCGGTTCTCGAAGGTGTGGATGAAGAATCTGCCCGTCAGCTCTCTACCCGCTGGCAGAAAATTGATGAGATCCCGTTTGATTTTGAGCGTCGTCGGATGTCGGTGGTGGTCGCTGAAGAAACCGATGTGCATCAACTGGTGTGCAAAGGCGCGTTGCAGGAGATCCTCAGTGTTTGCACCCAGGTGCGCCATAACGGGGAAATTGTCCCGCTGGATGAGAACATGCTGCGCCGGGTGAAACGCGTTACCGATACGCTGAACCGCCAGGGGCTGCGCGTGGTGGCGGTGGCGACGAAATACCTGCCTGCGCGTGAGGGCGATTACCAACGTATTGATGAGTCAGACCTGATCCTTGAAGGCTATATCGCCTTCCTCGATCCACCGAAAGAAACGACCGCCCCGGCGCTGAAAGCCCTGAAAGCCAGCGGTATTACGGTGAAAATTCTCACCGGTGACAGCGAGCTGGTGGCGGCGAAAGTGTGTCATGAAGTGGGTCTGGATGCAGGTGATGTGGTTATCGGCAGCAGCATCGAAGGGTTAAACGACGACGAGCTGGCAAAACTGGCTCAGCGTACCACGCTGTTTGCCCGCCTGACGCCAATGCACAAAGAGCGCATTGTCACACTGCTCAAGCGTGAAGGTCACGTAGTGGGCTTTATGGGCGATGGTATCAACGATGCCCCGGCGTTGCGCGCGGCGGACATTGGTATTTCTGTTGATGGTGCGGTTGATATTGCGCGTGAAGCGGCAGACATCATCCTGCTGGAAAAGAGCCTGATGGTGCTGGAAGAAGGGGTGATCGAAGGGCGTCGTACTTTCTCGAACATGCTGAAGTACATCAAAATGACGGCCAGTTCCAACTTTGGTAACGTGTTTAGCGTGCTGGTGGCGAGCGCATTTCTGCCGTTCCTGCCGATGTTGCCGCTGCACTTACTGATTCAGAACCTGCTGTACGATGTATCCCAGGTGGCGATCCCGTTTGATAACGTTGATGAAGAGCAGATTAAAAAGCCGCAGCGCTGGAACCCTGCCGAGCTGGGACGCTTTATGATTTTCTTTGGACCGATCAGCTCTATCTTCGATATTCTGACATTTTGCCTGATGTGGTTCGTTTTCCATGCCAATACGCCAGAACATCAGACGTTGTTCCAGTCAGGCTGGTTCGTGGTCGGTCTGTTGTCGCAAACGCTGATTGTGCATATGATCCGTACCCGTCGCGTGCCGTTCATCCAGAGCCGCGCCGCATGGCCGTTGATGCTGATGACGCTGGTCGTGATGGTGGTGGGCATTGCGTTACCGTTCTCGCCATTGGCCAGCTACCTGCAATTGCAGGCATTGCCGCTGAGCTACTTCCCGTGGCTGATTGCGATTCTGGCAGGCTACATGACATTGACCCAGTTAGTGAAAGGTTTTTATAGCCGTCGTTACGGCTGGCAATAACCGCTAAACGTCTCAACAGGATGGTGTTAACACCATCCTGCATTTCTCTTCTTCATTCGAAGATATTCCTCCGTAATATTGTTGTTTTATTTTTATTGAAATACTAACGCGGCTAATTAGTCTAAAACCGCGTCCTTTGCGTTGCTTTTCTATCAGGAAAACGATCTGCGTTGCAAAAATGAAACAGCGTGCTAAAAATTATAGAGCTTAGTTTTTTTTTGTGAAGGCAGTCATCGAAATAAATTGTTACACCAGTTAGTCTGCACCGGTAACGTCGTTAAGAAAGTTTCTCGCTGCCCGTTTTTAATTCCGGCAGTCATTTGCTCTGCAAGCTATTCCTGTTAATGGATATTATGAACTTCTGGAGAAGGACAAATGAAACTGACAAAAAACCTGATAAGTCTGTGTATTGGTGCTTCGGTATTACTGGCCAGCCATTCAGCGTTGGCACAAACCTTCCGCGCCGCAGATGTGCATCCGGCTGATTACCCGAACGTGGTGGCAGTGAAACACATGGGGGAAAAGCTCAGCGCGGCGACCGATGGTCGTCTGGAAATTAAAACATTTCCAGGTGGCGTGTTAGGCGATGAAAAACAGATGATTGAACAGGCGCAATTAGGCGCTATCGATATTATTCGCGTCTCGATGACACCTGTCGCTGCTATCCTCCCTGAAATTAACGTATTTACCCTGCCGTATATTTTCCGTGATGAAGACCATCTGCATAAGGTTCTCGATGGTATGATCGGCCAGGAAATTGGCGACCGTCTGACGGCCAATACCAAATCACGGCTGGTGTTTTTGGGCTGGATGGATGCGGGGACGCGTAACCTGATCACCAAAAATCCGGTGGTGAAACCGGAAGATTTACACGGTATGAAAATCCGCGTTCAAGGGAGTCCGATAGCGCTGGATACCCTGAAAGCGATGGGCGCTAACTCCGTTGTAATGGGCGTCAGTGAAGTCTTTAGCGGCATGCAGACAGGGGTTATTGATGGAACGGAAAATAACCCACCGACGTTTGTCGCGCACAACTATTTACCTGTCGTTAAAAACTACACCTGGAGCAAACATTTTATTATTCCTGAATTATTTCTTTTCTCGAAAGCGAAATGGGATAAATTGAAAAAAGAAGATCAGGATCTCATTATTAAGCTCGCTAAAGAAGCCCAGGTAGAGCAACGCAAACTTTGGCAGGATTATAATGCGAAATCACTGGAAACGATGAAAGCCAACGGCGTTCAGTTCCACGATATTGATACGGACTATTTCTATAAAGCCACTCAGTCAGTGCGGGATAATTACGGTAAAGAACACCAGGATTTGATCAAGCGTATTCAGGATGTGCAGTAGTTCATCGGGCGGATGATATCCGCCTGAATCATTTGATTAATTCGAGGTGATGATTATGGGTGAATGCTATTCATCGGTAATGGATTTTCTTTATCGGGTCTCAATGTGGATTGCCGGTGTGGCATTATTGGTGATGGTTGCCATTATACCGATTGGGATATTCGCACGTTATGTCCTGAACAATGCCCTGTCATGGCCTGAACCCGTCGCTATTCTCTGCATGGTGACATTCACCTTTATTGGTGCTGCGGTAAGTTATCGCGCAGGCTCGCATATCGCAGTGAGTATGGTCACTGATCGCCTGGGTGAAAGCGCCCGCCGTTATTGCTTTATTGTCGCGGATATCATGCTGGCGGCGATAAGCCTGTTTATCCTCTGGTACGGAACCAATCTGTGTCTTGAGCTGTGGGATCAACCCGTTGCGGAATTCCCGATTTTAAGCGCCGGGCAAAACTATCTTCCGCTGCCAATTGGCTCTGCTATCACGCTGCTCTTTATTGTTGAGAAGATCTGCCGTGGCCCGCAGTACCTGCGTCCTGTTGTCATGCTGGGTTCGACCAGCTAATTACCGCCCCCATTTCATTAAGGAAAGCAGATGGATGCATTTATTCTCGTCTTTACGCTTGGCATCATGCTGGCGATTGGGGTACCGGTAGCGTACGCGGTAGGGATTAGCGCCATCATTGGTGCCTGGTACATTGATATCCCACTGGAAGCGGTGATGATCCAACTGACCAGTGGCGTGAACAAGTTCTCCCTGCTGGCGATCCCGTTCTTTATTCTGGCTGGCGCGATCATGGCCGAAGGCGGAATTGCGCGTCGGTTAGTGAATTTTGCCTACATTTTTGTTGGTTTTATTCGCGGAGGCTTGTCACTGGTCAACATCGTGGCATCGACCTTTTTTGGCGCAATCTCAGGATCGTCGGTGGCAGACACCGCTTCCATCGGTTCGGTGATGATCCCGGAGATGGATAAAAAAGGTTACCCTCGCGACTTTGCCGCGGCGGTGACCGCCAGCGGTTCGGTGCAGGCAATCCTTACGCCGCCCAGCCATAACTCGGTTATCTACTCGCTGGCAACGGGTGGGACGGTGTCGATTGCCGCGCTATTTATCGCCGGGATCCTGCCGGGCCTGCTGTTAAGCTTGAGCCTGATGGTGATGTGCGTGGCGTTTGCCCATAAACGCGGCTATCCAAAAGGCGAGCGCGTGCCGTTTCGCCAGGCGCTGAAGATTTTCGTCGATACGCTGTGGGGATTGATGACGGTGGTGATCATCATGGGGGGGATCCTGTCGGGCATCTTTACCGCGACGGAATCCGCGGCGATTGCCTGCCTGTGGGCCTTCTTCGTCACCATGTTTATCTATCGCGACTATAAATGGTCTGAACTGCCGAAGCTGATGTTCCGCACGGTGAAAACAGTCACCATCGTGATGATCCTGATTGGTTTTGCTGCCGCGTTTGGCGCTGTCATGACCTACATGCAGTTGCCGATGCGCATCACCGACGCGTTCACCAGTATCTCGGATAACAAATACGTCATCCTGATGTGCATTAACATTATGCTGCTGCTGATTGGTACGCTGATGGATATGGCGCCGCTGATCCTGATCCTGACACCGGTCCTGCTGCCAGTGACCAACGCGCTCGGCATTGATCCGGTTCATTTCGGCATGATCATGTTGGTGAACTTAGGGATCGGGTTGATTACGCCGCCGGTAGGGTCGGTGCTGTTTGTCGCCAGCGCGGTGAGTAAGCAGAAGATTGAACAAGTGGTGAAGGCGATGCTGCCGTTCTACCTCGTCCTGTTCCTGGTACTGATGTTGGTAACGTACATTCCGGCGATTTCGTTGTTCCTGCCGAAACTGTTTGGTGTGCTGTGATAAATGCCCGGTGGCGCTCGCGCTTACCGGGCCTACAAATTACGCTTCCATTGGCCGGATAAGGCGAAATCGCCATCCGGCACAAGGAAACTTAGCGACGAACGGCGATCGCTTCAATCTCGATTTTCACGTCTTTCGGCAGACGAGCAACTTCCACGCAAGAACGCGCCGGGAAAGTCGCGTTGTGCTCAGTGAAGAACGCTTCGTAGGTGGCGTTGACGGTTGCGAAATCGTTCAGGTCTTTAACGAATACGGTAGTTTTTACGATATCGCCCACTTTCAGGCCTGCTGCTTCAACGATAGCTTTTACGTTTTCCAGCGACTGACGCGCCTGAGCGGACACGTCTTCCGCTACGGCACCGGTTTTCGGATCGACCGGGATCTGACCGGAAGTGATTACCATGCTACCCAGGTCAACGCCCTGAACGTATGGGCCGATAGCGGCTGGTGCATTTTCCGTCGCAATAGTTTTGCTCATGATATCTCCAGATGAACTGCAGTATTAAGGTGTTAGCCATTATAGAGAGGCAACATTTCAATACCAACCGCAATTAGTTGGCCAGCACCACATAATGCGAAAACTCTTTTTCACAGTATTTGCATTTGAGCGCGATATCATCAGCGCGTTTTTTCACTGAAAAGCTGGAGGAAACCGGTTCAGCATGGCTGATGCAGTTGCTGTTCGGGCAGACCAGCACGTTGTCGATTCGTTCCGGCAGGCTCGGACGTGATTTACCCACCACGTCATAATCGTCAATGCGGTTCACCGTCGCCTGTGGCGCGTACAGAGAAAGCTGGTTAACTTGCTCATCGGTCAGGAAGGTGTTTTCAATTTTAATCAGGTCTTTACGACCCATTTCGCCTGACGGCAGGTTCAGACCGATGGTGATACGCTGATCGGTTTCTGTCAGCTTGAACAGCGTCAGCAGTTTAAAACCAACCTGTGCGGGAATATGGTCAATCACGGTGCCGCGTTTGATGGCTTCAACCTGCAGTTTGTTATCGTGTGTCATCTCTTTTTCTCCCTTACAGTGCCAGTTCGCTATTCAGTACCAGTGCCAGTAACGCCTGGCGGGCGAAGATGCCGTTGCCAGCCTGCTGGAAATACCAGGCGTGCGGCGTCTTATCGACATCGGTGGTGATCTCATCGATACGCGGCAGTGGGTGCAACACTTTCATGTTCGCTCTGGCACCATTCAGGTCGCTGGCACGCAGGACGAACTGTGCTTTCACGTTGGCGTATTCGGAAGGGTCCAGACGTTCTTTTTGCACGCGGGTCATGTAGAGAATATCAACCTCTGCCATAACCTCTTCGATGGTGCCGTGCAGGCTCCAGGCGATACCTTTTTCATTTAGCATGTCCAGAATGTATTGCGGCATGGCCAACGCATCCGGGGCGATGAAGTAGAAGCGGTTGCCTTCGAATTTCGCCAGTGCCTGGGTCAGGGAGTGGACGGTACGACCATACTTCAGGTCACCCACCATGGCGATTTGCAGATTGTCCAGGCGGCCCTGGGTTTCCTGAATGGTGAACAGGTCCAGCAGCGTTTGGGTGGGATGCTGGTTCGAACCATCGCCCGCGTTCAGTACTGGCACGTTGCCGGAGAACTCTGTGGCCAGACGGGCAGCACCTTCCTGCGGATGACGCATCACAATGGCGTCAACATAGGTACTGATGACGGAAATGGTATCAGCCAGCGTTTCACCTTTTTTGCCCAGTGATGTGTTGCTGCTGTCAGAGAAACCCACCACGCTGGCACCCAGGCGGTGCATCGAGGTTTCAAAGGATAAACGGGTGCGCGTCGATGCCTCAAAGAAGCAGCTGGCTATCACCTTATGCTTTAGCAGCTCCGGCTGTGGGTTGGCTTTCAGTTTCGCCGCTGTCGCGAGAACCAGATTGAGGTCATCGCGGCTGAGGTCATTTATGGAAATGATGTGTTTTTGATAGAGCGGGTTAGCCATGTTTATCTCCTGACGCCTGGGCAAAAAAAAGCCCCTCAATTGAGGGGCTTGGAATGGATGATCAACGGAAAGAAAAACGGCAGGCCAGCGTCCTTTTTCAGACGCGGTAAGACAAAATGTCGTACACACTGAACCATACATCCTCCCGGCAAATTGTCCGCGATTATACTCAGCTCCGTTATGGGATCAAGCGAAAAATGCACAATTTATTCATCGCAAACGATTCTCATGAATATTCATGCACCCTGTCGGGTGATCGGCTACGTTGAGATAAACATGCGTTGACGCAAAATATCAGCAAATAGCAGTGGTATGGCAGACGGTTTTTTCGTATAACAACTAAAATGAAACATTGTTTTAATTAAGGGGTTTGAGATGATTGTCGGCAATATTCACAACCTGGATGTCTGGCTGCCAGAAGAGCTGCGTCAGGCGATTGAACACATCAAGGCACACGTGACGGATGCGACGGAAAAAGGTAAGCACGACATCGACGGTGATCGTCTGTTTTATCTGATTGCAGAAGATATGACGGAGCCGTTTGCCCAGCGTCGCGCTGAGTATCACGCCCGTTATCTGGATATTCAGATCCTGCTCAAAGGCCAGGAAGGTATGACCTTCAGTACACAGCCTGCGGGCGCGCCGGAAACCGACTGGCTGGCGGATAAAGATATCGCCTTCGTGGCGGAAGGGGTACAGGAGAAAACGGTCGTGCTGAACGAAGGTGACTTCGTGGTGTTCTATCCGGGTGAAGTGCATAAACCGCTGTGTGCAGTCGGGTCGCCGGCACTGGTGCGCAAAGCCGTGGTGAAAATGCGGGTGGCATAAGCGTGATTGCCGGGTGCGGCTTCGCCTTGCCCGGCCAACGGGAGCGCGGTTGTAGGCCGGATAAGATGCTTAGCATCGCCATCCGGCATATGCCTTCACTTCGCTAATGTCGCCACCATCACCGCTTTGATGGTGTGCATCCGGTTTTCCGCCTGAGAGAATACGATACTGGCGGGGGATTCAAAGACCTCATCGGTCACTTCCATACCGCCGTGCAAACCATACTCTTGTGCCATTTGTTTACCCAGCACGGTCTGATCGTCATGAAACGCGGGCAGACAGTGCAGGAACTTCACCTGTGGATTACCCGTCAGCGCCATCATCGCGCTATTAACCTGATAGTTACGCAGCAGCGCAATACGCTCTGCCCACTTCTCTTTTGCTTCGCCCATCGAGACCCAAACGTCGGTGTAGATAAAGTCCGCACCTTTTACACCTGTGGCAACGTCTTCGGTCAGCGTAATATTACCGCCATTTTTCTGTGCCAGCGCCTTGCACTCCGCCACCAGGCTCTCTTCAGGCCAGCATGCTTGTGGTGCAACCAGGCGTAGATCCAGCCCGGTTAACGCGGCGGCTTCCAGCATGGAATTGCCCATATTGTTGCGGGCATCACCGGTATAGACCAGCGTCATCTCATTAAACGCTTTACCCGGCAGGTGTTCCTGCATAGTTAACAGATCCGCCAGTAACTGAGTGGGGTGAAATTCGTTGGTTAACCCGTTCCATACCGGAACTCCGGCATATTCCGCCAGCGTTTCCACAACGTCCTGACCGTGACCCCGATACTGAATACCGTCGTACATACGACCGAGTACGCGGGCGGTGTCTTTGATCGACTCTTTATGACCAATCTGGCTGCCGCTTGGCCCGAGATACGTCACGCGAGCACCCTGATCGTATGCGGCAACTTCGAAAGAGCAACGGGTACGAGTCGAGTCTTTTTCGAAGATGAGCGCAATGTTTTTACCGGTGAGCTTAGCGACCTCAGTACCGTTTTTCTTATCTGCCTTGAGCTGTGCGGCGAGCTGTAGCAGTGACGTGAGTTCAGCAGAGGTGAAATCGAGCAATTTCAAAAAGTGCTTCTGATAAAACGCAGACATGGTTCCCTCGCATGGCTTAAGCCATTTATTGAATTAAAATTCAATTTATATGGATGTTTATTCATTTGCAACCTTGTTTAACAAATCTTTCCTGGAAAGGTGGAGGCAATGTCAGCGGTATGTGACAATAAGAGTATCGGCAGGACATTATGAGGAACGAGCCATGGCAAACCCGGAACTACTGGAAGAGCAGCGTGAAGAAACACGCTTGATTATTGAAGAGTTACTCGAAGATGGCAGCGACCCTGATGCGCTGTACACCATCGAACATCACCTTTCCGCGGATGACTTTGAAACCCTGGAAAAAGCGGCAGTAGAAGCCTTCAAACTGGGTTATGAAGTGACCGAGCCTGAAGAGTTGGAAGTGGAAGAAGGCGACACAGTTATTTGCTGTGACATTCTCAGCGAATGCGCCCTGAATGCCGAACTGATCGACGCTCAGGTAGAGCAACTGATGAATCTGGCTGAAAAATTTGAAGTGGAATACGACGGGTGGGGTACCTATTTCGAAGACCCTAACGGCGAAGAAGGTGAAGATGGCGACGATGAAGACTTCGTCGACGAAGATGATGACGGCGTGCGTCACTAAGTCATCTGATGACCTACGGCAGTGTTTGCTGCCGTAGGGCAAGGACAATGTATGGATTACCCGCAAATACTCTCCCCAATCCTCAATTTTCTGCACTGCAAAACACCCCAGGCATGGCTTGATAAAGCGCAGGACCCGGCAAATCTTCCCCTGCTGCTGACCGATCACCTCGTCTGCGAGCTGAAAGCGGCACAAACAGCGATGCTGTTGGTGCGTAAATATGTCGCTGACAAAGCTGGTTCACAGGCGTTGCTGGACTGGCTGAAACCCTATGAGGCTTTTGCGTTCAGAGAGGGAGAGGAGCCTGACTTCATTGCACTGAATAAACAGATCAGCAAAAGTGTGATGCCGCAGACCGACGATCCGTGGGGGCGCAAGCTTATCGACAGCATGGTTTTGCTGATCAAAGAAGAGCTGCATCATTTCTGGCAGGTGCGCGAGGCGATGATGAGCCGCAACATCCCCTACATCAAAATTACTGCCAGTCGTTACGCCAAAGGCATGCTTAAAGAGGTTCGCACCCACGAGCCCTTAACGCTGATTGATAAGCTCATTTGCGGCGCATACATTGAGGCGCGCTCCTGTGAACGATTCGCGGCGCTGGCACCGTATCTGGATGATGATTTACAGGCGTTTTATCTGTCGCTACTACGATCAGAGGCGCGCCATTATCAGGATTACCTGGCGTTGGCACAGCAGATTTCAACCGATGACATCAGCGCCCGGGTGCGTTTCTTTGGTGAAGTGGAAGCGTCGCTGATCCTGTCTCCAGATGATGAATTCCGCTTTCACAGCGGCGTACCCGCGTAATACACCTTCCCGGCGCGGCTCGCCATGGTTGCCGCGCCATCTCTCCTCTTCCTGATACCTGCAGATAAATTCTGGTGGCTGGAAAACCATCGCCTCTACCGTAATAATCAGAACACACAACGGGGAAATATATCCCCGACATACGTATCGATTTGAATAAGGATGGTTAATGAACTGGGCACACGTAGTGTTGGCGGGCTATATCGGGGCGGTGATTGCTATCGTCGTCGGCATGTTTCGCAAAAAAGGCTGGGTAGGCAAGATCTCCGGCGCGGTGATTTTTGTGGTCGCGATTATTGCATGGAATATTTTTGATGTGCACTACCTTATCCCGCGTGAAAGTCCGGAATATGGTATGACCGAAGAGCAGAAGTTTGACAATGCGATGCGCGCCAATCCGGTGTTTCAGGTGATTAGAGAGCAGGAGCCAGCGCTAACACAAAAAATCATCACCCAGGCCGTGCAGATGAAGAACGAGGGCAAAAGTGAGCAGCAGGTTATCGATGCCATACAGCCGCAAATCCTTCAGCTACAGATGGCACGTCTGCAGCAAGCACCTGATGCTAACGTCATTGAGTATATGAAGATTAACCTTGAGCAGATTGCTGCGGTGGAAAAGGTGGGTGATGACGAATGTTTCCGTTTCCTGTTTCCGGCGGTGAAAGGGGGCATTAACCCGGTACATCTTGTCCCGCGTGAGATTATGAATCGGCGGATGGTGGGCGATATGGGCATGATGCGCGCCGCCTATGGCCCGGATAAACATACGGTGACGGCCGAGGAAAAACAGCTGGCGCTGCAGGATTTACAAGCGATCAGCCCCGGGCTGGTACAGCGCTATGGGGATGATATTCAGATTATGGCCGACCCGAATAAAGGAATTGGCAAAGAGAAGATCGCCTGTGAGATTGTGCAGGATCTCTGGACTCAGGTGCTGAAACTCCCCACCGCTCGCGCGGCTGGCGTGATCCGTCTGATGCTTTCAGCCGAAATGCAGTAAAGCAGAAATGCCCCTTTGCCTGACGTCAGAGGGGCTTTAACATCCTTACTTCGCAATCGACGTGGCCGGTGCAGCCAAGCGCTTCGCTGATATGCTCAAACCCTAAATGTTCATACAGACGGATAGCCTCAGTCAGGAATGCAGTTGTTTCCAGATAGCACTGCTTAAAACCCTGCTCACGGGCATGATCCAGCGCCATTAGCGCCAGCTTTTTCGCGAGTCCCTGACCGCGTGCGCTCGACAGGAAGTACATCTTTTGCAGCTCGCAAATGTCCGGCTCGCTACAGCCTAACGGCGCAACGCCGCCGCCGCCCACGACTTCACCGTTTTGCTCAACCACCCAATAGGCCGCGCCCGGCTGGCTGTAAACCTGGAACAGTTCGTCCAGATTGGGGTCGGCAACGGTATAGCCTTTATCGGCAGTCAGGCCGTATTCGGCGGAGACCTGGCGGATCACACAGGCAATGGCGGGGTTATCGTCGGCAGCAATGCGACGCAGCGTAGCCGAGACAGGCGTAATGACACTCATAGCGAACTCATGACATAAAAGTGAGACATATGCAGTTAATACCACTGCGGAGAGGGGAAGTGCAAGCGAGGATAATTCAACACAGGTCGGATGCGCTATGCTTATCCGACCTGTGTTGACGATGCCTGTAGGCCGGATAAGCGCAGCGCCATCCGGCAAACGTACAGGCACGATTTTTACAGCGCGGCGATGACCGCCTGCTGCTCAATCAGCTTCGCTTTGGCTTCTGCGTAACCGTCCAGTTTCTCACGCTCTTTAGCGATGACCGCTTCCGGTGCGCGAGCAACGAAACCTTCGTTGGAGAGCTTGCCTTCGATACGGGCAATCTCGCCTTCGATTTTCGCCACTTCTTTTGCCAGACGCGCCAGCTCATCTTCTTTGTTGATGAGGCCAGCCATCGGGATCAGCAGTTCGGCACCGTCGATGATTTTAGTCACGGAAACCGGACCTTTGTCATCGGCTGGCAGCACGGTGATGCTTTCCAGTCGTGCCAGGTTCAGCAGGAAGCTACGGTTGTCGTTCACACGACGCATCGCGTCAGTACTGCAACCACGCAGCAGCAGTTCCAGCGGTTTGCCTGGGGCGATGTTCATTTCCGCGCGGATGTTACGTACGGCAACGATCGCCTGCTTCAACCATTCAGTGTCAGCCAGTGCCGCTTCGTCAACCTGCGCCGCGTTATATTCCGGGAACGGCTGCAGCATGATGGTATCTGCGGTGTTGCCGCAAATGACTTTCACACGCTGCCAGATGGTTTCGGTGATGAACGGAATGATCGGGTGCGCCAGACGCAGCAGACCTTCCAGCACGGTAACCAGCGTATTGCGGGTGCCGCGCAGTTCAGACTCAGAACCGCCGTTCATAACCGGCTTGGTCAGCTCCAGATACCAGTCACAGAACTGGTTCCAGGTGAATTCGTACAGAATGCCCGCAGCGATATCGAAGCGGAAGTTATCCAGCGCTTCGCGGTACGCTTTGATGGTCTGGTTGAATTCAGCCAGGATCCAGCGGTCTGCCAGAGACAGAGTCATTTCGCCGCCGTTGAAGCCGCAATCCTGCTCTTCGGTGTTCATCAGCACGAAGCGGCTGGCGTTCCACAGCTTGTTACAGAAGTTACGGTAACCTTCCAGACGCTTCATGTCCCAGTTGATATCGCGCCCAGTAGAGGCCAGCGCTGCCAGGGTGAAACGCAAGGCGTCGGTGCCGTGCGGCTCGATGCCGTCCGGGAACTGCTTCTCGGTACGCTTGGCAATTTTCTCAGCCAGCTGCGGCTGCATCATGTTGCCGGTACGTTTTTCAAGTAGTTCTGCCAGAGAAATACCATCAACCATATCCAGCGGGTCGATGACGTTACCCTTGGATTTGGACATCTTCTGGCCTTCGTCGTCACGAATCAGACCGGTCATGTAGACGGTCTTAAACGGAACCTGCGGCTTGCCGTTTTCATCTTTGATGAAGTGCATGGTCATCATGATCATGCGGGCAATCCAGAAGAAGATGATGTCAAAACCGGAGACCATCACGCTGGTTGGGTGGAACTGACGCAGCGCATCGGTGTTTTCCGGCCAGCCGAGGGTAGAGAAGGTCCACAGCGCGGAGGAGAACCAGGTATCCAGAACGTCTTCGTCCTGACGCAGTGCAACGTCGGCACCGAGGTTGTTTTCCTGACGCACCTCAGCTTCGGTACGGCCAACGTAGACGTTGCCGTCGTTGTCATACCATGCCGGGATACGGTGGCCCCACCACAGCTGACGGGAGATACACCAGTCCTGAATATCACGCATCCAGGAGAAGTACATGTTTTCATACTGCTTAGGTACGAACTGGATGTCGCCGTTCTCAACCGCTTCAACTGCCGGTTTCGCCAGCACATCTGCGCGGACGTACCACTGGTCAGTCAGCATCGGTTCGATAACCACGCCGCCACGGTCACCGTACGGCACGGTCAGATCGTGGGGTTTGATTTCTTCCAGCAGACCCAGAGCGTCAACGGCCGCAACCACGGCTTTACGCGCGGCAAAGCGTTCCAGTTTCTGGAATTCAGTCGGGATCTCGTTCGAGTAGACGTCGGATTCTTCACCTTTAGTGTCGTACACTTCCGCGGTTTCGCGGATATCACCGTCAAAGGTCAAAATGTTGATCATCGGCAGGCCGTGACGTTTACCGACTTCATAGTCGTTAAAGTCGTGTGCCGGGGTGATCTTCACGCAGCCGGTGCCTTTTTCCATATCCGCATGTTCGTCACCGACGATTGGAATGCGGCGGTTAACCAGCGGCAGAATGACGAATTTGCCGATAAGGTCTTTATAACGCGGATCTTCCGGGTTTACGGCAACGCCGGTATCGCCCAGTACGGTTTCTGGACGAGTAGTGGCAACAACCAGGTAATCTTTACCGTCTGCGGTTTTCGCGCCATCGGCCAGCGGATAGCGGATGTGCCACATCGAGCCTTTGGACTCACGGTTTTCCACTTCCAGGTCAGAGATAGCAGTGCGCAGTTTCGGGTCCCAGTTTACCAGGCGTTTGCCACGGTAAATCAGGTCTTCTTTGTACAGGCGAACAAAGACTTCTTTCACGGCATTGGAAAGACCTTCGTCCATCGTGAAGCGCTCGCGCTCCCAGTCAACAGAGTTGCCCAGGCGGCGCATCTGACGGGTAATGGTGCCGCCGGATTCCGCTTTCCACTGCCAAATTTTATCGATAAACGCTTCGCGACCGTAATCGTGACGAGTTTTACCTTCTTCAGCGGCAATCTTACGCTCAACCACCATTTGGGTTGCGATACCCGCGTGGTCGGTACCCGCCTGCCACAGAGTATTTTTACCCTGCATGCGCTGGTAGCGGATCATGGTGTCCATGATGGTTTGCTGGAAAGCATGACCCATATGCAAACTGCCGGTGACGTTCGGCGGCGGGATCATGATGCAGAAGGACTCTTTGCTTTCATCGCCGTTAGGTTTGAAATAGCCCTGCTTTTCCCAGTGCTCGTAAAGCGGCTGTTCGATATCTTGTGGGTTGTATGTCTTTTCCATTATTTCCAGGTTGCCGTATTCAGGTTAAAACCAGCCACGCGGTAAGCTTTGTAGCGATCGCGTGCCGATTGTTTCAAAGAATCTTCGTAAGGGACGAAGTCTATCACTTCTGTGAAAGCGGTGGCAAAATCTGCAAAGCCAACGCGCAAACTGATGAGCAGGTCGCGCGGGCTACTGTTGCGTTTTTCTGGCCAGGCTATCTCTACCGGCGCGCCCCCTCTGGGGCCTTCACCCGCCAGATTATGCGGCACAAAACTCTCTGCCGGTCTTGCCCACAATGCTTCATCCAGGCGTATGGCCTGTTTTTCATCTTCGCAGGCGATCAATACGCGCTTGCCCGCGCGCCAACGTTCTGCGGCAATTTCACACACCAGTTGCTCGACGGCGCTTAAGCCATCAACGGTAGTGTCATTATCCAGAAGATAGAACGTCGCATTCTTCATATATGGGGCTTCTTGTGGTGGATTTAAATACAAGGCCGGGTGACCCGGCCTTATCGCCTGATGGCGACGCTCGCGCGTCTTATCAGGCCTACAGCTTGCTGCTTTGTAGGCCGGATAAGCGTAGCGCCATCCGGCATTTACACATTACTCGTCGCCGTTAAATCCGGCGCGATTGAGCAGGAACTGCGACAGCAACGCGACCGGACGACCGGTTGCGCCTTTGGCTTTCCCTGAACGCCATGCGGTACCGGCGATGTCCAGGTGCGCCCAGTTGTACTTACGGGTAAAGCGTGACAGGAAGCAGCCTGCGGTAATCGCGCCGCCAGGACGTCCACCGATATTCGCCATATCCGCAAAGTTTGACTCTAACTGTTCCTGATACTCATCACCCAACGGCAGGCGCCACGCGCGGTCACCCGCTTGTTCGGACGCGCCGATCAGCTCGTGCGCCAGTGGGTTATGGTTCGACATCAGGCCGGTGATGTGATGACCCAGGGCAATCACGCACGCGCCGGTCAGGGTGGCGACGTCAATGACGGCTTCGGGTTCAAAGCGCTCGACGTAGGTTAACACGTCGCACAGCACCAGACGGCCTTCAGCATCAGTATTGAGCACTTCAACAGTCTGACCAGACATAGTGGTGAGCACATCACCCGGACGATACGCGCGACCGCCAGGCATGTTTTCACAACCCGCCAGTACGCCGACGACGTTGATCGGCAGTTGGAGTTCCGCCACCATGCGCATCACACCGTACACTGCCGCAGCACCGCACATGTCGTATTTCATCTCATCCATGCCTTCGGCTGGTTTGATGGAAATACCGCCGGAGTCAAAGGTCAGCCCTTTGCCGACCAGCACAATCGGACGCGCATCTTCAGACGGATTGCCCTTGTATTCGATGACCGACATCAGCGACTCGTTCTGCGAACCGTGGCCGACCGCAAGATAAGAGTGCATACCCAGCTCTTTCATTTGCTGCTCGCCAATGACGCGCGTCACAACATTTTTGCTGTAGCTGTCTGCCAACTGACGTGCCTGAGACGCCAGGTACGCGGCATTACAGATGTTCGGCGGCATGTTGCCGAGGTCTTTCGCCGCTTTAATCCCGGCGGCAATGGCCAGACCGTGCTGAATAGCACGTTCACCGCTGGTCAGCTCACGGCGGGTCGGTACGTTGAACACCATCTTACGCAGCGGACGACGCGGCTCGCTTTTGTTGGTCTTCAACTGATCAAAGCTGTACAGCGTTTCTTGCGCTGTTTCGACAGCCTGACGCACTTTCCAGTAGTTATTGCGGCCTTTGACGTGCAGCTCGGTCAGGAAGCAAACGGCTTCCATCGAACCGGTATCATTCAGCGTATTGATGGTTTTCTGAATGACCTGCTTGTACTGGCGCTCATCAAGCTCACGCTCTTTGCCACAACCAATGAGGAGAATTCGCTCAGACAGGACGTTAGGAACATGGTGCAGCAACAGGGTTTGACCCGGTTTACCTTCCAGTTCGCCACGACGCAGCAGTGCGCTGATGTACCCGTCGCTGATCTTGTCGAGCTGCTCTGCAATCGGAGAGAGGCGGCGTGGTTCAAAGACGCCCACGACGATGCAGGCACTCCGCTGTTTCTCCGGGCTACCGCTTTTTACACTGAACTCCATGCACTACGCTCCTGAATCTTAAAGACAACGGCGGTGGCTACGGATAGAATTGCAAGCTTTCGTAACTCATACCCGCTGTTGCGGTGACTTCGTGTTAATCTTAACGTTATTACGGCATTGGCACGTCAGAACAATTTCTGAGAGGTGGATCCGTTGAGTATAATAATCTTAGCGACGATTTCGACGACTCAAGAGAATAAATGACGTTTAAGCCATGAAACAAGCTATTTTCCTGCAAAAAGACGGGTTTTTACGGGCGTATTTAAAGTGATAATCATAAGATATCTGGTACGGGAAACGCTCAAAAGCCAACTTGCGATCCTTTTCATCCTACTTTTGATCTTCTTTTGTCAAAAGTTAGTCAGGATCCTGGGTGCGGCGGTTGACGGTGATATCCCGGCAAATCTGGTGCTCTCGCTGCTGGGGCTGGGCGTGCCAGAAATGGCGCAACTTATCTTGCCCTTAAGCCTGTTCCTTGGGCTGCTAATGACGCTGGGCAAACTGTATACCGAAAGTGAAATTACGGTTATGCACGCCTGCGGGCTGAGCAAGGCTGTGCTGGTAAAAGCGGCGATGGTGTTGGCGTTGTTTACCAGTATCGTTGCGGCAGTCAACGTAATGTGGGCAGGGCCTTGGTCCTCCAGACATCAGGACGAAGTGCTGGCGGAAGCGAAAGCGAACCCCGGCATGGCGGCGCTTGCTCAAGGGCAATTCCAGCAGGCAACGAACGGAAGTTCGGTGTTGTTTATCGAAAGTGTTGACGGTAGCAGCTTCAAAGATGTGTTCCTCGCGCAAATCCGCCCGAAAGGTAACGCCCGTCCTTCGGTGGTGGTGGCTGATTCCGGACATCTGACTCAGTTGCGTGACGGCTCTCAGGTCGTGGTGCTGAACAAAGGTACGCGTTTTGAAGGGACCGCGCTGCTGCGCGATTTCCGCATTACCGATTTCCAGGACTATCAGGCAATTATTGGCCATCAGGCCGTGGCGCTGGACCCCAACGATACCGACCAGATGGATATGCGCACGCTGTGGAATACCGACAACGATCGGGCCCGTGCGGAGCTGCACTGGCGTATCACATTGGTATTCACCGTATTTATGATGGCGCTGATGGTTGTCCCGCTGAGCGTGGTTAACCCGCGTCAGGGTCGCGTACTGTCCATGCTGCCAGCCATGCTGCTCTATTTACTGTTCTTCCTGGTGCAGACGTCGCTGAAGTCGAACGGCGGGAAAGGTAAGCTGGACCCGGTGTTCTGGATGTGGGTGGTTAACCTTGCCTATCTGGCACTGGCGATTGTGCTTAACCTTTGGGATACGGTGCCGATGCGCCGCTTGCGTGCCCGTTTTATGCGTAAAGGAGCGGTATAATGCAGCCCTTTGGTGTACTTGACCGCTATATCGGTAAAACCATTTTTACCACCATCATGATGACGTTGTTCATGCTGGTGTCACTCTCCGGGATCATCAAGTTTGTCGACCAGCTGAAAAAAGCCGGGCAGGGGAGCTACGATGCAATGGGCGCCGGGCTGTATACCCTGCTTAGCGCTCCGAAAGATATCCAAATCTTCTTCCCGATGGCGGCACTGCTCGGCGCGTTGCTGGGGCTGGGCATGCTGGCTCAGCGTAGTGAACTGGTGGTGATGCAGGCGTCCGGTTTTACCCGTATGCAGGTGGCGCTGTCCGTGATGAAAACCGCGATTCCGCTGGTGCTGCTGACGATGGCCATCGGTGAATGGGTTGCGCCGCAGGGCGAACAGATGGCGCGTAACTATCGTGCGCAGCAGATGTACGGTGGCTCGCTGCTGTCTACCCAGCAAGGGCTGTGGGCGAAAGATGGCGACAGCTTTGTTTACATCGAGCGAGTGAAAGGGGACGCCGAATTAGGCGGGATTAGCATTTACTCCTTTAACGATAAGCGTCGTCTGCAGTCGGTACGTTATGCTGCCAGCGCAACATTTGACCCGGAACAGAAAGTCTGGCGTTTGTCGCAGGTGGATGAGTCTAACCTGACTGATCCAAAACAGATCACGGGTTCGCAAACGGTGAGCGGGACGTGGAAAACCAACCTTACGCCGGACAAACTCGGTGTGGTGGCACTGGACCCGGATGCACTGTCGATTAGCGGTCTGCATAACTACGTGAAGTACCTGAAGTCGAGCGGCCAGGACGCCGGGCGCTACCAGCTCAATATGTGGAGCAAAGTCTTCCAGCCGCTGTCTGTCGCGGTGATGATGCTGATGGCGCTGTCGTTTATCTTCGGTCCGCTGCGTAGCGTGCCGATGGGCGTGCGTGTGGTGACGGGGATTAGCTTTGGCTTTGTGTTCTATGTGCTGGACCAAATCTTTGGCCCGCTGACGCTGGTGTATGGTATTCCGCCGATTATCGGCGCGCTGCTGCCAAGTGCCAGTTTCCTGCTGATTAGTTTGTGGCTGATGCTGCGTAGGTCGTAATCACAGTAAAGCGCAGTGCCTGATGGCGCTGCGCTTATCAGGCCTACTCGGGGCCTGTAGGCCGGATAAGGCGTTTGCGCCGCCATCCGGCAACGAACCACGCAGTGCCTGATGGCGCTGCGCTTATCAGGCCTACTCAGGGCTTGTAGGCCGGATAAGGCGTTTACGCCGCCATCCGGCACAGTACCACGGGGACTAGCGTTTTCTCCCGCCCATCAAACTCCCCAACATCCCGCGGATTATCTGATTGGTGACTTGCCGCGCCGCGCTTTTCGCCACGCTCTGTACCACGCCATCGCGTTTGCCGCCACGCGGTCCGGTGCTGCCAAACAGAATATCCTTCAACCCACCGAGAATACCGCTGTCCACCTCGACTGCTTTACCGTTGGCGGGTGGCGTATTTTGCTGCCCGGTGCTGGCCTGCACGCCTTGCTGCAAACGTTCATAGGCTGACTCTCGGTCGATCTCTTCTTCGTATTTGCCGTACAGGGACGAGTGATTAATCAGCCCGTTGCGCTCATCGTCCGTCACCGGCCCCATCCGCGAGCACGGCGCAATGACCATCGCTCGCTCAACTACCGACGGGCTGCCTTTGGCGTCCAGAAACGAGATTAGCGCCTCGCCGGTACCCAATTCCTGAATGGCTTTTTCGGTATCAAATGCCGGGTTGGCACGCATGGTTTGCGCCGCGGTTTTCACCGCTTTCTGATCTTTCGGCGTGAACGCGCGCAGGGCGTGTTGCACGCGGTTGCCCAACTGGCCGAGTACGTTGTCCGGAACGTCCGACGGGTTTTGCGAAACAAACCACACGCCGACCCCTTTCGAGCGGATCAGGCGGATGACCTGTTCGATTTTATCCAGCAGCACCTGCGGGGCGTCGTTGAACAACAGATGGGCTTCGTCGAAGAAGAACACCAGTTTAGGTTTTTCCAGATCGCCGGCTTCTGGCAGTTGTTCGTACAGTTCGGAGAGCATCCACAGCAGGCTGGCGGCATACAGTTTGGGCATCTGGTAGAGCTTCTCGGCGCTGAGGATATTAATCACCCCTTTGCCATTGGCATCGGTACGCATCCAGTCTTTGATGTCCAGCATCGGTTCGCCAAAGAAGTGCGCCGCACCCTGTTGCTCCAGTGACAGCAGCCCGCGCTGGATAGCCCCGACCGAGGCGCTGCTGATGTTGCCGTACTGGTTCTGGAAGGATTTAGCGTTATCGCCAATGTACTGGGTGATGGCCCGCAGATCTTTGAAATCCAGCAGTAACAGTCCCTGGTCATCGGCAATGCGGAAGATAATATCCAGCACGCCGGACTGTACGTCATTGAGGTTCAGCAAACGGGCCAGCAGCAGCGGCCCAAGGTCAGAAACTGTGGCGCGAACGGGGTGACCTTTTTCGCCGAAAATATCCCACACCGTGACCGGATTAGCATGTGGCTGCCAGTCGGTAATGCCGATGTTTTTCAGGCGGGTAAGTAGCTTTTCAGACGCTTGTCCTTCCTCGGCCACGCCGGTTAAGTCACCTTTCACATCGGCCATAAAGACCGGTACGCCAATCTCGGACAACGATTCGGCCAGCTTCTGTAGCGTGACGGTTTTACCGGTCCCGGTCGCGCCGGTAATCAGCCCGTGACGGTTGGCCATGCCTGGCAGTAAAAACAGTTCGGTGTCCGGCGTGCGGGCAATTAGCAGGGGTGCGCTCATTGAGATTTCCTCCATTTATCCTGCCTGGAGTATAGGCAATGTCGATGAAAGAAAGTATGCGCGGGTGTGAGAAAAGGCGTTAAAGCGTATTGCCGTGATAAATCTGATACCCCAAATCGACAGTATTGTGGTTGTGGTCGTTGTTCTTGATTTTGCTCAGTAACATCTGTGCCGCCATACGACCGATTTCAAAACGCGGGGTAATGACGCTGGCAAGGCTTGGGATCATCTGCCGACCCATTTCCAGGCCGTGAAAACCGGCAATCGAGATCTGCTCCGGGACGGCAAGCTCGCGCTCGCGACACAGCAGCAGTGCGCCCATCGCGATGTCGTCGTTGGTGCAAAATACGCCGTCTAAATCCGGATGTGCAGTGAGCGCATCACGCATCATTTGTGTGCCCAGATGGATGGATGAGATGGCGCGTGGGTTAACGCGCAGCGGTTCCAGACCCCGGCGGGTCATGGCGTCGCAGTAGCCACGATAACGTTGTTCATCGCGGATATCGTCTTTCGAACCCAGGTAGATGATCTTATGTCGCAGGCGTTTATCCAACATGGTGCTGACCATATCAAATGCCGCCTGACGGTTATCAAAGCCTACCTCCATGTCCAGGCGATCGCCCTGGATATCCATCAGCTCGACCACCGGAATGTTGGCAGAGCGCAGAAATTTAACGGTGCGTAGGGTGTGGTATTTCTCGGAAAGAATAATGCCGTCGATATTGTACGACAGCAGGTTGATTACCGATTCTTCTTCGGATTCCCGGTCGTAGTTATAGTTGGCGATCAGCGTCTGATAGTTATGGTCGGAGGTGACAGATTCAATACCGGCCAGAATGTCAGCGAACAGCTGGTTTTGAAACGAGGGGATCAGTACGCCGAGCGTATAGCTTTGCGCATTCAACAGCATCGCGGGTGCACGGTTGGGGATGTAATTAATCTCCTCCATAATTTGCGCGATGCGTTCACCGGTTTCCTTTGCGACCTTTTTCGGTGAACGGATGTAGCGACTCACTGTCATTTTGGTCACACCCGCCAGCGTGGCGATGTCTTGCAAAGAAATTCTGTGGTTCCTCATTTTCTCTCCTGAGCCGGGGAGCGCGGACTGATGCTCCCCGGTAATACCGTATTAATGCAGGATGGCGTTCAGCGCCAGAACCCCCAACAGACCCATAATGGAAATCAGTGTTTCCATCACCGTCCAGGTACGCAACGTTTCGCCCACGCTGAGATTAAAATAGCCTTTAAACAGCCAGAATCCCGGATCGTTAACGTGTGAGGCAATCACGCTACCCGCACCGGTTGCCAGCACCATCAGCGCCGGGTCAGCATGGGTGACGTTAATAATCGGCAGTACCACGCCTGCAGTGGTGATCGCCGCGACAGTCGCAGAACCGAGCGCGATGCGCAACAACGCGGCGACCGTCCAGCACATCAGCAACGGAGAGAGCGACGTACCGGTCATCAGGTGCGAGATATATTGCCCCACGCCGCTGTCGACCAGAACCTGCTTAAATGCACCGCCCCCGGCGATGATAAACACAATCATTGCAATCGCGCCGATAGAGTCGCCAATGATATCCATAATTTGCTCGATCGTCCGTCCGTTGCGCCGTCCAAGGGTAAAAATGGCGAGAACGATAGCGATAAACAACGCGACCGCAGGGTTACCGATAAACTCAAAGAACACCCGCACGCTGTTAGTCTTCGGTAGCGTAATCTCACACACCGCGGCGACCGCCATCAGTATGACCGGGATAACCGCCGCAAAGATACTGTTCCAGAACGACGGCATCTCTTCCTCGGTAAACAGATGCGGGTTGAATAACCCTTCCGGCGGTGCTTTCTCAAAGCGGGTCAGCAGCTTAGAAAACAGCGGCCCGGCGACAATCACCGTCGGGATCGTAATAATAAATCCGTACAGCAGGGTGGTACCGAGATTGGCCTCGAAAATGGTGGCAATCGCGGTAGGCCCCGGATGCGGCGGCAGGAAGCAGTGGGTCACGGACAGTGCGGCGACCATCGGCACGCCGACATACAGCAGCGGCAGACCGGAAGAGGCCACCACCGTAAACACCAGCGGCAGCAGCAGAACAAAACCGACTTCGAAGAACATCGCCAGACCGACAACCAGACCGGTGATCACCAGCGCCCATTGCACACGTTTCTTACCGAACGTGCCAATCAGCGTGGTGGCAATGCGCTGGGCCGCGCCGGTATCGGAAATCAGCTTACCGAGCATCGCGCCGAACCCGAGGATCATCGCCAGCCCGCCGAGCGTCCCGCCGATCCCATTTTGTATAGAGTGTAAAACGGCCTGTGCATCCATCCCTTCGGCAAAACCGACGACCGCCGCAACCAGTACCAGGGCAATAAAGCCGTTAACTTTAAAGCCAATCATCAGGACCAGAAGCAGCGCGACGCCTGCCGCAATTATTATTAATGGCATAATCTTTTCTCTTTTATCCCCGTCATCCTGCAACTCGAATGATTTAGGGGGGGTGCCAAAAATGCAGCGCCGGAGCGCTGCGCGGTGTCGCTAAACGTCAGACGGCGACCAGCATGCCGCCATCGACAAACAGCAGGTGCCCGTTAACAAAATCGGATGCTTTGGACGAGAGGAATACCGCTGCGCCAATCAGCTCCTGCGGATCGCCCCAGCGTGCAGCTGGCGTACGTTTGCACAGCCAGGAGGTGAAGGCTTCATCTTCGACCAGCGCTTTGGTCATTTCGGTTTTGAAGTAGCCCGGCGCGATACCGTTGACCTGGATATTGTGGCGTGCCAGTTCTACGCACATCCCACGGGTGAGCATTTTCACTGCGCCTTTTGAGGCGGCATACGGCGTGATGGTATCGCGGCCCAGTTCGCTCTGCATGGAGCAGATGTTGATGACCTTCCCGGCCTGACGTTCCACCATGCGACGCGTGACTGCCTGCGAGACCAGGAACACCGCCGTCTGGTTAACAGCAATTACATCGTTCCAGTCCTGTTCCGGGAACTCGGTAAACGGATGGCGGCGCTGAATACCCGCGTTATTCACCAGCACATCAATTTGGCCGATGTCTTTTTCGATATGGTCAATGGCGGCATCGATGTCTTGTTTATGCGTAACATTAAAAGGTGCAGCAACGGCACGAATCCCTTCCTGCTGCAGTTTGGCGACGGCGGCTTCAGCACGCTCTGGCGTAATATCATTGACGATAATCTGAGCGCCATATTTACCCAACCCAGTCGCCAGTAAATAACCAATACCCTGAGCCGAACCGGTGATCAGAATGTTTTTGCCGTCCAGTGAAAAAAGATCGTTCATCATGTTATTCCTTATTTTGTTTCTGCAAAAACGAGCTGGACTTTCGCCGCCTGGGTTTTATCCCCGGCGAAGATCAGCGCCTGTTCAAGCTCGGTAAACGGATATTCGGCGCTGAGTAACGGCAGCGGATCGATAACGTTATTCGCCAGCCACGACACTGCGGTGTTGAACTCGGTGGTAAAGCGGAATGAGCCTTTGAGCGCGATCTCTTTGCCGATCAGCATCATCATCGGGAAGTCCGGTACTGCGCCGCCCATGCCGACCTGCACCATCACGCCTTTCGCGCGGGTGACTTCCAGGCAGGTGGTGATTGAGGACGGATGACCGGAGACTTCGAAGCTGACGTCGAAGTAGCCTTTTTCTTTTTTCCACTCATCGAGTGAGTCCTGCTGCGGGTTAATCAGCGTATCGGCATCTGCTGGGCAAGCGACAGCGAACGCGGGCTGATATCAGCACAGACAATCTCTGCCGCACCGAGCGTTTTCACCGCGCTGACAATCAGGCAGCCGATAGGCCCAACGCCGGAGATAAACACGCGCTTGCCCTGCAGGTCGCCCGCTTCATGCGCGGCGTGGATCGCGACCGCCAGCGGTTCGGCAAAAGCCATCACTTTTTCATCGGCCTCTTGCGGGTACGGGATACACTGCGCGGTATCGACGTTTTTAAACCGGGTAAAGCCGCCGTCGACATGGGGAAAATACATGGCGCTGCCAAAAAAGCGCATTTCCGTGCACTGGTTTTCTTCGTGCTGCAAACAGTATTTACAGTGGCCACACGGCTTCGACGGATTAATCGCCACCGACTGACCTTCCTGTAATTCTTTTGAATCGCTATGCACCACTTTACCAATAACTTCATGGCCTAAAATCATCGGTGCTTTAACGGTAAAATTACCGACTTTCCCTTCCTGATAATAATGTAAATCGGAACCGCAAATTCCCCCACGGGTAATTTGTACCAGTGTTCCTTTATTATTCCATTCAATATTTTGGTCGGTAATGGCAACAGTTTTCTTACCCGCGACAACGCAGGATTGGGTTTTGACTTGCATAAATGCCTCACTGGTCAGGTAGTAACCTCGGCAGCATTTAAACGGTTTTGAGTGTTATTATTTGTGACACAGGTCACGCTGGAAAATTGTTACACTACAATGTTACGCATAACGTGATGCGCCTTGTAATTCTCATCAGCAGCGCTGAAAAAGCGTGAAGTCCTCAATGTGGAAAGCGTAGTATCGCGCCATGGAATATGAATCTGGAGTTTTTTCGATGGCCGGGGAAAGTTATATTTTGATGGGTGTTTCAGGTAGCGGTAAATCTTTAATTGGCAGTAAAATTGCCGCAGTATTATCGGCAAAATTCATTGATGGTGACGATCTCCATCCCGCTAAAAATATTGATAAAATGTCTGAAGGCATTCCATTAACTGATGAAGACCGACTGCCGTGGTTAGCACGATTAAATGACGCCTCATACAGTTTATATAAAAAGAATGAGACCGGGTTTATTGTCTGTTCGTCATTAAAAAAACAGTACCGCGATATATTGCGTCAGGGCAGTCCGAATGTGCATTTTCTGTGGCTGGACGGCGACTACGAGACCATTCTGGCGCGTATGCAGCGTCGGGCAGGGCATTTTATGCCGGTGGGCTTGTTAAAAAGTCAATTTGACGCGCTGGAGTGTCCGCAGGAGGATGAACGCGATATTGCCCGCATCGATGTGAACCACGACATCGAGCATGTGACGGAACAGTGCCGCCAGGCGGTGCTCGCGTTTCGTAACGGGCAATAGGCTCAGCCCCTTGCGGGACTGAGCCTGGCATCAGAAGTCGGCTTTCAGCACCACGCGGTAACGGGCCTTGCCGTCACGCACGTGCTGGATAGCGTCGTTAATTTGCGACATCGGGTACAGCTCGGTGGTAGGCGACACCTTGCTGCGCCCGGCAAACTTCATCAGTTTGCGCAGTTCGAACGGTGTGCCGGTCGCCGAACCGGAGATGCTGCGATCGCCGGCAATTAAGGTGAATGCCGGCACTGGCAGCGGTTTCATCACCGCGCCGACGGTATGGAAGTTACCGCCGTAGGCCAGCGCTTCAAAATAGGGTTGCCAGTCAAGATCGACATTAACCGTATTAATAATGAGATCAAACTGCCCCGCCAGCGCTTTCAGCGCATCCGGATCGCGGCTGTTGACTACCTTATCCGCTCCCATCGCCAGCACTTCCTGCTCTTTTGCCGGGTTGGAACTGAACGCGGTCACTTCGCAACCCATCGCGTGTAACAGCTTAATGGCGATATGCCCCAGGCCGCCGATGCCGATCACCCCAACGCGGCTGGTGGCGGTGATATGGTGCATCAGCAGCGGTTTGAACACCGTGATGCCGCCGCACAGCAAGGGACCGGCTGCCGCCAGATCGATGCTCTCCGGCAATGGGATCACCCACTGCCAGTCGGCCCGCAGCTTCTCGGCAAAGCCGCCGCGATTGAGAATAGTGGGAACAGACCCTTCCAGGCAGTTAATCTGATTACCGCTGATACAGGCATCGCAATGCCCGCAACTGCGTGCCGTCCAGCCAATCCCAACGCGCTGACCAACCTTCAGACCTTTATCCTGCGCCGCGCTGCCGAGCGCTGCCACGCGACCAATCACCTCATGCCCGGCAACCAGCGGATACTGAGAAAATCCCCATTCGTTGTCGATCATCGACAAATCAGAATGGCAGATACCGCAGTAATCGACCTGCACTTCGACATCTTCCGGCTTAAGCTCGCCCGCATCATATTCATAGAGTTCGAGTTCGCTGCCCGCCGCTTTTGCGGCGTAGCTTTTTATCATCGACATCGTGTTTCCCTCAGTGTGGTGTTGAACTGGAAGTGTAGAGCATGGGGAAACGGGACGCTTCGCAGAAGGGGGGGTTAAAAAGGGGGTAAACTGTGATGATGGTTACAGCTAAGAAAGGTAATGCTGAAATTTTCAACACTTAGCGAGCCAGACACACGCTGGTGCTTGCATGGTGGCGCATGACAGGTATAATCCACAACGTTTTCCGCATCCCTTCCGTGCCGGAGTGGCGAAATCGGTAGACGCAGTTGATTCAAAATCAACCGTAGAAATACGTGCCGGTTCGAGTCCGGCCTTCGGCACCATCGGAACATCAATAGACGTCAACGGACGTCTTTTTTTGTGTCTGAAATCCAGTATTTATCTACCTTTCCCGCTATATTAGCTCTCTCAAGGTCAACCGACATCAATGTACATCTACCAACACATGTTGGTACAGATGATGGTATTTCCGGTTCGATAATGCTTGTACCATCAGGGAGGGGACAAGCATGGCTCTAACAGATATCAAAGTCAGAACAGCCAAGCCAACGGATAAGCAATATAAGCTGACCGATGGCAACGGTATGCACCTTCTTGTTCATCCAAATGGCTCTAAGTACTGGCGTCTGCAGTACCGATTTGGCGGAAAGCAAAAGATGCTGGCACTTGGGGTTTATCCTGAAATCACACTGGCGGATGCCAGAGCGCGTCGTGACGAAGCGCGTAAGCTGCTAGCGAATGTCGTCGATCCGGGAGACAAAAAGAAAAATGATAAGGTTGAACAGAGTAAAGCGCGGACCTTCAAAGAGGTGGCGATCGAGTGGCATGGCACCAATCAAAAGTGGTCTGAAGATCATGCCCATCGAGTGCTAAAAAGTCTGGAAGATAATCTCTTTGCAACGCTTGGTGAACGTAATATCGCTGAGTTAAAAACTCGGGATTTATTAGCGCCCATTAAAGCCGTGGAGATGTCTGGACGTCTTGAGGTGGCTGCCCGGCTTCAACAGCGCACTACAGCCATCATGCGTTATGCGGTGCAAAGCGGGTTAATTGATTATAACCCGGCTCAGGAGATGGCAGGAGCGGTTGCTTCTGGCAATCGACAGCACCGTCCTGCGCTGGCATTAAAGCGTATCCCAGACCTGCTTCAGAAAATAGATGGCTATACCGGAAGACCATTAACCCGTTGGGCAGCCGAACTTACCCTGCTTATCTTTATTCGATCCAGTGAACTACGTTTTGCTCGTTGGTCGGAGATTGATTTTGAAACGTCAATGTGGACAATCCCGCCGGAACGAGAGCCTATTCCTGGAGTGAAACATTCTCATCGCGGTTCAAAAATGCGCACACCGCATCTGGTTCCGCTTTCTAAGCAGGCATTGGCGATCCTGAAACAGATAAAACAGTTTTGTGGGGAGCACGAGCTGATTTTCATTGGCGATCACGACCCGCGTAAACCCATGAGTGAAAACACGGTTAACAGTGCCCTACGGGTTATGGGTTACGACACTAAAGCTGAGGTTTGCGGTCACGGCTTTCGTACAATGGCCTGTAGTTCGTTAATTGAGTCAGGGCTATGGTCGAAGGATGCGGTTGAAAGGCAGATGAGCCATATGGAACGCAATTCGGTGCGGGCGGCGTATATCCATAAAGCGGAACATCTGGATGAGAGCAAGTTGATGTTGCAGTGGTGGGCTGATTTTCTGGATGCGAACCGGGAGAAAGGGATTACGCCGTTTTACTATGCGAAGATCAACCGGGGTAATGGTGACCTACCCCCAGTATTAGATACAACCTTCAGTTAGTAATGTCGGTTGATTTTTCTTCATGCTTCCCGTTTCGCCAGCCTGCTGCAAATTCAGATGGCGTCTGGTAATTCAGCGATGAATGAGGTCGACACTCGTTATAATCCTGCCGCCAGTCATTAATGATTTTCCGGGCATGAAGAACATCGCTGAACCAGTGCTCATTCAGGCATTCATCCCGAAAGCGACCGTTGAAACTCTCAATAAATCCGTTCTGAGTTGGCTTGCCCGGCTGGATTAAGCGCAACTCAACACTATGTTCAAAGGCCCATTGATCCAGCGCGCGGCAGGTAAATTCCGGGCCCTGATCGGTTCTTATCGTCTCAGGATATCCACGAAACAGCGCAATGCTGTCCAGAATACGCGCGACCTGAATACCTGAAATCCCGAAAGCGGCGGTGATCGTCAGACACTCTTTCGTGAAATCATCCACACAGGTCAGGCACTTAATCCGGCGGCCGCTGGCAAGTGCATCCATGACAAAATCCATCGACCATGTCAGGTTCGGCGCATCCGGGCGAAGAAGCGGAAGCCGTTCAGTCGCCAGACCCTTACGGCGGCGCCTGCGTTTTACACCCAGACCGTTAAGGTGATAGATGCGGTAAACGCGCTTGTGGTTGACGTGAAGGCCCTCCCGGCGCAATAACTGCCAGATGCGCCGGTAACCAAACCGGCGGCGTTCAAGTGCCAGCTTTGTGATGCGTAGAGACAGTTGTGCGTCAGCAGCCGGACGCTGAGCCGAATAACGGCAGGTTGAAAGTGACAGACCAGCCAGCCTGCAGGCACGGCGTTGCGACAGACCCGTTGTCTCACACATGACTTCCACGGCTTCCCGCTTCTGGTCTGTCGTCAAAACTTTCGGCCCAGGGCCACCTGAAGCGCCTCCTTATCCAGCATGGCTTCAGCGAGTAGCTTCTTGAGACGAGCGTTCTCCTCTTCAAGTGACTTGAGCCGCTTCACTTCGGGGACTTCCATGCCACCGAACTTCTTACGCCAGGTGTAGAAGGTGGCGTCTGAAATGGCATGCTTGCGGCAGAGTTCCCGGGCCGAAACCCCGGCTTCTGCCTCGCGGAGAATACTGATGATCTGTTCGTCGGAAAATCGCTTCTTCATGGGGATGTCCTCATGTGGCTTATGAAGACATTACTAACATCGCGGTGTATTAATCAACGGGGAGCAGGTCACAGGAGGAACATATCAAAAACAGGCAGATACACAATTTAAATTACAGTCTCTTTCATCGATTTTTGTCCATTATGATGACACTCTATATTCGTATTGAAATCACAGTAATACAGTGCATTTTTTAGTAATATTTAACCTATTGATTATTTCAAGGAATAATGACCGTTGAAATTTGCACAAGCTCTCAGCATTCTCTCAAAGTCTTCACCGTATGCGGTCAGTACCGAGAGAGAGCACTATCAAGATCACCTCGTTGGATTCAAGAGATACATATACATCACGACAGATATAGAAGCGGATTTTAAAAAAGCACTCCTATCTGCTAAGTCCAATCAAGTCATCTTCCTATGCGGAAGTAGTGGTGATGGCAAGTCTGAGATCTTGACGCAGTACAGCCAAAAGCACAAAGTGACTCATGACTTCCATTTGGATGCGACTCACAGCTTCAATCCAAGCCAGACAGCCATTCAAGCTCTTGATCAAAGATTCACTCAGTTCAAGCAAAGTCATAAACCACTTGTTGTGGGTATTAACGTTGGTATGCTCGGCAATTATGCAGAAGAAGGTTCCAAAGAGCATAGCGACATCAAAAAGGTGCTCAGAGACTTTCTCTCTCGTAAGCGATCAGCAATTCCAAAGCAGTACGTATTCTTGGATTTTGAAGACTATCCAAAATTCACCTTCAATGCTGAGGGCTGTGCATCAGACTTTGCAGAAAAATTTCTAAAAAGATTGACAGCACAAACGCTTGAGAATCCTTTCTATGCGCTTTATGACAAAGAGCTCAAATCTCTAGGTCATACTCGCCTGACGGCAAACTATGCGCTGCTGAGTCGCCCTTCAGTTCAGGAATCTCTGATCGGCTTATTACTCAAAGCCCGTCTTATCAAAGATCAGTTCCTCACGGCCCGAGCGTTACTGGATTTCATTTTCCAGTTGCTCGCGGCGGATGGCTACTTGTTCGACAACTTGTTTGCAGGCAGTGATAACGAGCTGTTATCCCGTATACAGGGTTTTGACCCAAGTAATCTGCACACGCGCACCGTCGATGAGTTTGTGCTTCAGCATGAGCTGGGCATTGAAGATGAGCGTTTCAATGCGTTTAGATCTAAAATTAACGAGCTTGGTTTTTACGAGGTAACCAAAGCAACGTCTTTTCTTCGCCTTTTCTATTTGCTTCGGGGTGACAAAGAGCTCAGCAATGAGTTTGTAACGCCTATCCAAAACGAGTTCACAAACAATCTGGTAGAAACCTATGCATCTGTCTGGATGCGACATCGTGATTTCGATGGTTCAGGAAAGATGCGCAAACTGCTTGGCAGTTTCTACAAAGAAACGCTGATCGCAGCGCTTCACCGCTATTGTAATCGTCATGCCCCAACACTCGACAAAGACGAGTATTTAGTTTCTGAGCTTAATGGCTACAAAACGGCGGTGTCTCTTGAAGTTAAGGCCGATTTTTCAGCAATACAAAACAGTACACTCGAAAAAATAGGCACCTTCAATGTGTATCTGAAAGTCGATGAACAATCGCTTAAGCCAATGCCAATTAGCGTCAAACTACTTGAGCTTTTGGTCAAGATTGGGCAGGGGTATCGCCCTAACAAGCACGACAAAAATGCTGTTTTGTTACTTGATGAAGCATTGGAACAGATGCTGACAGTAGCTAAGCAAAAAGAGACCTTTTTTATTCTCAAGGGTGATAAGCGCTACAAAATCGTGAAAGAAGAAAGTGACTATTTTGAAGTGAGTGGTATGCACTAATGACGACCGATAATTTCACATTACCGATAAAGGCCGGTTTGCCACAAACGGTAGCTGATAAGTTCCAAAATAAGAATACGTTGAGCAGTTACATTCCCATTCGTACGCAAGGCAATGATTTTGACTGGTCATCAGTCGTGGGCTTAGTCCTGCGTGGATTACTTTGTAAAAAAATAGAAAAGTACAATTACCAAGATTTTACTGCGGATTGCAAAAACAACTTACAAAACAAATTGGGTGAAGAGGAATTTTGGAGTGTACTTGAAGATATGTATTTCACTAATGAAAATATATTCTCGGTAACCCCTGAGTTTCTGTTGTTTAAGAGCCAGAAGAGTCAAGATAACAAGTACACGCGCGACATGCGAATGGCATCCTTGTTTATTAACTTACTTCAAGGACAGCAAATTGAACGATTTGAATCTAACTTGAACTTCCTCGAAGAGGAGTTTCTTAAAACGCTTTTAGACAAAACAAAGTCAGATCGTGACAAGGACTTCCAAGTGACCGAGTCACCATATTTGCCCTATATAGCAGAGGCGTTTAAACGTGACCTCGAGTTTTTAACTGGTTATCCGAAATACCTGTTGGATGAGTTCGAGCGTTTCTTGGCATTCTATGGCTTTGCTTACACGGCTCAATTAAGCCTATCGTTGTCGGATTGGAAAACAGGTGAAGCCCCAACCGCGAAACCGCTGTATTTCATCATGGATCATGAGCGCGCCAGCAGTGAACGTATCCATATCAAAAAGCACGGTTACAAGCTTTTTAGCGAATCGTCTTTCAAGCTGTTTCCCTTCCTCTCTATGCTGGAAAATCTTCAACCAAACCCAGAAAAATTAAAAAAACCTTTGTGGCAATTGGCAAAGGATATTAAGAGTTCAGAGCGGAGTGATCTAGCTGGGTATATTGAAAATTACGCAAAAATGTTTCGCCACAACAGAAAACTTGAAACAGCAATACCTGAAAAAGCAGAAACCGCAATTGATTGGTTGGAATATGCTTTGAAGCTTGCTGAAGAACAGTTCAGAGACCCTAAAACCGACCGTCCGGGGACTATCAAAAAATATATTAAAGCGGTTGAAGAAAACATGGCTACTGGCTTCGTGCAAGCTCGTGGTCGCTCTGGTCGGGTGTTAGTACTCACTCAAGACCACATTATTTTGCTTACTAACCTGGTGGTGGGTAAGGAAGAAAAGCTTCGCTTCCATGAGCTGATAATTGGCTTACAGCAAAGGGGGATTTTTGTTGATAAGCAGACAGAACAAGAGCTTATTAAGTTCTATGAGCGAATTGGCAACGTTGAACGCATGAGTGATAGTGGAGATGCAGTGTATGTGCGCAAAACAATTTGAATCGTTTCTGGTTGAGCAGTTTTTACTGCACGCGAAAGGAAACATCCGCGCAGGCTATCGCTACCAGTTTAACTCTCCTGACCATGCTAATAGTCAGCGACTTTTCGATGCGCTCTTAGCGCGAAAAGGAGGAGAGAGCGAAGCTCGCAATGGTGTAGCGCTGAGCTATTTAGACCTAGAAGACTGCAAAGTGGTGCCAGTGCTTCATAGCGAAGATGCGTGTGAAACGGGCTTTACCGAAAACTACATCTCTAATTTGCGTGACGAAATAGCAAGCCAGGAAGGTCCGTTGAAGGGCTGTGCACTGGTGGTGATTCACAATAGTCGCCTAGATACTCTCATCAACTCGGCGGAAGATCTTGGCCAGTCTGGCCAGGTGTGGAGTCCAGGGAAAATCAAATTCGCTCTTAGTGGCTTTATTGAGCAATCTGACAAATCTCGAGACGTTTCGCTTTGCCTTTTGGACGACCAATTTGACGCGATTTTGGAAGATGGTGCGACCATGTTCGGTTTCGAGTCTTTATACAAGGCAGTTGAGGATGGCGAGCTGTGTTTCAGCGAGCTAGGCATGTTTGAGGATCCTTTTGTTGCTGAGTTATCGGGCAATAAAAAACAGATCAAACAGCGCCTAGAAGAAAACCGTACGCTTTACCAAGAGTTGTCGTTTGAAGTAGAGCATTTTGGTCAGCAACTCGAAGAAAGGCTTAAAGGCTTTAGTAGTAGGTTTATCAAAGAACATTTTTCTGACGATGGTTGGAAAGATGTGGAGTTTGAAACTTATCGAGAAGAGATCAAAAGGAATAAGATTCAGAACCTTAAGCATGAAGGTGAAGACGAGACCAATAATGCGCAAGTGATTGGTCGCTACCCAAAAGAAACTAAAGCAGGATTGCGTGACCGTCACTTGATTATTGCACTGGAAGAAGGGCAAAGTGAGTTTGAACTTAAACTGAGCTTTTCTGGCATCAGCGATTTAAGAAAAGAGCAGTTTAAAGTCTCGCCAGCGAATGCACTTGGCAAACAAGAAGTCATCAGCACGCGCCTAACTAGTAAAGGGGCAAACGCTACTCTAGCAGCTAGTTATGCCAATGAGCCTTTGTTTTTCACGCTAGCATTGAAGCGTGACAATACCTCTGAACACCATAACTTCCGTTGCTTGGTTGTCAGAAAAGGCGAGTTTCACCTCGAGGCATTCAAAAACATTTTCGCCGTTGAGCCTTCAAAAAAACGCCTTACCTTGAAAACGGTAGACAACAGCTTGGTTATTAACCCGGCGCTAACTGCAAACCGAAGCCTAGATGATGTCGGTGAAGTGGTTGACCGCGCAGAATTTGGTGTTGTCGATTTTGAATCTTTGGCCAACGAGTCAGAAGAAATCAGCTTTGTGGTGAAATCAGGTGATAATTCCCTGACATTTTATATTGAGGGTGAACAGGTAGAAAGCAGCCTGTCCTTCCCATTGCTGCTTAACCAATCTCGCTTCCACAAATTGTTTGACGATCACGTGTTTGGCGAGCTTTATCCGAGTAAAGACGTTGTCGCGATCGATCATAGTGAATTTCGCGTCATGGAGCCGCGCATTAGCCTACTTCGTTGGGAAGAGTGTTTCGTTCAGCAAAAGCAAGTCTACCTAGCGGAATCCAACAGCATGGCGTTGGAACAGTTAAGGTCTATTGATGACGGTCTTCACTCAGCATACCAAGCACTGTTTGACTATCTAGCGAGCCGACGAACAACTATTTCGTTGGTTTCGTGGGGGCCTATATTTACGGCACTCGTGAAAGCGACCGTGGATGCATTCCTTGATTATTTCAACGCGATCCCAACTGGTGGCATGCTTACCAAAGAGCAAAAGCTTGTGATGCAAATCGGTTTGGTTCGCGAGAATGGTGAAGAATATTACTCGCCATTCCACCCAATGGTGTTGGCTTACTACTTAAATCTTTGTAATGAAATGCAAAAAGATGACAGCTTTGCTGACTTGCCAACTGTCACGTTCAATCGCTTGGGGCCAAGTGGACTGCTTCCGTATGTCTATCATCCCAAGCATGGGTTTGCCTACAACCAGCAAGTAACAGAAAACGGGTTTTGGGTTAAAAGTGTCCCTCACCAGAAAAGTTGTCTGAAGTTCGTTCGCAAGCTGGTTAAAGAAAAGATCAACGAGTTCCAAAAAGCGTTTCGCCACTTGTTTACCGGCTCAGAGAAGAGTGTGTTGGTGAATGCCGTGAATCAAGATCGTGCAGAAGAGTTATTCCTCGGTTTGGTTGACTATGTAAAAGATAACCTCGATAAAGCGGCATCAATTCATGTCAACCTCTACGATGATGAGCTGGTTTTCAATGCATTTGACCAGTTTGCAGAAACGTTCAATTACGAAGAATTAAAGTCTTGGTTGGAATTGGACCGAGAGAAAGTGCGAGAAAATGCCGACACCATTATCGATATTCTGCGAACCCGGCTAACTTACAGCAAGTTTACCAATGCTCAAAGTGAACGCGAAGGGCAAGCCTACTCGCACCTGTCTTTTTTCAGAAACAACGACAACGTGAAGTTAACGACCTTGAGCATTGACGACATGCCTAGTGGTATTGCGTGTGATGGTCTGCTGACGGGCGACGCTTCTAAAAGTGATGAAGGCTCATACTTCACTGCATTTGGTTTGCAAAACGTTCAATATAGTAACCAACCACACTTGGAAATAGCGAAGTATGTTGGCTCGTTAATAGAACCAGCATTTAAGCCCAGCACACAATACACGGGGGCCAATGCTCCTGCTCTTGCGGTTAGTGAAGATTTTAAATCTCTGCTAGCGCGCTCTTATGACAGCTCGATTTGGACCACCATCATCGACCCGAAAGTGACGCTAGACTTCTTCCACGCCAATCAATGTATCGTGCTTATTCATTATTCTGATCAGTACACCAGCTCAGCCAGCTACGATGCGATAACCGTGACGGCACAGCGTGGTTTGTTCGAAAGGGTGGTTGCACAAAGTGGCGGCAAGCAGATTAACGAGTTCAATGCCTTCAATGGTGATTGGCTACTGAAGATGTTGACTTGCAACGACACCATTCGCAAAGAGCGAACTGGCATTATCGGCGCCTATAAATTTGCGACGTGTCTGGTGCACCAATCTGATATCACCTGGGTTCCGCTCTCAGTTGGTGAAATGATCCGCGTGTCGGGTAACATCGGCCTGAAAATGACCGACAGTGACTTCTCACGCAATGTGCAGAGATATAAAAAAGGCGCGATTTCAGATGATATACTGCTGGTGGGCTTTAAAGAGGGTAACCTTTATTTGCTTCCTGTCGAAGTGAAAGCAGGCTCCACGCCAGACTACAAAAAAGCAGTACAGCAAGCGAATGAGCTTCGCCGCTATCTAACAGAGCTTTTGAGCGACGAGACACTGGCGTCGAAGCTATACCGAGGCTTGTTTATCCGCCAAGTGTTGATGCAAATCGACAAATACCGTCTGTACAACGTATTCAGCAATGACTATTTCGAAGCCCTGCTGGCAGAGAAAGAAGAGTGGCTACGCGGTAACTACGCGATTGCGGAGCTTGAGAACTATCCAGCAGGTCTAGTGGTTAGCCACCTTGAAAGCGGAAGCTGTTTCGAACCTGGCTATAACATGCAGGATGGCGTGTTGAAGGTTGACCTTCCTATGTCTTTGCTGCCTTCACTGGTGCAACACCCGCTTCAAGTATTAATGAACGAAAAGGACATCGCACAGATCTGCCATGTGCCGGCGGAGTATATGTTGGTGGGGCAGACAGCTTTGAAAAAAAGAGAGTCGCTCGTTCCATTAGACGTTGTGGTCGATAAGCCAGAGGATTTAAAACCGAACCTCCAAACAGAGGAGCCGTCAAAGTTAGCTGCAGAGCCAACCCCAGATTATGCGAGTGAATGCCGAGTTGAAATTGGTCAGAATACGCTTACCGGCGAAAAAGTTTTCTGGGAGTACGGGCACAAGGATTTAGCAAACCGTCACCTGATCATTTTTGGTAGCTCAGGGCAGGGTAAGACCTACTGTATACAAGGTTTGTTGATGAGCTTGGCCGATGCTCAAATTCGGTCGCTGGTGATTGATTATACAAACGGATTCTTGCCGAATCACCTTGAGCCGGAGTTTATTGAACGAACAAATCCTAAATCCAATATTCTTTGTAATGAGCCATTTGGTATGTCGCCATTTAGAGCTCAAAAGCAAGATTTTGGCGGGATTTTTCTCGAAGAGAAGCCTCATATGGTGGCTGGAAGGGTAGCCTCTGTTTTTAACAAGGTATATTCGACAATTGGCGAGCGCCAGATCGCAGTGCTCAATGAAGTGATTGAATCTGGTGTCCAACGATATGGTAGTGCTTATAGCTTACAGAATATGTTGGATGACCTAAACGAGGAAGAAACTGCAGGACCAGCACTTGCAAGCAAGCTGGCTCCTCTTGTTAAGTCTAACTTGTTTTCATCTGACAGTGATAAAAGTTGGAATGATGTGTTTGAGAGTGAACATCACCGCTCAACAATTATGCAACTTGCGTCGCTTAACCACGATATTTCAATGCTTTGTACTGAGTTTTTACTTTGGGATCTATACTCCTACGCATGTAGTTACGGTAGTAAGGAAAAACCGATTCCTATTGTATTGGATGAAGTGCAGAACCTCGATCATCGCCTGGAGAGCCCATTGGGCAAAATGTTAACGGAAGGACGCAAGTTTGGGGTATCCCTAATTCTGGCGACTCAAACGCTAAGTATGCTGCGTAAAGATGAGCAAGATCGTTTATTCCAGGCGTGTCACAAGCTGATTTTTGCACCAGCAAAAACAGAGACAAAGACGTACGCGAAAATTCTTGAACTGAGCATGCCAGGTACAAAGCAGGCTGAGTGGGAAAAGCAACTAGGAGACCTATCCAAAGGACAGTGTTTATCAGTTGGCTACCATTTGGATAACGGTCAGTTGAAGATGAGTGTTAAGAAAGTGAAGGTTTCCTCCATGTTATCCCGCCTGAACAATTCTAAGGGTTGAGCCTGGTAGGTCTATGGATCTTAGCTTTCTGAAAAATTTAGTTAATTTCGTGCTGGCGGCGAGGGGACTAAAGGGCCCCTCATAATCCTTTGATGTTGTTATATGCACTGGTAATCCCCCCTGCATTCAGGTTAGGAGAAAATTCTACTTATGCCTGCATCGATTTTTCGGGGGGATTACCATATGTCAGATCAAGTCGCGACTAATACAGATTACCGTTGTTAGTGTGCCATTTTCATGCTTTGTTAGCAAAGATGGGGTGAATATCGACTTATTATTTTCCATTATTTGTATACTCCATATACAAAATCTTTTACCGAGCGATAGTTTCTTAACCCCGCAATCCCATCCTCAACATGTGCTGCCCAGGCTTTAATCATATCCTTCTGCGTCATCTGTGGATAAAGCATCTTCAACACCAATTCTGTAGTCTGTAATGTCTCCCCCAGCCACGTAATTTTATCCAGTACCAGCGAGCCATCCAGCTTCTTGGTATCCCGCTCAGGCGAATAACGGAACTCGCTCTCTACCGAACGGAAAAATGCCAGTCGAGCAGCGACATTGGGCGTAATCCCTGTATATCCTTTCAATTTTTTAAGCTGCTCTTCAGTCTGACGACTAAGCACCATTCGATTCGGGAGCATCAGATCGCCTCCTTAGTTAATTCCCAGAAATAGCCAGGTTTCAGTGCAGACGATTTGGTATGTGCATTAAACACAATCTCATAAGCATGAGAGATATCATCACGCAATTGATCAACAAAATAACGCTCATCCACTTCCGTATCAGTAGATAGCAGCACTACCTGATGGCTGGCAAACGGGAAATAGTGGTTAATCAGTTTATCCCGATGCTGAGAATCCAGACGTCCTAATGGCGTATCGATAATCACCGGTAAATCACGTCCTGAGGTTTTTGCTAAAGCCTCAAGAATAGCAATTGCATAAATTTGCTTTTCACCGGCAGAAAGCAGCTTACGTTTTATGACGGATCCTTGTTCATCAATCAGCTCTACGTCAAACGTCTCTGGGTTAATGTGCGCACTAAGTTGTAAATCTTCTTTACGGGCCAGTTTGCGATAGGCTATTTCGAAATTCGCTGACAGTGTTTTCACTCTTGCCTGCGTTAATACATCACTGTATCGATCGAGTAAATTAATCGTTTCTTGAGCGTTTTTAAAGGCGCTACTCAAGCCATGCTGACTTCGGGCAACATCATGCATTTTTTGTACCTGACGAACGCAATCCAGTTGCTGTTGCTTAATTCGTTTAGCATCTTCCAGCAATGAAAGATATTTTTGCCGCTGTTTTTCACGTTGCTTATCCAGTTCGCGTAGCTTCTCAAAGAGCTCCATTAACTGGTCGTCTTCCGGGGCGCGGGCAATATTTGCAGCAGCCTGCTCTAACTGCTGTTCAGTCTCTGATAACTGGGTACGGTAAAGATCGAAGCGTTGCCATGCCTTTTTGCTGTCTTGTTCAATCGACTGTTGGAGCATACCGGCTTCACGTTCAGAGATATCAAACAGCAAATCGCCTTTAGGCTTAGTTGCCATATACTCTTTTAGATTATCGGTAATCGCTTCAGCTGCTATTTTGCCAGTTCCCTCAGAACGAAATGCAATATCATTTCTGAGTTGCGTTAAAAACTGGCTCAGCTCTTTTTCAAAGCTTTTTGCCTGTTTAATCTGCGTTTCATCAGTAATTTGTTGCAGTAAACGAGACAAAATAGTGGGCGCAAGCGCATAAGGTAGCGGCCCATCACATTCCTGACGCAGTGCTTTTTCCAGACGTTCCTTATCTTTCAATAACGCATCAACTTTCTGCTTTTCCTGCGCTTTTGTCTGGGCAAAAGCCCCCCCCTGAGCATTTAGCAAACCTTCATAACGGATGATATCTTTAGAAATAAACTCAATCCGCGATTTGGCAAAATCGGCTCTTTCCAGTATCTCTTCAGTCTGGCAGGCCAATTCTTTACTTTGTTTTTCAAGCTCTGCAATCTGCTGTTGTTGAGAACCCACCAACTGGCTGGATTGCTGGCGCTTAACAAAAATCATTAAGTCATTACGCAGTTTGGATATCAGATCCAGACCTAATAAACGGCGCACTGCGGTACGCAAAATATTGCCGGATTCATCTTCCGCCAGCTCCGCAATTTTCTCGCCATCAAAAAAGAACAGATCGGCAATGCCATGCGGGATTAATTCATTAAGAAACCCCTGGCACTGATCGTAATCCAGCTCACTGAGTGGCTGTCCATCCTGTTGCAGAGATAGGCGATCTTTCTTACCTTTTTTCCAGGTTCGCGTAACGGTAAATTCCGCTTCATGGCCGCCCTTATTATAGGTAAAGGTCAATTCGACAGCGGCTTCCTCAGGTTGTTCAATATCGTACGCACCGTTGTGAATTAACGAACTAAGTTGCTCGACATATTCCTGTTGTTGAGTGGCAAGGCCAAACGCCAGCCGACCATATAGTGCTAGACGGATCGCTGATAGGATCGACGTTTTCCCTGCACCGTTTAAACCACCAAACAGTACAATAGGTCGTGGATTCAAATCGTGTGGGCGCTTTCTGGGGGCCAGATCAATGGCATGAGTACCGTTAAATACCCGAAAATTATGTAACACTAGTTGTTTAATGAGCACGTTCGTTTTCCTCCTCGACTAAAACAGAGGATTCACTGGCATCGACAATTCTTCGCTGTAGAACCTGAAGTTCAGCTTCCAGCCTGGTGACTTCTTCCTGGTGAATATCCCGGTCGTTACGTTTTTGTAGTGCTGCTTGTTGCTGCTGGATCTCTTCGAGACTACCCCAGTCCTGTTTTAGAATGGTACCGAGTTTGTCAAAAATCCCCTGACGACGGCTTAGCCCTTCCATTGACACTTCCAGTTCAATCAGCTTCATGACCATCTCGGGTGCAACGTCAAATCCCTGAGCTATCTGTATCAACAAATCTGCATCGCTGGCGTCGAAACGTGATTGATCGTCTATAACCCAGTCCAGATCCTTGCCATAAACCTCGCGATAAATGCCCGGTAATGTGTCGTACCAGTCAGGCTCGTTGGGATCTTTTAGCCATTGCTGGCGTATGGCATGAAGCTCAGGTTCTGTGATTAATGTAATGGTATGGCCCTGAGCGTTCATATCACGCTCAATCGTCAGCAATTCCTTCAACCATTCCTGGCGATACTTAAGCCAGTAAGGACCTGGTACATGTTTACGCTCAGCTGTAAGTTCCTCGCCATCTTTTGCATACTGGTAGCTCACTTTACCTGTGCGCCGTTTATAGTTGCGGTAGGTATCTTTGTTTACTGGATCGGTTGTGAAAGCCAGCAGGTCGCGGTATTTCAAAAGTGGCGACATCCACTCTTCACCGTTCTGGATTAAGCTTTCCATCGCTTTATCTTTTGTGACGACAGTACATGTCCAGCAACCAAAGCGTGAGTTACCGCAGGAAGGCGTGCTGTCATCAATAACTAGCGGACATTCACCCTGAGCTGAGGAATCCATATAAAGAGTCCAAAGCGGGCGGTTATTGCCACCCCAAGGGCTTTCCCATTCGTCGATATCTTCAGGAGCATAGCGGAACGCGCCGCGCAGCAGCTTCCAGACGTCTTCTACATCCCAGGTATCAATAGGCGTATAGATAAACGCATTTGCCAGCGTGGTATGTCGGGCCAGGCGTGAGCCATCAATTTTGTGTTTTGCGATGACCTGCGCACGGGAAGCACTCTCGCTACTACGTGAGCCGAGGACAACAATCACTTCATCAAACTGGCTAACCTTATCTTTAATAAAGTCGCTCACCGGATTGATTTTCATACGCTCGGTACACCAGCGGAAACTGCGGGTTGGGGCCGGATAGCCTTTCCCCAGCAAATTCACCCAGAACGTTTCGTTGGTTTTAGGCGTCACAGCGTGCTGAGTGATCGGCAGGCCATTACGCTTTGCACCTGCCTCAATCTGCAGCATCGTTTTCTTAATTAAATCTACTACCACTGGTGTTTCCACCAGCGTATCGGATGACACTACAAAAACATCTTTGCTGCGCATTTCTGGGGGCAGGCCAAGCAGGGCCAGATACACCAGCGTGATCACGGCGGAAGAATCTTTCCCGCCGCTATAGCCAATTACCCACGGACGCCTATCCGCACAATAAATTCTTTGAACCTCAGCAACATATTCGGCCAGAGGGCGTCCAGCGAACTGCTCCTGATTAATAAAATCTTCGTATTCGGCCAAATCGTAGGCCTGAACTAATTTACTCATGAGACAACCATTTGAGCTTCAAGCTCCTGTTCTTCAGGAGTGAGGGGAATAGATAGCGCGAGTTTAAGTGCATTGCATGTGAGCTGAATAGCAGTTCCCGTCTTACTCAGCTTGCCATGCTGCATTGCGCGTTTAACCATTTCGGGATTGCTTTTACGCCAGTCGAAGGATTTGAGTTTCAGTATCTTCTGTTGCCACTGTTCTGGCTCTTCAGCGAGAAGTGAACGTCCCAACAACCCCAGTGCTTGCAGGCCGATACCGTGCGCATGCACATAGTCCTGACGCAGCTGAGCAGGGGAAACTTCTTTCCGTGCAGCAAGCTGCCAATCAGGCATTACTTTGTAAATAGCTTGCCAATATTGTGTGGCAATAGCCGTGTTGTCTTCAATACTGCCAACTTTCGGATCTTTACCCAAAAGCGCTCGAGTTGCCTGTTTAATGCTACTCAGCGTAAATAACTTATTGGAAAGCATACTGATGCTGGACTTTTCAAGTTCGGTAAGGCCGATAAATGGCTCTATTGTCATTGCCAGATAACGTGCCAGATTTGAACTTACATCACGGTGATCGTAAAGCGCTGAAAGCGATGGACTAGGGCGAATCGCGTATTTGTTCAAATCAGCAAACATCTGCTGGCTACGTTTTAACCCTTCGTCAACGAAAAACAGCACTGGAATGTTGTCCTGGCCGAGTTCCGGACGCTCGGCTAAAGCGTCCTCAATCGCTTTACGACGATGTTGACCATCATTAATGAGGATCTGGGCATCCATCGGAACTTTAAGTGTTCCTAGATTGTTTGAGTTTTCGTACTCATTAAACTGAACATCAACGGCAATAGAGGCTGTCAATGCAGAGAATACATAATCTTTCGGATTCTCAAGCAGATACCTGACCATCTCAGGTATTCTGGATTTGTTCAGAATGCGTTGAGCACGCAGCTCTGGTGGAACATCGGTTTCATCAAAGCTAAAAATTTTGGGTATGATGCGCATAGGGCAGGTTGCAATATAAAATGGCCTGCCTGCTTGTACTCCGCGTACAGCGGGGAAAGAATAGCAGTAATCAGCGTCGAAGTTCGCCATGGCGGATTCCCTGTTGTTCGGTTAGCGCTCTTACGTGTTATTTTACGTAAAAGCATTCTATTTATAAATGCTTTCTCTTCTTAAAGCATAATCTGACAAAGTGTCTGAACATTTCTTTGAGTTGTATTACGTCTTTTTTTACGTAACTACATCTGTGTACGGAACTTACGTATCAACTCACCGCGATTTATAAACTCTCCTCCCTTGTAGTATCTTTCTGGCCAGATAACCTCTGGTGGGATGCCAATTGCCTTAGCAATGATGATTTCACCTTTAGGCCATGGTCTCTCCAGAGCATTGCCCAGTGTGGACGAACTCAATCCTGCCTCTCTGGACAGTGCTGCCAGTGACATTCCTTTTTTATGCAATGTCGCAATGATGTCGGCCTTGTGCCAATTTGTGTTCATTTCACTTTCATCTCTGTTTAAGTAACATTACGTATGCTACGTAATTCGTAGTATTTTTCGAGTGATAAAATTACGTTTTTCGTAGTTTTGGAAAGAGGATCTAACTTTGATGAAATTGGTATGTAAAATATAACGTAATTTTATGCTACGTATTTCGTAGTATCTGAAAAGCTCAATAGCTACGATTATCGTAGTTATGAATGATTCTACAATGTACAATCGAACCTTCAGTAAGCGTCTTAAAGAAGCACGGCTTGCTAAGGGTTTGTCACAAAAACAGCTTGGTATTCTTGCCGGGATCGATGAATTTGTCGCAAGTCCACGTATCAATAGGTATGAGAAAGGGGTTCATCAGGCAAATATTGAAATAGTTCAACAGCTTGCTGATGTGTTGGAGTTACCTTTAGCCTATTTTTATGCCGATGATGATGATTTGGCCTCAATGATAAGAAATTGGTATAGCGCTGATGCTGTGAGGAGGAAAGGCGCACTTAATCTTCTTCTTTCCACTTCTATTGAATGATTGTGGAAGCATTGTTGCGACAGTGCTGTAGTTTTTTTGGGGTGATTTATTTAAATGGCAACGTATAAAGAGATTACTGCTGATATTCGAGAAAGAACTGGAAAAACAATACATCATCCTTGTTGGATTGCCCATGTAAAGGATATGCATGGACTTACTAAACGACAGCCCCATAATCGTAAAGATCCTAATCAGCGTGTTAAGCCGTGCCCTGAACACTGGATTACAGAGATTGAAATATCATTGATAAAGTTTGGTATGATTCAATCAATTGATAAGAAAAACTAAATACAGAGTAGATACCCATTTGGATAATACTGTGCTTTCTCGGGATTAATCGTCACTCCCAATAAAGGCGCCCGCAGGCGCCTCAATGACAATCACACGCTCACCCCTTCGACCCTTTCCCCGCAATCACCGCGATAAACTCCAGCACCTGCTTTTGTTTGCGTGCGGAGAGCTTTTCTACTTTGCGCAGGGATTTCATCAGTTCTGACTCTTCGGGTTCAGGTGCGCGAGCGGTTAACACGATGCAGCCTTGCATTACGCGTACATCGACGCGGGTGCCGGTGTCGAATCCGGCAGCTTTCAGCCACATCCCCTTCATCACAATGGACGGAAACTGGACGTATTTCACCGGAATACGGCTGTAATCAGGATAACGGCTCGCATAACCCACTTTTAGGCGGCGGTTATCTGCGGCGTGCACTTCTGGAGCAAACGAAACTGCAATACAATGCGTATCAGTCATGGTGACTATTCTCCGATAATAGTTACTGCGATTAGCGATGCGCAGGTGTTGGTGCACCTTCGCATCGCACTAATAAAACTCCTGTAAATAACCCCAGTGAACTGGGGGAAGTCCAGATGTAAATACAATGAAATAAGCGCGAATAGCACGCTTTCGGAATAAATAGAAAACGCCCTCATCCCAATAAATCCGGTATTATTCACCGTATAAATTCATTCCCTTTTGCACGCCTCAATATCGCTACGCTCCAGAAAACAACACCGGTTGGCATCAGACCAAAAATGCGATCTAACTCACTGAAGCAAATAGCAAATTCTGAAACAACACCGTTTTGTACACTTTGCTTTACACTTTTAGTGATGTAAATCACAAATATAACCTCATGAAGTGATCCGACTCTCACAAAATGGGGTGTACTCATTCACCAATACATAATAAGAACAGCCTGGAAAGTTAAGTTTTCAGTATTTCCCCTCTCCAGTGACATGCAACGGTGAAGGGCAAATCAAAACGCAAAAAAAAACTTGTTGAATATGAACGGGTAAAAAAATGACGTGTGATTTGCATCACTCACATTTACAGCTTTTTAAATTATCGCCAATGATTAATGTTGACCGTGCTATTTCCATAATCAATCAAATCTTGCATAGTGCCTGCACATTATTTCTCCCCCTGGTTCAGGAGGTGAATAGTTATATTTCATCAAGGCTTACTGATGAACCCGATATGCTTTACTTCACATTAATACGTACATGACCACTGTTACTGGAGAAACAAAATGAATTATCCGGCAGAACCCTTCCGTATTAAAAGCGTTGAAACTGTATCTATGATCCCGCGTGATGAGCGCCTTAAGAAAATGCAGGAAGCGGGTTACAATACTTTCCTGTTAAACTCGAAAGATATTTATATTGACCTGCTGACCGACAGTGGCACCAACGCGATGAGCGATAAGCAGTGGGCCGGAATGATGATGGGTGATGAAGCCTACGCGGGCAGCGAAAACTTCTATCATCTGGAAAGAACCGTACAGGAACTGTTTGGCTTTAAACATATTGTTCCGACTCACCAGGGCCGCGGTGCAGAAAACCTGTTATCGCAGCTGGCAATTAAACCAGGGCAATATGTTGCCGGGAATATGTATTTCACCACCACCCGTTATCATCAGGAAAAAAATGGTGCGGTATTTGTCGATATCGTTCGTGACGAAGCGCACGATGCCGGTCTGAATATTGCGTTTAAAGGTGATATCGATCTTAAAAAATTACAAAAGCTGATTGATGAAAAAGGCGCTGAGAATATTGCCTATATCTGCCTGGCGGTGACGGTGAACCTCGCGGGCGGACAGCCGGTCTCGATGGCGAACATGCGCGCGGTGCGTGAACTGACGGCAGCACACGGCATTAAAGTGTTCTACGATGCTACCCGCTGCGTGGAAAACGCCTACTTCATCAAAGAGCAAGAGCAGGGCTTTGAGAACAAGAGCATCGCAGAGATCGTCCATGAGATGTTCAGCTATGCCGACGGTTGTACCATGAGTGGTAAAAAAGACTGTCTGGTGAACATCGGCGGTTTCCTGTGCATGAACGATGACGAAATGTTCTCTTCTGCCAAAGAGTTAGTCGTGGTCTACGAAGGGATGCCATCTTACGGCGGCCTGGCTGGACGTGACATGGAAGCCATGGCGATTGGCCTACGCGAAGCTATGCAGTACGAATATATTGAGCATCGTGTGAAGCAGGTTCGCTACCTGGGCGACAAGCTGAAAGCCGCAGGCGTACCGATTGTTGAACCGGTTGGCGGTCACGCGGTATTCCTCGATGCGCGTCGCTTCTGTGAGCATCTGACGCAGGACGAGTTCCCTGCGCAAAGCCTGGCTGCCAGCATCTATGTGGAAACTGGCGTACGCAGTATGGAGCGCGGAATTATCTCTGCGGGTCGTAATAATGTGACCGGCGAACATCACAGACCGAAACTGGAAACCGTGCGTCTGACTATTCCACGCCGCGTTTATACCTACGCGCATATGGATGTGGTGGCTGACGGCATCATTAAACTTTACCAGCATAAAGAAGATATTCGCGGGCTGAAGTTTATTTACGAGCCGAAGCAGCTACGCTTCTTTACTGCACGCTTTGATTATATCTAAATTATTTTTATGGCCCCATCACTGATGGGGCTTTTTTGTTTTCTTTTTCCATGAACAGGAAGCCTTTGCGGTGCCCGTTACCGTGACATAACTAAAAGAAGCAAACCCTGACTCCGACATTTTTATTATCCGCATGATGTACAAATGACAGCTGTAATTATAACGAATAGTCTACAGGAACATTTATCATGGATATTAATGCCATTGAGCGACAGAGTAGTACCCCCGGACTGATTAGCGGAACCATGTTGGTTATTGCAACCGTTGTGGGTGGCGGGATGTTTTCCCTGCCGATTGCGATGGCCGGCGTATGGTTCCCCGGTGCGTCTGTTATTCTTCTGTTTATCGCCATCATGATGTTATTAACCGGTCTGATGCTGGTTGAAGTCAACCTGCATTATGGCGCCGGTGCCAGTTTTAATACCTTTACTCAGGATTTATTAGGCCGTAAATGGAATATCGTTGTCGGTATCGCTTTCGGCTTTGTGCTGTATATTCTGACCTATGCTTATATTTCTGGTTCGTCAGCGGTGATGGCGCAAACCGTGTTCAAATACAGCGGTGTGCGCTTTCCGGCGAATATCTCGGTGGTGATCGTCAGTATGCTGGTCGGGGCAATTGCCTGGTACAGCTCACTGCTGGTTGGGCGCATCACTACCGTGTTGATTATCGGTAAATTTATCGCGTTCTTTGCCACCTTCTCCGGGCTGGTGGGTCATATTGAGGTGGCGAAACTTGTCGACAGCGTGGCGGTAGCGCTGCCGAATTCGCAGTACCTGCCGTATATTCTGATGACGCTGCCGTTCTGCATTATCTCGTTTGGTTTCCATGGTAACGTGCCGAGCCTGGTCAAACTGTATGGCAAGGGGGGTGTCTCACATATTACGCGTTCGATTATCATCGGTACGCTGTTTGCCCTGCTGCTGTATATCTTCTGGCTGGGCGTCACGATGGGCAACATCAGCCGTTCCTCATTCCCGCCGATTATCGCTAAAGGCGGCAATATTGACGTGTTTGTCGAGGCGATCAGTGAACTGTTCACCAGCCGCTATATGGACCTGATCCTGACCTTCTTCGGCAACTTTGCGGTAGCCAGTTCCCTGCTGGCGGCGACACTTGGCCTGTTCGATTACATAGCCGACCTGTTTCATTTCCCGGATAACGGCGTGGGCCGCCTGAAAACCGCGCTGGTGACCTACTTCCCGCCAGCCGCCGTGTGCTTCTTCTTCCCGAATGGTTTTGTGCACGCGATTGGTTACGCCGGTCTGGCCTTTACTATCTGGAGCGTGATCCTGCCGCCGTTCCTGGTGAAAGCCGCGCGAAAGCGTTTTCCGACCGCCAGCTATACCGCGCCGTGTAATAACACCGTGCTCAATCTGGTGATTGTCTGTGGGGCGGTTGTTTATCTGACGGTTGTTCTGGACGTATTTGGTCTGCTGCCAACGTTTCGTTAGACGGAGTCAAAATGAAAAACGTGTTGTCTGTTCAGTCGTCAGTCGTTTATGGCTATGCCGGGAATAAGGCCGCGGTGTTGCCGATGCAGCTCTCGGGTATTGATGTCTGGCCGTTTTACACCGTACAGTTTTCCAACCATACCCAGTACGGGATGTGGCAGGGGATGGCGATGCCGCACGGTGAGTTGAGTGCGATCATCAGCGGGCTGGACGATCTGCAAAAGCTCGCCCAGTGCGATGCCGTGTTGTCGGGTTATCTCGGTGATAAACGTCACTGCGAAGAGGTAAAGCACGCGGTTACCACCATTCGTCAGCGTAACCCACAGGCGCTCTACTTTTGCGATCCGGTGATGGGTGATCCGCAAAAAGGCTGCATTGTCGCGCAGGGTGTGGAGGCCTTTTTTGTCGATGACGCCATTCAACTGGCCGACATAATGGGGCCAAATCTCTATGAACTGGGTGTGCTGACGGGCAGACAACTGCGTAGTTTTGACGAAGTAGTGGAAGCGGCGCAGCAACTGGTGGCGTGGGGCGTGAAGAAGGTGCTGGTGAAACATCTCGGCGACTGCTCGCGTGATAAGCAGGCGTTTGAAATGCTGCTGGTGACACCGGAACAGACGTTACACATTGCCCGGCCGCTGTATACCTTTGCCAAAATGCCGGTGGGTGTTGGGGATCTGATTTGCAGTGTGATGTTGGCTTCGTTGCTGAATGGCTTTGAGGATAAACTGGCGCTGGAGCGAACGACAAGTGTTGTCGATGCGGTAATGCGGCTGACGAAAGAGCGCGATTCGTATGAACTGCGGCTGATAGACGCGCGTCATCAGATTATGGACCCACAGGTTCGCTATCAGGCAACGGTGATCTGACGCCGCAAGGGGGCTCTGTGTTTCTGACATTGCTGCGGCTTCAGCATCCGTTGGTCTACCGTTTTGCGTGGCTTCGTCTGTGGGTGGCGGTGTTAAGAGCATGCGGTCTGCGTAAGAGGAAGGGGTGAGCATTTTACGCTGCTGTCGCTGCCGGATGCGGCTCGCGCCTTATCCGGCCTACAAATGAGCGTGAAACGCAGGCCTACAAATGAGTGTGAAATGTAGGCCTGATAAGCGAAGCGCCATCAGGCATAAGTGCCAGGTATTACACGCGGAAGTAGCGTGGTGGAATCAACGCGGAAAAGGCGTCGAACTTCTTCACCATCTTTTTCCAGAACAACATAACAATAATCCTCGATTTGAAACATCGGCGCTATTTTAGTCAGCGCCGACAAATCGTAAAGTCTGTTGCCTCGTTCCGTTCCCGGGGCGGTGTAAACCTTTTTGGTCACTGTGTCGTCAAATACGATTGCCGCGAATTTGACGGGGTTGACAATGGTTTACGCCATAAACCAGTAATAAAACAGACCGACTTTCAGGCCGAGGATCACAATGTAGGCGCAGCAGTATTTCATGGTGCCAGACATAATCTGGTTGGCCTGACCGTCCATTTTGGTGGCAGAAACCGCGATGGCGATGCTTTGCGGCGAAATCATTTTCCCCCCCGTAGCGCCAGAGGTATTGGCCGCCGCCAGCCAGTTAGGATCGATATGTAACTTGCTGGCGGCAATGGTTTGCAGCTTGCCGAACAGAATGTTCGAGTTGGTATCGCTGCCGGTCACAAACGTGCCCAGCGCGCCGATGACCGGGGCGAGGAATACGTACGAGCTGCCGGTCAGATCGACAATCGACTGGGCCAGCGTGGAGATAATCCCGCTGAGATCCATCACCGTGGCCAGCGCGACGATCGCCATAATTGCGACGATAGAGTTTTTAAGCTGGAAAATCGTTTTGATAAATACTTCCAGCATCCCACGTGCGGACGCTCCCTGAATAAAACCGCCGATAATGGTCGCAAAGATGATCAGCATCCCCGGCGTGGTCACCCATTCCACTTTCAGCGCCATCGTTTTGCCGTCAGCGAGCGTGAAATGCAGCACCGAAGCCAGTTGGGACGCTGCGCCTTTTATTGTCGGGAACAGCGGCGAGCACAGCAGGATAAACACAAAAATAAACAGATAAATAGAGCCAACCCGGAACAACACTTTTGCCGAGCGCGGCGTGGTTTCGCGGGTATGGCTGACCTCAATGCGCCACTCGGGATCGGTTTTCCCTTTGCGCAGGCGACTGACCATCGCCACGGCAAACAGGCTGACCAGGCTACCGGCAAAGGCGGGTAATTCCGCGCCAAGATGGATGGCGACAAAATATTGCGGAACCAGCGTGGTGATGCCGCAAATCAACGTGATCAGAAATACGCCGCGAATGGCTCTCAGGCCGCCGCCAATAATGCAGACAATCACAAACGGCAGCAGGATATTAAACAGCGCGAGCTGCAAAATAATGGTTCCGCCTAAGGTATAAACCGGCAAATTAACCTGTTCTGCCAGAATAGAAACCGGGATCCCGACCGCGCCAAATGCGGTGGGAACGGTATTTGCTACCAGAGAAGCAATCGCCGCCTTCAGCGGGTTGAATCCCAGCGCAATGAGGATGCCGATCGGAATGGCGACCGCCGTGCCATAGCCCGCCGCGGCTTCAAGAAATCCACCAAAACACCATGAAATCAGCAGCACCTGAATACGCTTATCTTCGCTAATGCTGGCGAGAATATCGCGCAGAATATCCAGCGCTTTGGTTGCCTGCATGACGTTATAACTAAAGATAGCGCCGAGGATCACAATCACAATCGGCCATAATCCCTTCAGTGCGCCATAGCCTATTGCGGCTTGCAGATTCTGTACCGGCATCGCCCAGAATATCGCTGATAGCGCGGCGGTGAATACTAAAGAGATCAACACGGAATAATGGATGGGCATTTTCAATTTCAATATTAAAAATACCATCAGTAGTAACGGAGAGAGTGCCAGGGCAAACATAAAATATTCGTTCATTGCAATTCCTGATTGGTTTATTAAACCTGATTTATATTTATGGTGGAAAGGCTACATTGATGCATAAATAAAATATGTAAACTGAATCGCTTCAGTGAATAAAGTAATTATGATTAATAGTTTTGTAACTATTGTAATCTTTTAATTAAAAGCTTCCGCCAGGTAAATATACTTAAGAGTAAGCCTAATACCTATAAGTAGTTATTTAATAACCTTTTTAATAATGGTAGTGACGAGATTAGTAATCACATGAAACTGTTTTTTAGGTTTTAATAACGCGGTGGTTTTCAATATAAAAATGTGAGCAAGGCCGAAAGAAATAAACCAGGGTGTTGCATGTGCGAGTCGATTAGAGGATTATTTAATTTTGTCATACAAATGAAAATACAGACATTTGCGATTGTCCTGATATAAGAAGCGGAGCGTCGCCAGCAACGGGAAACGATCCGAACATCACCATGAATCCAGGCATGAGTAAAACCAAAAAAACGAAAAACTGGGCGTGATATACGGCTGAACCTTTGCTTGATATCGCGATATCAAGCGCAATAAACAGAAATGAAGCAATGGAGTAGTTATTGTGAATGTAAATTTCTTTGTCACCTGTATTGGTGATGCACTGAAATCACGGATGGCACGAGACTCCGTATTGCTGCTGGAAAAACTGGGCTGCCGCGTGAATTTCCCTGAAAAACAGGGGTGCTGTGGTCAGCCAGCCATCAACAGCGGCTATATCAAAGAAGCGATCCCAGGGATGAAAAACCTGATCGCCGCCCTGGAAGACAACGACGACCCGATTATCTCCCCGGCAGGCTCCTGTACCTACGCAGTAAAAAGCTACCCGACCTATCTGGCCGATGAACCGGACTGGGCGCTGCGTGCCGAGAAAGTTGCCGCGCGTATGCAGGATCTCACCTCTTTTATCGTGAACAAACTGGGCGTGGTGGATGTCGGCGCTAGCCTGCAGGGACGGGCGGTGTATCACCCTTCCTGTAGCCTGACCCGCAAGCTGGGTGTAAAGGAAGAGCCGCTCACGCTGCTGAAAAACGTGCGTGGACTGGAGCTGCTGACGTTTGCCGATCAGGACACCTGCTGCGGCTTTGGCGGGACGTTCTCGGTCAAGATGGCCGAGATATCCGGCGAGATGGTGAAAGAGAAAGTTTTACATCTGATGGATGCGAAGCCGGAGTATTTGATTGGCGCGGACGTCAGTTGCCTGCTGAATATTGGCGGTCGACTGCAACGGGAAGGCCAGCCGGTCAAAGTGATGCATATTGCTGAAGTGCTGATGAGCCGCTGAGGGGAATGAGATGTCAATAAAAACCAGCGATGTAGAGTTTAAACTGCGCATCCGTCAGCAGATAGAAGATCCGATCATGCGCAAAGCTGTGGCCAATGCGCAGGAGCGTATCGGCGCGAATCGCCAGAAAATGGTCGATGAATTAGGCCACTGGGAAGACTGGCGCGATCGTGCCAGCCAGATCCGCGATCACGTTCTGAGCAATCTCGACGCTTACCTGTATCAACTCTCCGAGAAAGTGACGGAAAACGGCGGTCACGTCTATTTCGCCAAAACCAAAGAAGAGGCTACCCGCTACATTTTGCAGATCGCGCAGAGTAAAAACGCGAAGAAGGTGGTGAAGTCCAAGTCGATGGTGACCGAAGAGATCGGCGTCAACCATGTGCTGCAGGATGCCGGAATTCAGGTGATCGAAACCGATCTCGGCGAGTACATCCTGCAACTGGATCAGGACCCGCCTTCGCACGTCGTGGTTCCGGCTATTCATAAAGATCGCTATCAGATCCGCCGCGTGCTGAACGAGCGCCTGGGGTACGATGGTCCGGAAACGCCAGAAGCGATGACCTTATTCATTCGCCAGAAGATCCGCGAGGATTTCCTCAGTGCTGAAATTGGCATTACCGGTTGTAACTTTGCCGTCGCGGAAACCGGTTCTGTTTGCCTGGTGACCAACGAAGGCAATGCGCGCATGTGCACCACGCTGCCGAAAACGCACATTGCGGTGATGGGGATGGAGCGTATCGCACCGACCTTTGCTGACGTGGATGTGCTGATCACCATGCTGGCGCGCAGTGCTGTAGGGGCTCGTCTGACAGGCTATAACACCTGGCTGACCGGCCCGCGTGAGGCGGATAACGTTGATGGACCGGAAGAGTTCCACCTGGTGATTGTCGATAACGGCCGTTCGCAGGTGCTCGGTTCTGAGTTTCGCGATGTGCTGCGCTGCATCCGCTGCGGAGCCTGTATGAACACCTGTCCGGCCTACCGCCACATTGGTGGACACGGGTATGGCTCAATCTATCCAGGTCCTATCGGCGCGGTGATTTCTCCGCTGCTCGGCGGCTATAAAGATTTCAAAGATCTGCCGTATGCCTGTTCGCTCTGCACGGCCTGCGACAGCGTTTGTCCGGTACGTATTCCGTTATCAAAACTGATCCTGCGTCATCGTCGCGTTATGGCTGAAGAGGGCATTACCCCGAAAGCCGAGCGCCGGGCGATAAAAATGTTCGCGTATGCCAATAGTCATCCTGGGCTGTGGAAAGTGGGGATGATGGCAGGCGCGCATGCGGCGAGCTGGTTCATCAATGGCGGTAAAACGCCGCTCAAGGTTGGCGCGATTGGTGACTGGATGGAGGCGCGCGATCTGCCTGATGCTGACGGCGAGAGCTTCCGCAGCTGGTTTAAGAAACATCAGGCGCAGGAGAAAAAGAATGGATAACCGTACCGCGTTTTTAAACACCATCGCCCAGGCGCTGGGCCGCCCGTTGCGATTCGAACCGCAAGCGGATGCCGCGCCGGTGAACAACTATGCCAACGAGCGCCTGACCGAACTTAGCCCCGAGCTGCGCTGTGATGCGTTTATCCAGTTTGCCAGCGAAGTGATGCTGGCCCGCTGTGAGTTGACTCGCGAGGACCAGGCCGCAGACACGGCGCTTCGTCTGTGCGAAGAATTGGGTCATCAACCGGTGGTGCTGAGCGGCGACAGCCGATTGGTGGAACTGGGGATAACCGAACGCCTGCAGCAGGAATGCAATGCCGTGGTCTGGGATCCGGCTCGCGGTAGCGAAAATATTACCCAGGCCGAGCAGGCGAAAGTCGGCGTAGTGTATGCCGAGTACGGCTTAACGGAGTCCGGCGGCGTGGTGCTGTTTTCCGCACCCGAGCGAGGGCGTTCCCTGAGCCTGTTGCCGGAGTCCTCGATTTTCGTGCTGCGTAAAAGCACCATTCTGCCGCGGGTGGCGCAGCTGGCAGAAATTCTGCATCAGAAGGCGCAGGCCGGTGAGCGGATGCCGTCGTGTATTAATATCATTAGCGGACCCAGTTCAACGGCGGATATTGAGCTTATCAAGGTGGTTGGGGTGCATGGCCCGGTGAAAGCGGTGTATCTGATTATTGAAGATTGTTGAGGCAGGATGGAAAACCGCTCTGGCGCTATAGGCCAGAGCGGTATCGACGTTATGCAATCATGCTGATGATCAACACGATTATCAGGCCAACCACGGAGTTTACCAGCTCCAGAAGACCCCAGGTTTTCAACGTATCCTTCACTGACAGGTCAAAGTAACCTTTGAACAGCCAGAAGGAGGCATCGTTGATATGCGTCAGGGTGTTAGAACCTGCCGCCGTTGCCAGCACCAGTAACGCCGGATCGACCCCCACCAGTTGACCGGTTGCCGGGTCGAGGATCGCTGCGCTAATAATCCCCGCCGCCGTCATGGCGGAGACCACGCCCTGGCCGGTTGCCAGACGAATCAGCACGGTGATCAGCCACGCCATGATATACGGAGAAATATTGCCGTGTGACATCAGCATGCCGATGGTATCGCCGATGCCGGTATCGATAATGGTTTGTTTCAGAACGCCGCCCGCGCCGATGATCAGGATCACCATGGCGATGCTTTTCACTGCGTTTTCAAAGGCGTTCATCACCCACTGCATGTCATGGCCGCGTGCGGTACCAAACAGCACGAAGGCAACAACCATGGCAATGAACATTGCGATTGGGGAAGAGCCTAAGAAGTTGACCACTTCCCACGCCTGCGTCCCTTTCACCAGCCAGATGTTAGCGATGGTGGTGGAAATCATGATGATCGCCGGGATCAGCGGTACCAGAATCGACACACCGAATGACGGCAGGTTGTTCTGGTCAACCGGTACATCGGCTTTCATAAATGAAGGCGTTGGGCGTTCAAGGTTACCGAGGAATTTCGGCAGGATCAGACCCGCGCAGATAACGCTCGGAATAGTGACCAGAATACCGTAGATATAGACCATACCCATGTCGGCACCATAGGCGTTTACCAGTGCCACCGGGCCCGGCTGTGGCGGGAACAGTGAGTGTGCGGTGGTCGCTGCGGCAACGGCCGGAATGGCCAGTTTCAGGAACGGGATCTTCGCTTCTGCGGCAATGACGATCACCAGCGGTGCCAGCATAATAAAGGCCACTTCGTAGAACATCGCCAGGCCGAAGATCAGGCCGATAATGATCACCGACAGCTGCACATAGCGCAGGCCGAGTCGCGCCAGCAGCGTATGAGCAATCTGATGCGCCGCCCCGGAATCGACCATCAGTTTACCGATGACCGCACCGAACACCACGATAATTGCCAGTTCACCCAACGTACCGCCGAAGCCGGATTTCATGGTGTGCAGCAGCTCCATTAAATCCATCCCCGCCAACATGCCGACGGAGAGTGCTGCCAGCAGCAGGGCGACCATTGAGTTTATTTTGAAACGCAAATTGAGCACCAGCATGAGGCCGATGCCGAATACAACCCACAGAATATTGAGAACGTGCATAAAACGTCTACCTTGTTTTGGTTGAACCATTATGATTTTGGTTGAGATGTTACACGTATTGGTTAACCATTGATGCGATAAATGTCACAATCCATATTCAATGTTGACATTGATAACAGACCGTTCCCTTTCAGGCCGCGCCCTGCAGGCCATTTCCTCTTAACTTCATCACGTTACCTCACTATTCATGTCAGACCACTGATACAGTTTTTGTGATTTGGTTAACCAATTTTGTTGTTTAGGTTGACATGTGGAGGCGAAAGGTAGAATTTATGCGCCATGTCGTCCGGTTTGCTGGCGTAATGCGTTGAGCACACCGGCAGTTGAGTAAGTCGTGGCTCGCGGCGTTTGCGCCGGGGGCCAACAATGTGAAGAGGTTAAAAGCATGGAACAGACATGGCGCTGGTACGGTCCTAACGATCCGGTTTCTTTAGCTGATGTGCGTCAGGCAGGCGCTACCGGTGTTGTTACCGCCTTGCACCATATCCCGAACGGGGAAGTGTGGTCAGTTGAGGAAATCGAAAAACGCAAAGCTATCGTTGAACAGGCGGAGCTGGTCTGGTCGGTTGTCGAAAGCGTACCGATCCACGAAGACATTAAAACCCGTTCCGGTAACTATCTGCAGTGGATTGCCAACTACCAACAGAGTCTGCGCAACCTGGCGCAGTGCGGTATTCGCACCGTGTGCTACAACTTCATGCCAGTACTCGACTGGACGCGTACCGATCTGGAATATGTCCTGCCGGACGGCTCCAAAGCATTGCGCTTTGACCAGATTGAATTCGCCGCCTTTGAGATTCATATCCTCAAACGTCCCGGAGCAGAGGCAGACTACACCGCTGAAGAGGTCGCTCAGGCACAGGAACGCTTCACCACCATGACCGAAGAAGATAAAGCGCGTCTGACCCGCAATATCATCGCCGGTCTGCCGGGGGCGGAAGAAGGTTATACCCTTGACCAGTTCCGTCAGCACCTTGAGCGCTACAAAGATATCGATAAAGCCGCGCTGCGCGAAAACTTTGCCGTCTTCCTGAAGGCGATTATTCCGGTTGCTGAAGAAGTCGGTGTGCGCATGGCGGTACACCCGGACGATCCGCCGCGCCCGATCCTCGGCCTGCCACGTATTGTTTCCACCGTGGAAGATATGCAGTGGATGGTGGATACGGTCAACAGTATGGCGAACGGTTTCACCATGTGCACCGGCTCTTACGGTGTTCGTGCGGACAACGATCTGGTTGATATGATCAAACAGTTTGGCCCACGCATTTACTTCACCCACCTGCGTTCCACGCTGCGTGAAGATAACCCGAAAACCTTCCATGAAGCGGCGCATCTCAATGGTGACGTGGATATGTATGAAGTGGTGAAAGCGATTGTTGAAGAAGAGCATCGCCGTAAAGCCGAAGGTAAAGAAGATTTAATTCCGATACGCCCGGATCACGGTCACCAGATGCTGGACGACCTGAAAAAGAAAACGAATCCAGGCTACTCCGCGATTGGTCGCCTGAAAGGGCTGGCGGAAGTGCGCGGCGTTGAGATGGCTATCCAGCGCGCTTTCTTTAGCCGCTAAATCAGACCGGCCGGCAACCTGTCGGGCCGGCTTTTTTCTTTTCTCTTCCCGTCGGCATTTCCGACGGGTTCTGGAGTTCACGATGACAACGACAATTGCCAATAGCAACCTGCCGGTTGCGCGCCCTGCATGGGATAACTCTCGCCTGCAATCCCGTATTGTTCACCTGGGATGCGGTGCTTTTCACCGTGCGCATCAGGCTCTGTACACTCATCACCTGCTGGAAACTACGGACAGCGACTGGGGTATCTGTGAAGTTAACCTGATGCCGGGGAACGACTGTGTACTGATTGAAAATCTGCAAAAGCAACAGCTGCTGTATACCGTGGCAGAAAAAGGTGCGGACAACACCGTACTGAAAGTGATTGGCTCGATGAAAGAAGCCATGCACCCGGATCTTGACGGCTGCGACGGTATTTTGCGTGCGATGGCGCGTCCGCAGACGGCAATTGTCTCGTTGACGGTAACCGAAAAAGGTTACTGTACGGATGCCGCCAGCGGTCAGTTAGATCTCAATAACCCGTTGATTAAACACGATCTGGCGAATCCGACTGCGCCGAAATCAGCAATTGGCTATATCGTGCAGGCGCTGCATCTGCGTCGTGAGCAGGGGCTGCCGGCCTTTACCGTGATGTCCTGCGACAACGTGCGTGAAAATGGCCACGTGGCGAAAGTTGCGGTACTGGGGCTGGCACAGGCACGCGACCCGCAGCTGGCGCAGTGGATTGAAGCAAACGCCACTTTCCCATGCACCATGGTGGATCGCATTGTTCCGGCGGCGACGCCAGAGACGTTGCAGGAGATTGCCGATCAACTGGGTGTTTACGATCCGTGCGCCATCGCCTGTGAACCGTTCCGTCAGTGGGTGATTGAAGACAACTTCGTGAACGGTCGCCCTGACTGGGATAAAGTCGGTGCACAGTTCGTTGCCGATGTTGTGCCGTTTGAAATGATGAAACTGCGCATGCTTAATGGCAGCCACTCTTTCCTTGCGTATCTGGGCTACCTCGGTGGTTATGAAACGATTGCCGATACTATGACCAACCCGGCGTACCGCAAAGCCGCGTTTGCATTGATGATGCAGGAGCAGGCTCCCACACTGTCGATGCCGGAAGGCACCGATCTCAATGCGTATGCGACCCTGCTGATCGAGCGTTTCAGCAATCCATCCCTGCGTCATCGTACCTGGCAGATTGCCATGGATGGCAGCCAGAAACTGCCGCAGCGCCTGTTGGACCCTGTTCGTCTGCACCTACAAAACGGCAGCGACTGGCGGCACCTGGCGCTGGGTGTGGCGGGCTGGATGCGTTATACCCACGGCGTGGATGAGCAGGGGCAGACCATTGACGTTGTCGACCCGATGCTGGCGGAATTCCAGCGCATCAATCAGCAGTATCAGGGCAGTGAACGCGTTATGGCCCTGTTGGGATTAAGCGGGATCTTTGGCCATGATTTAGCGGAAAACGCGGATTTTGTGGAAGCAATTATCGTGGCTTATCAGCAACTGTGCGAGAAGGGCGCGCGCGAGTGTGTCGCAACACTGCACGCTGACGCATAACGCCCGAACTATGACGGGTCAATCAAAATATCTGTTTGGTTGACCCGTTTTCTGTTTTTGGCTTGCCGCAAATGCTATAGTTCAGGCGACATAAAGGTTATTTGTAGGCCTGATAAGGTGCGTCCTGCCATCCGACCTACGGATCTGAATAAACGCATCTGACGGATAGAACATAATGAAATCGAACACTTCTCAGCAAAGACCCTACCAGGAAGTGGGTGCCATGATCCGCGATCTCATTGTCCAGACGCCATACCAACCCGGCGAGCGCCTGCCCCCGGAGCGTGAAATAGCCGAGATGCTCAATGTTACCCGCACGGTGGTGCGCGAAGCGTTAATCATGCTGGAAATTAAAGGGCTGGTGGACGTGCGGCGTGGTGCCGGGATCTACGTTCTCGACAACGCTAACGCGCAGACAATCGACAGCACGGATATTAATCATTGCAATGATGCGGGGCCTTTTGAGCTGTTACAGGCACGCCAGCTATTAGAGAGCAATATCGCCGAGTTTGCCGCATTGCAAGCCACGCGCGAGGATATCGTCAAAATGCGCCAGGCATTGCTACTGGAAGAACGTGAGCTGGCCTCCAGCGAACCAAACGGCTCGGAAAGCGGCGACATGCAGTTTCACCTTGCCATTGCCGAGGCCACGCACAACAGTATGCTGGTCGAGTTATTTCGTCAGTCATGGCAGTGGCGTGAGAACAACCCGATGTGGATCCAACTGCACAGCCACCTTGACGATACCCATTACCGTAAAGAATGGATGGGCGACCACAAGCAGATCCTGGCGGCACTCATTAAAAAAGATGCCCGCGCGGCCAAACTGGCAATGTGGCAGCATCTGGAAAACGTTAAACAGCGACTGCTGGAGTTTTCAAACGTTGATGATATCGACTTTGATGGTTATCTGTTTGACTCCTGGCCGTTGGATACGGTTAACGCCTGATTTTTCTTCCCTTTTACAACGTGGGCCATCCCGGCCCACGTATCACTTCCCACTGATTTCCTCTGACTATTTTCCCCGTCCGGACGCGACGTAAAATAATGTTTCCATCAATGCAGATGGCGTTTTTTGCAGCGTTATCGCGGGGCGAAAATTGACATATATCAATTAAAAACAACTTATTTTCGCGTGCAAAAAAATGCATCATTTACCTTATTTTTACCTTTTCGTGCTTATTTTTCGACAAAACAGGTCAATGCGAAGTGAGAATCACATTGATTTTCCCAACGGTTAGTGCCGTTAATGTGTACTTAAAGGCGTATAAAAACAGAGGATTTGGATAAAAGTAGACATTAATCACGCTCCGTAACCTATTGGTCAGAATGATGTTTTGATTGCGCAGGTTGATGACTCGTCCAGCCGCTCCCATTTTAATCAAATGAGTAAGAAAAAATATTCGTAAAGTAAAAATTACACATTATTCTACAATCAAGTTATCTTTCATTTGAAATATCGTTCCACTTTTTTTGGGTTTATTAACAGTTTCATTACTATTGTGATTTTTTTTTGCCGTTGACATGTTTTTACACTGACTGCATATTTCATCGCCATAAGCGTGTTATTGCGTTCAGGAGTTAAAAATGCCTTCTCGAGATTATCCCGATATCCGAAAAGCCAGAGGGACCCGATCTAAAGATATGGTCCTTTTAAGTGCCCGTGTTGATACTTCTCTTTGGGAATATGTTCGAACACTGGCATTTGAAACGCGTAAAAGTAAACAAGACATTATTGCGGAAGCGTTAATGTTACATCGCTCTATTAATGAGAGCGAAAGCGAAAGTTCAAAGTAGTATCTCTCTGTTCGGGTTTTATTTAAAACCCAAAATGAAATATGTCTTGCCACTTCATTATTGCCTTTATCGGTATGTTTTTTGGTGTGTTATTGGTGTTTCCCCTTAATCCATAGGGGACTTTTTTATGCAGGCATTTTGTCTTCATAACAAAGTTGATAGCAAAATTCACAATTAAAAGTGAGTAACAACATGAAAAAGTCAGTAGTGGCATTAGCTGTAATGGCATTAGGGGTAACCTCCGTTCATGCAGCGGAAATTTATAATAAAGATGGCAACAAATTGGATCTGTACGGCAAAGTAAAAGCGGTACATTCCTGGACTGACGGTAAAGATGCTGATGGTACTTACGCGCGTCTGGGTTTTCGCGGTGAGACTCAAATTAACGATCAACTGACCGGTTACGGCCAGTTTGAAAGTCAGTTTGATGCTTCTAAGGCAGAAGGGTCACAGAATGGCGTTAATACACGTCTGGCGTTTGCTGGTCTGGATTACGGCCATGACGTTAGCTTTGACTACGGTCGTAACTACGGTATCGCTTACGATGTGGGAGCTTACACTGACACTCTTTCAGAGTTCGGTGGCGACTCCTTTGAGGATACTGACCGTTTCCTTACTACACGCACTTCTGGCGTTGCAACACTCCGCACCAAAAATCTGTTTGGTGCCGTTGATGGTCTGAACGTTGGCGCGCAGTATCAGGGCCAGGATGACTCTAACGCTAACCCGGCAAAACAGCACGGTAATGGCTACGGCTTCTCGCTGGGTTATGACAATATTGCGGATTCCGGCGTTTCTGCCATTGCGACCTATACCATTAACTCCGTGACTGCTGAGCAGAAACGTAGCGGCTGGGAAGGTGACAACGCTGAGTTCTGGGGCGCTGGCCTGAAATATGACGCGAATGCTATCTACGTTGCAACCATGTACGGCGAGTCCCACAACCTGATTCAGGATGCGGACAAAGCACAGCATTTTGAAGCGATGGCTGCCTATGTGTTTGATTTTGGCCTGCGTCCGAACGTGGCATACGTTCATGCGCGTGACAATGACAACACTGACCTGACCGAATACGTTGCGCTGGGTACTGATTACTACTTCAACAAAAACATGGTGGCCGATGTAGGTTATAAAATTAACCTGCTTGATGGCAAAAACGACGACAACCAGGTTGTTGCTGGCCTGACTTACCAGTTCTAAGTTTTTGTGATGATTGCAAAAGGCGTCTTTAGTAAGACGCCTTTTTTACATGCATTTGAGGCTCACATCGGTTGGTTTTGTTCCGACTGCAGATCGCTAAATAGCCATTTCCAGATATCCACTTTTACCCATGCAACGGCACAGAGAATGAGGTAAAAAAGAGGATTATGCGTAATGGAGATACGCATGACTTCCATCAGGTCTACATGCAAGTTTCCGGCTATTGCCATGTTGATAACAAAAATAGAAGCAATAGCACTGGCCAGTAAAATAATAATAGCCTGTATTTTGGCTACCTCCGGAAACTTTCCGGAAGCCCACTGCCACAAGAAAACAGTTGTTAGCAGGAATATAATAAACAATCCTGCCGCACCAAATAGACCATAGTTTTTATAATCGCCTACCGTGCTAATTAAACCAGCCAGAATAATCAACCCAAGTATGAGTTTTTTTAACCTCGACATGTACTCTTCCCGGAAGTGTTGTTGTAATTTAATTAATATGTCCATTTTTACGCATGTGCTATCAGCAAAGGTATATACGTAAAAGTGAATTATAAAGTTTTTAGAGGGATGTTTGACTGTTATTTACAGGTTATTAAATGCTGACATTTAATTGCAGAGCAATCTGATGAAGATATATTTATGGCGTTAGCGGAGTGGTGGTCTATACCGACTATACGCTGTTGTTTATCCCCTGGATAATCCGAATATATATCAGCTTTTCACGCTAATCCGGCATGTTCAGGAGGCGGGGAACGCGGCTATACAGCGCCAGTCTCCGTTTTCCTGGCGGTAGATAGATTCGGTATGCCCTGGAATCACCCATTCTTCCTCCCTGCCAGCAACACAGTCGATGTAGATACAGAGTCCGCAGCCACCGCGAAGCTCGCGGGGAATATCCGCCACCCGAAAGCGGACCCCTGCGGCCTGTAGCGTCTTGCGCATTTTGATGACACCGACGGTGGAATGAAACAAGAACAGCGTTTCCTTCACTGACGCTTCTCCTGACGCTGACCTATCAACGCAGCCCCGATTGCACCGGCAAACTGTGCGTCGGGATGCGTGTGTACGGGGATGCCGACATGACCTTCGAGCATACGGGCAAAGGCGTGACAGTGGCTGACTCCGCCGGTAAATAGCAGCGGTGCCTGGGCTGAAAGCCGCCCGATGAAGTTTGCGCTGCGTCTGGCCATCGCGTTGATCACGCCAGCCAGAATCGCCTCCGGCGCGATGCCCGCAGAGCGCAGGCTAATGACTTCTGACTCGGCAAATACTGTACACATGCTGGTAATAGCATGTGGTTCGACGCCAGCAGTAATCGTATCCAACTGCTCTACGCTGGCGCCGAGGGTGCGTGAGATGACGTCCAGAAATCGCCCGGTTCCGGCAGCGCACTTGTCATTCATTAAGAAATCGCTGAGATTACCATCGTCATCCAACTGGATAACTTTACTGTCCTGACCACCGATATCAATGACTGTGCGGGTGCCGGGAGCCAGCAATCGCGCCCCCAGTCCGTGGCAGGAAATTTCAGTGACCTGTTTGTCGGCATAATCGACGAGTTGCCGTCCGTACCCGGTGAGGGTCAAAAATGGCCTGTTCTCCAGCCCAGCCTGCAACGTTTCCCATGCCTGCGCGATCGCGTCTGCGGGGCGAAAAGGCGTTGTGCAAAGGAAGCGACGCCTGATGACGTTACCTTCCAGCAAAATGCCTTTCGTTGCCGTGGAACCGGAATCAATCCCTATTGAGTATGTCATCCGCCTTCCTCACAACATTTCAATGAATGCGGCGACGCGGGTACTGAGCTGGCCGATATCTGCGCTGGAGTAGTCGGTTTCAATCGCGATATAGGGAATGTTGTGCTGTTGGCGTACGTGGCGCTTAATCGCGAGCGATTCAACGGCGTAGGTGTGGCAAGCCTGCAAAATGACATCGACGACGCCGTCAGCCTGGTACTCGTCAACCATTTGACTGAGCATCTTAAGACGTTGATCGTTTGGAGAAATACAGGAGCAGCCGATGGCGAGGTATTTATCAGTCAGCGCGTCGTAGACATCGCCGGTTTCCGCCACGCATTGTTCGGTGGCCTTTGCGCCGGTGCAGTTTTCATAACCCACGACCCAACCGCCGTTTTCTTCAATGGCACGAACCACTTTTTCTGCCGCGCCGCCGATGGGGCAGCCGGTTATCAGGATGCGCGGACGTGACACCAGACGTTTCCCGGCCTGCCATTCCAGATGTACGCGCTCGGCCATGCTATTGAGCTCGTCGATCAACGCGTCTTTATCAAAGCGGAAGGTGGCGCCGTAGACGACTTTCAGAATGTCACTGCCGCTAAGTGCAGGTGGGTTAAGTTGACCAACGCGATAGAAATTCGCCAGCGCCCGACGTTCCTTGTTTTTGAGAATAATGGCTTCACGCAGCGCAGTTTCGGTAATGGCTGTGCCAAAACGGGCTTCGACGGCCTGTTGCAGACGCAGGATCTCGGCTTTCCATAGCGCACGGGACGCCGCATCGCTGGCGCTGTTGGGCAGTTGCATCACATGTACCGCTTTAAATTCGGCCATGTATTCGTACATTTTCTTTTTACCATCGCAGGTGGTTTCGCCCACCACCAGGTCAGAGAAATAGAAGTAGGGGCATTTGTCGGTTTTGCCAAAACCGTAGCTGCTTTTGATCAGCGGACACAGGTTCCGCGGCAGATCTTTTTCGGCTTCTTCAATGGTTTCATCAGAGGTCGAGCATAGGGAAACGACAACCGCGCCCACCGCCATCGCAATCTCCTGCGGCATAAAGGTGCAATAGGTCCCAACGAGCGGAATACCTTGCTCTTTAAGATCCATTACGGTGAGAAAACCTTTCTGACGGGCGTCGGAGAATTGATTGAAAATGGCGGGTAAATCGGTGATGAGCGACATGATTTTCCTTCCCCGTAACACGGGAGACAGTAAAAAGACGCCGCATTATAACCCTGTAATATGTCAGGTTTTATTGATGTGCAACAATTGCGCGTTTACAGATTACGACTGTAGACCCGTGAGACTTCCCCCCACGGATGATAGCCCGGTCCGTCAAAGTAAAATCCTGCTTTCTCGTATAAACCTTCCAGGTCGGTACACAAATGGAGCTGCATAAACCCCAACTGTCTGGCCTGCTGCGCAATATGTTCAATCAGGCGAAATGCCAGACCGTGCCCGCGATAGCGAGGATCGATATAGAGCGCACATAGCCACGGCCACAGTTCGCCGCGACTGATAAAATCATTGGTGATCAATCCGGCGCAGCCAACAATGCTGTCGCCATCCTGCAACCAATACCACTGCGGTAGTGGGTTCTTTGCGCCAATGCAACGATGCAGCGCATCCTCGTAAACCTTCATGGAGTCTTCTGAGGCCCATTGTTGTTGAAAGTAAGCGGTGACCTCGTGCCGCTTTTCCGGCGTCTCGCGCAGGGAAAAAATGCGGATGTTCATCGTCATTGAATTTTATTCCTTAAAAGTTCGCCAGCGTTAGCAGGGAAGGAATTTGCGACAACAGGTATAACACCAGTCCGATAGAGCCGCCAACCAGCGTGCCGTTGACGCGAATGAACTGCAAATCTTTGCCGATGTTTAGCTCAATTTGCTGTGACATATCGCGGGCATCCCAGCTTTTCACCGTGTCGCTAATATGGCGCGTCAGGAAGCTGGCGAACTCTGGCGCGACCTTGCGTGCGGCTTGCTCCAGATGTTCATTCAGTGAAGTGCGCAGGGCGCCGTCGGCAACCAGCGTTTCGCCAAACCATTGTCCGGCGCTGGCGATGCGCTGCTTCACGCGGGAATCGTCGGCGTTAATGTCAGTTTTCACCCACTTGCGCAGGTCAGCCCACAGTTCGCCGAGATAACGGTTAAAGGCTTCGTCTTCTTTCAGATAGCTTTTGAGGCTCTCTGCCCGGACGGCCATTTCCGGATCGTGTTTGAGCTTCTCGATAAGCCTTAATGTGGCGCGATCGAAGGCGTGGCGGATCTGATGTGCCCGATCGTGGCTGATATCATCCAGCAGAGAGTTGACGGCATCAGTGACCAACTCGGCGCTGTGTTCACCTAACCATTCGGTTGGCAGGATCTTCGCTTTAAGCGGGTGTTCGGTCTCCAGCCAGCGTACGATCTGCTGGGCGATAAACGCCCGCGAACTGTCGCGCTGAAGCAGGGCGATCAGTTGAGCGATCAGCGTATCGAGCAACGCCTGGTGACGATTGTTTTTGGTCATGCTTTCCAGCATCAGCGCGCTGGTGCTGGAAAGATCAACTTTGTCGATCGCCTTATGCACCGCCCGTTTAATGAGCCGCTGAATACGCGAATCATCGGTGAGTTCGAGAAATCCGCTCATGATTTGCAGTAAATACTGGCCAATACGCTGGGCGTTTTCCGGTTGACTGAACCAGTGACCAATCAACAGTGCCGGCTCATGGCGACGAATAAGGGCGACCAGAGACTGCGTATCGAGGAATTTCTCCTGAACAAACTGCCCAAGATTTTCCCCAATTCTGTCCTTATTGCGCGGGATGATCGCCGTATGTTGCGAGATAAATGGGATTGGCACCCGGCGAAAAAGCGCTACTACGGCGAACCAGTCCGCCAGTGCGCCCACCATTGCCGCTTCGGCAATCGCTTTGATCCCGAGCACCCAGAAGTTAGGTGGCAGAAAAAGCGTAATGACGAAGGTGGCGGCGGCGGCCAGCAGCAGAGAGAGCGCCAGTCGTTTGGCGCGTTTGAGTTCAGCAATTTTATTCATAGGCTTAAGGATAGAGCCAGACGGCGGGATCGTGCAAAATTTGTGGTGTGCCTCCCATTTTAGAGGGGAAACGCTTATCCTGGGATCCAGTTATCCCAGGCCGGTAGCGGGCCAAGTTCTGCGACCAGAAAATCAATAAACGAGCGCACCTTCGGATTGCTGTACTTGCTGGGAAAATAGAGCGCATACAGGGCGTGGGTTTCGCAGGTGATGGTGCCGTCGAGCATTAGCGGCGTAACCTCTTCTTTTTGAATATGATCGCCAATCAGATAGGTGGGTAAATACGCCACGCCCTGATCTTCCAGCACTGACTTCAGCAATACCAGACTGCTGTTAGCCTGGATAGGCATATGCAGTTTCAACTGATGCAGACGATCCTGTTCATCCGCCACCTTCAGTACCGGTGTGAGGCCTGGATAAACCAGACAATCATGATCCACCAGATCGCTTCGGCGCTGGGGCATGCCTTTTTTGGCAAGGTATCCGGGTGACGCGCAGTACGCCCAGCGGATAGGCACCAGCTTGCGCATGGCATAGTTCTGCGGTGGTGCGGTGGAGATGCGCAGGGCGATGTCGAAATCTGTTTCATTCAGATTAACGAAGTTATCGTTGAGATCGATATACAGGTTCACATCGGGGAACTGTGAGCGGTATTTATCCACCAGATTTACCAACCGCGAATAACCAAAAGCAATGGAACAGGTTATGCGTAATTCCCCCTGCGGGCTGTGATAATAACCAGAGGTGGTATTCAGCGTTTCATCAAATTCTGTCAGTAACTTATTGGCGCGGTTAAATAAATATTGCCCGGCATCGGTTAAGGTAATACTGCGGGTGGTGCGCTTAATTAATGTTGTCCCCAATGTATCTTCCATCGCCGTCAGGCTTTTGCTGACCGCCGACGGCGACACATTAAGCTGAGCGGCGGCCTCCGATAAACCTCCACAGTCGACGATTTTGACGAAAAACTCCAGATGCTTGAGTGAAATCGGCGTACTCATAGTTTCCTTTTATTCACAAGTGATTTGCAAAAACGGTACGAATAGGCCGTTACATTCGCCTTTTAAACATGCAACTATTGAATCACAGGAAACAACCTGCTGGCAAAATGAAAAAATAACAACTTAGGTGAGTTACGTCACAAAATAAAAGGAGGCGAAACGGAAACTCATCACATTGTGAATTTAATCTCATTAATTATTATTCTAAAGGTACCGATTATGTGGTCACGACTCGAACCCTACAGATCGTCGATTATTTTATTAGTTGCTCTGGTGATTGGCGGCTTATTAGGTATTTATGCCCCGACGTTTGCCAGCAAACTCCAGCCGATAGGTCAGATATTCCTGAACCTGTTATTTATGATTATTGTGCCGCTGGTGGGGATCAGCGTCATGTCGTCTATCGCCAGTATGACCGACCTGAAAAGGTTGGGACGTATTATGGCGATCATCTTTATTGTTTCGATCGCGATGGCCTTTATTCCGGCGGCCGGGATCGTAGCGCTGGCGCTATGGTATAACCCGGCGCAGGGCGTCACCATCGATCTCTCGCAGTCCGTGCAGGCGGGCAGCGGCAAGATGGATTTTGTCAGCATGATTACCACCAGCGACTTTATCGGGCTGTTTTCTAAGTCCAATATTCTGGCGCTGATCGTAATGGCGATCATTGCCGGGGTCGCAATTGGTCAATCGGATCAGGCGGGTAAACGTATTGCGTCGCTGCTGGAAGATGCAAATACCGTGATCATGAAGATCGTCTCGATCATTATGAAGGTCGCACCGGTGGGTCTGGGCTGCTATTTCGCTGCCACCATGGCCAGCCAGGACTCTGCGCTGCTGTTAACCTTTGCCCGCGCCATTGGCCTGTTTATGGTCGCCACGCTGGTCTACTTCGTTTTTGGCTCTATTCTCTATTCATATATAGGGGGGGGCATCCCGGCGGTTAAAGCCTTCTGGCGCAATGCGATTGAACCCTCGGCTACCGCGCTGGGGACCTGTTCTTCGCTGGGAACGCTGCCGGTGACGCTGCGTGCCGGTAAGGCGATGGGGATCAACCCGGAAATCGTTGATGTCTCTATTCCGCTGCTGGTTAACCTGAATAAAGGCGGCGTAGCGATGATTGCCGCACTGAAAATTGTCTTTATCTATTCCGTGCTGGGCATGGAGTTCACTACTGAGACCTTCTTCCTGACCATGCTGATTGCGGTGCTCTCCGCCATTATCGTCGGCGGTGTGCCGGGCGGGGCATTCCTCGGTGAAATTTTTATCGTCACCACGCTGGGCCTGCCAATGGAAGCGATCCCGATGTTGGTGGTACTGGGCACCATTACCGATGCGCCGGCCACACTGATTAACGTTATCCATGATTTGAATGCGGCGCAGATTGTTGAACGGTTCGCTGGAAAAAAGCAGACCAATACTGAAATCAACTCTACTGCTGCGGTGGTATAGGTTTTCACACGGATTAAGAACAGGAGAAGTTATGAAAGACGCAATGAAGCTTGAAACACATCTGGTCGTGGCTGGACGCGATAAACGCTACACCCAGGGCGCGGTGAATCCGGTGATCCAACGTGCCTCTTCGCTGGTGTTTGATACCGTGAAGGACAAAAAATTTGCCACCGCGAACCGTGCGAACGGCGAACTGTTTTACGGTCGTCGCGGAACCTACACCCACTTTGCTTTCCAGAAAGCAATGAGTGAGCTGGAAGGCGGCGTAGGCTGCGCGCTGTACCCGTGCGGCGCTGCGGCGGTCACCAATGCGATTCTGGCGTTTGTCCAAAGTGGCGATCATATTCTGATGACCGGTGCTGCCTACGAGCCAACCCAGGATTTCTGCAATAAGATCCTGAGTAAATTCAACGTGGAAACCACGTATTACGATCCGCTGATTGGCGCGGGTATCGTCGATCTTCTGCGTCCGGAAACAAAGGTGGTGTTCCTCGAGTCCCCGAGTTCAATCACGATGGAAGTTCAGGACGTGCCGGGAATGGTGAAGGCTATACGCGCGGTGAATCCGGAGATTGTCATTATGATCGACAACACCTGGGCGGCGGGCGTGCTGTTCAAAGCGCTGGATTATGGCGTGGATATTTCCATTCAGGCAGGGACGAAGTACACCATCGGTCACTCGGACGGCATGCTGGGCACGGCGGTGTCGAACGCCCGCTGTTGGGATCGTCTGCGTGAAAATTCTTACCTGATGGGGCAAACGCTGGATGCCGATACGGCCTACAACGGTAGCCGCGGACTGCGTACCCTGGCGGTACGTCTTAAGCAGCATCAGGAGAGCAGCATCCATATTGCTCGCTGGCTGTCGGCAAGACCGGAGGTGGCACGTGTGAACCATCCGGCATTACCGGAATGTCCGGGGCATGAGTATTTCCAGCGCGACTTTGCGGGAAGCTCGGGACTGTTCTCATTTGTGCTGAAAAAGAGGCTGACCGACGAACAGATGGCGAATTTCCTCGATAACTTTTCGCTGTTCCATATGGCCTATTCGTGGGGCGGATTTGAGTCACTCATCCTCGCTAACCAGCCGGAAGAACTGAACAGCATCCGCCCGGCCGGGGATGTGGATTTCAGCGGAACGCTGGTCAGGGTACATATTGGCCTGGAAGATGTTGATGACCTGATTGCCGATCTGGACGCAGGATTTGCCCGCATTGCGTAAGGTGATGTGATCTTAGCCGGATGCGGCGCAGGCGCCTTATCCGGCCTACTACTATGTCATTGTGACAGGCCGGATAAGCATCTGACAGGCTAGTTTTCAGTGGCTAACGTAGCTGCTTCATGCTGGCGTACCCGTTTTAATAAACCCGCCAGCGTAAATACCACAATGATCCCGGCGGCCACCGCCAACAGATGAAACGACAGTCTGCCGCCGTTAAACCACAGCCAGCGCCCGACTTCGACAGAAACGGCCATCACCGTCAGGATCACCATGTTCAGTGATGCGGAGACCGTACCTTTCGGCAAGTTGTTGGAAAACAGCGTAAAACGAAACAGCGTTGGGAAGATCATCCCAATACCAAACGCATACAGGCTGGTTCCCAGCACCGACCACAGCCAGACGTGCGGCCACAGTAAGTTACCGACAATCAGCACTGCCAGCCCGCTCAGTTGAACAGGTGCCGCCCGCCAGATAAAGCGCGGTCGGGTCGGATTTTTCACAAACCGTACGACGACCATGTTGGCCACGATCACGGCGCCAAATACCGGAGCCTGTGCCCAGGCAAACTGCGATGTGGTCATACCGCCCGCGTCAATCAGGATCACCGGCGAGACCGCCACCCAGCTCATCATCGGGATATAGCTTAACGACAGCGTGGCTGCACCAAACAGGAACACCTGGTTGCGGAAAACGTCGCGGAAATCACGCAGTACGCTGCACGCGCTGAACGGCACAGCACCGCGCTGGACGGTCTCCGGCATCGCCAGGACTAACCCAACCAGGGCGATAAGCCCCATGACGGCAATGATGGCAAACAGGATCTTCCAGTGGACAAAGTGCATCAGCGCCGCCCCGGAAAGCGGGCCGATAACCGGTGCCACCAGTACAATGGAAGTGATAACGGCCATCAGCTTAATGGCCTTTGTTTGCCCAAATGCCTCTTGTACCGTGACATAACCGACTGTGGCGATAAAGCAGATGCTGGTGCCCTGCACGAAACGCGCAACCAGAAATTGCGTCATCGAGGTGGTGAAGAGCGTCGCCGTGCAGGCCAGCGTAAAGATTAACGCCCCGGCAATGAGTACCGGTCGGCGGCCAATCCTGTCGGAAAGCGGCCCCAACAGCCACTGCAGCGCCATCCCACCCGCCAGATACAGACTGACTGCAGCAGGAGCCAGGCTGACATCGGCGTTGAAATCTCGCACTACATTGATGATGCCGGGCTGGATCAGGTCCGTCGACAGATAGGCCGCGAAGTCATACAAAATCAGCGCGATAGGGAAAAATAGCGTTGTGGCGCGTTGAGCGAAAAACGCGAGAATCCGTTGCATAAAACAGCTCCTTGTCGGGAGAAAACCCTCAACGGGAATAGCGAAATTCAATACCGTCTTAGAGACGCCTGGCTGGTGACAGAAAAACAGACTGCAGATGTACTGAATTTCATGTAATCAAAAACGCTGCCTGCGTGAAACGCAAACAGGAAATACGCCTCTCTGACTCAGGTCAGAAAACGTAACGATTACAAGTGACAATCAGCACATTACACCTCGGGAAGAGAACGTTGAACGGAAAATAACCTCCCGCAGTGTAATGCGGATTGGATGATAATTAAACGAGTTTATCGGGTTAATGCGTAGGAATTAAAGGGGCTTAACGCGGGAATGTGCATTGAGATAGCGATTCTGCGTGACGTGTTCCAGACAAATGCAGACGTTACAAAGGGACGTTTTTATCTCTGATAACGTCTCGCAAAGAGAGAAAGTCGCAGGTGAGGGAGCAGTTTTCTGACGCTAAAGTCATGGCATCTTATTTCCAGGTGACGGACCGCCATGAATACAGCACCGACTTCCACACCGCATGATGCGGTTTTTAAAACGTTTTTGCGCCACCCAGAGACAGCTCGGGATTTTCTACAAATACATCTTCCCGCTTCGCTGCGCGAACTTTGCGATTTTCAGACGCTGAAACTCGAGTCAGATAGTTTTATTGAAGAGGATTTACGTGCGTATTACTCCGATGTGTTGTGGTCGGTGAAAACGACGGAAGGGGATGGATATATTTATGTGGTAATTGAACACCAAAGCACCCCGGATGCGCATATGGCATTCAGACTGATGCGCTACGCGGTAGCGGCCATGCAGAAACATTTAGATGCCGGGCATCAGCAACTGCCGCTGGTGGTGCCGATGCTGTTTTATCACGGCGCTAAAAGCCCGTACCCTTATTCTCTATGCTGGCTGGACGAGTTTGCCAACCCGAAACTGGCTCGTCAGCTGTATGCTGCGGCGTTTCCGCTGGTGGATATTACCGTTATTCCAGATGACGAAATTGTGCAGCATCGACGCATGGCGCTGCTGGAGTTGATCCAAAAACATATCCGTCAGCGCGATCTTATGGGGCTGGTCGAGCAACTTGTTTCCCTGTTAGTTAACGGCTCGACTAATGACAGTCAGCTAAAGACGCTGTTTAATTATATTTTGCGAACCGGCGATGCACCTCGCTTCAATACGTTTATCAGTGCAATTGCCGAACGTTCACCGCAGCATAAGGAGCATTTGATGACGATCGCGGACAGATTGCATGAGGCAGGTTTTCAAAAAGGATGGCTCAAAGGTCAGCAGGAAGGAAAGCACGAAGGTAAACAAGAAGGTAAACAGGAAGGGTTAATAGAGGGGCGACGTGATGAGGCGCTACGTATTGCCCGCACCATGCTGGCAGATGGCATCGATATCAGCACGGTACAAAAAATTACCCGGCTTTCCGCTGAAGATATCCAGGGGTTAAGCCACTGGATAAAAGCGTAGCCGGGTGTACCGATTTACTCTATCGCCACCTTTACGGCCTCGCCGAGCTTTTGCATCACTTCCTGATGCTTCTCGTTTGGCGGTAACGCACAGTTGATACGCACGCAGTTGCGATACTTTCCGGATGCGGAGAACAGCGAACCCGGTGCGACCTGGATTTTCAGGCGACACAGCTGTTTGGCAACACAGACCATATCGACCTGCTGTGGCAATTCCACCCACAGCATAAAGCCGCCTTTTGGTCGGGTGACGCAGATGCCGCAGGGGAAGTACTCCCGCACCCAGCAGGTGTAGATCTCCATATTGCGCTGATAAATCTGGCGCATGCGTCGGATATGACGATGGTAATGACCTTCGCGCACAAAGGTGGCTGCCGCCAGTTGCGTGGCAGGAACGTTGGTGCCAATGACGGCGTATTTCATGTGCAGCAGCTTGTCGTAATAGCGACCGGGGATGACCCAACCGACGCGCAGACCTGGTGCTACGGATTTGGTAAACGAACTGCACAACAGAACCCGACCGTCGCTGTCCCAGGAGTGAATGGTGCGTGGGCGCGGGTACTCCGTTGCCAGCTCGCCATACACATCATCTTCAAAAATCACAATATCGTGGCGTTGGGCGAGGGCGAGCACCGCTCGCTTACGCGCATCCGGCATAATAAATCCGAGCGGGTTATTGCAGTTGGGAACCAGTAGCACTCCTTTGATTGGCCACTGATCCAGCGCCAGTTCCAGCGCTTCAATGCTGATCCCGGTATCTGGATCGGTCGGGATCTCAATGACTTTGATCCCCAAACCGCGCAGCAGCTGCATTGTGCCGTAATAGGCCGGAGATTCAACGGCAACAATGTCTCCAGGCTGGCAGACCGTCAGCAGCGCCAGCGACAGGCCGCTCTGGCTGCCGCTGGTGATGACAATATCATCCGCATTGACGACTGAACCGCTGTCCAGCATCAGGCGCGCAATCTGACTGCGCAGTTCACGACAGCCGGAGATTTCATCGTAGCCCAAAATCGCTTTCAGATTGTGCTGCGCCACGCGGCTTAGCTCGCGCCACAGCGGCTTCAGGCTGGGTTGATTAATATCGGGCACGCCACTGCTAAAAGGCGTGATGGATTTGTCCGCGTTGCCTTTCAGCATATCCAGCACCTGATCCCACTGGGTTATTTCGACCGGACGCTGCACCGGCCGTGACATTGGCGGTACGGGGGGCTGTGCTTTTTGTGGGGCGACAAAGTAGCCAGAGCGCGGCTGCGGCGTGATCAGCTGGCGCTGTTCCAGCGTCTGATAAGCCTGCTGTACAGTGCTGATGCTGACACCATGCTCCTGACTCAGACTGCGCACCGAGGGCAGCTTTTCGCCATGACGGTACAGCCCTTGCTCAATACGTTCGGCCAGCAGGTTGGCCAGATGTTGGTAACGGGTCATGCTGTATCCTTCATGGGTACCGTACAGATTAAAAAACCAGTACAGATTGGCGTAATTAATGCGATGCAGAATCCTTTTTAACCAATCTGTATGTTAAAGAAAAGTACTTTGTGAGTCTGTATTGTCCCTGGCCAAATCCGGGAAGATAAAGCCTCTGGCAAGACGGGGAGGTAAGGTATGGAATTTCACGAGAATAAAGCAAAGCAGCCGTTTATTGGATTGGTGCAGATCTGGCAGGCAATAAAACGGTGGCGACTACGGGCGCAAACGCGACGTGTATTGCATCATATGAGCGATGAACGGCTGCGGGACGTCGGGCTGCGACGCGATCAGGTGGAGTGATTTTTCTTCCACCAACAAAGGCCGGGGCTACCGTAGCCCGGCTACTTTTATATTCACCACATTTATCAATTCATGCTTCTGGTTAGTATGTTTCTTGATACTTACCCTGATAAGTATTATTTTCTTCATCCGCGATGAGGGGAAAGAAACATGACTGAAGATGAACTGTTTGCCCGCCGCCCAATGGGGATGCGCATGGCAATGGTGGTACGCCAGTGGCGGGCCATTATTGATGCTGCCATCACCGATACAGGCCTGACGCAGTCCAGCTGGACGGTACTGATGCAACTGTATCAACTGGGAGACAACGTCTCGGTCAGTGAACTGGCACAAATACAGGGCATTGAACTGCCGCCGCTGATGCGCACCCTCTCGCAGCTGGAAAAGCAGGGCTATCTGCTGCGTTCCACATCGCCTTATGACAAACGCATCCGCCTGCTAACGCTGACCGCGCAAGGCCGCTTAAGGCTTGAAGAACTTAACCGGGTGATTGAGACATACCAACATCGCGTCACCTGCACCATTCCTGAAGCGGAACTCGCTTCCTTCAGCGCTACGCTCAATCAAATCGCCTGCAATTTGCGGACAATCCGCGAAGAAGATAACAAGATCTAAAAAACTATGATGACCCCAGAACAAAAATTTGCCCGTTGGGTAAGGGTGAGTATTGCCGCTTTCCTGGTAATATTCGCCTGGTTTATCGTTGCCGATATCTGGATCCCGCTGACGCCGGACTCCACGGTGATGCGCGTGGTAACGCCTGTTTCCTCGCGTGTTTCCGGCTACGTCTCGCAGGTTTATGTGCATAACAATAGCCAGGTGAAGAAGGGTGACTTGCTGTACGAGCTGGATCCGACACCGTTTATCAATAAGGTCGAAGCCGCGCAAATCGCCCTTGAGCAGGCGAAGCTGAGCAATCAGCAACTGGACGCGCAGATTGCCTCTGCCCGCGCCAATCTGCGTACCGCACAATTCACTGCCCGCAACGATAAGACCACCTTTGACCGCTACCAGCGCTTGAGTACGATGCAGAACGTCTCGCAGTCCGATCTCGATAAGGTGCGTACCACCTGGCAGACCAGTGAACAGTCGGTCGCCGCGCTGAGTGCCAGTATTCAGAACCTGCTGATCCAGCGCGGCGAGCGCGATGATGGCCGCAATGTCACGCTGCAAAAATATCGCAATGCGCTGGACGAGGCGCAGCTGAATCTCGGCTGGACGAAGGTGCATGCAGAAACCGATGGCACGGTGAGTAACCTCCAGCTCAACCCCGGACTGTATGCCACGGCAGCTACGCCGCTGCTGGCGCTGGTCAGCCACCAGACGGATATTGTGGCTGACTTTCGCGAGAAAAGCCTGCGCCACACTCGGGTAAATACCAATGCCGCCGTGGTGTTCGATGCCATGCCGGGCAAGGTCTTCTCTGCCCGCGTTACCAGTAGTGATGCCGGTATTCTGGCGGGTCAGGAGCAGGTTAACGGCCAGCTGTCGCAACCGGAACAGTCAACCCGCTGGGTGCGCGATGCCCAGCGTATGCGCATTCATGTGGCGCTGAACGAACCGCTCGACACGCCGCTACCGACCGGGGCACGCGCCACGGTACAGCTGTATAACAGCGAAGGAATGTTCTCACGCACCTTCGCCGGGGCGCAGATCCATCTCGTTAGCTGGCTGCACTATGTCTATTAACACCCTGGCCCATGTTTTTACCCCGCACGGGAACATTGTCTACACCGCCAATGATTTTCGCCAGACCCTGCGTATTTCCGTCGCCGGGACAATCGCACTGAGTATTTCGACCTTTTACAACGTGCAGTACGGCGTGTTCTTTGTGGTTTATCCGCTGATGCTGCTGTCGTTGGTGCCGGTATTTAACCGCCATGTGGCAACCCAGTTCGTGTTCAGCGCGGCGGTGAACTGCGTTGAAATGGTGCTGATTGTCGGTTATCTGTCGCAGTGGCCGCTGATCATGACGCTGGTGGTGTTTGGCCTGTATGTGATGCGTTTTCGTTTTATGAGTAAAGGGCCGCTGTTTCTGCTCGGTTCGATGGGGGTGGTGTGCCAGAGCACGATGCTCAACTTTATGAGCTATCCCACCACCAACTGGCATACGCTGATGTTCTCCAATATGGAAGCCTGCGTCATGGCGGTGGCGCTGAGCGCGCTGCTGCATTATCTGATCCCGGACGTGGAGCCGCGCCAGCCGCCGCCGCGCATTGAGAAAGATGCCGCCCGGGTGCGCCATGAGTCGCTGCTTTCCGGCACGGTGGCGACGATGATTTTTGTGGTCTTCCAGATCTGTGATTTGAGTGATTCGCTGTCGGCGCTGATGGCGGGGATTTTGATCCTGTTCCCGATGCACTATCGAGGCGCGGTGATTAGCTCGATTTGGCGCGTGGTCGGCGTGGTGCTGGCCTGCCTGTATATTCTGCTGGTGCAGCTGTTTATCTATGATTTCAGTAACCATATGCTGCTGATGATGCCGCTGATTGGCCTCGGGCTGGCGTTTAGCGCCCGCCTGCACGTGATGGAAAAAGTCGGCGCGGGCGTGGGTTTTGCCAGTATCACCACCATCGGCATTATGTTTGGCCAGAACCTGCACCCGGATCAGGACCTGGTATTCAGCGATCTGTACCGCATCACCTCCGTCACCGTCGCGCTGGTGGCAACGCTCACCATGGTGTTTCTGGTGCATCGGGTGCTCAACTGCTTTGCCGCGACGCGGTTTGTGATTACCGAGTGAGTGGGGGGCCAGTGCCGGATGGCGGCTGCGCCTTATCCGGCCTACGGGAAAGTGCCATTTGTAGGCCCGGTAAGCGTAGCGCCACCGGGCATTTTTCGGATTGCCTGCTCCTTCACCTTTATCTAATTATTCAGAATATGGTTTATTTGTTCGAGAAATAAAAATATATAGATTATAAATATTCTGAATTTTAATAATTGTGACCTTATGAACAAATTTAATTTTACGATTAAATATGATAAGTGTGATTGTTATATTTTAAAGGGTGTAAAATCACATGACATGGGAATATAAAGTATCGGCAGGTATACTGAGTCATAACGGTGAGTTAATTGCTTATTGCTACAGTGGTGCCGGTGAATCAAAGGATAAACCGAACTGTGAACACATACGTAACAAGGGACCCATTCCTCGAGGTGTTTATTTTATTGCAGGATGGAATAATCACAAAAGCCCCTCCGCTATTATCCTTGAACCTATTGCAGGGACCAATACTTTTGGCAGAGATCATTTCGAAATTCATGGTGATAAAAAAGGGCAGCCACCGGGAACGGCATCTGCAGGGTGTATCATTATGAATGGACAAGATAAGCGCCAAACCATTTACGATTCGGGTGATACAATTTTGGTGGTAAGATAATGAAATTTATTATTATCTTCTTTCTATTTATGCTTTCGGGTGTTTCCTGCGCTGCAGAGCATACTGTACCTCAGCTTCTGCAGATGATAAATGAAAAAGGAGCAAACACCGTTGTACACGAACTTTATAATGACGATGAATCAGAATGGTGGAACCATATTATTCCTGAAATTAGCAAAGGTAATAATGACTGGTTAACGGTGGCAAGTGCTTTGGAACCCGGAGTTGATGCCAGTACTGCGGAAGATTTGCAGGGGGCGGTATCTGAAGCCAGGTAATGACTCCAACTTATTGATAGTGTTTTATGTTCAGATAATGCCCGATGACTTTGTCATGCAGCTCCACCGATT
>NZ_JASEYC010000008.1:201561-215140 GCF_035064245.1 Citrobacter sp. R-1.5.2 | reverse complement strand
ATCGGTGGAGCTGCATGACAAAGTCATCGGGCATTATCTGAACATAAAACACTATCAATAAGTTGGAGTCATTACCTCACTCGCCATGCCTAATTTCGCCAGCATGGCATCCGTGACAATTAACGTACGACGAAATCCATATTCCGCCATTGTATTCATTGCATCTTTTAATGAATCAGCGCCAATTACATTCACGGAAGGAATAAAAAATGTTGAAGCAGCCATTGTACGATCCTTAATTACTCAAAAGAGGCAGGAAGCATACGAGTGATAATCCCAACAAAATATGATCGTGATTGTTATTTTAATAACATCAGAGATTAAAAAGCACATTAGGTTCATAATCCAATGTGCTTATTTAAATCAATATTTATTTTGTATTAATTCATTCTATTCCTGAATTAATTGTTTCATTCCTTTTCAGGAAACAGTAATGCATCGCGTAATAAATGATCATTTCCCCGACGACGAGTAAAGCCGATACGGTCAAAATATTCCAGAATCTGGATAGCCAGTTTGCGTCCAACATTGAGTCTGTCGCGGAAATCGGCAGCGCAGGTCGACCCTCTCTCCTGATCCAGTTCGCGGATCAGATTCGCGAAGGCCACAATCCGATCGTTACGGTAATAACGATCTTTGACGATCGCCGTAATAATGCCCTGTTGCGCCGCCTGCCGTAGCGCCAGACGCATCGCCTGCTCGTCCGTAGCCGTGGTTTTCGCCAGATCGCGCACCCACCACGGCTCATCACCAAACAGAGGCTCTACTTTTTGCCAGATAGCCAACTGCTCATCGCTGAAACCGGCCTTATGATCCGGCAAATGCAGCCAGCCATGATGGCTATGAATAGCACCGCTATCGCGCATCTTTTCAATCAGCAGCAGGACCAGCGCTTCATCTTCCATCGGCAGGGCCATACGACGCAGGCGTTCACGTCCAGGTCCTGGCTCATCACGATGTTGCTCATGGTAGGTCGCCAGCGTATCCAGAATCTTACGTTGCCAGCGTGCAGCAACGGGCGCATTCAACAGACTATACCCGGCGCGAATAAATCCATGTTGCTCAATCAACGGACGCATGCCGTCGCCATTAAGCTGGCGTGCCCACGCGAAATCGGGAATGTTCACCGCGCCGCGCGTCAGGTGCAATGCCAGCGCTTCGCCATCATTCTGCGCACTTTCCAGCGCCGACAGCCACTGTAAATACTCCGGCTTACGCTTCCCACGACGCGGCGGATTCAGCGTCACGACACGTGCGCCTGCCAGCGTCGTACGGGCAGAAATATCACGCAGCACCAGCCTGTCGTTATCGGCCAGCCACAGCGGTGTATCAAACACCAGTTCCGCCAGCGTCCCTTCGAGCAGTGAGATGCGCCCGGTCACATGGCTGGCTGCGTGGTGGATATGTAGCGGCTGCCACTGCATCAGGGGGGCCGAGTGTTCTAAAGAGACAATGACGCGTGAGAAGGCCTCCGGCGGCGCATCAGCAAGCAGCCAGTCGCCACGGTTAATCTCTTCTTTTTGCGCATCACCGGCAATGTTCAGCGCAATTCGCTGCCCGGCATGAGCGTGTTCGGTCGGCTGGTTTTGCGCATGCAGGCTACGTACGCGCATCGGTTTGTTAACCCCGGTCAGCCACAGCGCATCCCCGACGTTCACTTCTCCGCTGAGCGCTGTTCCGGTTACGACCAGACCAGCGCCTTTTACCGTGAAAGCGCGGTCAATTGCCAGGCGGAAGGTGTGATCGCGGGCCAGCTCACGCGGCGTCAACTGCAGCAAGTGGTCACGCAGCGCTTCGATACCACGGCCTTCATTGGCGGCAGTCACGAACAGTATCGCATCGGCAAAACCATAGTTACCCAGCGTGGTTTGCACCTCGGCACGTACTTCGTCAATGCGTGCTTCATCGACGCGATCGGCTTTTGTGAGCGCCACGGTAAGTTGTGGGCTGCCTGTCAGTTGCAGGATTTGCAAGTGTTCACGCGTTTGCGCCATCACGCCATCATCACAGGCCACCACCAGCAGCGCGTGGTCGATACCACCGACACCCGCCAGCATGTTGGACAGAAACTTTTCGTGGCCAGGGACATCGATAAATCCCAGTACCTGCCCATCCGGCTGCGGCCAGTAGGCATAGCCGAGGTCGATAGTCATGCCGCGCTTTTTTTCTTCCGGCAGTCGATCGGCATTCACGCCGGTAATCGCCTGTAATAACGTTGTTTTTCCGTGGTCAACGTGTCCGGCGGTTGCAATAATCATTTCAGCATCATCTCCATAAACCGGGTCTCGTCTTCAAGGCAGCGTAGATCCAGCCACAAGCGACCATCATAAATTCGCCCAATGACCGGCACGGGCAGCTGACGCCAGCGGGCGGCCAGCGCTTCGAGGCGGCTTCCACGCCCGTCATGCGGGGTAAAGGTTAATGCCGCGCTCGGCAGCCTATCTACCGGTAATGAGCCGCTGCCAATCTGCGACAGGCAAGGCATGACATTCAACGCAAACTCGGCACTATAATGTTCTGTCAGTTGTGCCTGTAATCGTAGCGCCTGCTCGTGGATCGCCTCTTGCGAGCGGGTGAGCTGGCGTAACGTCGGCAACTTCGCCGCCAGCGCTTCCGGATGCAGATAGAGCCGCAGCGTTGCTTCCAACGCCGCCAGCGTCATTTTATCAGCCCGTAACGCTCGTTTCAGTGGGTGCCGTTGTAAGCGGGCGATCATCTCTTTTTTACCCACAATAATGCCAGCCTGTGGCCCGCCCAACAGCTTGTCACCAGAGAAACTCACCAGGCTCACACCTGCGGCAATGAGCTGCTGCGGCATCGGTTCCTGCGGCAAACCATACTGACTGAGATCGACCAGCGAGCCGCTACCCAGATCCGCCACTACCGGCACATCCAGCTCCTGACCAATGGCAGCCAGCTCAGCTTCATCCACCGACTTCGTAAAGCCTTCGATGCTGTAATTACTGGTATGCACTTTCATCAGCAAACCAGTGTTTTCATTCACCGCCTGACGGTAATCTTTCGCATGGGTGCGGTTGGTGGTGCCAACCTCGCGCAGCATACATCCAGCCTGAGACATCACATCGGGAATACGAAACGCGCCGCCAATTTCTACCAGCTCGCCGCGTGATACCACCACCTCTTTGCCCGCCGCGGTGGCCGCCAGCATCAGCAGAACCGCAGCGGCATTATTATTGACGATACAGGCGTCTTCCGCGCCGGTCAGGCGGCAGAGTAAATCCGCCAGCGCACGGTCGCGATGTCCACGCCCGGCGTCATCCAGGCTGTATTCCAACGTCACCGGCGTACGCATCGCCTGCACCACCGCAGCAATCGCTTCTTCGGCCTGCGACGCGCGACCAAGGTTGGTGTGCAGCACAGTCCCCGTCAGATTCATCACCGGACACAGTGCACTTTGCGATTCTCGCTCTAGCCGGGCGCTGGCCTCTTGCGCCCAGTCTTCCCCCCATGCTGGAAGCGCCTGCGTGTCGCGAATCGCCTCTCTGGCTTCATCGAGCATATGACGCAGCAGGTCCACCACGCGGGTATGACCGTGGGACTCACGTAAGACCTGGAAGGCGCTATCGCGCAGTAAACGATCGATAGCAGGAAGCTGGCTGTAGAGTGAACGCATGTCGGTTGTCATGAAAGGGCCTGGCTGTTGGTGGCCCTCTCCACCGTGGAGAGGGATATCGATATGCAGAGGATTGTACCGTGACTTTACTCAGGCGGACATAATACGCATCAAGCCTTTGGCGGTTCTGTGCGGGCGAAGCTTTCTCGTTGAAAGAGTGTTTCCACCAGTTTGACCAGACGTGGTCGGTCAACACACCAGCCAGGTGCAACCCGACGAAAATTGAGATAGCCCACGGCACAAGCAATCGCAATCGTTGCCAGATTAACCGTATCCGTTTTCAGCGTACCGTCCGCCAGATAACCTTCCAGCACATCCAGGCTGCGGGTAATTTTTTCGCGCTGGCGTAGCAATTCAGTTTCTGACTGCTGCGCAGCGGGGCGCGCCTGCTCACGTACCGACACCAACCCGGCATCCATGATACCGTCCGCCAGTGCTTCCAGTTGCCGTACTTTCAGTGCCGCCAACGGCTCACGCGGAAGCATCGCGGGTGCAATATCCAACAGCTCTATATATTCAGCAATGATCGGTGAATCAAACCAGTACTCTCCCTCATCGGTGACCAGCGCGGGCACTTTGCCTAACGGGTTATATCGCGCCACGCCGTTTTCCGCGTTATAGGGGAGTTCATTAACGAATTCGAAGGTGATGCCCTTTTCCAGCAACAGAATAGAAATTTTACGCACAAAAGGGCTGGTATAGCTGCCAATGAGTTTCATGCCGTGTCCTTTTTGCCAACAAAAAAGCGATGTCCAACGAATATCTGGACACCGCTTAGTATGGCTCAGGCCACGACAAATGGCAGGTGATGCTGGTCTCAATGATCTAAATAAAGATAATGCATCCAACTGGTCATACGCAGCAGCACTTTACGCATCACCGAGACATGGGCGAAATGGTCGGAATAGACCGCCACCTGTGCGTAGATCCCATCAGGTAAAGCATCTACATCAGCATTCGGTTCCAGTTCAATCGTCGCCAGTACACCATCCGTTCCCGGAACAACGGTTAAGGACTGCAATGCCCCCTGCGCTTGATAAGACCCTCCCGGCACAACCGGCAGGATGCTGGTCAGCTTACCGGTGAATACCTGACCCGGCAGCGCGTTAAACACCACCTCCGCTTCATCACCCGGCTCCAGACGGAGCAGAGAGTTCTGGCGGAACTGCGCCACAATTTGCCGTTTCTGTTCAGGTATAAATACCATTACGGGTCGCAGCGGTAGCGCAGCAGCATAGGTCCCCGGACGGATGAGTAACTGCGTCACGTAACCGTTGCTGGGCGCCCGCACCACGGTCTGATCCAGATTGTATTTCGCCTCTGTCAGTTGCGCGCGCAGGCTAACAACCTGTGATTGCTCACCGTTGACCATGCTGTCTAACTGGCTTTGAATTTGTGATTGTTCAGCGACCGACGCTTTGACCAGCGCATCCTGTGCCAGGTAGTTCTGGCGTGCATTATCGATATCGCTTTCAGAGAATGGATTGACTCGCGCCTGGCTGCCTTTCAGGTAGCGCTGATAATCTTTGTACAGACGGTCACGTTCGGCTGAAACACGCGTGGTATTGGCCTGCGCCTCAGACAATTGCGCTTTTAAGGTCTCAATATTATGCGTGGCCGTCACCAGATCGGCCTGTAGCCTGTCGACTCGCGCCTGATAACGCACCGGATCGAGCTTAAAAAGCACTTCGCCTTTTTTAATCAGCTGGTTATTTTTATCGGTTACCTCACTCACAATACCCGTGACCTGCGGGGTAATAGGAATTGAAATAACGGCTTTTTGCGCGGTAAACGTATAAGGGTGGTTATAGTTCATTAATAAGATGAGTCCCGCCACAATAAACACCCCGCCTAATGCGGCAGTCGCCAGTGTCCATTGGTTTACCGGAATACGGAATATCTTGAAGATGGCCCAGGCAAACGCCACGTAGGTCAGAACAATCAACAAATCCATGATTAAATCTCCGGGAAAGTGGAGTCATCAGTTTTTTTCTCCCCAGCCAGCCTTTGTTCTAACTGGGTAATGCGCGCAGCCAGCGCGGCAATTTCAGGGTCTTGTTCCTTTCCGGTCGGCGCGACATGTGACTGCATCCCCCAGCCCTTTTCAGGCTGGTAGAGCGTGGCCCAGATCCACAGAAACGGCCAGATAACATGCAGCGTAAACAGGCTTACCCACCCAGCGGTATGAATGGCTTCCGCATGCGGGTGGTTACGCTTTTTAGCCATGTTGTAGGGAATGTCATGGATGGCAATGATTCCGTAAAACAGAACCAGAAAAACGAAGATCAGCACGCCTAATGCGAAATAATTTAGAAACATACCTGCCTCGAATTCACGCTAATTAGAGTTTTTTTGTGCCGGCAGCCGTATGTTTCCTGGCTGATATTTTGAACATAACTGGAGATCGGGGTTTTCGCCATACCACAAAATAAATATTTTTTCTGGTGAGAAATTGCTCTCTTGTGCGAAAAAAAGTGCCAGGGTAGAAGCTGTTGAAGATCACATCCAGGGAATCTCCAATGAAAATACTTTGCGATCGACTTCACAAAAATCCAACAAACAGTGAATTACAAAACGTGAACCAATTCACATTTAATCGCCATTTTTAGCAAATTACTGGGTGCCGATGTTTTTTTGTACCGACATTTTGTGATTGAAATCACATTAACTAGCGCCACACACCCTATATTTACGTGACGCAAGTCACACAAAAGGCCATCGACTGGACAGTTGAACGATTCAGTGCCAGATTTCGCAGTATCTACAGGGTCCGGCTACCTCCTGCCGCTACATTAACAAACCTCGGGCTTTCAGCCTGCGCGATAGCAAACATAAGAAGGGGTGTTTTTATGTCATCCGATATTAAGATCAAGGTGCAAAGCTTTGGTCGATTCCTCAGCAACATGGTGATGCCAAATATCGGCGCGTTTATCGCGTGGGGTATTATCACCGCATTATTCATTCCGACAGGGTGGTTGCCGAACGAAACGCTGGCGAAGCTGGTCGGCCCGATGATCACCTATCTGCTGCCACTGCTGATCGGTTATACCGGTGGTAAGCTGGTAGGCGGCGAACGCGGCGGCGTAGTGGGTGCGATTACCACCATGGGCGTGATCGTCGGTGCTGATATGCCGATGTTCCTTGGTGCGATGATTGCAGGCCCGCTGGGCGGTTGGGCAATCAAACATTTCGACGGCTGGGTAGACGGTAAGATCAAATCCGGTTTTGAGATGCTGGTGAATAACTTCTCCGCTGGCATCATCGGTATGATCCTCGCCATTCTGGCCTTCCTCGGTATTGGCCCATTGGTTGAAGCCCTGTCCAAAATTCTGGCGGCCGGCGTTAACTTTATGGTTGTCCATGACATGCTGCCGCTGGCGTCTATCTTCGTTGAACCGGCGAAAATCCTGTTCCTCAACAACGCCATCAACCACGGTATTTTCTCACCGCTGGGCATTCAGCAGTCCCATGAGATGGGTAAATCCATCTTCTTCCTGATTGAAGCAAACCCAGGCCCGGGTATGGGTGTTCTGCTGGCGTACATGTTCTTCGGTCGCGGTAGCGCTAAACAGTCTGCGGGCGGTGCGGCTATCATCCACTTCCTGGGTGGTATCCACGAAATTTACTTCCCATACGTGCTGATGAACCCACGCCTGATCCTGGCCGTTATCCTCGGCGGTATGACTGGTGTATTCACCCTGACAATCCTGAACGGTGGTCTGGTGTCTCCGGCTTCTCCGGGTTCTATCCTGGCCGTGCTGGCAATGACGCCGAAAGGGGCTTACTTCGCTAACATCGCGGCAATCTGTGCGGCAATGGCGGTCTCTTTTGTGGTCTCGGCGATTCTGCTGAAAACCAGCAAAGTGAAAGAAGAAGATGATATTGATGCGGCAACCCGTCGTATGCAGGACATGAAAGCAGAATCTAAAGGCGCTTCTCCGCTGTCTGCTGGCGATGTCACCAACGACCTGAGCCACGTGCGTAAAATCATCGTCGCCTGTGACGCTGGTATGGGTTCCAGTGCCATGGGTGCAGGCGTACTGCGTAAGAAAGTACAGGATGCTGGTCTGTCGCAGATTTCCGTTACCAACAGCGCAATTAACAATCTGCCGCCGGATGTGGATCTGGTCATTACTCACCGTGATCTGACCGAACGTGCGATGCGCCAGGTTCCGCAGGCTCAGCACATTTCGCTGACCAACTTCCTCGACAGCGGTCTGTATACCAGCCTGACTGAGCGTCTGGTCGCGGCGCAACGCCACAACGTCAACGAAGAAAAAGTACGCGATCACCTGAAAGACAGCTTTGATGAAGGTGATAACAACCTGTTCAAACTGGGTGCGGAGAACATCTTCCTTGGCCGTAAAGCCACCAACAAAGAAGAAGCCATTCTGTTTGCCGGTGAGCAACTGGTGAAAGGCGGCTACGTTGAGCCGGAATACGTCCAGGCAATGCTGGACCGCGAAAAACTGACCTCTACCTACCTGGGTGAGTCCATTGCGGTACCGCACGGCACCATCGAAGCAAAAGATCGCGTGCTGAAAACCGGCATCGTATTCTGCCAGTACCCGGAAGGTGTGCGCTTCGGTGAAGAAGAAGATGATATTGCCCGCCTGGTCATTGGTATCGCTGCGCGTAACAATGAGCATATCCAGGTGATCACCAGCCTGACCAACGCGCTGGATGATGAATCTGTCATCGAACGGCTGGCACATACCACCAGCGTGGATGAAGTTCTGGAACTGCTGGCAGGTCGTAAGTAAGCGTTATTGCCCGGTGGCGCTCACGCTTACCGGGCCTACAAAATCCTCTCCGCAAAGGAGAGGGTTAGGTTGAGGGGAAATCTATGCGGTCCCTCACCCCAGCCCTCTTGGGTAAAAACATTAATGAAGGTTAATACTATGAAAGCATTACATTTTGGCGCAGGTAATATCGGTCGTGGCTTTATCGGCAAACTGCTGGCTGACGCGGGGATACAACTCACCTTTGCGGATGTAAATCAGGTAGTCCTTGATGCCCTGAATGCCCGTCATAGCTATCAGGTTCATGTAGTAGGTGAAAACGAGCAGGTCGATACTGTTTCAGGCGTCAACGCCGTTAGCAGCATCGGTGATGATGTCGTCGAACTGATTGCCCACGTTGATTTAATCACCACGGCTGTGGGTCCGGTTGTGCTTGAGCGTATCGCACCGGCCATCGCCAAAGGGCTGGGCAAACGCAAAGCTCAGGGCATCACCACTCCGCTGAATATCATCGCCTGTGAAAACATGGTGCGCGGAACCACACAGTTGAAAGGCCACGTGATGAACGCACTGGCAGATGAAGACAAAGCCTGGGTTGAAGAACATGTTGGCTTTGTCGATTCCGCCGTGGATCGCATCGTACCGCCATCTGCTTCTGCGACCCACGATCCGCTGGAAGTGACCGTGGAAACCTTCAGTGAGTGGATTGTCGACCAAACGCAGTTCAAAGGCGAATTGCCAAACATCCCAGGAATGGAATTAACTGATAACCTGATGGCATTTGTCGAACGTAAACTCTTCACGCTGAACACCGGGCATGCTATAACCGCGTACCTCGGAAAATTGACCGGTCATCAGACCATCCGTGACGCGATTCTCGACGAGAAAATCCGCGCAGTGGTAAAAGGTGCAATGGAAGAGAGCGGCGCGGTACTGATCAAACGCTATGGCTTTGATGCAGCAAAACATGCGGCATACATTCAGAAAATCCTCGGTCGTTTTGAAAACCCGTACCTGAAAGATGACGTTGAGCGCGTGGGCCGTCAGCCGCTGCGTAAACTGAGCGCAGGCGACCGTCTGATTAAACCCCTGCTGGGCACGCTGGAGTATGGTCTGCCGCACGTTAATCTGGTGCAGGGTATTGCCGCTGCGATGCATTACCGCAGTGCAGAAGATCCGCAGGCGCAGGAACTGGCTGCACTGATTGACGAAAAAGGCCCACAGGCCGCTCTGGCGCAAGTGTCCGGACTGGATGCCAACAGTGATGTGGTTGCGGAGGCGGTTAACGCATATAACGCAACCAAATGATACAGAATACGGCGCAGGTCATCCTGCGCCGACATGACAGATTGTCAGATATGCAGGCAATAATGGAACAAACACAGGCCTTTGAAAATCGTGTGCTTGAGCGTCTGAATGCTGGCAAAACCGTACGCAGCTTCCTCATCACCGCCGTAGAATTACTCACCGAGGCGGTGAATATCCTGGTGCTTCAGGTATTTCGCAAAGACGACTATGCGGTGAAATATGCCGTAGAACCGTTACTCGACGGCGATGGCCCGCTGGGCGATCTTTCGGTTCGTTTGAAGCTAATCTACGGTCTGGGCGTACTCAGTCGTCCGGAATATGAAGATGCGGAACTGTTGATGGCACTGCGTGAAGAGTTAAATCACGACGGCAATGAATATGCGTTCACCGATGACGAAATTCTTGGGCCATTTGGTGAGCTGCACTGCGTGACGGCGCTCCCGCCACCACCACAGTTTGATACCTCAGACTCGGGTCTGCACGCCATGCAAATCCAGCGTTACCAGCAAATGGTACGCTCCACGATGGTGCTTTCCCTGACCGAGCTGATTTCTAAAATCAGCTTAAAAAAAGCCTTTCAAAAATAAAGCGGAGCGCTTTACTTCCCTTCCTGCTGTGGCCGGTACAGCTGTCGATAGTACGCCAGGCGTTGCAGATACAGCTCGGCATTCTCTTGCGGCACTTCAGAAGGGACAACGTTGCGCGGCGGTGTTTTATTCAAATACTCACGGAAAGCCTGGCTTGAAGCCATAAAATCGATAGTTTTATCAATAAGAATAGAAACGTTCTCACCTATTTTCGCCATGATGACCAATCCTCCATGTATTCTCCGCGTACGGCCTACGCGGTCGATGATTTAAGTTTAGGATCGGTTGAGCAATTACATTGAGGAAAACGTGCTTCACTATGAACCTGCAAATAAAAAGCACCATCGCCGATCTTATCGCTTAAAATTCCATATTAATCAAAACACTAGCATTATCATTAGCGGAGTAATACTTGCGGTATTTGATTATTTATCTTCGATTAGTTGTGAATAATCCCGCTCTGCGCGCATACTATAGGATATTCATCCTATTTTTATCAGAAGCTATCCTATGAAAGAAGTCGAAAAAAACGAAATTAAACGCCTGAGCGATCGCCTGGACGCTATCCGCCACCAGCAGGCTGACCTGTCTCTGGTTGAAGCCGCCGACAAATATGCCGAGCTGGAAAAAGAGAAAGAAACGCTGGAAACCGAGATTGCGCGTCTGCGTGAAGTGCATGGTCAGAAGCTGAGCAAAGAAGCACAAAAGCTCTCTAAGCTCCCCTTCCGTCGCGCTATCACCAAAAAAGAACAAGCAGACATGGGTAAGCTGAAGAAAAGCGTGCGCGGCCTGGTAGTCGTACACCCGATGACCGAACTGGGTCGTGAAATGGGCCTGAAAGAGATGACCGGCTTCGCGAAGAGCGAGTTCTAATCGCTCACGCAACGTTGGATTTTCCGTACCCCTACGCAACAAGTGGGGGTACGGCATGCTCGGGCTAAAATCCGAATTTTTCCTAAAATATAATCACACCTTCCATATATAAATTTATTTCAATCGTGTTGCTCTACGTTATAGACCAACAGAACGAGTCGCAATATTCAGTTACATTCATACAATGAATTTTTTCCTCTCTGTCTCTTCCTTCTTCCGCAGAACATAATTGACCAACAAAATTAAATAATATTATCATCCGCAAACACCTGCACCCGACATATACATATTGTGATTAGTTCTCAGTAAAATATCACCGTTCAAAATTAATTGTTAGCATCAGCGACCAGCTGATTCCATAACGGTGATGAATATTTTTATTGTTCTCATCACCTATATATCGGCCAAAGGTAAACATATATTTTCGCCATATGAATAGATGAGCAAGTCGTTATTTTTACATCATATAAATAAGGATTTTTTATATGCACAAATATGGAAGATTTATTCCCCCCGTCATCTTAGGATTTTCATTTTTGCTCTCGGCCTGCGATTACACGGCCGATAAAGGCCTTATCGAAACGCTGAAGAAACAGCAGCAAGAGCAAGAAGCAAAGATAAACATACTGGAAAAACAGCAAACTAGCGTTATCTCGGCGACGACAAAACTCGCTCATGTCGTTGGCCGCATCGAACGTAAACAACGCTTGTTCGAATACACGGAATTGGACCCATCACAAACCCGCTACTTTTTCATTAATAACGGCAATGTCGGGTTAGCGGGACGCATTCTATCTATTGAACCCATTGATGATGGCAGCGTTATTCATATTGATTTAGTAAATCTGATCAGTATTCCGATATCCAATATCGGTTTTAACATGACATGGGGAGCGAAAAAACCGGTGGATGCCAAAGACCTTCCTCGATGGCAACAACTTTTATTCAGCACACAGATGGACTCTACGCTGGAACTGCTGCCCGGGAAATGGACAAACGTGAAGTTGACCCTCAAGGGTGTCGCGCCCAACAACCTCAAATATCTTAAGGTTGGCATTAATATGAAAGATCTTATCTTCGAAGATGCGAAGCCTATTAAAGAAAAGAAAAAAGACGTCAAGAAATAACAGATATCGTTAATACAGCTATTTTAGCGAAGGAAAGCATTTATTTATGAACAGAATATTTAAAGTCATCTGGAACGCCGCGACGGGAACATTTATTGTGACCAGCGAGACCGCCAAAAGCCGCGGCAAGAAAAGCAGCCGTAAAAAGCTGGTCGCCTCGGCGCTTATCGGCGCCAGCAGCCTGTTGGCTTCCGCCGGCGCGCTTGCCAATGCCGGGAACGATACAGGCAAAGGCGTGACGCCTGCCGGTACAACGGAGGGGACAGGGTGGATTGCAATTGGTACAGGTGCCGAAGCCAATACCTATACCGGTGTAGATGGCGCCAGTGCCGCACTGGGATACAAGGCCTCCGCGATGGGGAAATGGAGTACCGCCATTGGATCGTACAGTAATTCATCTGGCGAATCTTCTTTAGCACTCGGCGTCAAAGCGGTATCGAGCGGCGACCGCGCCATTGCGATGGGGGCATCCTCATCGGCAGAGGGATATTACGCTATGGCCATGGGGGTTCGTGCTAACGCCAGCGGACAAACATCCGTCGCACTCGGTAATAATGCCGCAGCAACCGGAGACGACAGCTCGGCCCTCGGTAATGGCGCGAAAGCAACCGGCACCAATTCTGTCGCCATCGGTGCGGGCTCTACCGCGCAAGAAGATAACTCCGTCGCGGTCGGCAACAGCACTACACAACGTAAAGTAACCTACCTTGCTAAAGGCGCGATTAACGCCACCAGCACCGATGCGGTAACCGGCGCGCAGGTATATGCCGTGAGCCAATCGGTCGCAGAGCGCCTGGGCGGCGGTTCCTCGGTTAACACGACTGACGGCACGGTAAATGCGCCGACTTACACGGTAGGCACAGGGACCTATAACAACGTGGGCAGCGCTTTAAACGCCCTGGACACCTCGATCACGAATATGAATTCCTCCGTGACAGAGTTGGCCAGCGATGCCCTGCAGTGGAACGAGACAGACAACGCCTTTAGCGCCAGCCATAGCAACGCAACCGACAAGATCACCCACCTGGCGGCGGGTACACTGGCGGCCGATAGCACCGATGCGGTTAACGGTTCTCAGCTATTTGAAACCAATCAGAACGTGGCGCAAAACACCACTGACATTGCGACCAATACGACAAATATCGCGACCAATACCACGGACATTGCAACAAATACCAGCAATATCGCAACCAACACCACGGATATTGCGACCAATACCAGCAATATCGCAACCAACACCACGGATATTGCGACCAATACCAGCAATATCGCAACCAACACAACCAACATCACCAATCTGAATACCTC
>NZ_JASEYC010000008.1:0-201461 GCF_035064245.1 Citrobacter sp. R-1.5.2 | reverse complement strand
GCACCACCGTGACGGATCTCACCAATGATGCCCTGCTGTGGGATGCGACCGCTGGCGCGTTTAGCGCCGGTCATGGCACCAACGCCGCCAGTAAGATCACCAACGTGGCGGCCGGTACTCTGTCCGCAGACAGCACCGATGCGGTTAATGGTTCTCAGCTATTTGAAACCAATCAGAACGTGGCGCAAAACACCACTGACATCGCGACCAATACGACGAATATCGCGACCAACACAACCGATATCGCCAACCTTAATACCTCGGTTTCCGACATCAACACCACCGTAACGGATCTCACCAATGATGCTCTGCTGTGGGATGCGGCCGCAGGCGCGTTTAGCGCCAGTCACGGTACTAACACCACCAACAAAATTACCAATGTCGCCGCAGGCACCCTGTCCGCAGACAGCACCGATGCGGTTAACGGTGCTCAACTGTATGAAACCAATCAAAACGTAGCGCAAAACACCACGGATATTGAGGAGATCAACACCTCAATCACCAACCTTAGCGGCGACGCGTTGAAATGGGATGACACGGCAGAGGCATTTAGCGCCAGTCACGGTACTAACGCCACCAACAAAATTACCAATGTCGCCGCAGGCACCCTGTCCGCAGACAGCACCGATGCCGTCAACGGCGCTCAACTGTATGAGACAAATCAGCTAATCGCCCTGAATAGCGAAGTTATTAACAACTTAGCCGGCGATACCAGCGACACCTACATCACCAACAACGGGACGGGTGTGAAATACGTCCGCACTAACGACACCGGGCTCACCGAAGATGACGCGCACGCCTCCGGCATTGGCGCGACGGCCGTCGGTTATAACGCTGTCGCATCAGGTGCCAGCAGCCTGGCTTTAGGTCAAAACAGCCAAAGCATCGTCGATACGGGGATTGCGCTGGGCAGCGGGTCAGTATCAAACCGCACCATCTCCTCAAACAAACAGGCGACCAGCGTGACAAGCGATGGCGTCGTCATCGGCTATGACACCACGGACAGGACACTGCTGGGCGCATTGTCTCTGGGTACTGATGGTGAAAGCTATCGTCAAATCACCAACGTCGCGGATGGTTCTGAAGCGCAAGACGCCGTCACGGTACGCCAGCTGCAAAACGCGATTTCCGCCGTATCGACCACGCCAACACAATATTTCCATGCGAATTCGGACGAAGAAGACGCGCTGGCGGTTGGCGCTAACTCCATTGCCGTCGGCCCGAAAACCGTCGTCAATGGCGATACAGGCGTAGGCATTGGTTATGGCGCGACGGTTGCGCAAACGGCCAGCAATGGCATAGCTTTTGGGACAAACGCACAGGCAAACCATGCTGATAGCGTTGCGCTTGGGAGCAACTCACAAACCACCGTAGGCGCGCAAAGCAGCTATACCGCTTACAATTTGGATACCGCGCAAAGCTCAAGCGGAGAAGTGTCTGTAGGCAGCGCATCCGGCCAGAGGCAAATCACCAACGTTGCTGCGGGTACGCAGGATACCGATGCCGTTAACGTTGCGCAGTTGAAAGCCACCGATAGCCGTGTTGCCGCCAATACCGAAAGTATCACCAATCTGAATACGCAGGTGAGCAGCCTTGATACCCGGGTCACGAATATTGAAAACTCTGTTGGCGATATTGTGACAACGGGTAATACCAAGTACTTCAAGACCAGCTCAACGGGTGACGATGCCAATGCTCAGGGCGCGGACAGCGTCGCGATTGGCTCTGGATCTATCGCTTCTGCTGATAATAGCGTCGCCCTGGGGACTAACTCCGTGGCCGATGAAGCCAATACCGTTTCTGTTGGTTCATCCACACAGCAACGCCGTATTACCAACGTCGCCGCAGGGGTCAATAACACCGACGCGGTTAACGTGGCACAGTTGAAAGCCTCCGAAGCGGGTTCCGTCCGTTATGAAACCAATGCTGATGGGTCGATAAACTACAGTACGCTCAACCTCGGAGACGGCAGCGGCGGCACGACACGCATCGGCAATGTTTCTGCCGCGGTGAATGACACAGATGCGGTTAACTATGCACAATTGAAAAAGAGCGTAGAAGAAGCAAATACCTACACCGACCAGAAAATGGGTGAGATGAATAGTAAAATCAAAGGCGTAGAGAACAAGATGAGCGGCGGTATCGCTTCTGCCATGGCGATGGCAGGTCTTCCACAGGCCTACGCGCCTGGCGCCAACATGACCTCGATTGCGGGAGGCACATTTAATGGCGAGAGCGCAATCGCGCTTGGTGTCTCCATGGTGAGCGAAAGTGGTGGCTGGGTCTATAAATTACAAGGAACCAGCAACAGCCAGGGTGATTACTCGGCGGCCATTGGTATGGGTTTCCAGTGGTAATCCGTTAACGACATCACCGATGCTAAAGGCAATGGCCACGCCGCCATTGCCTTTTTATTTTCTTCACACTCCTGTTATTGGCCCTACCAATTATCACCAGATCCGAATACCCCCTCACATTTCGTTAAAATTAGCCTACAATACCGTTGCCAATAAATAACATCTGGTTAACTATTCGTTGTCATTATCCCTACACAACAATATTGGCAGGGCCACTTTTACACATAATGTGACGAAGAGATGAGCAAAGACTCATTCCATTATGTTGAAGGCCCTCAGGAGACCTGCAATGAATCTCTGGCAACAGAACTACGATCCGGCCGGTAACATCTGGCTTTCCAGCCTGATAGCATCGCTACCTATCCTGTTCTTTTTCTTCGCCCTGATTAAGCTCAAGCTAAAAGGCTATGTTGCGGCGTCCTGGACGGTGGTGATCGCTCTGGCGGTCGCCCTGTTGTTCTACAAAATGCCGGTCGATCACGCTTTGGCCTCGGTGGTGTACGGCTTCTTTTATGGTCTGTGGCCGATTGCCTGGATAATCATCGCCGCGGTATTCGTCTATAAAATCTCGGTTAAAACCGGGCAGTTCGACATCATCCGCTCATCCATTCTCTCAATTACCCCTGACCAGCGTCTGCAAATGCTGATTGTCGGTTTCTCCTTTGGGGCATTCCTCGAAGGGGCTGCGGGCTTTGGTGCACCGGTGGCGATAACCGCCGCACTGCTGGTGGGTCTTGGTTTTAACCCGCTGTACGCAGCCGGGCTGTGCCTGATCGTGAATACCGCGCCGGTCGCCTTTGGCGCGATGGGTATTCCGATTCTGGTTGCCGGTCAGGTTACCGGACTGGACAGCTTCGAGATTGGCCAGATGGTCGGTCGTCAGTTGCCATTCCTGACGATTATCGTGCTGTTCTGGATTATGGCGATTATGGATGGCTGGCGCGGCGTGAAAGAAACCTGGCCTGCGGTAATGGTCGCTGGCGGCTCGTTTGCTATCGCCCAGTATCTCAGCTCGAACTTTATCGGGCCGGAACTGCCGGACATTATCTCTTCACTGGTCTCACTGGTGTGTCTGACGCTGTTCCTGAAACGCTGGCAGCCGGTACGTATCTTCCGCTTCGGCGATATGGGCGCTTCCCAGGTCGATATGGACCTGTCTCGCACCCGCTACACCGCAGGGCAAATCATCCGCGCCTGGTCCCCGTTCCTGTTCCTGACCGCCACCGTCACGCTGTGGAGCATACCGCCGTTTAAAGCGCTGTTTGCGCCGGGCGGCGCGATGTACCACTGGGTAGTGAATATTCCGGTTCCGTTCCTCGACAAGCTGGTAGCCCGTATGCCGCCGGTCGTACACGAAGCCACAGCCTACGCGGCAGTGTACAAATTTGACTGGTTCTCCGCGACCGGTACCGCCATTCTTTTTGCCGCCCTGCTGTCTATCGCCTGGCTGAAGATGAAGCCCTCTGCCGCTCTACAGACCTTTGGCAGCACGCTGAAAGATCTGGCGCTGCCTATTTACTCCATCGGGATGGTACTGGCATTCGCGTTTATCTCTAACTACTCCGGGCTTTCATCAACCCTGGCATTGGCTTTGGCGCACACGGGCAGCGCGTTCACTTTCTTCTCGCCGTTCCTCGGCTGGCTGGGGGTGTTCCTGACGGGCTCTGATACCTCGTCAAACGCCTTGTTCGCCGCGCTACAGGCAACGGCGGCGCAGCAAATCGGTGTTTCTGACGTACTGATGGTAGCGGCAAATACCACTGGCGGCGTAACCGGCAAGATGATCTCTCCGCAGTCTATCGCCATCGCCTGTGCGGCTGTGGGACTGGTTGGCAAAGAATCTGATCTGTTCCGCTTCACCGTCAAACACAGCCTGATTTTCACCTGCATGGTGGGTGTGATCACCACCCTGCAGGCCTATGTCTTAACCTGGATGATTCCATGATTGTGATGCCCAGACGCCTGTCCGACGAGGTCGCATCTCGTGTGCGGGCGCTGATTGAAGAACAACAGCTGGAAGCGGGCATGAAGTTGCCCGCTGAGCGCCAGTTGGCCGTACAACTGGGCGTGTCGCGCAACTCGCTGCGCGAGGCGTTAGCAAAGCTGGTTAGTGAAGGCGTACTGATTAGCCGTCGCGGCGGTGGGACGTTTGTTCGCTGGCAGCATGAAGCCTGGTCTGAACAGAACATCGTTCAGCCGCTGAAAACGCTGATGGCAGACGATCCCGATTACAGTTTCGATATTCTGGAAGCCCGTCACGCCATCGAAGCCAGTACCGCCTGGCACGCAGCCATGCGGGCCACCAGCGCCGACAAAGAGAAGATCAGACTCTGTTTCGAAGCCACGCAAAGCGAAGACCCCGATCTCGCCTCGCAGGCAGACGTGCGCTTTCACCTCGCCATTGCCGAAGCGTCGCACAACGTGGTGCTGCTACAAACTATGCGCGGTTTCTTCGACGTCCTGCAGTCTTCAGTAAAACAGAGCCGCCAACGTATGTATCTGGTACCGCCCGTCTTTTCACAGTTGACGGAGCAACATCAGGCCGTACTGGATGCCATCGTTGCCGGGGATGCCGACGGCGCACGGAAGGCCATGATGGCACACCTTAGTTTCGTCCACACCACGATTAAACGATTTGATGAAGACCAGGCCCGCCAGGCGCGTATCACCCGCCTGCCCGGTGACCCTATTGAGATTAGCAGGGAGAACAACACATGATTATTTCAGCAGCCAGCGATTATCGCGCCGCAGCCCAACGCATTCTGCCCCCCTTCTTGTTCCACTACATTGATGGCGGCGCATATGCTGAGCACACCCTGCGCCGCAACGTGGAAGACTTATCGGAGGTGGCACTTCGTCAGCGCGTGCTGAAGAACATGTCCGACCTGAGTCTGGAAACCACCCTGTTCAACGAAAAATTGTCGATGCCGGTGGCATTAGCCCCGGTCGGTTTGTGTGGCATGTATGCGCGTAGGGGTGAAGTCCAGGCCGCCGCCGCCGCCGACGCCAAAGGTATTCCATTTACGCTTTCTACGGTTTCCGTCTGCCCGATTGAAGAAGTCGCCCCGACCATCAAACGCCCAATGTGGTTCCAGCTGTACGTCCTTCGCGATCGCGGCTTTATGCGTAATGCCCTGGAGCGCGCCAAAGCGGCAGGCTGCTCCACACTGGTCTTTACTGTCGATATGCCCACGCCCGGCGCCCGCTATCGTGATGCCCATTCCGGTATGAGCGGCCCGAATGCGGCGCTGCGCCGTTACTGGCAAGCGGTCACCCATCCACAGTGGGCATGGGACGTTGGTCTGAATGGTCGTCCGCATGATTTAGGCAATATCTCAACTTATCTTGGAAAACCTACCGGTCTTGAAGATTACATCGGCTGGCTGGCAAATAACTTCGATCCGTCTATTTCCTGGAAAGACCTCGAGTGGATCCGCGAATTCTGGGACGGCCCGATGGTGATCAAAGGAATCCTCGATCCGGAGGATGCCCGCGACGCCGTGCGGTTTGGCGCAGATGGCATTGTTGTTTCTAACCACGGTGGTCGCCAGTTGGATGGTGTACTGTCTTCTGCTCGTGCGCTGCCCGCCATTGCCGATGCGGTCAAAGGGGATATCGCTATCCTGGCCGACAGCGGGATACGTAACGGTCTGGACGTCGTGCGTATGATTGCGCTGGGTGCTGATAGCGTCCTGTTGGGTCGCGCTTACCTGTACGCGTTGGCGACACACGGACAGGCTGGTGTGGCGAATCTGCTGAACCTGATCGAAAAAGAGATGAAAGTGGCAATGACGCTGACTGGCGCGAAATCGATTAGCGAAATCAGCCGCGATTCTCTGGTGCAGGAGCTGGGTAAGAGCTTGCCTGCTGCATTGGCTCCTCTGGCTCAGGGTAGCGCTGCGTAACACTCTCTCCCGTAAATTGCGTTTTCTGCATGGTCGGCCTGTTTTCAGTCCGACCATTTTTTATGCAAAAGTAACGACTACTTAACATTTATAACCAATATATTTGACAACTTTTTATCCACCTGCCAAATGTATATACAAGCTAATACAAGGGTAATTTATACCGATAACAACCATCATAACGGGCGAGGGTGACATGGCTTATTCCGGTAAAGTGAATATCCAGCAGGCGATAGATGACAGTCGTTTTTCACGGTTTCACTGGGTCATTATTGTCCTGGGCTTTCTGGTTCTAGCCATTGACGGCTTCGATACCGCGGCGATGGGTTATATTGCTCCCACGCTCTCTGCCGACTGGGGCATCCAGAAGCAGGATCTCGGGCCTGTTTTAAGCGCCGCATTATTGGGACTCTCATTTGGCGCATTATTAGCCGGACCGATTTCCGATCGTATGGGCCGTAAGCGCGTACTGGTCTTTTCCTGCCTGTTCTTTGGACTCGCCAGTCTGGGTACAGCGTATGCCGAGACGCTAAATATGTTAACGTTCTGGCGGTTCCTCACCGGCCTTGGACTTGGCGCAGCAATGCCAAACGCCATCACACTGGTCTCAGAATTTGCGCCCAAACGCTGCCGTTCAATGGCCATTAATACCATGTACTGCGGCTTCCCTCTTGGTGCTGCGGGTGGCGGAGTTATCTCCTCCTGGCTCATTCCCAGCTACGGCTGGCACAGCGTACTGCTGGCTGGTGCAATCGCCCCGCTGGCACTCACCGTGTTATTGGTACTGTTCCTGCCAGAATCGGTGAAGTATTTGGTTCACCGTGGCAAAGAGATCGCGCAAATCAAACGCATTGCCCAACGCTTTATGTCGGGAAACCTGGAGCAGGTCACCCAGTTTTACCTGGAAGAAGATCGGGTGGCGGTGAAAAAAGGCAGCGTAGCGCAGCTATTCAGTATGCCCTGGCTACCGGGCACGCTGATGCTGTGGATGACCTACTTTATGGGGCTGGTGATCTATTACGTATTGCTCAGTTGGATGCCAACGCTGATGCTGGGAATGGGCTACCCGCTGGCAGAGTCCGCCTGGCTGACATCACTATTCACCTTCGGTGGCACGGCAGGGATCCTGCTGGCCGGCTGGTTGATGGATCGCTGGGAAGCACACAAAGTGGTTTCACTTGGCTTTATGCTGACGATGCTGTTTGCCCTCGCGCTCGGCTTTGAGCATAACCACATCGTCCTGTTCGGCGCACTGATCTTCCTGATGGGGATTACCATGAACGGCGCACAGTCCGGGCTACAGACGCTGGCTGCAACGTTTTATCCCACTCATTGCCGCGCAACCGGCATTGCCTGGATGCAAGGTGTGGGCCGCTTTGGTGGCGTAGCCGGCACCATGATGAGCGCCCAACTGCTCTCCCTGCAATGGCAGGCCGACAGCATCTTGATGTTCCTCAGCCTTCCAGCGCTGGTCGCCGCTGCCGCGACGGTTTATAAGCTGCAACGCTATAAACCGCAGTCTCTGACCGTCGCATAGTCCCCCTCATTTCTGCTATTCTGCCCCCCGCTATTAAGGGGGCAGTATGCTTAACATCGTATTATTTGAACCAGAAATCCCGCCAAATACCGGCAATATTATCCGTCTTTGCGCCAATACCGGTTTTCGTCTGCATATCATTGAGCCAATGGGCTTTGCCTGGGACGACAAGCGCCTGCGTCGCGCGGGACTGGATTACCATGAATTTACCGCTGTGCTGCGCCACCCTGATTATGCCGCCTTCGTCGCCGCAGAAAATCCGCAACGTCTGTTCGCCCTGACGACCAAAGGTACGCCTGCACACAGTGCGGTAAGCTATCAGGATGGTGATTACCTGATGTTTGGCCCGGAAACGCGCGGTCTTCCAGCCAGCATTCTTGATGCCTTGCCTGCCGAACAAAAAATTCGTATTCCGATGATGCCGGACAGCCGCAGCATGAACCTGTCAAATGCAGTGTCGGTGGTGGTGTATGAGGCCTGGCGCCAGTTGGGATATCCTGGCGCGGTATTACGTAGTTGATTTTAGTCGGATGCGGCTAGCGCCTTATCCGACCTACATTAATTTGATGTTATTCGTTTCGAGCGTTATCGGCGCAGACAGATTGAACACGGACTGCGCACAGTCACCGGAGCGTACACGCAGTACGTGAGGATGACGAGCACAGCCCAGGTTCAATATGGCAAGTAAGATAGCTCGAAATCAGATGCCATCGCCGTATTCGAACGTATGGTGTATCCCATTGAAATGCTGATCCATATCCATGGACGGTTTATCGCTGTCGGGCTTGCCGACAATACGCGCCGGAACGCCTGCGGCGGTAGTGTGCGGCGGTACAGGCTGGAGAACGACAGAGCCTGCGCCAATCTTCGCCCCACGTCCAACCTCGATATTGCCAAGGATTTTCGCGCCAGCGCCAATCATCACGCCTTCACGAATTTTCGGATGACGGTCGCCGCCTGCTTTACCGGTCCCGCCAAGCGTGACGGATTGCAGAATAGATACGTCGTTTTCAATGACCGCCGTTTCACCCACCACAATGCCTGTAGCGTGGTCGAGCATAATTCCGCGACCAATTTTTGCCGCCGGATGGATGTCTACCTGGAAGGTAACAGAGACCTGATTTTGCAGGAAGATCGCCAATGCCTGACGCCCCTGATGCCATAGCCAGTGGCCGATGCGGTAGGCCTGCAGCGCATGGAAGCCTTTCAGGTACAGAAGTGGGGTGGAATATTTATCGACTGCCGGGTCACGCGTGCGCACAGCCTGGATATCGCAGGCCGCCGAGGCAATCATTTCAGGATCGGCCGCATAAGCCTCTTCCACAACTTCGCGAATCGCAATGGCGGGCATGATCGGAGAAGCAAGTTTGTTCGCCAGCATATAGCTCAGCGCACTGCCGAGATTCTCATGCTTGAGCAGCGTTGCGTGGTAAAAACTGGCCAGCATTGGCTCACATTCCGCCAGTGCCCGGGCTTCCGCTTTAATATTTTTCCAGACAATATCCAGTTCTTCACACGGCATTGCGTACTCCAGAAGGTAGCAAAACGACCGACCCGTTCTTCGCGGGTCGGGTCGTTATATTCAACAGTTTCCTTGCAGCTAGTGGCGACTCAGCTCGTCCTTGCGTGCACGACCTAATAACGTCAATGCTGCCTCGCGCGCGTTTTTTCCGCAATACAATACTTGATAAATTTCCTCGGTTATTGGCATTTCGACACCAAAACGGTGCGCCAATTCACGAACTTCTTTTGTATTACGGTAGCCTTCAACTACCTGACCAATCTTGTCCTGCGCGCCCTGCACATCCATACCCTGACCGAGCATCATGCCAAAACGACGGTTACGCGACTGGTTGTCGGTACAGGTCAGCACCAGATCGCCTAAACCTGCCATCCCCATAAAGGTGGCAGGATCAGCGCCCAGCGCCGCACCAAGCCGCGACATTTCGGTAAGCCCACGGGTGATCAATGCTGTTCGTGCGTTTGCACCAAAGCCGATACCGTCAGACATCCCCGCGCCAATCGCAATCACGTTTTTCACCGCGCCACCAAGCTGCACGCCAATGAAATCCGGGTTGCTGTAGACACGGAAGCTTTTGCCACAGTGCAGTAACTGCTGAAGATCATCAGCAAAGGTATCATCCGTTGAGGCCAGGGAGATGGCTGTGGGCATGCCCGCCGCCAGTTCTTTGGCAAATGTAGGACCGGAGATAACGGCCAGCGGAATTTCATCCCCCAGCGCTTCACGCGCGACATCCTGTAACAGGCGTCCCGTCTCTGCTTCCAGTCCTTTTGTCGCCCAAACCAGTCGCGCGTCAGCACGCATCAACGGTTTAATTTTGCGCAGCACTTCACCAAAGACATGGCTCGGCACCACCACCAGAATGTTACGGCTGGCGGCCAGCGCAGTAGCTAAATCACTTTCCAGGCGCAGCGTTTCGGGAAAAGGCACATCAGGTAGGAACGCAACGTTGCAGCGATCGTGCTCAAGGGTCGCGATATGTTTTGGATCATGGCCCCACAGGACAACCTGGTGGCCGTTTCTTGCCAGGGTAATGGCAAGAGCGGTGCCGTACGAGCCGGCACCAATCACAGTCATTGAAGCATTACTTTGGTTCATCAGGCATCCTGATGTTCTTCAGTACCTTCGCCAGCCTGCTGCTGTAAATAGTTCATGAACAGCGCATCAAAGTTGACCGGCGCAAGGTTCAGTTGCGGGAATGTACCGCGTGAAACCAGGCTGGTGATGCATTCGCGGGCATACGGGAACAGGATGTTCGGGCAGTATGCACCCAGGCAATGCGCCATCTGAGTCCCTTCAATACCACTGATGGAGAAAATACCGCCCTGCTGAACTTCGCACAGGAACGCAGTTTCTTCGCCCAGAGAAGCCGTAACGGTGACACGCAGCACTACTTCATACACATCATCTGCCAGTTGGGTAGATGCGGTATCAAGATCCAGTTTAACCTCTGGCTGCCAATCTTTCTGGAAAACATGCGGTGCATTTGGCGCTTCGAAAGACACATCCTTGGTATAAATACGTTGGATCTGGAAAGCCATTTCAGTGTTATTTTGTTCTGACATGTTTAGAAAACCCTTAGTGTTGTCCTTTAAATACTTCGGTACGCCTTAACGCAGCAGGGGATCCAGTCCACCACGCGCATCCAACGCATACAAGTCGTCACAACCGCCAATGTGCTGTGCATCAATAAAAATCTGCGGAACCGTCGTACGGCCACTGCGCTTGATCATCTCTTCACGCTTCACGGCATCGCCGTCAATCGGAAGTTCCTGGAAACTCACACCCTTACTGTTCAACAGCGCCTTTGCGCGATGGCAAAACGGGCAGGTTGCTTTGGTATAGATCTCAATATTGGCCATGACTTATCTCCAGTGTTCTTTTTACCCTGCGGTACGAAAGAAGACGGGTAAATTACTTGCCGCGAACCAGTGGCAAATTCTCGCCACTCCAGCCCGCTACGCCGTCTTTCAGTACAGATACCTGTTCAAAACCGGCTTTAATCAGCGCAGTTGCGGAATCCTGGCACTGCATGCCTGAGCCATCAACCACAATAACAGGTTTGTTTTTGTGTTTTTCCAGCTCGCCAAAATTATTGGCTTTGATTTCGCTCGGCAGCAGGTTCGTGGAGCCTGCGATATGACCTTTGCGGAAGTCGTCGCGCTGACGTAAATCCACAATCACCGCATCTTCTTTATTGATTAGACGTGTCGCTTCGCCGCGTGTAATTACCTTCACTTTTGAGGTCAGGCTCTTAAACGTGGTAAACAATACCGCCGCCAGTAACGCAATCCAGGCGATACTCAAGACAGGGTGGCGGCTAACAAATTGCATAATTTCTTGCATGGGGGGTAACAACTCCCGACTCAGTGATTAAAAAAACCAGGAAAGGAGTATACCTGCGCGTTGGCGCAAATACAGCCAGAGCATGCATTGGATTGCATTTTTGCGGGGCGCTACGGAAAAAAAAACACAAATCGCCCCCCTACCCGAACCGCTCTGGTCGATTATTTGATCTTCTGGGGCTACTTTATCGATTCAGCTGTAGTAAAATTACGCAATTATTTTTTATCTATTAAGTGTGAGGTTGTCGCAATGTCGGTTTCTAAAAAGCCTATGGTACTGGTGATTCTGGATGGCTACGGCTATCGTGAAGACAGCCAGGATAACGCTATTTTTAATGCCAAAACCCCGGTAATGGATGCCCTGTGGGCAAAACGTCCGCATACCCTGATTGATGCGTCTGGCCTGGAAGTCGGCCTGCCCGATCGCCAGATGGGTAACTCCGAAGTGGGTCACGTTAACCTGGGCGCGGGCCGCATCGTGTATCAGGATCTGACCCGTCTGGATGTAGAAATTAAAGAACGGACTTTCTTCGCTAACCCGGTGCTGACCGCCGCAGTTGACCAGGCAAAAAATGCCGGCAAAGCGGTACACATCATGGGCCTGCTGTCTGCCGGTGGCGTACACAGCCACGAAGATCACATCATGGCGATGGTTGAACTGGCCGCTGAGCGCGGCGCAGAAAAAATCTATCTGCACGCCTTCCTTGATGGCCGTGATACCCCGCCGCGCAGTGCTGAACACTCACTGCAGAAATTCGAAGAGAAATTTGCCGCACTGGGTAAAGGCCGTGTAGCGTCCATCATCGGTCGTTACTACGCCATGGACCGCGACAACCGTTGGGATCGCGTTGAGCAGGCTTATGACCTGATGACGCTGGCACAAGGTGAATTCCAGGCCGATACCGCAGTAGCAGGTCTGCAGGCTGCCTATGCTCGCGACGAAAACGACGAATTCGTAAAAGCGACCGTGATCCGCGCTGAAGGCCAGGCTGATGCCGCAATGGAAGACGGCGATACGCTGATTTTCATGAACTTCCGTGCTGACCGTGCGCGTGAAATTACCCGTGCGTTTGTAAACGCTGATTTTGATGGTTTCGCACGTAAAAAAGTCGTTAACCTCAACTTTGTGATGCTGACTGAATACGCAGCCGACATCAAAACCGCGGTGGCTTACCCACCAGCGTCTCTGGCCAACACCCTTGGTGAGTGGATGGCGAAGAATGACAAAACCCAGCTGCGTATTTCTGAAACAGAAAAATACGCGCACGTGACCTTCTTCTTTAATGGCGGTGTAGAAGAACCGTTCAAAGGCGAAGACCGCATCCTGATCAACTCGCCAAAAGTCGCCACCTACGACCTGCAGCCAGAAATGAGCTCTGCAGAACTGACTGAGAAGCTGGTTGCTGCGATTGAAAGCGGTAAATACGATACCATCATCTGTAACTACCCGAACGGCGACATGGTTGGCCATACCGGGGTGATGGAAGCGGCAGTTAAAGCGGTTGAAGCGCTGGATCACTGCGTTGAACAAGTGACTAAAGCTGTTGAATCCGTTGGCGGCCAACTGCTGATCACCGCAGACCACGGTAACGCTGAGCAGATGCGCGATCCGTCTACTGGTCAGGCGCATACCGCGCATACCAACCTGCCGGTTCCGCTGATTTATGTCGGTGGTAAAAACGTTAAAGCGGTCGAAGGCGGTAAACTTTCGGATATCGCCCCGACGATGCTGACGCTGATGGGTATGGAAATCCCGCAAGAGATGACTGGTAAGCCGCTGTTCATCGTGGAATAATCCCTCCCCATGAGGGGAAAGGCGATTAATACCATCACTCGGGCCGTGAAACTGCCAAAGTTTTCAGTCAGGCCCTTGTTCTACGCCAGCGCGCTTAGCGCTGGCGTATTGCTGTGCGCCTTTTCCGCCCACGCGGACGAACGCGATCAGCTCAAATCAATTCAGGCCGATATCGCGGCAAAAGAACGCGCGGTACGCCAGCAGCAGCAACAACGCGCCACCCTCCTTGCTCAGCTTAAAGCTCAGGAACAGGCTATCGCCGTCGCCGCAAGGCAACTGCGCGAAACGCAAAACTCACTGGCACAGCTGAACGCACAAATCGCTGAGATGAACGCCGCGCTCGCGAAGCTGGAAAAGCAGCGGGCAGCGCAAGAGCGCAGTCTGGCCGCCCAATTAGATGCTGCATTTCGCCAGGGTGAACATACTGGTATTCAGTTGATCCTCAGCGGTGAAGAGACTCAGCGCGGACAACGCCTGCAGGCCTATTTCGGCTATCTGAACCAGGCACGCCAGGAGACAATCGCACAACTGAAGCAAACCCGCGAAGAGGTCGATTCGCAGAAAGCTGAGCTGGAAGATAAGCAAAGCGAACAGCAGACGCTGCTGTACGAACAGCGTGCTCAGCAGGCAAAACTGGAGCAGGCGCGTAATGAACGCCAAAAAACGCTCGCGGGCCTGGAATCATCCATTCAGCAGGGCCAGCAGCAGTTAGGCGAGATGCGAGCCAACGAATCCCGTCTGCGCAACAGTATTGCGCGAGCCGAAGCCGCTGCGAAAGCCCGCGCAGAGCGTGAAGCGCGTGAGGCGCAGGCTGTACGTGATAAGCAGCAGGAAGCATCACGCAAAGGCTCAACCTATAAGCCAACCGAAAGCGAGAAATCACTGATGTCTCGTACCGGCGGGTTGGGTTCACCACGCGGCCAGGCGTTCTGGCCCGTTCGTGGTCCAACACTACATCGCTATGGCGAACAGCTGCAAGGTGAGCTACGTTGGAAAGGGATGGTTATTGGTGCCTCCGAAGGTACCGAAGTCAAAGCCATCGCCGATGGTCGCGTCATTCTGGCAGACTGGTTGCAGGGCTATGGACTGGTCGTCGTGGTTGAACACGGTAAAGGCGATATGAGCCTGTACGGTTACAACCAAAGCGCATTGGTCAGCGTGGGTACGCAGGTTCGCGCCGGGCAGCCTATTGCACTTGTGGGTAGCAGCGGTGGTCAGGGCAGGCCAGCACTCTATTTCGAAATTCGTCGCCAGGGTCAGGCGGTCAATCCACAGCCGTGGTTGGGAAGATAAGTTTTGCCTCAGTTTCGTCGTACTTTGCTCTCACTCGCCAGCCTGCTGGCACTCGCAACACCTGTTTTCGCCGGCAAACTTGCTATCGTCATTGATGATTTCGGTTATCGTCCGCAAACGGAAAAGCAGGTGCTGGCAATGCCTTCCACTGTCTCCGTTGCCGTTCTGCCAAACGCCCCGCATGCACGTGAAATGGCGATGAAAGCGCATAACAGCGGGCATGAGGTGTTGATCCATCTGCCGATGGCTCCACTGAGCAAGCAACCGCTGGAGAAAGACACGTTACGCCCGGAGATGAGCAGCGAAGAAATTGAACGGATTATTCGCGACGCGGTAAGCAAAGTGCCGAATGCCGTGGGGCTGAACAACCATATGGGCAGCGCAATGACGTCCAGCCTGTTCGGTATGCAGAAGGTCATGCAGGCGCTGGAACGTTACGATCTCTACTTCCTGGACAGTATGACTATCGGCAACAGTCAGGCCATGCGCGCAGCGGCAGGAACCGGGGTGAAGGTCATTAAACGCAAAGTCTTCCTCGACGATACACAAAACGAAGCGGATATTCGCCGTCAGTTTAATCGTGCAGTCGACCTTGCTCGCCGTAACGGGTCAGCGATTGCCATCGGGCACCCTCACCCTTCTACGGTACGCGTATTGCAGCAGATGTTGTATAGCCTGCCAGCCGATATTACGCTGGTTCGTCCGAGCAGTCTGCTCAATGAGCCGCAAGTCGATACCTCCAGGCCTAATCTCACTCCGCCGAGAAACGGTACGCCAGATGCGCCCCGTAATCCTTTCCGTGGGGTGAAACTGTGCAAACCGAAGCAACCTCTGGAGCCGGTTTACGCCAACCGATTCTTTAGCGTGCTAGGGGAAAGCATCACACAAAGCACGCTGGTGCAATATATGAGACTGCAGTGGCAAGGCTGGGGGAACACATCTTCACCCAGCACCATGAATGCTAACGTAGATTAAGCGCTTTTCGGGCAATACGCGAAGGCGTTGATGTTTTATCGCGCCATTTCCATAAACGGAATGACCATAGCAGTGCCTGATACAATACTTTGGCACTGCGTACGTTAGTTATCATGCGCTTATACATACCCGAGACAAAAATCTCTGCGATCATACGCTGACGAATATGCACATCCTGTTCTTTACGGACCGCATGGCATACGCGTAATGCTTCATAGGTGACTTGCTGATGAAATTCCGGATAAATAGTAATCCGATCGGCATATTCACGATTCAGCCTATCCAATAACCGCGTAATTTTAATATAGTGTCGCTGGTAGTTGAGATTTTTTAAACCTTGTCGTTTAAGACGGCTGATTGATTGATCATGTAAGAAGTATTTATATAAAGATTGTTCGGTATATCGCACGCGTACAGCGTTAAACATAAACTCCGTCGTCCAGACAATATCCTGGTGATGTAACCCCGGAATAAACGTTATTTTATTTTTCTCAATAACATCCCGGCGATAAATTCCCATCCACACCACATGTGTCCAGCGGCGTGAAGCCAACGCCATACGTAACCAGTCAGGGCCGGTCAACACCCCCGTAGACCGAAGACGATCCGTCGGTATTGATTGCCAGGTGTGTCCCGTTTCGAGAATGCACCAGTCGGAATTACACTGGGCTAAATCCAGGTCATCCTTAATTGCCATGGTCATCAGGGTTTCGTACATATTGGGATAAACCAGGTCATCGGCATCGACAAATGCAACATAATCCCCTTTGGCCGCTTCCAGGCCACGGTTACGCGCTACAGATGCCCCTGCGTTAGCCTGATGCAACAACCGCACGTGGGAATAGTTATCCGCATAATGTTGTGCAATATCAACAGAGTTATCCGTTGAACCATCATTCACAATGATGATCTCTAGCGCAGTCCATGTCTGTGCGATCAACGATTCCATGCAATCCCGAAAACTATCACCCACGTTATACAACGGAATAATAACACTCAACATACTTGTGCGGTTTCTCATCAGCTAACCCAGGTTTGTCATTACGCTGATGACTTTTACTACAGTTTCATTAAGGAATTATTAAGGTTAGAACGTATTTATGGGCAGAAACGCTGCAGCGAAAGCGTCCGATTTGAGAAAGATACCCTGCCACGCCTGCGTTTAGCAGGTTGATGATAGCTCAGATCGTCTACATATCGGGGTGCACAACCTGTATACTCTATCCCTATGAATTAACGTACTCTATAGGCTGATATTGAGGGAAAAGATGGCCATCAGTAAGACACATGAAAAAGGTTATACGGTCTATTGCAAAGAGACTAGAAAAGACCTTAAGTCACTGATGAATAAATACATCAAAAAAGAAATCAGTGGCAAACCGCTGAGCAGTGGTAACGCATTGCGCAGCGTGGAGTTGGTCGAGTACAACTCACAAAAATTTATCATCAAAAATGACCGTGAAGTTGATCCTCGATTTGAGAAAAAATTACAGAACTTTACCTCCGGCCCTTTCTATTCCCGGCTGATCAGGAAACTGGACAAGCTCCCGCCGGAAATGCGCATCTGTACTGCCGATCTCTATTATGCTGCTGAGAAAACACGTTTTCGCCAGTGCCATGATGTTTATACTATTCATGAATATATTGAAGGGGTTCCTTTAAGGGAAATTAACCAGCAGAATGCTGACGAGGTAAAGCAATGCGTGCTGCGTCTTCACAAGGCCGGACTGGCATCAAATGATATTCACCCAGGGAATTTCATTCGCACGCCAACGGGTGAGTTAAGGATTATTGACCTGTCCTGTAAGGGAAATATGAAGGTCTGTCAGGCAAATGACATTCTGGCATTACAACGAAAATATAATATTAACGTTAAAGGCAGAGGGTTAATTTATAAACTCATCCTGCTTAAAGAAAATATAAGATCGTTATCCAGAAAGGTCCGCGGAAAATAAAATCTATGGTTTATACGGCCAGATAGCGATATCTGGCCGTAATTAACATTGAATGCACGCTGCGCACTCAATCCCAGCTCAGGATCACTTTCCCGGACTGGCCTGAACGCATGGCATCAAAGCCCTGCTGGAACTCATCAATCGAGAATCGATGGGTGATGATCGGCGACAGATCAAGACCGGACTGGATCAGTGCCGCCATCTTGTACCAGGTTTCAAACATTTCGCGACCATAGATACCTTTAATAAACAGACCTTTAAAGATAACTTTCGTCCAGTCTATCGACATGTCTGAGGGCGGGATCCCCAGCATGGCAATACGGCCACCGTGGTTCATGGTGTCCAGCATGGTGCGGAACGCTGGCGGTGCCCCAGACATTTCCAGACCCACATCGAACCCTTCGGTCATCCCCAGTTCGGCCATCACGTCGGTCAAGTTCTCTTTCGAGACGTTGACTGCGCGGGTAATGCCCATTTTACGCGCCAGCTCCAGACGGTACTCATTAACATCGGTAATCACTACGTGGCGTGCACCAACGTGCTTCGCTACCGCGGCAGCCATAATACCAATCGGACCCGCACCGGAAACCAGCACATCTTCGCCAACCAAATCAAATGACAGCGCCGTGTGTACCGCGTTACCGAATGGATCGAATATGGAAGCTAAATCATCGGAGATATTGTCCGGGATTTTAAAGGCGTTAAACGCCGGGATCACCAGGTATTGAGCAAAACAGCCTGGACGGTTTACGCCGACACCGGTCGTATTGCGGCACAGGTGAGTACGGCCACCGCGGCAGTTACGGCAATGTCCGCAAGTAATATGGCCTTCACCAGAAACGCGATCGCCGATTTTGAAGCCTTTAACTTCCTGGCCGATGCCAACAACTTCACCGACATATTCATGCCCTACAACCATTGGAACCGGGATGGTTTTTTGCGACCACTCATCCCAGTTATAAATGTGAACGTCAGTCCCGCAGATGGCTGTTTTACGGATTTTAATCAGCAAATCGTTATGGCCGACTTCCGGTTCAGGAACGTCGGTCATCCAAATGCCTTCTTCCGCTTTCAGTTTGGATAACGCTTTCATTTCACATCCTCAGGCAATTACGCCCAGTTGTTTACCAATGCGTGTGAACGCGTCGACTGCACGCGTAATCTGCTCAGGGGTATGTGCCGCAGACATCTGGGTACGAATACGCGCCTGGCCTTTTGGAACCACTGGATAAAAGAATCCAGTAACGTAAATCCCCTCTTTTTGCAGTTCGCGGGCAAACGCCTGTGCAACAACCGCATCACCCAGCATGACCGGAATAATCGCGTGATCGGCCCCTGCCAGCATGAAGCCTGCTGCGGACATTTGCTCACGGAATTGACGCGCATTCGCCCACAGACGATCGCGCAGGTCACTACCCGCCTCAACCATCTCCAGCACCTTAATGGAAGCGGCAACAATTGCCGGAGCCAGTGAGTTAGAGAACAGATACGGACGAGAACGTTGACGCAGCCACTCAACAACTTCTTTACGTGCCGCAGTGTAACCACCCGATGCGCCACCGAGTGCTTTGCCCAGCGTGCCGGTGATGATGTCCACACGACCCATCACGTCGCAATACTCATGAGAGCCACGGCCGTTCTCACCCACAAAGCCTACCGCGTGGGAATCATCTACCATCACCAGCGCATCATATTTGTCTGCCAGATCGCATACGCCTTTCAGGTTAGCGATAACGCCATCCATAGAGAACACACCATCGGTGGCGATCAATACGTGGCGGGCACCTGCTTCACGCGCTTCTTTCAGGCGCGCTTCCAGTTCCTGCATATCGTTGTTGGCATAGCGGAAACGCTTCGCTTTGCACAGGCGCACACCATCGATAATAGAGGCGTGGTTCAGGGCATCAGAGATAATGGCATCTTCTGCTCCCAGCAGCGTTTCGAACAGGCCGCCGTTGGCGTCAAAGCAGGAAGAGTAAAGAATGGCATCTTCCATACCCAGGAACGCAGCCAGTTTTTGCTCCAGGTGCTTATGGGTGTCCTGAGTGCCACAAATAAAGCGCACCGAGGCCATACCAAATCCGTGAGAATCCATACCCGCTTTTGCCGCTGCAATCAGTTCCGGGTGGTTAGCCAGCCCTAAGTAGTTGTTCGCACAAAAGTTAATAACATGGCTTCCGTCAGCCACGGTGATATCAGCCTGCTGAGCAGACGTAATAATGCGCTCTTCTTTAAACAACCCTTCCGCGCGTGCGGTTTCCAGATCGTTCGTTAACTGCTTATAAAAATTCCCACGCATTGCAATTCTCCAGACTGGGCAAATTTCAGCACATATTACCCAATGCTATTGGTTTGTACGAGATGACTCATCATGACTTGTCTAAAATGCAGCATAAATCACGTGTACCCACATAACCTTTCAGGAATGGCAGACCTGGCATCACAACCAGGCTTACGTTGTCGCGTCATCAATGACCTGAGACGCTGATTACGGTGCCAGAGTAAATCCTGCCATAGCAAAGGCCTTATTAACCTTAATGATATAGTTGTCTTCGTAGAATTCCTCAATCGCCTGCTGAATCTGCTCGCCGGCAGGCAACGCTTTGCCATCAACGATTTCCTGCAGCAAGGAAACAAATTTTTCTGGTTCATCAGTCGGGTATAAATTACCGTTTATCCCTTCTTTGATAATGTCTGCAGGCCCCGTTTCACAATCAGAGCTAATGGCATAAACACCGTGAGCGCTGGCTTCAACCAGAACCATAACGAAACCTTCAAAATGGGAAGTTAGCAGCAGGCAGGTGATATTTTTCAGCGTATTTTGAATATATTCCCACGGTGATTTCTGCCAACCATGCCAGTGAATTTTTTCGCTAATCCCCAACGTTTCAGCTAATGCCGTTAAGGTATCAACATCCGGGCCGGTGCCGACAATATCTAAGGACCACTTCCCTTTTAGTTTAGCCAACCCGTTGAAAAGACTACGTACATTTTTCTGCCCATCTGCTACAACCCTGCCTACATACACAAACCGGGCATGCTTCTCTGGGGTAGGGATACGGATATCGCATCGCGCAACGGGATTGTAAATCGTTGCAATAGTGCTTTTTTCTATTCCCATCTCAATGAGTTGCTGAGTTATCCCAGAGCTAATTGAAAGATGATAGTCAGCTTTATTAATGTACTTGATTTTTTTCTTGTAATTATTTTTGTAGAAGTTAAAAATAGAGAAGTGAAACCATGAAAATATTTTAACCTGCTTGCTTGTATATTTTCTTGCAACGTGACTGATATAACATGAAAGCGTATCCAGGGATATAATTACATCAGGACTTTCCTGATGTATAATTTTTCGCAAACCATAAGCAAAACTTAGTCTTCTTAATTTAGTTATTTTTATATTAGAAGAAAGATGACAATAGCGCTGCCCCGTAAGCCAGCCAATATTGACATTGCTATTATTATTTTTCTTAAAGAAAACAAAGGAGACATCAATATCAGGGTCTTGCATCCGCAGCAGCTTCACCAGATTAATACATACCGTCTCCATACCGCCGAGGCCACTGGTTTCATAACCTGTAATAATTATCTTCTTAAGTTGCATATATTATTTTCATTCCAATGACTATTGTCAGCCCCAACACCGTGCTATGCCTTGCTTATTCATTCGTTGATGGCTCCGAAAAAGCCGGCACCGCGCGCCTGAACACCCATTCACAACGGGAATCATACACCACTCTGCCTAGACCATTTCAATCAAGAATATAAACAGCGAAAGCAATAACCAACACAAATGCCGCACGCCACATGACGCGACGTACTGCTGAAGCCGACGCCATGTAGTGATATGATTAGAGGTATTCGTGTCTGAGATTGTCTCTGACTCCATAATTCGAAGGTTACATTTATGATCATCGTTACCGGCGGCGCGGGCTTTATCGGCAGCAACATCGTTAAGTCCCTGAATGACAAAGGCATCACCGATATTCTGGTGGTGGACAACCTAAAAGACGGCACCAAGTTTGTGAATCTGGTGGATCTGAATATTGCTGACTATATGGATAAGGAAGACTTCCTGATCCAGATTATGGCTGGAGAAGATTTCGGCGATATCGAAGCAATTTTCCACGAAGGCGCATGCTCTTCCACTACCGAGTGGGATGGCAAGTATATGATGGACAACAACTATCAGTACTCCAAAGAGCTGCTGCACTACTGTCTGGAGCGTGAAATTCCGTTCCTGTATGCCTCTTCTGCAGCAACGTACGGCGGTCGTACCTCTGACTTTATCGAATCTCGTGAATATGAGAAGCCGCTGAACGTCTATGGCTACTCAAAATTCCTGTTCGACGAATATGTACGCCAGATCCTGCCAGAAGCAAATTCTCAAATCGTTGGCTTCCGTTATTTCAACGTCTACGGGCCACGTGAAGGTCACAAAGGCAGCATGGCGAGCGTAGCTTTCCATCTCAATACTCAGCTCAACAACGGCGAAACACCCAAGCTGTTTGAAGGCAGTGAAAACTTCAAACGTGATTTCGTCTATGTCGGCGATGTTGCAGCAGTAAACCTGTGGTTCCTGGAAAACGGCGTTTCCGGCATCTTTAACCTCGGTACTGGTCGCGCAGAGTCTTTCCAGGCCGTCGCGGATGCCACGCTGGCATACCACAAAAAAGGCAGCATTGAGTACATTCCGTTCCCGGAAAAACTGAAAGGACGCTATCAGGCATTTACTCAGGCGGATCTGACTAACCTGCGCGCTGCGGGCTATGACAAACCGTTCAAGACCGTTGCCGAAGGCGTGACGGAATATATGGCCTGGCTGAACCGCGACAACGCTACAAATTCACAAAATCATTCGAGCGGTATCAAGGCGGCAACTAAGTGAATCTCCGGGAGCTTACAAGAGTAAGTGACCGGAGTGAACGCAGGCAGCCAACGCAGAGACAGCTTGAAGGATGAAGTGAATGAAGATTTTGGTGGTAGGCCCGTCATGGGTGGGCGACATGATGATGTCGCAAAGTCTCTATCGCACGCTCAAGGCGCGCTATCCCCAGGCAATAATCGACGTGATGGCACCTGCATGGTGCCGTCCGTTATTATCACGCATGCCTGAAGTCAACGATGCTATCGCCATGCCGCTTGGACACGGCGCACTGGAGATTGGCGAGCGCCGCAAACTGGGCCACAGTTTGCGTGATAAACGCTACGATCGCGCGTACGTCCTGCCGAACTCATTTAAATCCGCACTGGTACCCTTCTTCGCGGGTATTCCTCATCGTACCGGCTGGCGTGGCGAGATGCGCTATGGTCTGCTGAACGATGCACGTGTACTGGATAAGGAAGCCTGGCCGCTGATGGTCGAGCGCTATGTCGCGTTAGCGTACGATAAAGGCGTGATGCTCACAGCCAAAGATTTACCACAGCCGCTGCTGTGGCCACAATTGCAGGTCAGTGAAGGCGAAAAGTCACTTACCTGTAGCCAATTTTCCCTCTCGGCTGAACGTCCAGTCATCGGCTTCTGCCCTGGCGCAGAATTTGGTCCAGCGAAACGTTGGCCACATTACCACTATGCTGAACTGGCAAAGCAGTTGATCGACGAAGGTCATCAGATTGTCCTGTTTGGCTCGGCTAAGGATCATGAGGCTGGTAATGATATTCTGGCTGCGCTGAGCGTTGAACAGCAGGCATGGTGTCGGAACCTGGCTGGTGAAACGCAGCTGGAGCAGGCCGTTATTCTTCTCGCCGCCTGCAAAGCCGTGGTCACCAATGACTCCGGTTTGATGCACGTGGCTGCCGCACTAAATCGTCCGCTGGTCGCTCTGTATGGCCCCAGCAGCCCGGATTTCACTCCACCACTCTCCCACAAAGCTCGCGTGATTCGCCTGATTACGGGGTATCACAAGGTACGTAAGGGGGATTCTGCACAAGGGTATCACCAGAGCCTGATTGACATCACGCCTCAGCGCGTACTGGAAGAACTGAATGACCTGTTGTTACAAGAGGAAATCTGACGGATGCGGGTTCTGATCGTTAAAACATCGTCAATGGGCGATGTGCTGCATACGTTGCCCGCATTAACAGATGCGCAGCAGGCCATTGCGGATATTCAGTTTGATTGGGTCGTGGAAGAAGGGTTTGCTCAAATCCCCTCCTGGCATCCGGCCGTTAACCGTGTGATACCGGTGGCGATTCGCCGCTGGCGTAAAGCCTGGTTTTCCGCCCCCATTAAAGCAGAGCGCAAAGCCTTTCGCGATGCGGTGCGTTTACAGAACTATGACGTGGTTATCGATGCCCAGGGGCTGGTAAAAAGCGCCGCGTTGGTCACACGTCTGGCGCACGGCATTAAGCATGGTATGGACTGGAGTACCGCGCGTGAACCGCTGGCAAGTCTGTTTTATAACCGTAAGCATTATATCGCCAAACAACAGCATGCTGTTGAACGTACTCGTGAGCTGTTCGCGAAAAGTCTGGGATATGTCAAACCCCAGTCGCAGGGTGATTACGCAATTGCACAGCATTTTCTGAGCGAACGCGATGCCGATGCAGGGCAGTATGCCGTCTTCCTGCACGCCACCACTCGTGATGACAAGCACTGGCCGGAAGCGAAGTGGCGGGAGCTCATTGGCTTATTCAATCATGCAGAAATACGTATTAAGCTCCCCTGGGGTGCTCCGCATGAAGAAGCGCGAGCCAGACGACTGGCAGAGGGATTTGATTACGTAGACGTTTTACCGCGAATGAGCCTTGGGGATGTCGCCCGGATATTAGCCGGCGCTAAGTTTGTGGTATCCGTTGACACCGGATTAAGCCACTTGACCGCCGCACTGGATCGGCCGAATGTTACGCTATATGGCCCTACGGACCCGGGGTTGATTGGGGGATACGGGAAGAATCAGGTCACATGTCGTGCCCCGGAAGGAAAGCTTGCTTTGCTTGAACCCACTCAGGTTTATTCTCACATAGCGCTGCCGTAATTATTCAGGTATCGCAGATATGTTAAATTCGTTCTTATACAATCGCTTTGCTATTTAACATATCTGCGGCTGACTAAAACTATGCTCTATATCGTATTTCATCCACGATTAAGCATTGCTGCATTCATCTACTTCCACCAACATAACCCAAGAATAATTCGTCGGGCATGCCAATATGAAGAGGAAATTTTACGTCTGAAAAGTGATTTCTGCTTTTTCTTGTGACTCTTTATCTCTTTACGCTCTTTCTCTAACCAGCTCCCGGACAACTCTTCAGGGTGATGGACAAAGTTTGCCAGGTATATATCAGAAAAATAGCCCTGGCGCATCAGATATGCCCATTCATCTATAATGAAAAAGTTATTTTCAAAACGGGAAACAAGTTTTTGAGCTGTTACAGAATTCATTAAATAACCGCAGGCTCGCAAAACATATCCATGACCAAATATGACTTTGCCGAAGGTCTGGCCACCAATTTTCTTGAGTTTAAGCAAATTTAAGACAACTTTATTCTTATACCTTAAACCATCCTGCCCACCAAGTAGATATAACGCGTCTTTATTGAGAACACTTTCATCGACAGTCGATATAAATTCCTTAAAATTCTGATCGATAATTGCGTCATCTTCAAGAATACAAACCCAATTTTGTCCACTCTGCCCAAACTGTTTAAAAGCCTTCATATGGCTTAGTGAGCAACCCAGTTCACCATCAGTAGGCGTGTGGTTTTCCCTGTGCTGAAAGTCAGTTAACGGTATCTTGCGCTTTTCTTCGGCAGACAAATTTTTCCCATAGATAGCATCAACGAACGAATACTCGATATTTAATTCATTCATTATATCTGATACGCGTTTTCTTCGGGCATCGTCAAAAGGAAGCGAAATGACCAGCACGTGCATGAGTTCAAACCCTCTAATATAATTAAGCCAGCACAGTCATCGTGAAATAAAGATTAACAATTACTAGCCAGCTAAATAAACTTAATTAACTATTCTATGTAGCTATACAAAGTCTATTATTTCATATTTATAGTTTATTCTTTGATGTATGATTAATAATCTTATCGGTTTTTCTTGCATAGGTTGCAAAGAGATCGGATTCATCACGAATAATTTTATTAATATCTTTTTTAAAGTATATCTTCAGAAATCTGAAGTAGTCTCTTTGCGTTAACCCGATGTTTAGCGAGGAGAAGTACAAACCAATCAGATCTTTATTACGCCAGCGAATAGGAACCGCATTCCTGATCTGAGCTCGGTGCAGATCAATAACCGACAGCTTGAACGTATTATCCTCAAAATTGGCCGGTTGATGCAATAAGAAGTGACAGAGATAGCAATCACGGTGATTAACGCCTCCCTGATGCATCCTTCTGACCATAATGGCAAGACGCTCAATTAATGCCATTTTAATTTTTCGCGCAGGTGGATTCACCAACCAATCTGCGCAATAGTCTTCCAGGCTAACCGCCGGGCTCAGATCTTCAGTTATAATAAAAGAGATACGGTTGAGCGGATTTATACCTTGTTGCCCGAAACCAACACCGTGCATTGTATCAACGTCCAGTTCCTGCAAACGGTGTATAGCATTCCATTCTCTATCAGCTCCGAGTACCGGCAAACGTAAGGAGAATAAGTTTTTGATAACTTCCTTCAGTTTAGTTCCCTGGTGCCATTTCAGGAAATAGCTTTTACCTGCAATCTCAAACCTTATCGTTCTACGCGTTTCGAGCTGCCTAAATGTTTCTCCCTGCAGCTTCTGCACTTCAGAAAAAGCATCTTTCCCTTTCCACAAGGATAAAAATGGTTCTTTTAACTCAACCATGGGTCCCACCTATAATAATATCAGCTGCTTTCTCAGGTAGACTATAAAGGTCTTGAGTATCAGCAAAGTGTTGTGCATTATCTTTCCATGCATTTCTCTGCCCTGAGTCAGTTAAAGAAAAATAAACAGCTTCATTTAATAATTTTTGCTCAAACGGTTCATCAATAACAATGCCGCACTCAGCATCTTTAATATAATGGGCATATCCGCAAACGGCCGTTGTTATGACAGGTAAACCTGCTGCAATTGCTTCAACCAGCACGATCCCTGCGGCTTCCTGGTATGCCGGATGAATCAATAGATCGGCCGCTGCCATTAATTCTGAGACATCATTACGGCCAGGGAAGAACTTGATATTGTCAGCAACAGCATACTCTGTTGCCAGCTTTATATAGCGATCAGGCTTATCCTGACCCACAACAAACAGAATCGTTTGTTTGCGGACAGCTTCCGGTAAGGAAGCGATCGCCTTGATAGTTCTGTCGACCCCCTTACGGGTAAAATCAGAACCGATTTGTATAATTAAATACTGGGAATCACTGATATCATTTTCTTTCCTGAAGCTAGCTCTACAATTTGTTGGCTGAGAGCTGTATTTTCTGTCAGGATAAATCCCCGGCGGAAGGATATGAAAACGCGCTGGCTCAGTATGATAGTGCTTCTGAAAATCCGCAATTTGCTTATCTGTTAGCATCAACAGCTGTGTTGATTTTCCCTCAGCAAATGTAGCTTTTTCAAAGGCGGCATAATGCCGATATCGTGGTGTCAGACGATAGAGCAAACCTTTTTCTTGCGCGACTTTTTCTGCGTAGCAGACATCAGCAGCATAATAAACATCTAACCCAGGCATTTTATTGAACCCAACGACCCGGTCTGCTGGATTACTCTCAAGATGTTTACTTACCCACCGATGATACTCAGCATTTTTCCCGTTGTTGGAGCATGACCTCACAGGAACAATAATGATCTCCAGGCTGTCTGGAATATTTCCTTGCCATGATTGTGTGTAAACCCGAACATGATGTCCACGTGATGCGACTGTTGACGCTATACGCAAAAAATCACGCTGTAACCCACCAAAAGGGAAATATTTATACAAACAGAAAGCAATAACCATTTTATATATCCGGATGCTTTATTAATCGAGTTTAGGTAACCGCGACGCTATGGCTGCAATCACGTCTTCCGCTGGTATAGCAGATAAATATTTCTTACTTCGATCAAGTTTTTCACGCACAGGCATTGGTTGGTAATCACCAGCCCAAAATTGAACTACATCATCAGACCATGGTCGCCAGGCGATATGATCGGTGGCACCGAAAAGACAAATGATGGGGGTTTTAACAGCTGCAGCAATATGCATCGGGGCAGAGTCGACACCAATAAAAAGTACAGCATGATCAATTAATGCAGCAAGCTCAGGGAATGTTGTCTTACCGGCAATTTCAGTTAAAGGCTTGGTTTCACATGCACTGGCAATCTCATCGACGCAGGCAATATCGCTGGCACCGGGTCCAGACGTCAGTACAACCTGATACCCCAAATGATGTATCGCGTCAATCACCAGGGAGAATCTATCATTCTCCCACGACTTGAATTCTTGTCTCGCCGTAGGCTGTATAACAACATACTTCTGGGTATCAACCTGAGGAAGTTTTTTCCGAACAGATTGCCAGACTTGCTCACCATAAACCATTTTCAGTACCGGAACTGATTCTTTTAGATTTAATGGCGTCAGCACAGACAAATTACGTTCGACCCAATGATCGCCACTTAGAGGAACGTGATGAGTAAAACTGTCGCGCCAGAATTTCTTATTTCTGTGCGAGAAATCATGTGTCAATTTTATTGGACAATCCAAGCAGCGGCACAGTAAAGCAACTATCCACTGATCGGTAAGGTTGACCACTAAATCATAATGATTACCACGTAGTACCTTGATCAGCGCTAAGAAATTTTTTGCTTTCTCAAAAGCAGAACTCTTTTTATTTTTTATGCCATACAAAGCATGGATATCGGGATTTTCAGATAAAATAGGAATGGTATCTTCGTAGAGTAAAACATCAATATCAGCATCAGGATAATTCTTTTTAAGCGTGCTGATGACCGGTGTGGTTAGCAACATATCGCCGTGAAAGCGCATCTTTATTACCAGGATCTTTTTCACACTCTACCCTTTCAGGTTATTGTTAATTTTCAAATCACGCTACCGCCCCAGGCTCAACAGCTACCTGTGTACTGCAGAACACACCATCTTATTTTATCGTTTATATTATACCACTATTCACTTGACAATTCGATATCTATGTGAATTAGAGAACAAATGAATATTTACAATATATGAGACTATCGATCATATTATGAAAATTGAGCCTACATTCTCAACTACGGCACATAGGCTCATTTTAATGCTAATTCGTTACTTTTTCTGGCTCATTTTTGTCATACAACATCAGGATGGCTATGCTGTATAATAAAAAAACATTTATGAACATCTTTTCAAATAAACAATATATAAGAATGTAGCCAACGAGAGAGCACAGTAATGAAATGCTAAAAATATCTTTTTGGCTTCTGGCTCGGATATATATGTCTTTAAATGTAATGCAAAAAGCCGCAGTAAACAAGACGAGACCAATTGCTCCAACATTATAAAGAATTATCATAAAGAACGGTTCATCTATATTATAGCCATTGTTCCGCTCAGAATATACTCCACCATTTTTCGGCGCGTTATGGTCCTCTAAATACTGGTTGTATGTAGAATTTCCATACCCAATGCCAAAGACGGCATTGTTGATATTTTTCATTACTAAAGGAAAACGGTCTGAGATGATTTCATCACGACTGGATGTGACGTTATTCATTTGCAGAGTTTGATCGACTTTCATTTTTACCTGACCCACTGTGTTGTAGGCCCCGAAAAGCAAAGCAACCATTATAAATAGCAAGCCACAGGTAGCAGCGATAAATCTCTTGATGGTTTTACTCACCAGAAATGAAATCAGGAAAATCTCTACAACAATTGCTAAGATTCCTGCCCGACTCCCGGTGTATGATAAAAAAACAAATGCAAGCGCAGAAATGATATACAATACTGTTTTCAGAAAGTGATTCTTGAATAAGATCGCCCCTGTTAATACAAACGGAAATAGCATAACAACATAGAATGCGAAACCATAGCGAAGCTGTAGATACAGTTCCTGCGGGTTATTTTTTATAATTCTTAAAATTGGCACCACTAAGACAATATAGGATAGAGTAAGTATCGCACCAATGACAAAAAACTGTCTCAGTGAGGTGATATGTTTACTGAATGCGCCAAAAAACAACATCATCACTAACGGGTAACGCCAGTCTTTTATCAATATGGTAAAGGCATCAAGAGATTTATCTTTATAGGTAAAAAATACAATACAAAAAACACACCATAACGTGAAGAGTAACAATAATTTTCTCTTCTGCATGAGATCGAGCACAATGTTTTTAATATCTATTTTGTTGGCTTTAATATAGTAAATAGATAAAACCACAGCGAGCAAAGAGGTCATATTTAGCACCCCCTGATTATCTATCGTAAATAAGCCAAAAATCATTAAGACCAATACAACTTTGCTTAAAATCAAGATATTACCATTTTGACTGTATCTTACTTGATTCATAAAATTCAAATCTCACTTCTTCAAATTGCCTTGTTAATCAACAACAAACACTCACTCGCACGATTTATGGGGCATATCTTATTATATAACATCGTAAAAATCCCCCATTAATTTTAGTCTCTTCCTCTCATTGTGTTTCTTCGTTCTAATCACAAAAAAAATATCATATAACACCATGATTAATAAAGAAAATTTACCCACCAAGTATCTCTTTCCTTCCTTTACAGTTTGTTCTATTCTATGCCAACAGGAGAGCCATTTTGTCTTACATAAACACGCGTGCACTCTGAAAGAATCAAAAGGAAAAAGATGTGAAAGAAAATATAATAAAATATATTAAGAATGCACATATTAATAATGACGATAAAAACATTCCATGTGTCAATATTACCTATGGCGCTGACAGACCCTTTCTTTATGGTACGGGCGTTTCAATAACATCGGTACTTTTAAATAATCGGGATCTGAACTTCCATTTCCATATTTTCACTAATTATCTTGATGAACATCAACTTCATCTTTTTTCTGTCCTGGCAAGTCAATACAATACCCGCATTACGTTTTATGTGCTGGATGATAATGAATTAAAAAATCTACCTACTGCATCTAAGGCATGGAATTACTCAATCTATTTCCGACTTATTGCAATCGATTATTTTGCCGATAAACTCAGTAGCATTATATATCTTGACTCTGATATTATATGTAAAGGAAGCCTTGCCTCGTTACTCACGGAAGAATTTAATGGTAATGTATTAATGGCTGTCCATGATAGCTTTGTCGATACGTCTGCTGTTGCCGGTATCAATCCAGGCCTGTACTTCAACTCAGGTTTTATGTATTTTAATCTTCCAGAATTGAAAGATACTAATTTGACTCTGCAGGTCATTTCAAAGGTCAATGAAAACCGTTTTTCACATCCCGATCAGGATGCGTTGAACGTTCTCTTCAATGATCGCGTAAAAATTCTGGACCATAAATTCAATTCATTCTTTAACATCGATACGTTAGCCAAGAAAGGTGGTGATGCCTTTAAAATCACATCACAAACGGTATTCATTCACTATGTCGGCGTCACTAAACCCTGGCATGACTGGGCGCAATATTATGCTGAAGTCGAATACTTCAAAATAGCCAGAGAGAATTCGCCGTGGAAAGATATTCCTTTATTGGCGCCTACTACGTATAAACAGCTATCGCGGAAAAGCACACATTTAAAACACAATGGTCATCTCCTCGGTGCTTTTATTTTCTATGTTAAGTATTTAGTTAACAAATATCAAACACAGAAAAAACGCTAATACTCTGATATTATTATCTTTTCAGGAATGGTTGTGTCTCTGGCATATTGCATAAAATGATCGATTTTTATGACCATAACCATTCCGTTTTTAGCCTTCCACTGCAGAGATTACAAAGCGGGACAACACAACTCAGGCCCCCTTTCTCGTGATCCGTACAGTTTCCTCAAAAAATCAGCAAAAATGATGGTAAAGCCATAGTTAAATACATAGAATCCCCAGCACATCCATAAGCCAGCTACTATTATGCTAGAATTGCTTTACACCGCCCTTTTCTACCTTATTCAGCCTCTGATCTGGATACGGCTTTGGGTGCGCGGACGTAAAGCTCCGGCGTACCGTAAACGCTGGGGTGAACGCTACGGTTTTTATCGCCGCCCACTGAAACCAGGCGGCATCATGCTCCATTCAGTTTCCGTGGGTGAAACGCTGGCAGCAATCCCATTAGTCCGCGCTCTGAGACATCGTTACCCCGATTTGCCGATCACGGTTACCACCATGACGCCAACCGGTTCTGAGCGCGTGCAATCTGCTTTTGGCACAGACGTTCAACATATCTATCTTCCCTATGATTTACCGGATGCACTGAACCGTTTCCTGAATAAAGTTGACCCCAAACTGGTGTTAATTATGGAAACCGAGCTCTGGCCAAATTTGATCGCTGCGCTGCATAAGCGCCATATCCCGCTGGTCATCGCCAACGCACGCCTTTCCGCACGTTCAGCCACTGGCTACGCTAAATTAGGGAAATTTGTTAGCAGGCTATTACGCCGCATTACGCTGATTGCTGCACAAAACGAAGAAGATGGCGCTCGCTTCATTGCATTGGGAGCCAGAAGCAATCAGGTCACCGTCACCGGTAGCCTGAAGTTTGATATTTCCGTCACCCCACAGCTGGCCGCTAAAGCAGTTACGTTACGACGCCAGTGGGCACCTCATCGCCCGGTATGGATTGCGACCAGCACGCATGACGGGGAAGAAAGCATCATCATCGCAGCTCATCAGGCGCTGTTACATCAGTTCCCGAATCTTTTATTGATTCTGGTTCCCAGACACCCTGAGCGCTTCCCGGATGCCATTAACCTCGTACGCCAGGCTGGTCTAAGCTTTACCACACGCTCTTCTGGCGAAGTTCCGTCCTCAAGTACCCAGGTGGTTATTGGCGACACGATGGGTGAGTTGATGCTGCTGTACGGCATTGCCGATCTTGCTTTTGTCGGCGGCTCTCTGGTTGAGCGTGGTGGGCACAACCCACTGGAAGCAGCGGCACATGCTATTCCTGTATTGATGGGCCCGCATACCTTTAACTTCAAAGATATTTGCGCCCGACTGGAACAGGCAAGTGGGTTGATCACCGTCACCGACGTCACCACGCTGGTGAAAGAGGTTTCGTCCCTACTGACCGATGAAGATTATCGTAATTTTTATGGTCGCCATGCTGTTGAAGTACTGTACCAAAATCAGGGCGCGCTACAGCGTCTGCTGCAGCTGCTGGAACCTTACCTGCCACCCAAAACGCATTGAGGGCTGTCATGCAAAAACGGGCGATTTATCCAGGAACCTTCGATCCCATAACTAACGGCCATCTTGATATCGTGACACGCGCGACAAGCATGTTTGATCACGTGATCCTGGCAATTGCCGCAAGCCCCAGTAAAAAACCGATGTTCACGCTGGAAGAACGCGTTCAACTGGCACAGCAGGCAACGGCGCATCTGGGTAATGTAGAAGTCATGGGATTTAGCGATTTAATGGCAAACTTTGCCCGCGATAATCAGGCCAATATTCTGATTCGTGGCCTGCGTGCTGTGGCTGATTTTGAGTATGAAATGCAGTTGGCGCACATGAACCGCCACTTAATGCCTCAACTGGAAAGCGTCTTTTTGATGCCTTCTAAAGAGTGGTCGTTTATTTCATCATCGCTGGTTAAAGAAGTCGCCCGCCACCAGGGTGACGTGACCCACTTCCTGCCGAAAAATGTTCATCAGGCGCTAATGGATAAGCTGAAGTAGTGCATTTAGCCGGGTAAGCCGACAAGGTTTATCCGGCCTGCAATGGATGTTATTTCTGACAGCGGCGGCAGTAGAACGTCGTTCGCTGAGCGTGCTTAGTCGCAACAATTGGCGCTCCGCATACGCGGCAAGGCTCACCTTCACGTCCATAAACCTGTAATTCCTGAGCAAAATAGCCCGGCTTGCCGTCACTTTGCAGAAAATCTTTCAGCGTCGTTCCACCCTGTTCGATAGAGCGCAGCAATACAACCTTAATAACGCGTACCAGCAGCTCACACTCATCTTTCGACAGCGATGATGCCAGGCGGTCAGGGTGGATGCCAGCCGCAAAGAGAGACTCACTGGCGTAGATATTTCCCACCCCCACTACCAGCTTATTATCCATCAGCCAGGGTTTTATCGCCGTTTTCTTCTTTGCGCATTTCTGCTGGAGATAAGCGGCGTTGAAATCGTCGCTCAGCGGCTCTGGGCCAAGATGAGCGAGGACATTATGTCCATCCAGTTCTTTCGTCCACAGCCAGGCGCCAAAACGTCGAGGATCGGTATACCGCAGGACTTTGCCATTACTCATCACTAAGTCGACGTGATCATGCTTTTCTGCGGGAAGTTCTTCAGGAAGAATACGCAGACTACCCGACATCCCCAGATGAATGATAATCCAGCCATCCGCCAGTTCCAGCAGCAGGTATTTCGCGCGGCGCTGTACGCTCAGCACAGGTTTATCGCTCAGGCGATAGATTTCCTCAGATACCGGCCAGCGCAAACGACCATTACGCACAGTGGCGTGTAGAATCGTCGCCCCTACCAGATGCGGCTCAATACCACGGCGACTGGTTTCGACTTCAGGTAATTCAGGCATAGCATCTCCGGCGCTGTAACAGGTCTCATTAATATGGGGACGGCCAGAAAACAAAAAACCCCGCCGAGGCAGGGTTTTTCTTTACATCAAAACGAAAATTATTTGATTTTCGCTTCTTTGTATAAAACGTGCTGACGGACAACTGGATCGAATTTTTTCAGTTCCAGTTTTTCCGGCTTAGTACGTTTGTTCTTCGTAGTGGTATAGAAGTGACCAGTACCAGCAGAAGAAACCAGCTTGATTTTCTCACGAATACCTTTAGCCATGATTTATTTCCTCTTAGTACTTAGTACTTTTCGCCACGGGCACGCAGTTCGGACAGAACTGTTTCGATGCCTTTCTTATCAATTACACGCATACCTTTAGCAGATACACGCAGGGTGACAAAACGCTTCTCGCTCTCAACCCAAAAACGGTGAGAGTGCAGGTTAGGCAGGAAACGGCGTTTAGTCGCGTTCAGTGCGTGGGAACGGTTGTTACCGGTCACCGGACGCTTGCCAGTAACTTGGCAGACTCGGGACATGTCTATTCTCCAAAAATCAAATTAGCTCGAGCTTCGTATGGGGTATTGGCGCCTCGTCAGGCTTCTCAGCCCGGTTATCGCAGTTCAATACACTTAATCGTTCATACTGCAACGTCGTTGGATGCCGAATGAATGATTTTATGTATTTGCGAACTCTCGATTGCCAGGCCCAAATGCCAAACCCGAGATTCTCAAAGGTGGCGTAGTATACGCTGAGTCAGCGATGTGCTCAAGTCCCGAACAGACAAAGATCCCGATGGATCGCGTAAAGTGCGTTAAATCCAACCGCGTTCCGCTAAAGAAACGTACTCTCCGCGCCCAATTATCAGATGATCAAGCACCCGGATATCCATGAACTGACAGCATTTCACAACACGCTCGGTGATGAGTTTATCTGCTTTGCTCGGCTCTGCACACCCCGAGGGGTGATTATGCGCAAGGATCACCGCCGACGCATTCATTTTTATCGCTTCACGGACAATTTCTCGCGGATGCACCTCTACATGGCTAAGCGTCCCGGAAAAAAGTTTGCTGTGTTTTATCACTCGATGTTGCGAATCCATGAAGATCACCAAAAAGATCTCGCGCTCTTCTTGCGATAGCTGACTTTGCAGAAACTCGCGTGCCATTTCCGGGCTAAGTATCGACCTTTCTTCTATCACCCGCACGTCGTAGTAGCGTCTTGCCAACTCAGCAATGCCCTTAAGCTGAGCGTACTTCGCAAGGCCAATGCCTTGAACCAGGCTAAAATCCATGTAGTCAGCCGACAACAAGCCGTAAAGCGAATCAAATTGCTGTAGCATTTCTTTCGCCAGCGTCAGGACATCTTTTCCCCTGATTCCAGTGCGTAAAAACAGCGCCAGTAACTCGACGTCCGTCAGTGAATTGACCCCAAACTCCATCATCTTTTCCCGGGGCATCAAACATCCTGTATTTTTCATGCTTCTCCTCCCTTTCGCATCCGCATGGTGGCATAACACCAGCGGCGGATCGATGCTCTGTTATCCATTCCTCGTGGCGCTTCGCAAAGTGGATCACGGTCAAAAGCACGATAAATGATGGAGTGTGATAAAATATCCGCCTTCTGGTGTAACCCAACAGGAAAGATCATGATGAGCCTGGCCGGTAAAAAAATTGTACTTGGCGTCAGTGGTGGCATTGCTGCGTACAAAACCCCTGAGTTGGTACGTCGCTTACGGGAACGTGGTGCAGACGTCCGCGTAGCAATGACTGACGCGGCAAAAGCCTTTATTACTCCCCTGAGCTTACAGGCAGTTTCGGGCTATCCGGTATCCGACAGCCTGCTTGACCCCGCTGCTGAAGCCGCAATGGGTCATATTGAACTGGGTAAGTGGGCCGATTTGGTTATTCTGGCCCCCGCCACGGCAGATCTGATTGCTCGCGTCGCAGCAGGTATGGCCAACGATCTGGTTTCAACAATCTGTCTGGCAACCCCTGCTCCTGTTGCAGTGCTGCCAGCCATGAACCAGCAAATGTACCGCGCCGCCGCAACTCAACATAATCTTGGCGTCCTCGCCTCCCGCGGTTTACTCATTTGGGGACCCGACAGTGGTAGTCAGGCATGTGGCGACATCGGTCCTGGCCGTATGCTGGATCCCTTAACAATTGTGGATATGACGGCAGAACATTTTTCTTCTGTAAACGATCTGCAACATCTCAATATCATGATAACCGCGGGCCCAACGCGCGAACCGCTTGATCCTGTGCGTTATATTTCCAACCATAGCTCCGGGAAGATGGGATTTGCTATCGCCGCCGCAGCAGCCAGACGCGGGGCGAATGTCACTCTGGTATCGGGCCCCGTTTCTCTGCCCACACCTGCTTTTGTACAGCGCGTAGATGTCATGACGGCATTAGAAATGGAAGCAGCCGTGCAATCTTCAGTGCAGCATCAGCATATTTTTATTGGCTGCGCCGCAGTTGCTGATTATCGCGCGGAGACCGTCGCCCACGAAAAAATCAAAAAGCAGGCGACGCAGGGCGATGAATTAACAGTAAAAATGATCAAGAACCCGGATATTATTGCCGGTGTTGCCGCACTGGATGCTAACCGTCCTTTTGTCGTTGGGTTTGCCGCCGAAACAAATAATGTGGAAGAATATGCCCGGCAAAAACGCCTCCGCAAGAACCTTGATGTGATCTGTGCGAACGATGTTTCGCTTTCTACTCAAGGATTTAATAGCGACAGCAACGCATTACACCTTTTTTGGCAGGATGGAGATAAAGTCTTACCGCTTGAGCGCAAAGAACTCCTGGGCCAACTATTACTCGACGAGATCGTGACCCGTTATGATGAAAAAAATCGACGTTAAAATTCTGGACCCGCGCGTAGGGAAACAATTTCCGCTCCCGACGTACGCCACCTCTGGTTCTGCCGGACTTGACCTGCGTGCCTGCCTTGATGACGCCGTAGAATTAGCGCCTGGCGCAACAACGCTGGTGCCAACCGGGTTAGCCATCCATATCGCCGATCCTTCACTGGCCGCAGTGATGTTGCCACGCTCAGGTCTGGGTCATAAGCACGGTATCGTACTGGGTAACCTGGTCGGTTTGATTGATTCCGACTATCAGGGTCAGCTGATGGTGTCTATCTGGAACCGTGGCCAGGATAGCTTCACCATTGAGCCAGGCGAACGTATTGCACAGATGGTCTTTGTACCGGTTGTGCAGGCTGAATTTAATCTGGTGGAAGAGTTTGAAGCCACCGATCGTGGCGAAGGCGGCTTCGGCCATTCCGGGCGCAAGTAACCCGTAGAGAAGCATCCCTCAGCGTAATAACGCAATAACATACCGCAAACAGTCGTTTGCGGTCGCTGTGTGGATGCCTGCCTGGCAAGTGCTTATTTTCAGGGGTATTTTGTAACATGGTAGAAAAGCAAACTGCGAAAAGGAATCGTCGCGAAGAAATACTTCAGTCTCTGGCGCTGATGCTGGAATCCAGTGATGGAAGCCAGCGTATCACGACAGCAAAACTGGCAGCCTCTGTGGGCGTTTCCGAAGCGGCATTGTATCGCCATTTTCCCAGCAAGACCCGCATGTTCGATAGCTTGATTGAGTTTATCGAAGATAGTCTGATTACCCGTATCAATCTGATCTTAAAAGATGAAAAGGACACCAACGCACGTCTGCGTCTGATCGTTCTGCTGATTTTAGGATTCGGTGAACGTAACCCCGGTCTGACGCGCATTCTGACCGGGCATGCGCTCATGTTTGAACAGGATCGTCTGCAAGGCCGTATTAACCAGCTTTTTGAACGCATTGAGGCACAGTTGCGCCAGGTTCTGCGAGAAAAAAGAATGCGTGAAGGCGAAGGTTACACTGTAGATGAAACGCTGCTGGCCAGTCAGTTACTGGCTTTCTGTGAAGGTATGTTATCTCGTTTTGTGCGCAGCGAATTTAAATACCGTCCAACGGATGACTTTGACACCCGCTGGCCGTTAGTTGCCGCACAGTTGCAGTAACGACTTCGTTTTGTCCGGCCTACGTAAACCGTAGGCCCGGTAAGTGCGTAGGCCGGATAAGCGCAGCGCCATCCGGCAGTTCTTATACGCCGAACTCTTCGCGATATGCTCGCACGGCTGCCAGATGTTCTGCCATTTCAGGCTTCTCTTCCAGATAGGCAATCAGGTCTTTCAGAGTAATAATAGAAATCACCTTGCAACCATAGTCACGCTCTACTTCCTGGATAGCTGAAATCTCGCCACGCCCACGTTCCTGACGATCGAGAGAAATCAATACGCCAGCAAGCCGTGCGCCATTCGCCTGGATAATCTCCATTGACTCACGAATCGCTGTCCCGGCGGTGATCACATCATCAACCAACATCACACGTCCTTGTAGCGCGCTCCCCACCAGGTTGCCGCCTTCGCCGTGGGTCTTCGCCTCTTTACGGTTAAAGCAGTACGGTAAATCTTTGTCGTGATGCTCCGCCAATGCAACCGCTGTCGTGGTAGCGATAGGAATACCTTTGTACGCAGGGCCAAACAGCAGATCAAAATCAATACCGGAATCCACCAGCGCCTCGGCATAAAAACGGCCTAACAGTGCCAGGTCGCGCCCGGTATTAAACAGCCCGGCGTTGAAGAAATAGGGGCTTTTGCGCCCGGATTTCAGCGTAAATTCGCCAAACTTTAGTACCTGCTTGCTAAGCGCAAACTCAATAAACTGGCGCTGATACGGTTTCATGGATTCGCTCCTCATCTCACTTTATTACAGACAAAAAAAAGGCGACTAATCAGTCGCCTTTAAAATCAATTTTCTAACGCCGCCTTCTGCGTCGCTACAATGGATTCAATTCCCCCTCGGGCCAATGCCAGTAGGGTGAGTAGCTCTTCGTGGCTGAACGGCTCACCTTCTGCCGTACCTTGTACCTCAATAATGCGACCGTCCTCGGTCATCACCACGTTCATGTCGGTTTCTGCGGCAGAATCTTCAACGTATTCCAGGTCGCAGAGCGCTTCGCCATTTACAATACCTACGGAGACTGCCGCAACCATCCCTTTCATTGGGTTGGTTTTCAGCTTACCGCTTGCTACCAGTTTGTTCAGCGCGTCAGCCAAAGCGACGCAGGCACCGGTAATGGATGCGGTACGCGTACCACCATCAGCCTGGATAACATCGCAGTCCAGCGTAATGGTGAACTCGCCAAGAGTTTTCAGGTCAACTGCTGCACGCAGCGCACGCGCAATAAGACGCTGGATCTCCATGGTACGGCCACCCTGCTTACCTTTTGCCGCTTCACGTGCGTTACGGGTATGCGTGGCACGAGGCAGCATGCCATATTCTGCGGTGATCCATCCCTGGCCCTGGCCTTTCAGGAAACGCGGAACACCTTCATCAATAGACGCGGTGCACAACACTTTGGTATCACCAAATTCGACCAGCACGGAGCCTTCAGCGTGTTTTGTATAATTACGGGTCAGGGTGACGGGACGCACCTGATTGGCACTACGACCTGCTGGACGCATGATAAAATCTCCGGCTTGAAACGAATGTGGCTGCGCATTATACGGACTTCCGACGGTTATTCCTATCCTGACAAGACGTGGATGGCTATAATCCTCCCATCTCATCTTCAAAAACAGGAACGTCTATGATCCGCAGCATGACCGCCTACGCCCGGCGTGAAATCAAGGGTGAATGGGGTAGCGCTACCTGGGAAATGCGCTCGGTAAACCAGCGTTATCTGGAAACCTATTTTCGTCTGCCGGAGCAGTTCCGTAGTCTTGAACCTGTTGTGCGTGAGCGCATCCGCACACGTCTGACACGCGGTAAAATCGAATGCACACTGCGTTTTGAACCTGATGCCAGCGCACAAGGCGAACTCATTCTGAATGAAAAACTCGCTAAACAGCTCGTTAGCGCTGCTAACTGGGTCAAGATGCAGAGCGATGAAGGCGAAATTAATCCGGTCGATATCCTGCGCTGGCCGGGTGTAATGGCCGCTCAGGAGCAAGACCTGGATGCTATTGCCGCTGAGATCCTCGCCACGCTTGACGGTACACTGGATGATTTCATTGTCGCGCGTGAAACTGAAGGTCAGGCACTGAAAGCACTGATCGAGCAACGCCTGGAAGGCGTTAGCGCTGAAGTGACGAAGGTTCGTGCACATATGCCGGAAATTCTGCAGTGGCAGCGTGAGCGTCTGGTCGCCAAACTGGAAGACGCGCAGGTCCAACTCGAAAATAACCGTCTTGAGCAAGAATTGGTGCTGATGGCGCAGCGCATCGATGTGGCGGAAGAGCTGGATCGTCTGGAAGCTCACGTCAAAGAAACCTACAACATCCTGAAGAAAAAAGAGGCGGTAGGTCGCCGTCTGGACTTCATGATGCAGGAATTCAACCGCGAGTCGAACACCCTGGCATCCAAGTCTATCAATGCAGAGGTCACTAACTCCGCGATTGAACTGAAGGTATTGATCGAACAGATGCGCGAGCAGATCCAGAATATCGAGTAAGTCACCATCTCACGTAGCCCGTCGATAAACGGCGGCGCTACGTGTTTTTTTCGATGAGCATGTTTATAACTTCTCACTACGCATTATATTTTCTCATCATTTATCACCATCAGTAATATAATGAAGCGCATGCCATATGGCATTTTCATCAATCCTGCATTAGCTGTAGTTATTAAAATCACTTCGCCTTAGAAAATCTCAATCGTGACAGTGCGCACAAATCGTTAACCTTAGCCCCCAGCAAATCAGGGGGAAGACATGCTGTTACACGTTTTATATTTAATTGGTATCACTGCTGAAGCCATGACGGGTGCGCTTGCGGCAGGCCGTCGTCGTATGGATACATTTGGCGTTATTATTATTGCCACCGCAACAGCCATTGGCGGTGGATCAGTGCGCGACATTCTTCTAGGCCACTATCCGCTCGGCTGGGTGAAACACCCTGAATACGTCATTATCGTGGCAGCCGCTGCGGTACTCACCACCATTATTGCTCCTGTCATGCCCTACCTGCGTAAAATCTTCCTCGTACTGGATGCGCTGGGCCTGGTGGTCTTTTCTATTATCGGTGCACAGGTTGCGTTGGATATGGGACACGGGCCAATTATTGCCGTAGTTGCAGCGGTTACCACCGGCGTCTTCGGCGGCGTATTACGCGATATGTTCTGCAAACGCATCCCGCTCGTATTCCAGAAAGAACTTTATGCCGGCGTGTCATTTGCCGCTGCTGTGCTGTACATCGTGTTGCAACATTATGTCTCCAGCCACGATGTTGTGGTTATATCTACCCTACTGTTCGGCTTTACAGCACGTTTACTGGCGCTGCGCCTGAAGTTGGGACTACCGGTATTTTATTATCGCCATGAAGGCCATTAAGGCATAAAACCGGCGATACGCTGAGCAGCTAACCAGTTGCTCAGCGCTATTACCTCCCTGTTTTTCAGCCACTGCATCACCAGTTGGACCCGCCGCTCACCCATAGACGGAAGCTGCCGCCAATCTTTTTCATCGCGTTGTTGTAGTTGCAGCCAAGCGCTATCACCGCTGGCATTCACTGCGGCCTGGGTCAACGGTATGCCCATCGCACCAACCCAGCGGTTGAAGGGAAGACGGCGAGACTGATTAAACTGATGCCACAGCCTCTCCCCTTTGCTTATCCCAAATGTGGATCGTAGCTGTTCCTGGGTTAATCCCAGCCAGGAAAAAATGTGCTCAAAGCGATATACCTGATGCAGCTCCCGCCATCCCGCCTCACCTATCCCCTGCAGATCCAGCACCTCTTTTGCCCCAACCCAGATCAGCCTGGCCACAAACTGCTCGTAACACTCGGGTGCGGCATAAAAACAGGTCAGTGAATTAAAGTGCCCATCAGGTGGTATTGGTTTAGTGCGCTGGGTACTACGCCAGACAACTTCATCAATGCGGGGGATACCTTGTCCGGCCAGGCTCACCAGAATGTGATCGCCAGGTGCGATATCCCATTCATTCCAGCGTCGTACAGACCCAACATTGACGCGCTGTACCCGTTTATCATCCAGCATGACGGGTGCCAACACTGCAACAACGGCAATTTTTCCACTCTTACCAACAGAGAACTGAATACCTGTTACTTCAGATATCCGGGAAACAGGGGGGTATTTCCATGCAGCCAGCCAGTCTCCCTGCCCAGGAAACCAATGCCGTGCTTGCGGCTCTTTTTCTGCACGTATCACCACACCATCCGTCACGAAAGGTAATGCCGAAGTCCACCATCTGGCGCGGGCATGCTCGACCTGATCCGCATTTGCCACCGGCTGCGTATAGCGTTGGGTGAGGCTGAATCCCGCACCAGTGAGTTGCCGTAGTCTTTCCGTCATCTCCACAGGACCATCAGGCCAGGCCCAAATAAATATGTTCAGAGAGCGTAATAACTCCGGCGTGTTCTGCTGCATCATCATACCGGCAACCTTAGAACGGGCATTCACACCGCCTTTCTTTTGCTGGATATGCCCATCCTGCTGCAAAAAAATCTCCCCCTGCAGCGTGCTGTTCGCAAGCTGTCCTCGGACAGTCCGCGGTATCGAAGGCATCTGGAGAACCTTGTGTGTCCAGTCTTCGCCTTTGATGCCGTTACCACGGCTGATCGCCTTAATCAGATTGCCATCCCGATAAACCAGCGTTACTGCAACACCGTCTACTTTTGGTTGCACCCAGAGATCGCTACGCGTCTGCATCCATTGCTGCACCGCTTGCTTATCTGCCAGCTTACGAACACCCGTATGAGGAACAGGGTGCAATATTGAGCCGCTTATCGGTGGCGCAGACAGGTCTGTCTGTGAATCACCTCCGAAACAGCGTTGCCATTGGTGTAGCTGCGCATTCAACTGATCATAAATACCGTCATCTACGGCACTCACACCCTGCTTCCAATAACTATCATTCCATTGCGTTATCTGCTGTTGTAGTCGCGACATTTCCTCGTTTGCCCGATCCGCAGACCAGGCGGGACACGCGGCCCCGGCCCGCAAATGGCAGAACAGCAACACCAGCACAATGCTTTTCCATAACCCCATACCACCTCCGCCTGAAAATGCGTTTCCCGGCAGATATAGCGCAAAGCGCCGTCAAAACAGAGCGGCAAAAATTCATCATGCGAGCAGCTTTCCTGGCATTTTCACTTTTTGCAGCAAACCGCCAGTAAAACAGGAAACTGGTACGCAAAACGCAATAAACATGCGCAAAAAGTGTGACAAAGGCTACGTAGCAAAGCGGCTACGTGTATAATAAGCCCGTATGTAGGCTCTCTTTCGACAATCACATACATTAAGATACTCATGGCTCAAGGCACGCTTTATATTGTTTCTGCCCCCAGTGGCGCGGGTAAATCCAGCCTGATTCAGGCTTTATTAAAGACCCAACCGTTGTATGACACCCAGGTTTCTGTTTCACACACCACGCGCGCACCGCGCCCGGGGGAAGTGCATGGTGAACACTATTTCTTTGTGAACCATGATGAATTCAGAACCATGATTGGCAGAGATGCGTTCCTGGAACACGCTGAGGTATTCGGCAATTATTACGGCACCTCGCGTGAAACCATTGAGCAAGTATTAGCATCCGGCGTAGATGTCTTTTTAGATATCGACTGGCAAGGTGCACAGCAAATTCGTGAAAAAATGCCGCATGCGCGCAGCATTTTTATTTTGCCACCTTCTAAGATTGAGCTGGACCGCCGTCTCCGAGGCCGCGGTCAGGATAGCGAAGAAGTAATCGCGAAACGTATGGCGCAAGCTGTTGCAGAAATGAGCCATTACGCCGAATATGATTATCTTATTGTGAATGATGATTTCGATACTGCCCTGGGCGATTTGAAAACCATCATTCGCGCCGAACGTCTGCGCATGAGCCGCCAAAAGCAGCGTCATGACGCTTTAATCAGCAAACTGTTGGCAGACTGAACCCACATTCAGTATCATGCCCAGTCATTTCTTCACCTGTGGAGCATTTTAAGTATGGCACGCGTAACTGTTCAGGACGCTGTAGAGAAAATTGGTAACCGTTTTGACCTGGTACTGGTCGCCGCGCGTCGCGCTCGTCAGATGCAGGTAGGCGGAAAGGATCCGCTCGTACCGGAAGAAAACGATAAAACTACCGTAATCGCGCTGCGCGAAATCGAAGAAGGTCTGATCAACAACCAGATCCTCGACGTGCGTGAGCGCCAGGAACAGCAAGAGCAGGAAGCCGCTGAATTACAAGCCGTTACCGCTATTGCTGAAGGTCGTCGTTAATCACAAAGCGGGTCGCCCTTGTATCTGTTTGAAAGCCTGAATCAACTGATTCAAAACTACCTGCCGGAAGACCAGATTAAGCGTCTTCGGCAGGCGTATCTCGTTGCACGTGACGCTCACGAGGGCCAAACACGTTCAAGCGGTGAACCCTATATCACGCACCCGGTAGCGGTAGCCTGCATTCTGGCCGAGATGAAACTCGACTATGAAACGTTAATGGCTGCGCTGCTACATGACGTGATTGAAGATACCCCTGCCACCTACCAGGATATGGAACAGCTTTTTGGTAAAAGTGTTGCTGAACTGGTCGAAGGGGTATCAAAGCTTGATAAGCTTAAGTTTCGCGATAAGAAAGAGGCGCAGGCCGAAAACTTTCGCAAGATGATTATGGCGATGGTGCAGGATATCCGCGTCATTCTCATCAAACTTGCCGACCGTACCCACAACATGCGCACGCTAGGCTCATTACGCCCGGATAAGCGTCGCCGCATCGCCCGTGAAACCCTCGAAATCTACAGTCCGCTGGCACACCGTTTAGGTATTCATCACATAAAAACCGAGCTGGAAGAACTGGGTTTTGAAGCGCTGTACCCGAACCGCTATCGCGTGATTAAAGAAGTGGTTAAAGCCGCTCGCGGCAACCGCAAAGAGATGATCCAAAAAATCCTCTCAGAAATCGAAGGACGTTTGCAGGAGGCTGGCATTCCGTGTCGTGTAAGTGGACGCGAAAAGCATCTGTACTCTATCTATTGCAAGATGGTACTCAAAGAGCAGCGTTTTCACTCGATCATGGATATCTACGCTTTCCGCGTTATTGTTCATGACTCCGATACCTGCTATCGCGTACTCGGCCAGATGCATAGCCTGTACAAACCACGTCCTGGTCGCGTTAAAGACTATATTGCCATTCCGAAAGCGAACGGATATCAGTCTTTGCACACCTCAATGATCGGCCCACACGGCGTCCCGGTTGAAGTACAAATTCGTACTGAAGACATGGACCAGATGGCAGAGATGGGGGTTGCAGCACACTGGGCGTATAAAGAGCACGGCGAAACCAGTACTACGGCACAAATCCGCGCCCAGCGCTGGATGCAGAGCTTGCTGGAGCTGCAGCAAAGCGCCGGTAGCTCATTTGAATTTATTGAAAGCGTCAAATCTGATCTCTTCCCGGATGAGATTTATGTTTTCACACCGGAAGGGCGAATTGTCGAATTGCCTGCCGGTGCAACACCTGTAGACTTCGCCTATGCTGTGCATACCGATATCGGTCACGCCTGCGTTGGTGCCCGCGTAGACAGGCAGCCTTACCCACTTTCGCAGCCGCTCTCCAGTGGCCAAACCGTTGAAATCATTACCGCACCAGGCGCTCGCCCCAATGCGGCATGGCTCAACTTTGTGGTCAGTTCAAAAGCTCGCGCCAAAATTCGCCAACTGCTGAAAAACCTTAAACGCGATGATTCCGTCAGTCTGGGTCGTCGTCTACTCAACCATGCCTTAGGCGGTAGCCGTAAACTGGCAGAGATCCCGCAAGAGATCATCCAGCGTGAGCTTGAGCGCATGAAGCTCGCCACGCTTGACGATCTGTTAGCTGAAATCGGCCTGGGTAACGCCATGAGCGTGGTCGTTGCGAAAAACCTTCAGCAGGGTGAGGTGCCGGCAAATGCGCCAGCACAATCTGGTCATGGTCATCTGCCGATTAAAGGCGCAGATGGTGTGCTGATCACCTTCGCGAAATGTTGTCGCCCAATTCCTGGCGATCCAATCATTGCCCACGTCAGTCCGGGTAAAGGTCTGGTGATCCACCATGAGTCCTGCCGTAATATCCGTGGCTACCAGAAAGAGCCTGAGAAGTTTATGGCGGTTGAATGGGATAAAGAGACCGAACAGGAGTTCATCACTGAGATTAAGGTGGATATGTTTAACCACCAGGGTGCTCTGGCAAACCTGACGGCGGCAATCAACACGACCACCTCCAATATTCAAAGCCTGAATACTGAAGAGAAAGATGGCCGCGTCTACAGCGCCTTTATTCGCCTCACTGCCCGCGATCGCGTACATCTGGCGAACATTATGCGCAAAATCCGCGTCATGCCGGACGTGATTAAAGTCACCCGTAACAGAAACTAGTCTTTTATGAATGAACAGCGTTATGCACGTATCCGCGAGATGCTCGCGCGGCGTCAGCCCGATCTGACTGTCTGCATGGAGCAAGTCCACAAACCTCATAACGTTTCTGCGATCATTCGTACCGCGGATGCCGTCGGCGTGCATGAAGTCCACGCCGTCTGGCCGGGTAGTCGTATGCGCACCATGGCCTCCTCTGCCGCGGGCAGCAACAGTTGGGTGCAGGTGAAGACTCACCGCACTATCGGCGATGCCGTCACGCAGTTAAAAAGCCAGGGCATGCAAGTTCTGGCAACTCACCTCTCTGACAAAGCTGTCGATTTCCGCGAGATTGATTACACGCGACCAACCTGCATCCTGATGGGCCAGGAAAAAACCGGTATCACCCAGGAAGCATTAGATCTGGCAGATCAGGACATCATCATTCCGATGATTGGTATGGTGCAGTCGCTGAATGTCTCGGTCGCCTCGGCGCTGATTCTGTACGAAGCACAACGCCAGCGGCAAAACGCCGGGATGTACCAGCGAGAAAACAGCATGCTGCCGGAAGACGAGCAGCAACGTTTGCTGTTTGAAGGGGGATATCCAGTGCTGGCCAATGTGGCGAAGCGCAAAGGACTCCCCTATCCCCACGTGAATACGCAGGGCGAAATTGAAGCCGATGCAACGTGGTGGGCCACTATGCAGTCTGCGAGATAAACACGATGAAAGGCCGTTTACTGGATGCCATCCCACTCAACTCTCTGACGGGCGTTGGCGCAGCACAAAGCAGTAAACTGGCTAAAATTGGCCTGCACACCGTGCAGGACCTCCTGTTGCACCTTCCTCTGCGCTACGAAGATCGTACTCATCTTTACCCAATTGGCGAACTCTTGCCGGGCGTCTACGCCACCGTTGAAGGCGAAGTGTTGAATTGCAATATCACCTTCGGTGGCCGCCGGATGATGACCTGCCAGATAAGCGATGGCTCGGGTATTCTGACGATGCGCTTCTTCAATTTCAGCGCCGCGATGAAAAATAGCCTCGCTACCGGAAGACGGGTGCTGGCCTACGGCGAAGCCAAACGCGGGAAATATGGCGCCGAGATGATCCACCCGGAATATCGCGTACAGGGCGATCTCAGCACGCCGGAACTCCAGGAAACGCTCACTCCGGTTTACCCGACAACCGAAGGCGTGAAGCAGGCAACACTGCGTAAACTGACCGATCAGGCGCTGGATTTGCTTGATACCTGCGCCATTGCCGAACTGCTACCACCGGAATTACTACAAGGGATGATGAGCCTGCCAGAAGCTCTGCGCACGCTGCACCGTCCACCGCCGTCACTCCAGCTAAGCGATCTGGAAACCGGACAACATCCGGCACAGCGGCGTTTGATTCTGGAAGAACTGCTGGCACACAACCTCAGCATGCTGGCGTTACGCGCCGGAGCCCAACGTTTTCACGCCCAGCCGCTGAGCGCGAACGATACGCTAAAAAATAAGCTACTGGCAGCCCTCCCCTTTAAGCCAACCGGCGCACAGGCGCGAGTAACCGCCGAGATTGAACGCGACATGGCGCTGGATGTCCCGATGATGCGACTGGTACAGGGTGATGTTGGTTCCGGGAAAACACTGGTTGCAGCACTTGCTGCTCTACGGGCAATTGCACATGGCAAGCAAGTTGCGCTGATGGCCCCCACCGAGCTCCTGGCTGAGCAGCACGCAAACAACTTCCGCAACTGGTTTGCACCGCTGGGAGTTGAAGTGGGCTGGCTGGCCGGCAAGCAAAAGGGTAAAGCGCGTCAGGCACAGCAGGAAGCTATTGCCAGCGGCCAGGTACAGATGATTGTCGGCACTCACGCTATTTTCCAGGAACAGGTTCAGTTCAACGGTCTGGCACTGGTTATCATCGACGAACAACACCGCTTCGGCGTGCATCAACGTTTGGCACTATGGGAAAAAGGTCAGCAGCAGGGGTTCCACCCGCATCAGTTGATCATGACCGCCACGCCAATCCCACGCACGCTGGCGATGACCGCCTATGCCGATCTCGACACATCAGTAATTGATGAACTGCCTCCAGGACGTACACCGGTCACCACCGTCGCGATTCCGGATACCCGCCGCAGCGACATCATTGACCGCGTGCGTAACGCTTGCACGCACGAAGGTCGCCAGGCGTACTGGGTCTGCACGTTGATCGAAGAGTCTGATTTACTGGAGGCCCAGGCAGCAGAGGCCACATGGGAAGAACTTAAACTCGCTCTGCCGGAGCTTAATATTGGTCTGGTGCACGGGCGCATGAAACCTGCCGAGAAGCTGTCTGTCATGGCTGCGTTTAAACAGGGCGAAATGCATCTGCTGGTCGCCACTACAGTGATTGAAGTCGGTGTAGACGTACCAAACGCCAGCCTGATGATTATTGAAAACCCGGAGCGTCTGGGCTTAGCGCAGTTACACCAGCTGCGCGGCCGCGTCGGTCGCGGCGCAGTCGCTTCTCACTGCGTCCTGCTGTACAAATCACCGCTGTCAAAAACAGCGCAAAAACGTCTGCAGGTGCTGCGAGACAGCAACGACGGATTCGTTATTGCGCAAAAAGATTTGGAGATCCGCGGCCCCGGTGAGCTATTGGGTACACGCCAGACCGGAACGGCGGAATTTAAGGTAGCGGATTTACTGCGCGATCAGGCAATTATTCCGGAAGTTCAGCGCATTGCCCGCCATATTCACGAACGTTATCCACAGCAGGCAGTGGCGCTGATAGAGCGCTGGATGCCAGAAACTGAACGTTACTCCAACGCATAACCCTCTTCATCGCGGCGGTTATCACACCGCCGCACGGCCTTTATTGCGCAAAAATCGGTAACAGCAGATACAGCTTAATCACCAATGCGTTGACGATATCGATAAAGAACGCCCCCACCATCGGCACCACCAGAAACGCCATATGTGATGGACCAAAACGTTCGGTAATCGCCTGCATGTTGGCAATCGCTGTCGGCGTTGCGCCGAGGCCAAAGCCACAGTGCCCGGCAGCCAGCACCGCCGCATCGTAGTTCTTACCCATCAGGCGCCAGGTGACGAAAATTGCATACAGCGCCATGAAAACGGTCTGTACAACAAGGATTGCCAGCATTGGTAGCGCCAGCGAGGCCAGTTCCCACAGCTTGAGGCTCATTAACGCCATTGCCAGGAACAGCGACAGACTGACGTTACCAAGCACCGAAACCGCTCGCTCAAACACCCGATAAAAGCCCAGTAGCGCCAGACCATTACTCAGGATCACGCCGACAAACAGTACGCAGACGAAGGTCGGTAGTTCCAGCACCGTACCCACCAACATTTGCGCAACGATTTTGCCCACCGTCAGGCAGATAGCAATCAGCGCGATAGTTTCAATCAGCACCAGCGAGGTGATCATGCGCCCAACATCCGGCTTTTCAAACGCAGTCGGTACTGCCTGATCGTCCGGCATACCGTCCGGAGTTGTGGAGTGTTTTACCAGATAGCGCGCAACAGGCCCACCGATCAAGCCACCCAGCACCAGGCCGAACGTTGCGCATGCCATTGCCACTTCAGTTGCATTAGCGAAACCATAGCGTTCAATAAACAGCTTGCTCCACGCCGCTCCGGTTCCGTGTCCACCAGAGAGCGTTATCGAACCGGCAATCAGGCCCATCAACGGGTCGAGACCCAGCAGGCTTGCCATACCGATACCGATGGCGTTCTGCATTAATAGCAGCCCAACAACCACAATCAGAAAGATGCCCACCACGCGGCCACCCGCGCGCAGGCTGGCAATATTGGCATTCAGGCCGATAGTTGCGAAGAACGCCAGCATCAGCGGATCGCGCAACGTCATATCAAAATTGACCTCCCAGCCCATGCTTTTTTTCAGCACCAGCAACGCGATCGCCACCAGCAATCCACCTGCTACAGGTTCGGGAATCGTATATTTTTTCAGGAAAGAGACTGACTGGACGAGCTTACGCCCCAGCAGCAACACCAAGGTTGCAGCAACCAGTGTTGATAATGTATCGAGGTAAAACATATACAGCTCCATTAGTGCGCTTTGCAGTTCTGCTACGCACGATTCATTCCAGGTCGATTTTTAGCTCTTAATGAGTTATCGGGGTGGATTTTAAGCAGAAAATGGTGAAAAGTTATATAAAAATGTTTGTTTATCCGTTTTAAATATTAAGAATAGTTACTCGCAAACGTTTGCTTTTCTGTCCTGGTCAGATAAAATCACCGCTTTTCCACCATGGGATTGCCTCTGATGTCCGTTAACGCCGTAGAGTCGACAAATGCGCAACCGGTTGCGCAGACTCACAACAGTGAACTGATTTACCGTCTTGAAGATCGACCCCCGCTAGCCCAAACCCTGTTTGCCGCCTGTCAGCACCTGCTGGCCATGTTCGTCGCGGTGATCACGCCTGCTCTGTTAATCTGCCAGGCGCTCGGCTTACCGGCTCAGGATACTCAACACATTATCAGTATGTCGCTGTTCGCTTCCGGCGTGGCTTCTATCATTCAGATCAAAGCCTGGGGACCGGTGGGTTCAGGGCTGTTATCCATTCAGGGCACCAGCTTTAACTTTGTTGCGCCGCTGATTATGGGCGGTACGGCGCTAAAAACCGGTGGCGCCGATATCCCAACCATGATGGCGGCGTTGTTTGGCACACTGATGCTGGCAAGCTGCACCGAGATGGTTATCTCGCGTGTATTGCATCTGGCACGTCGTATTATTACTCCGCTGGTCTCAGGGGTGGTAGTGATGATCATTGGTCTGTCACTGATTCAGGTGGGCCTGACATCGATTGGCGGCGGTTACGCGGCAATGAGCGACAACACCTTTGGCGCGCCGAAGAATTTGATGCTGGCTGGTGTCGTGCTGGCGCTGATTATCATTCTTAATCGCCAGCGCAACCCATACCTGCGCGTTGCGTCACTGGTGATTGCCATGGCGGCGGGCTACCTGCTGGCCTGGTTTATGGGCATGTTGCCGCAAAATACCGCGCCGGTAAGTCAGGATCTGATCATGGTGCCAACGCCGCTGTACTACGGTCTGGGCATTGACTGGAGCTTACTGTTACCGCTGATGCTGGTCTTTATGATCACCTCGCTGGAGACCATCGGTGATATTACGGCCACCTCCGATGTCTCCGAACAACCGGTCTCGGGTCCGCTGTACATGAAACGTCTGAAAGGCGGAGTACTGGCGAACGGCCTGAACTCGTTTGTTTCTGCCGTGTTCAACACCTTCCCGAACTCCTGCTTCGGTCAGAATAATGGGGTCATCCAGTTAACCGGCGTTGCCAGCCGCTATGTTGGTTTTGTGGTGGCGCTGATGCTGATCGCACTGGGTCTGTTCCCGGCAGTCAGCGGCTTTGTACAACATATCCCTGAACCTGTTCTGGGCGGGGCAACGCTGGTAATGTTCGGGACTATCGCCGCCTCCGGGGTACGCATCGTGTCACGTGAACCGCTGAACCGCCGTGCCATCCTGATTATCGCACTGTCGCTGGCTGTCGGTCTCGGCGTCTCCCAGCAACCGCTGATCCTGCAGTTTGCGCCTGACTGGGTGAAAAACCTGCTCTCTTCCGGTATTGCTGCTGGCGGTATTACCGCTATTGTTCTGAACCTGATTTTCCCGCCAGAGAAAGCGTAAGCGAAATGCGGCGTTGATTCTGAATCAATGCCGCTGTAACGCTCTTTCACCATTCCCGCCTTGAGGATTGCGCGTAAATCGTGCATAACTTGACTATGTGCACTTCGCGGGATGGAAGACCATGAAATTTATTGGAAAGCTGCTTATTTACGTGCTGATCACCTGTGCAGTGGCGATCCTCGGCCTTTATTTTCTACTGCAAACCCGTTGGGGTGCAGAGCATGTCAGCGCATGGGTGTCAGAGAACAGCAGCTACCACCTGGCTTTTGATGCCATCGATCACCGGTTTTCCTCCCCATCCCATATTCTGTTGAAAAATGTCACTTTTGGTCGTGATGGGCAACCTGCCACGCTGGTCGCAAAAACGGTTGATATTGGCCTGAGCAGTCGTCAGATCACCGACCCGTTGCACGTTGACACCATCTTGTTGCAAAACGGTACGCTCAATCTTTCTCAACAAACTGCGCCGCTTCCGTTCCAGGCCGATCGCCTGCAGCTACAGGATATGGCATTAAATAGCCCCGGCAGTGAGTGGAACCTGAGTGCGCAACGCGTGAACGGCGGCGTTATTCCCTGGAACCCTGAGGCGGGTAAAATTCTCGGCAACAAAGCGCAAATTCAGCTCAGCGCCAGTTCATTAACGCTTAACGACGTTCCCACCACCAACGTGCTGATCGAAGGCAGCATTGACCATGACCGCGTGACGTTAAGTAACATTGGCGCAGATGTCGCACGCGGCGCGTTAACCGGCGTTGCGCAGCGGAATGCTGATGGCAGCTGGGTCGTGGAGAACCTGCGGTTAAATGATATCCGGCTACAAAGTGATAAATCACTGGTCGATTTTTTCGCACCACTAACCACAATTCCGTCCCTGCAAATTGGTCGTCTTGAGGTGACGGATGCCCGTCTGCAAGGTCCTGACTGGGCAGTAACAGATCTCGATCTGAGTTTGCGCAATATGACCTTCAGCAAGGACGACTGGCAAACTCAGGAAGGGAAGCTGTCGATGAACGCCAGTGAGTTTATCTACGGTTCACTGCACTTTTTCGACCCCATTCTGAATGCCGAATTCTCACCGCAGGGCATTGCACTACGCCAGTTCACCACTCGCTGGGAAGGCGGTATGGTTAGAACATCCGGTAACTGGTTGCGCAGTAACAAGTCGCTAGTCCTTGACGATGTTGCCATTGCCGGGCTGGAATACACGCTGCCGGAAAACTGGAAGCAATTGTGGATGAAACCCCTGCCTTCCTGGCTAAACAGCCTGACGCTGAAAAAATTCAGCGCCAGCCGTAACCTGATTATCGATATCGACCCTCTGTTCCCATGGCAGCTCACCGCACTGGACGGTTATGGCGCCAACCTCGGGCTGGTACAAAATAATCAGTGGGGTATCTGGAGTGGTAGCGCCACGCTCAATGCCGCTGCTGCGACGTTTAACCGTACCGACGTGCGCCGACCTTCTCTGGCCCTCGCCGCGAACAGCAGCACCATCAATATCAGCGAGCTAAGTGCCTATACGGAAAAAGGGCTGCTGGAGGCGACCGCCAGCATTTCGCAGTTGCCGCAACGCCAGACGCAGGTCAGCCTGAACGGGCGTGGTGTGCCAATGACTATCCTGCAGCAGTGGGGATGGCCAGCACTGCCGCTTCCTGGTGACGGTAACATTCAGCTTACGGCCAGCGGTAATATTCTGGCAGATGCGCCACTCAAACCGACCGTGAACGGCCAGCTACATGCTGTAAATGCTGATAAACAGCAGGTGACGCAAACCATGCAGGCGGGTGTGGTATCCGGTAGTGAAGTCTCAGCGCCGCCACTTGCGCAGTGATTATTGCCCGGTGGCGCTTCGCTTACCGGGCCTACTTCCGCTCATAAACGAATATATTCACTGCACAACAACCATTTCACCGGCTCGTCCTCTTCTATCGCCGGGAAGCGTCCCCCAGGCTCAAGAAAGTGGTTATCGTGCCGGTCGTCATTCACCATTGAGATTTCCCAGCCCAATACAAACGCTTTCTCGGCCCAGAAACGATGATACAAACGGGGTGGCAGACAGATGCCTTGCCCTGGTTTCAACACCAGCGTTTCACCGGGCTTAACGGTTCGCCGCTGACCATCCACACTTACCTCAATAATATGCTGCGCGTCATACTGAGCATCGGGCGTGGCCCATGCCAGCTGCATACATAAATCACCGCCGCCGCGATTGACAATATCTTCCATTTTATGGGTGTGAAAATGCCACGGCGTTTGTTGATCTTGTTGAATTTGCAGCATCTTTTCGGCATACGGTTTGGGGTAGTTTGCCGAACCCAACACGCCATTGCGCAACGTCAGTAACGTCAGCCCGGTTTGCGCAAAATCTCCGCGCCCAAAGTCAGTAACGTCCCAACCCAGCTGGAGATCGCGCACTTCACGCCACAGAGTTTGATCCTGTTGCCGCCAGGCGTCGACGGTAAAATACGCAAAGTCAGGCAGACAGATTCGAAAAGTCTCGGCAATTGCATGCGCCTTATCAACGGCATAATTAATTTGTGAACGCTTCATTCCACTTTTCCTTGTCGCGAAAGAGGCGGGTTTCCCCGCCTGCATGCCGTTAGTAAAGTGATGCTTTGCCAGTAGATCCAAACAGCTTCATTTTATGGCGTATCACATCCCGTGCGGCGCTAATCGCTTCCGGGTAAATCACGTTCGGGTCCCACCAGGTTTCTTTCGCCAGAATTTCACGCACCTTCTGGAAGTAGGCGTACTTCATATCGCTGGAAATATTGATTTTGCCCACGCCCAGCGTGACAGATTCGGCAATCTCCGCATCCGGGTTCGCCGAGCCGCCGTGCAGCACCAGCGGAATATCCAGCCGCCCGGCGATATCACGCAGAATGTTCATTTGCAGCTCTGGCTGCATTCCTTTCGGGTAGATCCCGTGGGCGGTACCAATCGCTACTGCCAGCGTGTCAGCTCCGGTACGGGCGATAAAGTCCTGCGCCTGAGCAGGATCGGTGTAGGTGACTTTTGATACACCGCCTTCCACTGACGTTCCGGTCTGGCCGATCGTCCCCAGCTCCCCCTCAACCGAGACACCTACCGCATGCGCCAGTTTGACTACTTCGCGGGTCAGGGCCACGTTTTCCTCATAGGGCAGCAGCGAACCGTCGATCATCACCGAGGTAAACCCACACTGAATCGCCCGCAGGACATGTTCCACCGATGCCCCATGGTCCAGATGCAGAGTAAAGGGTACAGGGCTGCGCATCGTGATATCGCGGACATAGCTAAAAAACGCATCACCGACGAAATCATGCTCGCTGGGGTGAATCGAGATAATCGCTGGCGTGTTGGTTGCTTCCGCCTCTTCGACCACTGCACGCACAAAGCAACTATCCGCCACGTTGAAGGCGCCAATGGCAAAACCGTGCTGACGAGTAGGCTGCAGTAATTCTTTCATCGAAACTAACATGTTAATTCTCCAGTTTCAGGGTGTAGAAAGCCCTGCCAGTGCGTCATCGCAGAGGCATAGAAGGCGTTACAGAAAATGAATCAGGCTTTGCCGATAGCGCCGCTGGCCTGCAGATACGGAATAATGGCTTCTTCGCAGGCCTGTTCCATCAGGGCCAGGGCATCAACAAGTTCACAGGATTTGTCGCGACACAGGGTATGTAGCAATGCGGCTTTTCCGGCTTCAAAAACCGCCGCGCCAACGTTAATTTTGGCGACGCCAAACATCGGACAACGCTGTAGCTGGTCAAACGGCGTACCGCTGCCGCCATGTAGAGCCAGTGGCACCGTCGATAAACGGGCAATCTCCTCAAGGCGCTGGAAATCAATCACCGGCGTCACACCCGGCGCATACATACCGTGCGCCGTACCGACCGACACCGCCAGCACGTCGATCCCGGTCTGCTGGATAAATGGCTCAACGTCAGCAGCCTGGGTCATCAAATCAACGTTCGTCGCGTGGTCGTAGCGTGGAGCATCGGCAAGATGCCCCAACTCGCCTTCCACACACAGCGAGACGCTGGCAGCCAAATCCACAACCGCACGGGTCTGACGAATATTTTCCTCCAGCGCAAACGCCGAAGCGTCGATCATCAAGCCACTAAACCCGGCGCGAAAAGCCTGGCGGATGCGTACAGGATCTTTGCCGTGGTCCAGTGCCAGCACGACCGGCACCGAAGCTTCATCCGCCAGCGTTTTGACGACCGCAACGGCTATCGATGCAGGAAAATGGTCCAGATGCCCCTGATACAGATTCAGAATAATGGGCGCATGATGTTTCTCAGCCACCCGAACCGCCGCCCGGGCGCTTTCCAGGTTCATACAGTTGATTGCCAGCAGCGCGTACTGTTCACGCCAGGCTTTCGTCACCATACTTTTCATATCAGCAAACATACAGCCTCCGGTTATTCCAGGGTGAAGGTGATTTCTTCGTCTTTCAGCTTCTGATCGCTGAGTTCGTCAAACTCCTCGTCACGCTCAGTCACCGGTTTCTTCCACAGTGAGAGCATCACGCCGCAAATCACCGTGCCGATCCCCAATGCCAGGCAAAACAGCAGCGGGTGTGTGAAGAGTGGGACCACGAACATGCCGCCGTGCGGAACCGGACTTTCGACACCCCATACCATAATCAAGCCGCCCGCCACCGCTGATGCCACCACACAGGACCCAACCACACGCAACAGGTCACGTGCCGCAATCGGTATAACGCCTTCGGTAATCATGCAGATCCCCATCGGGAATGCCGCCTTCAGTGCCTCACGTTCGGCCCGGGTGTACTTGTGGCGCGTCAGCAGGAAGGAGAGCGTAATGCCGAACGGTGGGATCATCGACCCGACAAACTTGACCGCTTCAGGGCCATACACGCCGCTAACCAGCATGCCATCCGCAAACAGCGACATGGTTTTATTTACCGGTCCGCCGAAGTCGAATGTCGCCATTGCGCCGAGGATCGCCCCCATCAGAAAACGGGACCCACCCTGCATGGACTCCAACAGGTGGATCAGCGCGTCCTGCAGCCAGGCAATCGGCTTGCCGATCAGCGTCATCATCAACAGACCGCCAATCACAGTACTCAACACCGGTAGCACCATGATGGGCATCAGCCCCTGCATTGATTGCGGTAAACGGATATAACGTTTCAACAGCAGAACGGTGTAGCCAACCAGAAACCCGCCAAGCATTCCGCCAATAAAACCGGTATGAATTTCGCCACAGACAAAACCGACAATCAGACCCGGCGCAAATCCGGGGCGATCGGCAATGGAGTAAGCAATCGCCGCGCTAATCAGCGGCACAATCAACCCCATCCCCCAACCACCTATCTGGTTGAGCATCCAGGGTATTGTCCCGATTTTTTCACCCACGTTAGTGCCGCCAAGTATTTGCCCCAGAGCAATACAGATCCCAGCGGCAACAATTAACGGAATCATCCACGAAATCCCCGTTAACAAATGCTTTTTAACTTCCTGAGATAGCGGAATTTTATTTTCACTCATGTGAAACCCCTCCAAAATGAGGATCGCTACTGGTTTGCGTTAACTAATGATTTTTCAACCTTTTCAAGAAACTGAACCGGTGATTTTATGACTATTTCCGTTTTCACTCGCACAATGCGTTTATTTGAAAACCGTTCCTCACCTTTTATTTTTACATCCACAGCAAGAATCACGACATCTGCAGATGAAATATCCTCTGCCAGCAATTCATTTTCCGTTCCGATAGTGCCCTGGGTTTCAACTTTAATATTATGACCAAGCGCTTTAGCACCTTTAATTAATTTCTCACGGGCAATATAGGTGTGCGCAATACCCGCCGTACAGGCGGCAACACAAACAATATTCATAACATGCTCCACTTTTTATTTAGCAGACATTGGATTCAGCATATTGGCTAAATAGCTCAATAATTTTCTGTGGACTGCTTTCGATCAGTAATTGTTCAATAATATCTTCGTCAGCCAATGCTCCGGCAACCTGCGAGAGCAGACGAATATGCGTGGTGTTCTGATCTTCAAGACGAACGGCAAACAAAATAATGCACCGCACATTGCTGCCATCCAGCGTTTCCCAGGGAATATCCTGCCGGGTACGCCCAATAGCCAGCGTCGTATTGATCACCGCTGATGATTTTCCGTGCGGGATCGCAATATGATTTTCGAAGCCGGTTGATCCCTCAGATTCACGCTGCCAGACATCCTGAATAAACGTTTCCCGACAGCTAATAGCACCATCTTTTTGCAGAATATCAGTCAGTTCCTCAATCACCTCCGTTTTGTTTGTCGCCTTCATGTCCAAAATAACGCGATTCGTATTAAGTATTTTCGTTATGTCCATCAATCATACCTCATGGAGTTCAGACATTAATTTTCAACGACCAGTGACGTCGCCCGATGTAATTTTTCAGTAATAACCGTTTCCATTACCCGCTTAATATCCGCATCATTGAAGAAGGCGGTGACATACACGACAGGCATAGCAATGGCGGGTAAATTAATGGTCGACACCACCAATTCAATATCGTCCGTCAGCACAGAGGACAAACTACCTGCCGACACCACGCCAACAATGGCCCAGTCCGGAAAGGCACGCAGAATGCGGCTCTTGAGTAAATGGGAGGTGCCAATACCGGTCGAGCAGACCAACAGCACACGCTTACGCGCCATCTGGCGCTCCATTGCCGCCTGAAAGTGGACGGTAAGATATCCCACCTCATCTTCCGATACCGCCCGCTCGCCCCAACCGCTAAACACCCGATTCACCGCGCATTGGGTCAACCGCCAGACGTCCTGCAGCTCGCCTTTGATATCCTCCAGCAGCGGATTGCGAATGCGGATCTGGTAGTTCAGGCGGTTAATCAGCGGCTTAATGTGGATCAGCAATCCGTCATACAGCGCCGTGTCCTGGCTAAGATCGCTGTCGACCATCTCGGCGAAGGTGGCAATCAACCGATGGGTAATCAACCGCGCTTCATCGCTGGAGTGCATATGGCCAATGACGCTTACATCGTTATGCTCCTCAATCACGACGCCAGACGAGATAATATATTGATAAATAAACCAGACTTCGTCTTCCGGCAGTGAATGGGCTATACGTTTTTCTATACGTTGAATCATGCGGCTGGCAATTGAGAAAATGCTCTCATCACATGAAGTGATATTTTCATCTTTTCGCGGTAAGGCATTTCCACGCGTGATGCGATACATCATGATCAGAATATGAGTAAAAATATTGACGTAATACGGTTCGCCTAACGACCAGCACAGATCATTCTCCATTTCCTGCAACAGCGTCTGGACAAATAAAACGTCTTCCTCACCAAAATAATGGACTAGCGCTTTATAGCTCCCCGGGTCAAGACGTGAATAAACCACACTACCGGGTTCATTATGGTTAATCACACCGTTGATCAGTGATGCCATCGCCTGGCGCACACCACTCTCGCTACCTTCGATATGCGTGCCGCTTTGGCTGCGGATCAGCGATAAACCCAGCGGGGCAATCCATGATTCAATCACCTTCAGATCGTTAACTATCGATGCACTGCTGATAAAATAACGTTCGGACAATTTACTGATCGATGTTTCATGTGGCGTTTCGCTTAATAATTGCGAGGCTATCTTGACGCGTCGTGAGTTATTCATCATGCCGTCAGCATCATCACCCTCCGTCCCTAATAACTGGTCTAAATATAAAAGATCGGTAATATTATCGGCACTTAATATCACACCTGCGCCAGCACGCTTATCAATGGCTATTTTCCATTCCGATAACCACTGTTCCAGTAAACGCAGATCGCGTTGTACGGTCTTTTCCGAAACAGATAAATGCTCAGCAATTTTCAACAGTGTGACATATTCCTTCCGGGACAGAAGAAACCTTAATAATCTGTTTTGTCGCGAGGTAATCATTTGCATTATTTACCCTTATTACACACCAGATTAAATATCTAAAGAAGCATTTATGCTCCACGTGTAATCCGTGATGATAAATATAAAAGGACTACGATGATGCAACAATACTAAATCGTGTCCTGTATTCCGGACAGAAATAAGACAAAAAAGGGAATAGTGAGATATTTACAGCGCAGATCACATTTTTTTCATGTATTAGAGTGACAGCGATCGCAAATATGGATAGGTAAAAATTTAAGTCAGGATATTTTTTCTTTTCAGATCTGGAACGCTGTACGCACCGTAGGCCGGATAAGACGCAATGCGTCGCCATCCGGCACCACATTCACATGCGCTTATAGGGTTATCTTCAACATATCTTCCTCACCAGGCGTAACCACCGTTCCCCACGCGCTGCACACAGATGAACCGCCCTGCACATCGCTAACCTGCGGAATATTACGCAGACACAGCGTCCAGTTACGCGCTTCACCGACACCCTGCACGGTCAGCGTATTGCCCACTCGTACTACCTTCAGCGTGAAGATAACCGAGCCGTCAGACGCCGGAACTTCACAGAGCGCTTCACGCCCTTCCTGCAGATGGAACAACTGAAACGCGGTCCCTTCGTGCCAGGCGTAATCCGGCTTCTGATTATTGTTCCCCAGCGCCAGCAGCGTGTTATCCCTCACATACACCGGCAGGCTCAGGAAGTCGTGCCGCTGCTTATGCCAGCGACTGCCTGTTATCTCGTCATTACGCCACAGGTGCGTCCAGTCACCTTCCGGCAGGTAAAATTGCACGTCACCGGTTTCCGAGAACACCGGTGCCACCATCACGCTATCACCCAGCATGTACTGACGGTCAAGATAATCACACGCCGGATCGTCCGGGAACTCCAGCATCATCGCCCGCATCATTGGCGTGCCATGGGTACTGGCGCGAACCGCTTCACGATACAGGTACGGCATCATGCGGCATTTTTGCTCAGTGAAGAAACGCACCACATCGCAGGATTCATCATCGTACGCCCACGGCACGCGGTAGGATTTGCTGCCGTGCAGGCGACTATGGCTGGAGAGCAGCCCAAACGCACACCAGCGTTTATAGACATGTGCTGGCGCAGTATTCTCGAAACCACCAATATCGTGGCTCCAGAAGCCAAAGCCCGACAGGCCGATAGATAAGCCGCCGCGCAGACTTTCCGCCATCGATTCGTAGTTGGCATAGCAATCACCTCCCCAGTGCACCGGGAACTGCTGTGCACCGACAGACGCAGAGCGGGCAAAAAGTACCGCCTCTTCTTCTCCCACCGTCTCTTTCAGTACGTTCCACACCAACTGGTTGTAGATGAACGCATAATGGTTATGCATTTTTTGTGGGTCAGCGCCGTCAAACCACTGCACATCCGTTGGGATACGTTCGCCAAAATCCGTTTTGAAGCAATCGACGCCGATATCCACCAGGCCTTTCAATTTGTTGGCATACCACTCGCAGGCCGCAGGATTCGTGAAATCATAAATCGCCAGCCCCGGCTGCCACTTATCCCATTGCCACAGAGAACCATCAGGGCGTTTAAGCAGATAGCCTTTCTCTTTCAGCTCGTTGAACAGCGGCGATTTCTGGCCAATGTACGGGTTGATCCACACACAGACCTTTAACCCTTTTTCTTTCAGGCGACGGATCATCCCTTCCGGATCCGGGAACGTCGCCGGGTCCCACTCAAAATCACACCACTGAAATGCCTTCATCCAGAAGCAGTCAAAATGGAAGACATGAAGCGGCAGGTTGCGTTCGGCCATACCGTCGATAAAGCTGTTCACCGTCGCTTCATCATAATTGGTGGTGAACGATGTGGTCAGCCACAGGCCGAACGACCAGGCGGGCGGCAGCGCCGGACGACCGGTAAAGCGGGTATAGCGATCCAGCACCGCTTTCGGCGTTGGGCCGTCGATGACGAAATATTCCAGATACTCGCTTTCAACGCTGAACTGCACTTTCGACACTTTCTCAGAGCCAATTTCAAACGACACACACTGCGGATGGTTCACCAGCACGCCGTAGCCGCGGTTGGTGAGATAAAACGGGATGTTCTTGTAAGACTGCTCAGTACTGGTGCCGCCATCGCGGTTCCAGGTTTCCACCGTCTGACCATTACGTACCAGCGCAGTAAAGCGCTCGCCCAGCCCGTACACCGTTTCACCGACGCCCAGATCCAGGCGTTCAAACATATAGTTTTTCCCGCTGTTGGTGTCCTGGACATAGCCGTTATTTTTCAGCTGGCTGCCGGTAATACGTTCGCCGTTACGCAGGAAATCCAGCGACCAGAACTCGCCTTTAGTGACCCGCACGCTCAAATTACCGCTCTTCAGTTCGACAAATTCAGCGGTGTTTCGCATCTCGACGCTGATGTCCTGCAGCACGTTCAGCGGGTAATGCGGGCCGGTATCCAGCGCGCCCTGGAAGTGTTCCATACGCACCCCAACCACGCCTTCCTGCGGCGAGAAAAAGCGCAGGGTGAAGAGTGGAGTATCCAGTTGCCATGTACGTTCACGCACATCGCGCGGCGCAACGTAGACAATCATCTCGTTACCCTGCTGTTCAACCTCGAACACCTGAATCGGGTGAGTTAAATTCAGGCCAGGCTGCGTCAGCCAGTTTCCGTCGCTAATTTTCATCGTCAGTTCCTTAGTTCTGTCATTCTTTCGTCGTAAAATCCTGCTGATTGCGGCGCGCGCCCTGAGCCAACTGACTCATAATTTCCGTCAGATACGGGGTTTTCAGGGTGTAGAAACGTTTGGCAATCACGGCACTCAGCAGGTAGCAAATGGCCGGGACAATCGTGAACAATGCGATAATGATGCTAATGGTGGCGCTATTTTGGGTTTTCGCTGCGGCATCGTAGCCGCCGCCCGCCAGCATCCAGCCGATCATCGCCCCGCCAAGCGCCAGGCCCAGCTTGAGCACGAACAGCGTTCCCGCAAAGCTGATACCCGTCAGACGTTTTCCGTTGCACCACTCGCCGTAATCAACGGTGTCGGACATCATTACCCACTGGATTGGCGTCACGAGTTGATGCAGTACGCCAATCACGAAGATGAAAGCGAACATGGTGAGGTTGGCGTGCATCGGCACGAAGAACATTGCCAGGCTGATGACCGCCAACAGGGCATTCGTCCACCAGAAGACACTCACTTTGCATTGCCAGTCAGTCAGCGGTTTTGCCAGCGCAGAGCCGATCAGATTGCCGACACAATAGGTGGTGAGGAAGGCCACAAACACTTCCGGCTTGCCCAGAATCCAGGTGACGTAATACATCATCGCCCCGCCGCGAACGCAGACGGCAAGGATGTTGAGAATGGTCAGCAGGCCGACGATGCGCCATTGATCGTTTTGCCAGATATCACGCAGGTCTTCACGCATTGAAGTGCTGCCCGGCGGCGCTTTCACACGTTCTTTGGTGGTGAAGAAGCAAAACGCCAGCATCAGGAACGCCACGACCGAGAGCACGGCAATCCCGCCCTGGAAGCCCAGCGCTTTATCTTCACCGCCAATCAGATTAACCAGCGGCATCATCAGCACGGTGGAGAGCATGCCGCCCGCCGTCGCCAGCACGAAGCGCCATGACTGTAGGGAGATGCGCTGCGTGGGGTCATTAGTGATCACGCCGCCCAGCGCACAATAGGGAATGTTCACCACGGTATAAAGCAGGGTCAGCAGCGTGTAGGTGATTGCGGCATAAATCATTTTGCCGTGCAGGCTGAGATCCGGCGTGCTGTAGGCGAGCACACAGACCAGACCAAACGGCAGCGCACCAAATAGCACCCACGGGCGGAATTTCCCCCAGCGTGAACGGGTGCGGTCGGCGAGCAGTCCCATGCAAGGGTCTGAGATGGCATCCAGCGCGCGGGCCAGTAAGAACATGGTGCCGACAAATCCGGCCGGAATACCAAAAATATCGGTATAGAAGAACATCATATATAACATGACGTTATCGAAGATAATGTGGCTGGCGGCATCACCCATGCCGTAGCCAATCTTCTCTTTAACGGACAAAATCTCACTTTTCATTACTCATCCTTGTTAGCACTTTCACACGCACTGATACCGGTTACAGTTCTTGTAAACCATCCCTGTGAGCGCGGGTATTGCGATATCTCGTTATCAAATTACGATTCTTATTTTCTGTGATCGGGGTAGCGTCGAAAAATGTGTCGAAGTGTAAGCGATGGATTTTGTAGAGATTTATTTGAAACTGGTCATGGTAAGGAGAAAGGGAAGTTAAAAAAGTGAGTGAGGGGGTGTGGAAACCGTAGGAAGTAGCTATAATGCGCCCCGCCTCCATGTAGCAATCGAGGCGCGGAAGATCGTCATCTCCGGTGAGGTGGCTGGACTTCAAATCCAGTTGGGGCCGCCAGCGGTCCCGGGCAGGTTCGACTCCTGTGATCTTCCGCCAATTAACCTCGTCTGAACTCTCCCGAAGTCAACAAACCCCTTCGAATCCCTTGTATATCAGGATTTCTTTGCATCCAGAGGTCAACCGACTTCAACCCGTATCAAGTTGTTTTTGGGGGTGCTTTAGGGGGTGTTATTTCCTCTTGAAATATCCGCACCCCCATAATGGAATAAATGTGATACATAACAACGGCTTTTAACAACATCTTTGTTATAAAAGGGGTGCATTGGGGGTATCGGGTTAGTTACTGGCAGAAATCCCCTCAGGAGCATGGATTCATCAAAAGCCGGAGGATGTCATGGCACTAACCGATGTTAAAGTGAAAACCGCAAAGCCAAAAGAAAAGCCCTATAAGCTGGCTGATGGCGGCGGTATGTATCTACTAATTAACGCTAATGGTTCCAAATACTGGCGAATGAAGTACCGATTTGCTGGTAAAGAAAAGATGCTTTCTATTGGCGTTTATCCCGATGTTTCACTGGCCGACGCGCGCGAAAAACGCAGTGAAGCCAGAAAAATTCTCGCTGCGGGAGGCGATCCGGGCGAGGTAAAGAAAGAAGAGAAAGTGGCCCAGCAAATGACTCTGAAAAACACTTTCGAAGCTGTTGCTCGAGAGTGGCATCAGACGAAAGCCGATCGCTGGTCATTACGATATCGTGATGAAATCATCGATACCTTTGAGAAAGACATTTTTCCCTACATTGGCAAGCGCCCTATTGCCGAAATCAAACCAATGGAGTTACTGGAAACACTGCGTAAAATGGAGAAACGCGGAGCACTGGAGAAAATGCGCAAGGTCCGCCAACGCTGTGGTGAGGTGTTCCGCTATGCAATTGTCACAGGTAGGGCCGACTACAACCCCGCTCCCGATCTTGCCAGCGCGTTAGCAACACCGAAAAGAGTGCATTTCCCCTTTCTTACTGCCAATGAACTTCCTTATTTCCTTAACGATCTGGCAGGCTATACCGGCAGTATTATCACTAAGACTGCCACTCAGATCATTATGTTAACCGGTGTTCGCACGCAAGAACTGCGTTTCGCACGCTGGGAGGATATCGATTTTGAGACAAAATTATGGGAGATCCCAGCAGAAGTGATGAAGATGAAGCGGTCACATATTGTGCCGCTCTCAAAACAGGTCATTGAGCTGTTTAAACAGCTTGAGCCGATCTCAAAACACCACCCACTGGTCTTTATCGGTAGGAACGATCCTCGCAAGCCAATTAGTAAGGAAAGCATTAACCAGGTCATTGAATTGCTGGGATATAAAGGCAGGCTGACGGGACACGGTTTCCGCCACACGATGAGCACCATTCTGCATGAAGAAGGCTTCAACTCAGCGTGGATCGAAACGCAGCTTGCTCATGTGGATAAGAACGCAATTCGTGGGACATATAACCATGCACAGTATCTGGATGGACGTCGGAAGATGATGCAGTGGTATGGGGATTACATTAGTAAAATTGGAAAACCCAAGTTAATAAATGTCTCGTAATTAATAGTCTTGAGTGGATCCTGACGCAAAATCCAGTGCCATTCTGAAACAGAATCTTGGCATGATCTTTACTCCCTGAACGGAGGTGGTACCGATGAAAAATCGCCATTCACCGAAGAGTAGATTGTCTTAGCCCTGAAGCAGGCCGAACTGGGTACGCCGGTGCCTGAGGCCTGCCGTAAGCTGGGCATTTCTGATGCGACGTTCTATACGTGGCTCAAGAAATACGGTGGTATTTCACCCTCTGAGATGAAGCACGTACGCCAGCTGGAAGAGGAAAACCTGTGGCTGAAGAAACTGATGGCCGATCTGAGCCTCGACAAGGTGATACTGCAGGACGTGCTGGCAAAAAAAACCTGACGCTGGCACGGCTGCGCGAATGAGTCTGGGAGCGGCAGGTGCGTTAACGGATAATGCCACCGTGGGGTCATTCAACGGCAGGTTACGCTAGGAGTGCCTGAATGAGAACTACTTCATGTCGCTGGAGGATGCACGGTGCAAAATCGATGCATGTCGCATACCCTATAATCAGAGGCGTACCCATTCTGCACTGGGCAGGATGACGCCAGCAGAATTTGCTGAGATGTCTGCCGGTTGCCAGAATATGCGGCCAACATGAAGCCGGTTATTCCTGATTACGGCTGGCTCATATCCGGGTCAGGGTCACTTTCAATGAGCCGAGTATAGTTGATGCTACTAAAACCAAGTGTGTAGTTCTTAATGCAGTTTGAGTATACTCAGAACTGAGCAAGATCAGAAATCAACACAGTATGATAAGATAATGATTCAAAATGATTTATAATAAGTGAAGTTAAGATTTTTCTAAAAACTAAAAGCCACAAATGTGTTATAAATCATAAATAAATCTTCACAATCATATCTTTTCGTTGTTAAACATTATTAATTTCAGAGAGCAACATGACCGTACAACCAACACGAGTCTTGCCACAAAATTCAATTCAAGCAATTGAAAAAGAACTGATTTTGTTAGGCCTAATGCAGACAGAACAGCTTGGCTACTTTTCATTAGTTGGTGGGCGTCACGGCTTTGTTGCAACCTCTCGCTGGAACACAACCATTGAGTCCATTAGAAATACTTTAGATAATCCAACCCAAGGCAATAAACATGCCACCCTGCAAGCTCTAAAGGCCATAACAATTAAAATAATAACAGGCGCAAATCATTACTATGCTATTGATGAGATCGCTACAGGAAGCGAAACACGGAAACTTTCGAATCTTATAACGCTCATGAGTGAACCAGGGCGTGAAAATGAATTTAGTAAGGTATTCCCTTCAAGGTTAACAGAAGAAAATGGTCTTCCAGCTTATGCAGGGCATCACCTAGCAGCAGTTGAAAAATTGTCAGATGGAATAGCCTTGATTTATGCCCATGTGCAGATAAAAAAAATACCTAAAGGTAAATATGCTGGGGAAACTTATTCCGAACAATATTTCAACACAGTCTTCATTCCCAATACACTGAGCCGAATTGAGTATCGCATTGATCGTAAGCTTGGCTCAAGGGCGGCAGCAAAAGCCATGGAAGAGATTAGATATGAATTTTTGGCTTTGCTAAACCTGAAAGATATTAATCTTCAACTTACATCTGTTAATTTTTATAAAGCTATTAACAATGCCTATCAGGATAAGAACTACGGGCGTGTTGTCCAAGCGGATGCTGTAAATGCCATTAATGATGAAGACGCGAACTTTAGATGTAGAAGTGGTAAAAAATATGATGCTCGATATAGAAAAATAGTAAGAACCGAAACTGGTACTGATGTTGATATGCCAATCGAGTTTTACTGCGTTTGCGTTCGCTTCGATTACACTACAGGGAGCGAAGAGCATTTTAACGAAATTGGGTTTGAAACAACTCGCCAAAACTACATGAATAAGCAATTTTGTGGGAGTTTTTTTATGACCCAGCAGTCAGATAATGTTCCACACATGGGGGTGATAGATGACATCCTCAAAAGAGCTAGATAATATAATGTTATCTTTACTAGCTGAACAGAGAAGAAAAATCAATGATATTTCTTCCGGCTCCCTTCTCGCCAATGGCGAGAAGATTGCCATGTATAATTCTTTGATAGATTATATAGAACTAAATTATTCCTCAATTGAAATCTATACGCCAGCAACCTTACGTAAAGCTACACATTGCAAAAATGATGACGACCTTTATCAAGTTGTTCAATACTTCAGTGGCGGGTATTCAAAGTTATTTGATGTTAAATATTGTTATTATCAGGAAAGACAACAACTTGAAATCAGAAAGGAAGAATTTTTAAGTTACATTGAGATGAAAATAGAACCTGTTGATAAAGATGGTGTTCAAATTGAAGATTTTGATCCTGATAACTTATCATTTTATTGTGTAATTAAGAATGGAAAATAAATTACAACTAGCCTCCCTAGTAAGCAGAACATTCTTTTCGAGTGAAAATTCTTTTATTGAAAAATTATATGAAGATATTCACAGCATTATAGAGCGCCTCGAAAAAAGCAGTGATAAATATTACTGTGATGACGAGGACAAAATAACCAATGCTATAGTTCTTACCTTATGTGAACTAGGATATGATGCAACCGAACAAACCAAGCAGAATGGTTCTGTAGATATCACTGTCAAGCCTAAAGACAACTCATTCACATGGATTGGAGAGGCTAAAATAGGTTATGCAAATACCAAAATATTTGAAGGGTTATTACAACTATTATCTAGATATATTAAGAGAGATAAGAACGCAGGTCTTCTTATATATTTTCAAAATAAGAAATCGCACACATTATTCAATGCCTGGTTAAAATATCTATACCATCAGGAATGGATAAATTATTGCGTTAAACAGGGGATTTTAGATGAAGTCACTCCATTGATCGGTCACTTACAAAAGCAAGATTTTAAAAAAAATGACAATTATTTCCATGACTTATCTGTAATCAAACCCTGTGGTAAACCAGTAGAAATTAGAATGTTTTATGCAGATTTAAACCATAACCCAGTGGACAAAAGTGGAGTTAAAAATCAATCTTTAAAATTAGGTCAAGCGAAAAATACCCTTAGAGGCTATTGCCAGAAATGGGATGATAAAGATTTCAGCACATCCGACTTAACTAGTTTATTTGAAAGCCTCAAACTTTTTATTGATTTTGATTAAACCAACTAACAATAGCAGGAAAATAGCTTGCAAATAATAAATTAATGTTTTTGCAACACCCCTCATCTAATTACAATACTTGTCGAGTACTATTTCCACCGACATCAATCAATCATCCCTCTATAGTTTTTATTTTTTTGCCACCATAAAATTACAAAATGACCTTTCGGATGCATTTTTCAAGGCATACATTAACATTAAGTAGCGCCATATGTAAGTATCCAGTGACCTCCCCTAAATAACTGTTCTAAATATTAGATCACATAAAGGGAACTCAGCCCGGATTGTGCGCTCTGATCAATCGCCAAACATCACAAACCAACAACCGGACTGAGCGATGCCGATCATAGCACCAATACCCCGTACTGAACGACGCCTGATGCAGAAAACAATCCACAGAACACACGACAAGAACCATGCCCGCAGACTGACCGCCATGCTGATGCTGCATCGGGCCGCTGCGTCAGCGACGTTGCCAGAACCCTCTGCTGCGCCCGTTCATCTGTGGGGCGCTGGATTAACTGGTTTACCCTGTATGGTGCGGAAGGCCTGAAATCCCTGCCTCCGGGTCGTGAGCGTCGCTGGCCGTTTGAACAGATTTGCTTATTGTTACGTCAGCTCGTAAAACGTTCTCCTGATAACTTCGGATACCAGCGCTCACGCTGGAGTACGGAACTTCTGGCAATAAAAATCAACGAGATAACAGGCTGTCAGTTACATGCTTCAACGGTTGGCCGCTGGTTACCTTGCGCAGAGCTGGTATGGTGCAGGGCCGCTCCCACACTGCATATCCGTGATCCACATAAAGATGAGAAGATGGCGGCTATCAATGGAGCGCTGGAAAAATGTAGTGCGGAAAAACCCGTGTTTTACGAAAACCATCAGCTCATTCCCCGGAGGTAAACATGGGCAGTCAAAAGTGTAGCGGTATTCGGATCAGTTATTTAGGATTAGATACAACTGTCAGTTAGTAATATCAGTATGTTGACTTGAAAAAACCATACTGGCTGCTTTTGTATAACTATGGAAAAATGGAGAGTGGAATATCAGGGCAACGGAGGGATGTTTATGTTGGCTTTTCATAACTGGCTGTCTGGGATCGCAGGCGGAAATAATTTTGTCTACATCAAACGGCTGTCCGCCAATGATACTGGAGCAACTGGCGGTCATCAGGTCGGGCTTTATATCCCTTCAGGCATTGTTGAAAAGTTGCTTCCATCCATCAACCATACACATGAGCTGAACCCTTCAACCCATCTCACTGCGCATGTTTTCTCACACCAGTGTCCTGATAGTGAGGCACGGGCCATCTATTACAACAACCGTTTTTTTGGCGGGACCCGGAATGAAAAGCGTATCACACGCTGGGGAAGAGGCAGCCCACTGCAGGATCCTGAAAATACTGGAGCCCTGACGATCTTGGCCTTTAAGCTCGATGAACAGAGAGGCGATTGTTCGTCTGTGGAAATCTGGGTCTGCGTCAGCCCTGATGAAGAGGATATTATCGAGTCCGCTATCGGTGAAATTATTCCCGGAACGCTGATATCCGGGCCTGCAGGAGAAATTCTCGGAGGTCTATCTCTTCAGAATGCACCTGTGAATCACAAATATGCTATCCCTGAAGACTGGAAAAGGCGTTTTCCGACAGGAAGTGAAATAATTCAGTATGCCGCTGGCCATTACGTGAAAAACGCCGACGATCCGGATGAACAGCTTATTGACCGTCGGCGAGTCGAGTACGATATCTTTTTGCTGATTGAGGAATTACATGTACTGGACATCATCCGAAAGGGATTTGGTTCTGTGGATGAGTTTATTGCGCTGGCCAACTCTGTCAGTAATCGTCGTAAATCCAGGGCAGGAAAGTCATTAGAACTGCATCTTGAACACCTTTTCGTTGAGCATGGTCTGCGGCACTTCGCTACGCAGGCAGTCACTGAAGGTAATAAAAAGCCTGACTTTTTGTTTCCGTCTGCGGAGGCTTACCATGATGTAGAGTTTCCTGAAGAAAATCTGCGTATGCTAGCCGTGAAGACAACCTGTAAAGACCGCTGGCGCCAGATACTGAACGAAGCAGATAAAATCTCGCAAGTGCACCTGTTTACGCTACAGGAAGGGGTTTCTCAGACTCAATATAGAGAAATGCAGGATGCAGGGGTCAGGCTGGTTGTGCCATCGTCGTTACACAAAAAATATCCAGAAGCGGTTAGAGAAGAATTGATGACGTTGGGAGCGTTTATTGCGGAACTTACTGGGCTCTATGCAGAGCTGACGTAGGCACTACCTGGCATGAACATGCAACAACATGCCAGGTAGTGGTAGTTAAACCTTTTTAGCATCGGCAGAAACAGCTTTCAGGATGTAAGGTTCCAGCAGTCTAGCAACAGCTTCAAACACCGGTACCACCACGGAGTTACCGAACTGCCGGTATGACTGCGTGTCGGAAACCGGAATACGGAAGGGTTTACCGTCTGGCTTTTCAAAGCCCATCAAGCGTGCGCACTCACGAGGGGTGAGCCTGCGCGGACGACGAGCCTGGTTTTCTTCATTTAGAAAGTCGGCTTCACCTGCGGCCATATCCCAGCCACGATCTACCAGAATTTCGGATCCGTCTTTGTGATAGCGGGCAGAAAGCGTACGGGCAACACTTTCCTTATTTTCAGGATTAACGAGGCCAAAACCGAAGCCATTCCCTTTAGCCGCATGCTTTTTTGCATAGTTGTAGAGATATTCCCAGAGTTTGGGCGTCAGGATATATTTACTGTCAACGACTGGTTCCAGAAGCTCGCGAAATAACGGTCGTCGATCCGGATAAAAACGACTCACGTCGCGCAGGGTAAAGCCATTGTGAATATTCAAGTCGCGGCGGAAACCGACCAGAACGATACGTTCACGGTGCTGGGGCAGGAAATGTTTTCCATCGATGACCTTAGGATCGCTTTTTCCCACATCAGCCGCATCTGCAACTTCATAGCCCAGCTCGTCGAGCGTCTCCATGATTACTTTAAAGGTTTTACCTTTGTCATGACTCTTAAGATTTTTCACGTTTTCCAGCACAAAGATGGCTGGCTTTTTGGCCCTGATAATACGTGCCACATCAAAGAAAAGCGTTCCCTGTGCCTCACATTCAAAACCATGCGCACGGCCAAGTGAGTTTTTTTTGCTCACGCCAGCAAGGCTGAACGGCTGGCAGGGAAAACCTGCCAGAAGCACATCATGATCCGGCACATGCTCATCAATGAAGGCATAGGCGTCGGTTTCCGACACTTCAGGTTTGTCACTAAGAGTGACTTCCCGGATATCTAGATTGAATTTGTGTGCGTGTTCATCATTAAACCAGTTGGCTTTATAGGTGCGCACAGCTTCTTTATTCCATTCGCTGGTAAAAACGCACTGACCACCGATAGCCTCAAAACCATTTCTAATACCACCAATGCCAGCAAACAGGTCAATGAAGCGGAACGCATAGTCTGGATGATGTACAGACGGTTCCGGCAGCATTTTACGAAGAAGCTCTACTTCTGCTGAAGTCAGCGACTTAGGGGGGCATTTGCCATTAATCCAGCGGTTAATTGTTTCCCGAGTCCAATCATTTTTGCCAACTTTCCTCAATAACTCAGCCACGTACTTCTGGTCATAGATTTCCAGTACCTGCTCAATCAGTTTCTTATCATTTTCCTGTCGCTGTTTTTCTTCTGCTTCTGCTTTCTCAAGCAAATCCTGCGCCAGTAATTCAAATTCAGACATATCACCTCCATTGGGTCTTATAGGTGAAACTCTATCACTCATTTGACCCAGAGGAAATATTTTTGTCTGGATATTTAAACAGTGCTTGTTGTTAATCGTTGTCAATTCCTGAAAGCGCTACGCATAAGGCAAACAGCCTACTATAGCGATATGGTGCAGATGATGGTGTTAAATCACGATTCTGTATGTGCAAACTATGAGCGTTGCGTGTCTTACTCAGGATGGTATTGCAAAGACGGCAGATCATCGTGAGATGTATATACCGTTCTGGCACCAATCAGACGGCCATTACCGTCGAGAGCGATAAAGGGCATTCCAAAGATGGTAGATCCGTGCATGCAGGGTAAGCCTTACATGAAGAGGCGGTACCCAGTGCATTAACATTTAATATTTAATATTTAATTTTCAACCCAGGTTTCAATAAGAAACAATTAGTTCCTCGATTCGTTAATACGACAATATAACCATTCTTCAAGATCACTTTTAAGCCAGCGAGATGCCCTACCCAACTTAATTGGTTTTGGAAACATCCCGTCCTGTATCAGTTTATAGAACCATTTATCGCTCAGACCAGTGAGCTGGGTAATGAATTTCATATCAATGAATTGATCTTCAAGTAGTGTAGGTTTTGTATACATAGTGATGTGTTCCGGTTAAGGATTAATAACCGGAGCTGTTAGTAAACTGATTTACTGCCAGCTCCTCCACATCAATGGTTTCTGTTGTAAAAATATGCAGGGGTGATAATCTCCTGCATTGAATACTTCGTTTACACGTTTCTTGGGCGGCCTAACCCGCTTGGTGGCGGTACCTCATTACAGGCGTAAATATTCATGCCATTCTTTTGTTCCTGCTTGGCAAGGTAGCTGATGATATATCTCAAGCCATGGATATAATCGGTATCCCGATGGTTAATAGTTTTGTTGATATCAGCTTTATAACTCTCCTTATATTCACATCGATGATATTTACCTTCCCCTTGCGTTATTTCCTTCCACAAAGCACCTATGCGTTCTGCTATCGGAAATGCTTTACGTATTTTTTGCCCATCCAGATACACCACCGAGTGAGAATGAAACCTACTGTCCTGACCATATTCAATCACCCAGAAAAATCCAGCTACACCATGTTCCTGTTCAACTTGCCAAAATAGCTTTCGAAGATCCTCCTGAAGACAACTGTACTCCTTTTTGTAACGTTCTGAGTTCTGGTTGTACGAAAAGTCCAGTCGAATACCGAGAATCTTTGAATAGCGTTCAATGACTTTGTTCAGATGGTGATTTATCAGACTATGTAAAAACCAGTCCATTTTATATTTTGCAATATATGGATAGTTATCGTTCATATTGTTTCCTCTGAGGTTATGGTTCAGAGGAAGGGGATGTGTTGTATTTTTATATCTGTGGGTATCTAAGATGGAGCTCTTATTAATTATATTAATTAACCTTAATTATTTGAAAGTACAATCAAATAAAAACCACCAACTTAATCATGGTTCTAACCTAACGGTTTTGCTTCAGGCGAATCAGAGTTCTGGGCTGGTAAAGGTGACGAGTAACACAAAATGGTGATTTTTTGTCTCTATGTACATGATATATATTGATAATGAATAATTTACTTTAATAAAATGACAACCTTTATGCATGAAATCACGTAGTGATTATTGGTGGGGGTTATGGTTCAGTTTTTTGATGATAAACATGAAGTTAATATGTTGTATTCTGCCTTAAAGACTTTGGGTGTAGATTACTCACCTGATGCAGGGGAAATTAACGTAAAGGGTTATGAAGAGAGTGTTCGGCAGTTTTTGGTACATAATGAATTTGATGAACAAGGCGCTGATTCTTTAATAAATAATGCCTATGCTATCGTGAAAAACTCCAGCCCTTTACCAGACGAATTAGAGTGGTTTGTTTGTGACCCTAGAGCCAGTTATTGGTTTCTTGTTAAAACTGAATTATCAGTAAGCATGCCCAAAACTTCTAGTGATATATTTACTGAAATTTTTTGTACTTATAATTTTAAAGTGTCTGGGAAATTGCTACCCCCAGAGCATAATGCCAGGGTTAACTACCTGAAAGAAATTGTACGAAAACTTACTCCTACACTAAGCATGAGAGAGTACATAATTAAATCTCATCGTGAATGGAGCGATATGATTGTGGGGCAAAATATTTTTAATGATGTCAATGGTAGTACCGGTGTGCCCCTTAAATGGCTAATCACTTACCTGCGGGAAAATAAGGTGGCTCTGAGCGAATATCCAGTAGGGGAAAGCATGGAGGAGAAACTCGCATTTTGTTATGCATCCTATTTCACTTGGTTCTCGTGGTATGAAAACAGTGACGCTGATAAAAAGCTTTTTCTAACAAGGTTTAAAAGTGCACTAAGCACTCAAAAATCAAGGATTAAGAAAAGGACAGGAAATCTCAAAGTGCTTAATGTGAATGTCTCTGAAGAAACCCATGACAAAATACGGGATATTTCCATCTCTGAGGGGATATCTAACTCTCGGGTTATTGAGTATGCTATCAATCTTGCATGGAAAGAGAAAAGGTTTAAGAATTAAAACTAAGTTAGACATATATTACTCTCATGAACATACCAGCATAACGGCAGAACTTTACGGTCCTGCCGTTTCTAGTTTTATTTATTGCAGGAGTCGTCATGAATAACCAGCAAGGTTTGCAGTCATTAAATCATTCGCTTTCCAGCCTGCCGCAATGGGTGTCTGAACGCATACTGCAGCAGATAAATCAGTTAACCCATTACGAGCCAGTGATCGGCATTATGGGTAAATCCGGAGCCGGGAAATCCAGCCTGTGTAATGCACTGTTTGCCAGTGAGGTATCACCCGTCAGCGAGGTGGCGGCCTGTACACGTGAGCCACTGCGCTTTCGCCTGCAAGTCGGTGACCGCTATATAACGCTGATGGATCTGCCCGGCGTGGGCGAAAGTGGCGCTCGCGATACCGAGTATGCTGCGCTGTACCGCGAACAGCTTCCTCGCCTCGACCTGGTACTGTGGCTGATTAAGGCCGATGACCGGGCGCTGACGGTGGATGAACATTTTTATCATCAGGTGATTGGAGAGGTATACCGGCATAAGGTGCTGTTTGTTATCAGCCAGTCGGATAAGGCCGAACCTACCAGCGGTGGGGGACAGTTGTCCACGGCGCAGAAGCAGAATATCAGCCGCAAAATCTGCCTGCTGCATGAGCTGTTCCAGCCCGTCCATCCGGTGTGTGCTGTGTCGGTCCGTCTACAATGGGGGCTTAAGGTGATGGCCGAGCGGATGATTAAGTGCCTGCCACGTGAGGCCACCAGCCCGGTGGTGTCGCAACTCCATCCTTCCTTTCGCACGACGGTAGTCCGGGAACAGGCTCGTAGCGATTTTGGTGAAACCGTCGGGGCCGTACTCGATAGCATCAGTGCCTTTCCCCTGATACCCGCCCCGGTGCGGGCCGTCATTCAGGCCGTGCGCACCACCGTGGTGTCAGTGGCCCGTGCCGTCTGGGATTTCTTCTTCTGAGTATTTAACCCATCCCTGTTACTTCCCTGCCCCTGTCGCCGATGCGACGGGGATTTCTTTTATTTGTTTTCCCATTATGAGGAGTCTGCTTATGACCCGTCTGGCTTCGCGCTTTGGCGCAGCAAACCTTATCCGTCGCGACCGTCCGTTAACCCGTGAAGAGCTGTTTCGCGTAGTGCCCAGTGTATTCAGTGAGGACAAACACGAGTCCCGTAGTGAGCGTTATACCTATATACCCACCATCTCCCTGCTCGACAGCCTACAGCGAGAAGGCTTCCAGCCATTCTTTGCCTGTCAGACCCGCGTGCGTGACCCGGGTCGTCGTGAACATACAAAGCATATGCTGCGCCTTCGTCGGGAGGGGCAGATTACCGGTAAGCAGGTGCCGGAAATCATTTTGCTGAATTCACATGATGGCACCAGTTCGTACCAGATGTTGCCGGGACTATTTCGCGCAGTTTGTCAGAACGGGCTCGTCTGTGGTGAGTCGTTTGGCGAGGTGCGGGTGCCGCACCAGGGGGACGTGGTGAGTCAGGTAATTGAAGGCGCGTATGAGGTACTGGGCATTTTTGACCGTGTGGAGGAGAAGCGGGATGCGATGCAGTCGTTGCTGTTGCAGCCTCCTGCGCAACAGGCACTGGCACAGGCTGCACTAACGTACCGGTTCGGGGAGGACCACCAGCCGGTTGCGCCGTCACAGGTGCTCTCCCCGCGCCGCTGGCAGGATGAGAGTAACGACCTGTGGACCACGTACCAGCGTATTCAGGAGAACCTGATTAAGGGCGGGCTCAGTGGTCGTAGCGCAAAAGGCGGGCGCACGCATACCCGTGCCGTGCGGGGCATAGACGGTGATGTGAAGCTTAACCGGGCACTGTGGGTGATGGCGGAAGCGATGCTCAGTGGTTTTCGGCCTGCGTGAGTTCACACTTTGCATCAGATAACGTTACGGCGGTGTTAATAAATGACACTCCCTGTCATTTTTGGTGGGAATTTTTGCCGAGTATTTCACCGAAAAATGGCGCAGGCCTGACAGATTCAGGCTTCAGGCCTCCCTCAAAATAGCGGCTCCAACAGACATATCCTGACAACCCCCTCCTTTAGAATCTCATGTCTTTCAACCGGTTAACCTGCACGGAGGAACCATCATGCCACCGACAGAGCGTCGCTACGACAGACTGGCGGTCAGGCTGTCGTTGATTATCAGCCGCCTCGTAGCGGGTGAAACGCTGGATATGCAAAAGCTCGCGACCGAGTTTGACGTGTCAGTCCGCACCCTCTACAGAGACTTTCGTGAACGGCTGATTTATCTGGATCTCGAATGCCATCAGGGCTGCTATCGCCTACGGACAGGGGCCGGGCCGCAGGGCGAGCTGGATGTCCTGACGTTTGCCCACCGTACCGGCATCGCCGGCCTCTTTCCGGGGCTGGACCGTCGGCTGGTGAGCCTGCTGCTGAACTGCGAGGGTGCCCCCTGCCTGACCGGAGATGCGGTTTCTGTGGGCTCACCTGCGACCCAGCTGTCCTTTTACCGGCTGGTACAGGCTATTACCACCTGCCAGCGCGTCACGTTGCTGACTGACGGAAATCGTTGCGAAAGACTGGCCCCTTACAGGCTGATTGCCCAGCAGAGCCACTGGTACTTGGTTGCGGAGCATCACGACCGTCCGGTGGTGTTTTCGCTCAGTGATATTCACCTTGTGCAGCCCCTCACTGAGAGTTTTAAACGCAACGAGCGCTTTTACCGACTGACAGAAGATTTAAGTTTTATCCGAGCACTGCCGCATTTTCAGTTTATTCAACAGGCAATCACCAACATAACTACAACCTAAAGGAAATCAGCTTCTTGCCGATACCCTTTTAGGGGAAATTCTACACACAACAAGGTATTTATGATGAAGCGAAACCTGAACACCAGCTACCGGCTGGTATGGAACGAAGTTTTGGGAGCATTTGTTGTTGTCTCAGAATTGGCAAAAGCAAAAGGAAAGCGCAGCACTGCTGTTCTCGCGCTGGCAGTTGCCGGACTGGTGGCAAGCCCTGCGGCACTGGCTGATGATGCGCCGGGAAACACCCGTACGGTAGCGGCCGGTGAGGTAGTCAATGGTGCGGTGATCGGCAATCACGACTCACAGATCGTTTTCGGTAAGACAAACAACACAGTCATCAACACAGGCCTGGAGTTCGGTGCTGATAATGATGACAACAGCGGTGGTCAGTGGGTACAGACGGGGGGCGTGGCAAACCAGACCACCATTAATAATAGCGGGCTGCAGGGTGTACTGGCTGGCGGCAGCGCCACAGACACCACAGTCAACAGCGGTGGTGGTCAGAGCGTGCATGGTCAAGCTTCAGATACCACGCTTGACGGTGGTACACAGTGGGTACACAGCGGCGGTATTACCTCCGGCACGATCATTAATAAAGACGGGGCTCAGCTGGTAAAAGCTGGAGCGCAGGCTACCGGTAGTGTGGTGAATACCGGAGCACAGGGTGGTCCCGATGCAGAGAACAACGACGGGCAGTGGGTTGCCGGTACCGCAACTGATACCACCATTAATAACGATGGTCGTCAGATTATTGCCGCTGGTGGCCTCGCTACCAGCACAGTGATTAAAGCGGACGGCGACCAGAGTGTGCACGGTTCGGCAATTAATACCCTGCTGGAAGGTGGCTTCCAGTACGTTCATGAAGGTGCCAGCGCCGAAGGTACAGTGATTAGCCAGAACGGCTGGCAGGTGGTGAAGAACGGAGCGACGGCAACGGATACCACTATCCTTAATGGTACTGGCACCGAGGTGGCAAACGGCAACAGCGCATCCTCGCAGAGTGTGCAGGCTGGTGGCTCTGCCCTGAACACCACTATCGGTGATGATTCACCCTCCGGCGAATTGCTGACCGACCTGTCGTATCAGATGGTGGATGGTGGACGTGCGGAAAATACCACCATCAATAATGGCGGGGTACAGTCGGTTTTTGCCGGTGGTACAGCTATCGGCTCGGTCGTGAATCGTGGTGGTCGGCTGGAAGTGTCCATCTGGCAGGATGAACCTGTTGCCGGGAAAACGGCAGTGGCCGGGTCGGCGAATAACGTCACAGTGGAAGCGGATGGCATATTGTCGGTGGATGCGGGCACTTCCGCGACGGATGTGGTCATCAAACAGGGCGGTGCATTATGGGCGACCACCGATTCCACGGTTACCGGGACGAACAGTCTTGGGGATTTCTTCATTGATGGCACCACGCATATCGCTACCAATGTCCTGCTGGAAAACGGCGGGCGTCTTGATGTACTAGGCAATGGCATCGCCGATACCACTACGGTTAATCAGGGCAGTATTCTGGCCGTCGCGACCGGTGGTAAGGCGCAGAACATCGTAATGCATGACGGCGGTGTGCTGATTGCCGATACCGGTGCAACGGTCAGCGGTACGAACACCACCGGCGCATTCGGCATTGACGGCGCAACCGGTAAGGCCAGCAACCTGCGTCTTGATAACGGCAGTCAGTTCACGGTACTGGGTAACGGCAGTGCGGATAACACCACAGTGGGTGCAGGCAGTACACTGAATGTGGCCCAAGGTGGCACGCTTACTGGTACCACCACATTTGGCGACGGTGCATCGCTGACAGGGAGTGCCACCAATAGCGGACAACTGCACTTCAGCAACGGTAACGCAGCCATCAGCGGTTCGGTAAGTGGTGACGGGCAATTACTCAAAGAGGGTAACGGTACCCTGACGGTCAGCAATGGCACGTTGTCTCAGTCACAGGTAACCCTGAATCAGGGAACGCTGGCGCTGAACAATGCGATCATCAACAGCGATATCATCGCACAGTCTGGTACCCAAGTGCGCCTGACTGGCAACTCGGTGATGAACGGCGCGATTGACCCGACTGACGTCACCCTCGACAGCGCTGCCAGCTGGAATATTCAGCGTGGGGCGGCAGTGAAATCGGTGCTCGATAACCTCGATAACGCCGGAACCATCAGTTTTACTCCAGCCACCGGTAGTCAATTTGTCCCGGAAACACTGACGGTCACCAATCTGACGGGCCGTAACGGCACCATCAACATGTCGATTCGTCTTGATGACCCGGCCTTCCCGACCGATATGCTGGTCATTGACGGCGGACAGGCAACCGGCAAAACTTGGCTGAACTTCACCCATACCGGTGATGCAGGGCTGGGCCTAGCAACAACCGGCAACGGCATCAAAGTGGTGGATGCGATTAACGGAGCCACCACTGAAGCCGGAGCCTTTGCGCTGGGCCGCAAATTGCAGGCCGGGGCGTACAACTACACCCTGAGCCACGGCAGTGCCGATGAAAACTGGTACCTCACCAGTGAAGCGGGTTACCGTGCCGAAGTGGCGCTGTACGCCTCTTTGTTTGCGCAGAGTATGGATTACGACCGTGCATTGGCGGGAACATACAGTCAGCGCAGCAGCGCCGTGAACGACCAAGGGATCTGGGGACGTATTCAGGGCGGGCATACCGGGCGTGATGGTAACGGCGGCATTGCACAGGGCGACACCCCGGAAAGCAGCGGCAGCTACGGTTTTATGCAGCTTGGTGGTGACTTGTTCAAGCATGATACCGGTACACTTTCCCTAACCACTGGTCTGTATGGCGCAGTAGGCCAATCGTCGGTGGATGTGAAAAACGACGATCGCTCTGCGGCAGGCAGCGTGCGTGACACGGTGTACAGCATCGGCGGCTATCTGACAGCAGTTCATGATGCCAGTGGATTGTGGGCAGATATCGTGGCACAAGGCTCCCGTCACAGCCTGAAAGCCAACTCTTCGGATAACCGTTTTGATACTGACGGCACTGGCTGGCTGGCCTCTGTGGAAACCGGTCTACCGTTTAACATCAGTCAGGGATTGGTGCTGGAGCCACAACTGCAGTACGTCTGGCAAGGACTGTCTCTGGATGATGGGCATGACAACGGCGGTTACGTGAACTTTGGTGACGGCAGTGCGCAGCATGTCCGCGCCGGTATCCGTTTTGGCAGTTCGTCTGAAATGGACTTCGGTCAGGGTACCTCTGCGGTCACAGGGTTTGCTGACAGCATGAAGCGCAGCGCAAGTGAGCTTCCGGTGAACTGGTGGGTACGTCCGTCGGTCATCCGCACGTTCAGTTCCGATGGCGATATGAGCATGGGCACGGCGACTGCAGGCAGCAATGTCAGCTTCACCCCGTCTCAGAAAGGCACGTCGCTTGACCTGCAGGCGGGTATTGACGCACGAGTACGGCAGAATGTCACACTGGGCGTGCAGGGCGGTTATACCCGCAGCGTCAGCGGTAACAGCGTTGACGGTTACAACGGTCAGGCCACACTGAAAGTCACCTTCTGATAATCCTGCCACTCTAACCAGAGTGGCATCAGTAGTCCTCACAGCCCCTGTTGCTCTGGCAACAGGGGCTTTTTGCATTTAAGGAGGCATATGCCTGAATCTCACTTACTGCCACCGGGGCCCTTCACCCGAAGACATGCGCAAGCGGTCACTACCACGTACAGCAATATCACCCTCGAAGACGACCAAGGCAGTCACTTCCGCCTTGTGGTTCGTGACACTGAAGGCCGGATGGTCTGGCGGGCATGGAACTTTGAACCCGATGCCGCTGAAAGTCTTAACCGCTACATCCGCACCTCCGGCATCCGTACAGGCACCTCCACCCGCTGACCGCGAAGCATTTACCCGCACATTTCACCTCCCCGAACACGCTTTATTCCCCCATTTGCCAGCCATCGCCGCTGGCGTTTTTTATTAACGGAGACATGCCCATGACAACACAGACGCAGTACGACCTCGCACCCGCTAACCAATCAGAATTTGAACTGACCGTCACGCAGGTACCCGACGAACAGCGTATCGATTTCTGGCCGCAACACTTTGGCACTATCCCGCAGTGGACAACCCTGGAACCGCATATTTTTGCCTGGATGGACCGCTTCTGTTCGACCTACAGCGGTGGTATCTGGTCCTTTTACACCCTCAGCAATGGCGGGGCGTTTATGGCTCCCGAGTCTGACAATGATGAGACATGGCGTCTGTTTAATTGCCTGAACGGCAACGATGCCCAAATGAGTGCAGAAGCCGCAGGTGTCGCTGTCTGCCTGATTGAATACAGCCATCACGCCTGTCGCACCCAATGCGATGCCATGACTGAACACTATTACCGCCTGCGGGACTACGCCCTGCAGCATCCAGAGGCCCACGCCATTCTGCGTATTATCGACTGACCGAAGGAGCAACAGATGAAACAGCTTTCCTTTTTACCCGGCGAGATGACGCCACAGGACCGGCGTCTCATTCAGCGGGCGCTCAGGGCGCTGGACCGGCACCTGCATGAACCTGGGGTGGCCTTCACCTCCTCACACGCTGTCCGTGAATGGCTGAGACTGCATATGGCCGCACTTGAGCGGGAAGAGTTCCGGGCGTTGTATCTGGACAACCAGAATCAGTTGATTGCCCATGAAACGCTCTTCACCGGCACGATTAACCGTACTGAGGTGCATCCCCGGGAAGTGGTCAAACGTGCTCTGCACTTCAATGCCGCAGCAGTAATACTGGCGCATAACCATCCTTCCGGCGAGGCGACACCCAGCCAGGCCGATAAAACCCTCACGCAGCGACTGGTGCAGGTGCTTCAGTTGGTGGATATCCGCGTTCCTGACCACCTGATTGTCGGCGGCAGGCAAATCTATTCGTTCGCAGAACACTGTCTGCTATGAGGTATGACATGAAAATTATCAGTAAACGCCGGGCAATGACGATATACCGCCAGCATCCTGAGTCCCGAATCTTTCGTTACTGCAGTGGAAAATATCAGTGGCACGGTAGCGTCTGTCATTACACCGGCAGGGACGTTCCGGATATCACCGGAGTCCTCGCGGTATACGCCGAACGCCGCCAAGACCGCAACGGGCCCTATGCCTGTCTGATGAGTATCACCCTAAACTGACAATAAAGGAGGTTATCAATGAGCAATATCACATGGGGCCTGCAGCGGGATATCACACCGCGCCTGGGGGCCCGTCTGGTACAGGAAGGAAACCGGCTGCATTATCTAGCTGACCGTGCCAGCATCACCGGTAAGTTCAGTGACGCCGAATGCCGGAAGCTGGATGAAACATTCCCGCACTTTATCAGCCAGATGGAATCGATGCTGACCACTGGTGAAATGAATCCTCGCCATGCCCACTGTGTCACCCTGTACCACAACGGTTTTACCTGCGAAGCCGATACCCTTGGCAGTTGCGGCTACGTATACATCGCCGTTTACCCCATCCAACGATAACGAATTTCACGAGAGAAAGCATGAAAACTCTACCTGCTATAATTTCGCGGGCGGCGAAGCCCTGTCTGTCGCCCGTTGCAGTCTGGCAAATGCTACTTACACGCCTGCTGGAAAAACACTATGGTCTGACCCTGAACGATACGCCGTTCTGTGATGAAACCGTTATACAGGAACATATCGATGCCGGTATTACGCTGGCTGATGCCGTTAATTTTCTGGTGGAAAAATACGAGCTGGTTCGAATTGATCGCAAAGGATTTAACTGGCTGGAACAATCCCCTTATCTCCGGGCTGTTGATATTCTTCGAGCGCGACAGGCAACTGGCTTGTTGCAGAAAAGCCGTGACGACGAAGCACGGTGAATATTGCGTAAAACCTTCCCGATTCACAATGTCGAACTTTCCTCCTTAAACGTTCATTGCCTAATGCGCCTGCTATTATTGGCGGGCGCGTTTACTATTACGGACAACATATCATGCAGAAAGAAGCTGAAGTCTTAATTGACCATCATGAACTGGTTTGTTCAACCAAACTTGAACGCGTAGATGGTTGTTGGCAAACTTAATGTGACAAACTTCAATTGCTCGGTTTACAGAAGAACTACGGCACTTAAGGGAAGCGGAAGGTCAGAAGTGGATGCCGCCTTGCCACAGTGAAAAAGACTAAAAAAACAGCTAGGCATACCCCTGATCCACTCAAGCAAAATTATCTGGGGGTGCTTATGGGGGTTCTTCATTTATAAGTAAAAAATTATCACTATGAATTCAACAAGTTAACTATTAAATTCGACTCCTGTGATCTCCGCCAATTTGCTTATCTTATATCCGCCATTTGCCATATCTTCTCCATTCACAAATTCCTTTATGATTCTCAGTTCAAAATTCTAAATACATCTATTCACTTTGAGAATATTATATGAGCACAGCGCTTACTATTTTAGCCATTACAGCTACTGTAATTAGTCCATTATTAGCCGTTCAAACTCAGAAATTCATTGAAAGGTACTCACAAAAAAAATCATTGAAGATTGATATATTCAAACAACTCATGGCGACACGATCTCAGAATGCCAGATTATCCAATGAGCATGTTCGCGCGCTAAATATGATAGACTTAGCATTTTACGGTAAAGTAAAAAAAGGAAAGACAAAGAGGAGCACTTCTGAGGGTAGCGTATTATCTTCATGGAAGCTTTATTTTGCACACTTGAATACTTCATACCCAGGTAACGATAATGCCCAGGGCGCTATATGGAATCAAACAAGTAATAGCTTGTTCCTGGACTTATTATCAGATATTGCAAAAGATATTGGCTATGATTTCGAGCGAGTCCAATTACAAACAGCTACATATTCTCCGGTTGCCCATGGAGCAATCGAGAGCGATCAGATAAAAATAAGAAAAGGTTTAGCTGCAATATTTTCAGGAGAAGATGCCTTAAAAATGGAGATCATAAATATTCCGGGAAGGCAGGATAATTAATAGACCCACTGCTCATTTTGAGTCTCAACACCCAACCTTTCCAACGCCTTTCTGCCCAAGGAGTTCGACAAGCCACGCCCAAAATTTCCCTTCCGACAAGTGGCTCCGCGCGGCGGGATTTGATACCGGGCAACAGATTACTGTAAAAGTGATGAACGGCTGTATTGTCCTGATGGTCTATGGCGAGCAGGAACAACGGCTGCAGGATGAGTTGAAAGAGGCACATCAGAAGTTGAACAGAATTGAGAGCACGCTGGCGACTCTCCAGTGAGGTACGACTGAACCTGTATGCGTTACTTACAGGTTCAACTGATGCCGGATGGCGCTAACGCTTATCCGGCCTACGGACTGCATGCAATAAGAGACAACATTGCGGCCTTTCATTTTCAGTTATTCGGTTTTACCGAACAACTGCCATAACCCCATATTCAATACGTAAAAAACCACCGATCGGTTAATCAGCGCTTCTTTCAGATCACCGCTCATCCTGAAACGGGAGGCTTTCGAGAGCAATATCGCTGCTATATGTTGCGAACAGGCTAGATCAGGATAAAAGGAAAAGATGCAGGAAACTGCATTTGAGATTCGAAGAATTTATTTATTAATAAAATCAGTGAATAACAGAGGGGGGATTATGGCACCATTTCCATGATCGGCTGGGATATTTATTGAGGTTCAATCCTGAGTATTTCAGTAACTGTGATAATAAATAATATTTTTATACTAACTAATACAAAATATTAATGATATAAACAGTATGTTTTTTGATCAAAAGAGTTATTTCTAATGCATTTTATAGTTACAGATAGTTTTGATTTATTTGCATGATGAATAATTTCTTTGCTGTTCAAAAAACAGCCACATCAATTTACCTCATCAATGTATATGGCTGAGAATTAACTTTAATTTGTTTGTTTTATGATGAACATCAATTAATTAAGGGTTAATACAATGTTTCAAATCGCATCGTTAAGACTATTCTCAATTCATACCCACTACGAGACTATCTCCTTTATCAATTTATTCATCAGAATAATTATCCTGGAGAGCTTCAAATGCGCCATAAGTCTCGTCGTACCTTGCTATCACAATGTATCATTTTATCCCTGACCTCTATTTCTGGTTATGCGTTAGCTGATTCGTCAATGGCCAGCAGTGGTAGTGATCCTGTGGTTAGTGGTTTGACTCAATATTCAACATCGGGTTATCACTATAACAGCGATACCACTGATGCAGTCATGACCGGAGGGCAAAGTAAGACTAATATTTACCTGACTGATAACTCCAGAAATAGCAACGGCCATCGGGGTGACAATGATACTCAATCATTGACAGTCAATGGTACGAATATGGACGGCTATTACATTCAGGCATATGATGGTGGAACAGCAAATATTATTCTAGAAAATGGTACGACTGCCGATATGATTGAGGCAGGTGGCCACGACGTCAGTACAAACGTTAATATTACCGTTGATAACTCAACATTAGCGGGTGAAAACAACGCCGACGATGCTAATTATATTAAGAACGATAAAAGCTACATGGGTGGCGCATCCATTTTCGCTGACTCTGGTTCAACTGAAGGCTCAAACGATATCGCGGTAGAAAACGGTAGCCAGCTGGGTGGTGCCATTTATAGCGTAACCGGGGGGAACAATACTATTGATGTCTCTGGTGGCAGTACCGTAAACGGTGCAATTTATGCGTTCAATAATACTACTTCTGGTCGCAACAACATTACGGTAGATGGCAGTACTGTTACTGTTGATGCAAACAATAGTACATTGCAGGGCTACTTCGAAGGTACTGCAGAGAATAACTATGCCGACAGCGTTTATGCAGGCAATAAAGACGCAGCAGAGATTAATGCGTCCCTTCAAGGACAGACCATTGCAATGGGTGTTTATGGGACACAGGCCTCCAATATTGCTCTAAATAATAGTACCGTAACCGGTTCTATTGCTGTTATTGGTGATAATTACTCCACAGCCTCCACAGCCCAGATCTCTCTGGATGGTAGCATCCTGAATGGCAGTATCAATTCCGCAGATGAAAACAGCACTACCGTTCAATTGAACGCTTCCACTGTAAACGGCAACATCACTACCGGCGCGGGTGATGATACGGTGACATTAACCAATAAATCGACAGTGACGGGTGATGTTGACGGTGGCGCAGGTACCGATACTCTTTCTATGGATGCTGACAGTTCTATTAACGGGACAATTAGCAATTTCGAAACCATCAATACGACAGACAACAACAATATCGATATTACTAGCACCGATAGCACCACCTGGAATATTCAGAATGGTTCTACATTACAGTCAGACACCACGGGCAGCAATGTACAGGTCAATATGACTTCTGACAGCCATGTTGATTTTGGTGAAGTTGACGGCACCAATGACAGCCTGACGGTGACCAGTATTGCTCCGTCCAGCGCAAGCCAGCAAGATGAGACGATTGCGACCTTCACGACCACCTCTGGTAACGCTGATAATCCTGACAGTGCCGTTGAAGCCCAGTTCAGCAATGGTAAACAGCAGGTCGAAAGCCGTAGCGGTGCGTACAACTACGACAACTCTCTGACTATTGAGCAAGCAGCACAGCTGAAGAGCGCCCGTCTTACCGCGCCTGCCGGAACGGCCTATAACGTCCAGCTCGACAGCTCTCGTGGGGAACTGGCCAGCGACGTACAGGGCGCGATTGCCGGTCTGGATGCTGCTAAACAAGCGGGCCGCATGGTGACCGACGACCTGGCTAACCGTCTGGATCAGGTACACCTGCAAAGCCTGTACGGCCACGTTGCAGACGGCGCGCAGATCTGGGGCGACTTCCTGTACCAGAATGGCGATTACAGCGATGACGTCGACTACAAAGACATCACCCAGGGCGTACAGGGCGGTGTTGACTGGACGTCTCGAATGGCAAACGGTGACAGCTTGACCGGAGGTATCGCGCTGGCCTGGACCCGCAGTCGCGACCAGAATAACAACGGCAGCTCAAACAGCTTTAACAATACCGTGTACGGCAACTACTACAGCGTGTACGGCGGCTGGCAGCAGGCGTTGCACGACAACCTGTGGAGCATGTTTGTTGATGGTAGCTTCAGCTACGGCGATATGCGCTACAACATGTCTGCCAGCAACGTCAAAGATAACACCAGCGGCATGACCGAAGCGCTGAGCGGCTCTTCTGACGGCAACCTGTACACCACTCAGGTTCGTACTGGTGTGAACGTACTGCTACCGGGCGATACCGTCCTTCAGCCATATGCTACCCTGGGCTGGGATAAGGCCGATGAAAACAGCTTCTCCGATCAGGAAGTCACCTTCGGCGACAACCAGGTTTCCGAATGGAATACCAGCGTCGGTATGCGCGTTACGACAAAACTGGCCGACCTCAACAAAAACGTCGAGCTGTACCCATGGGTGGATGCCCGCTACCAGACTGAGTTCAGCGATAATACCGATATTACTGCAGCGGATTATCACAACAGCGACGGTAACAACATGTCGATGGGGATCTTCGGTGCTGGTATCAACACCACCATCGGTAAAGATTTCTCACTCAACACCGGAGTGTACTTCGGTACGGGTGATGTAGATAACGATGCCAGCGTTCAGGCCGGTATCAGTTACCACTTCTAATCTATCCAGGAGTTTATTGCTCCTTTCAGCGGATGAACGAGTAAGCGTGACTTACACGTTCACCTTGTGCCGGATGGCGCTTGCGCTTATCCGGCCTACAATTCGCGCAAAAAATAAAGCCGCCGATCGGTTAATCAGCGGCTTTTTCTTTTATCAGCACTGACGTCAGAAGTTATATTTCACACCCAGCATACCGCGGGTATCGCTGTAGCCTTTGTCACCAACCTGTTGGGCCACGTTGCTCCACACGTTGAGGCGCGGGGTGATTTGGCCTTCAACACCCACTTTCAGCTCGCCGATATTTTTGGTGCCGCGCATGTCGTTGCTCACATCGTCCATTTTTACGCTGGTTGTCTGCGTGTTGTGGATCCAGTTGGCTTCCACGAACGGCTGAAACTCGCGAGATTTACCGTCATCGATGGCGTTATGGCCGTTGATATAGGCCTTCACACCCAGACGGGTCATCAGGTTACCATTAGTGTTGTCCTTCACGCGGGTACCGTTCGCTTCGCGGTGATTGTCGGCCTGCACGTCCATCCACACCACCTGCGCTTTTGGTTGCAGCCAGTAGCTATTGCGCTCACTTTCGCCCAGCTTGAAGCTATAACCGGCCTCGACCGAAGCGGTTATCCCGCTGGATTTATATTTCTCCGTCGCCTGCTCCTGGCCCATCACTTTGTTATCAAACCAGTTGTACAGCGCCCAGGTATCCACATAGGTACCTGACTTGTCTGCCTCATTGGCATACCAGGTGCCGTACAGTCCCACACTGTAGCCAGTAACCTGACCACGCGAATAGTAGCCTGTCAGGCTGGACTGCGTACGGCTCTGGCTGTTGGCATAACCGGCCATCGCGCCAATGTGCCAGCGATCAAGACCATCACTACTCCACTGTGCCAGGTCACCCCCCAACTGCATCACATAGCTGTTACTTTGGGTTTTTAGCTGCCCGCTACTCTCTTTGAAACGGGTATGGGCACCAACGTTACGCAGCCACAAACTGGTGACTTTTTTCTCGCCCGTCAGCATGTCGGTGTACTGTGTTTCGCCCAGGCGATCGTGCAGTCGGGTCATAAACAGCGTGTTAGCGGCATAGTTGTTCGCCAGATAGCTACCCGCTTCCGGGCGGTACTGCTGCTCTGTAACAGGAGGTGCAACAGGTTCTTCCGGTTCAGGAATAATCGGGTCCACAGGATCGACCGGGTCTGGGTCAACAGGATCAGGGTCATGCGGATCGACGGGGTCCGGGTCTTCCGGCTCCGGCGGAGCAGGAATAAAACTGGTCAGATACCAGTTGTTACCCTTCTGCACCACGTTATAGTCGTATGCGCCAGCAACAATACGGCCCGCCTTCTCAAAGGTAGCGTCAGAATTGCCCGCAACGTCGATTATCTCAATACCTTCAACGGTTTGCGCCCCGGCCCCACCAATGTTGTTTACTGCCACAAAAGCATTGCCTGTGGTGTTGCCAAGCACCTTCAACTTATCGGTTTCAGAGGTATCGTCATTCAAAACTGTGTTGAAAACCAGCTTACCGCCGTTCCCGGTGAAATCTTCATTAATAGTAAGCGTCTGCCACGGCTCACCGTCAGCATGGCCAAAGTTCACGACTGCTCCACCGTTCAGCGTCAGGTCAGTCAGCGTTGAGCTGTTGGTCATGTTCCAGGTTGCATCGCTCATTTTAAGCGAAATCACGCCCGTCCCGGCAGTAGCGCTGGTGATGTATGACGCCCCACTCCACAACGAGTTATCGGTCATGTTGAGCTTAATGGTACTGTTTTGCTGTGGCAGGCTGCTGGTTGCGGCAGTCGCGCCGGCGGCGTGAATATCGCCGTCGATAAGAAAACGTCCGCCAGCAGAACCATCCACAATGCCACCCGTTTCGGTGCTGATGGCATAGCTTTCGTTGCTGTTGTCGCCCGCCATGGTAATGGCGGCACCGCCTGCGAGGTTTATCGCGCCGCGTGAAGCTGCATACAGGCCGCGCGGGGCTTTGCTGTATGACGCCGCTTTCGCCGAATTGTTGACGTTGATTGTTGCATTTTCGCCGAGATTCACGGTCGCGTTGGTGGAATAGACCGCGTGTGCACTAACGCCGTTGACCGTAATCGTCGCGTTATTGCCCAGTTCCGTTTTCGACGATGAGGCGGCATAAATCCCAGTGGAGGAAGCACCCGACGTCTCGATGGTGGCGTCATTGCCAAGCAGGATCGAGGAACCGCTCTGCCCGGTGCGAAGACCTTCTGAACTGTCACCTGTCGTCACAATGTGTGCCCGGTCGCCGACCACAATGGTATTTTTGGCCTCCGTTACGTCTTTCATCGCGTTTGCTGTGATACCACGTCCCTGAGAACCGGTGGTTTGAATATACAGATCGTCGCCGACGTAAATGCTGGCCGAGCCTTTCCACCCCTGACTATAAGAGTTGTAACCGGCGTTAATACCGTCACCATCCTGACCGTCGACATAAATGCTGGTACGATCCCCGGTGATGATAAAGACCGGGTTATCCGGCGTATTGGCCCCGTGTGTGCGGATACCGTCAACTTCTTTACCATTATTGGCGGCATTCTTCGACTGCGTGCGAATCGTCAGGTCGTCACCGAAAATAACGCCCGGACTACCCGTTGTACTGTTCTGAATAACGGTAATAGAGTGCTCAAAAGCTTCAGCGCCGGGTCCATTAATCGTTAATCCATTGCCATAAACGGGAATAGTGCCCGCACTCCATTGGTAAACATAATTCGGCATAGCGCTGGTTTTTGCGAAATTCGCACCTGCCTGTGCGGGTATTATAGCCTGCAATTCCGGGGGTAGACTGCTCACCAGCCCGCTAGAAGGAAGACTATCAACGTCAACCCAGGCGGCATGGGTTGAAAATATCATTGAGGCCAACGCGGCTGATACCGATATGGCAAGACGTGAGTAATTCCTGGGGTTTGGCATAATAGCCTCCTGCTTTTGGGCGTAGAGCGTCCGTCACATCGCCATGATGTGAAAATAATAAAATGAAAATAGATTTATAAAATATTAGAAAGAATTTTATGAATACTTAGACCGAGCTTATCTTCAAGCCGAAGTTTATATACATATATTCTTTTAACATCTATATTGTCTATCTTGGTTATTTGCTGAATACTAATACCTGAAACAAATCGCTTGAGTAATATCATTTCCGTGTAGTTTAGTGAGCGTCCGCGTTTGCTATTGGCGAGATGGCCAGTAAACAGTCGGCGGATTTTCTGATGTTGGACATCCTCATCATCGTCAGAATAAATAATACCTTGTATTTTATTACTTTTTGCAAGCCAGTAATTGGCTAGCGGCGTCAGGATCCTGTCAGATATCAGCACGATATGCATACCACTTTGCGTCAGGCGATCCACCCAGTGCGGATCAGCAAACAGGCGCAAATTCGGGAATGAAAAATCAATAAAAATAAACCCATGAGATAAATAGTTCTGATTATTAAGCAGGAGTTTTTCGATAATTCCTGTTTTCAGAAAACGATTTCCCTCTGGCCAGATTGCAAAGGCGGCACGGTGACAGTACTGTGCCCGTACCGCAGCATCCGGAAATAATTGACAGGATAATTCACAGCTTATGCAACGAACACTCTGTAGCGGTTTTATCTTCATCAACGATGACCCCTGCTATTTTTCCCTAAATATTTCATTTGTAAATAAATGTGTCAATCCAACACATTGTGAGTTCCATGTCAGTTAATAACAGTGAGTCATTAGAAATGTTATAAACTCCTGAGGAGTAAATTAACATTGGCTATAAATAACATGATACAGCGTAGTATTCCGACGTTTTATATCGGATTATTCGCCAGTTCATTAGGATTTTTATGCATAAACCCGGACTATAGGATAAATCCGAATATAGCACTATTTGCTAAAATACAACCTTAATGAACGATACTTATTAATAACACAATTCTGATAACTCAATCACCCATGTGATGCTGGGGATAAATATAATTGTCATTCAGATAAAACTGTAATGAATTCTTATTATTTCACCTTAGCTAATTCTCACCTAAGAAATAATATCGATAACTATTTGTATTTAAAGGGTTTTAATGATTAACAAAAAATTCTTATCCTCGATCATGTACAAAGATAGAGGCGCGCTATCAATTTGCATGTAGTATTAAAAGGTGCACTACAGCACCCCGTGGTACGTTACGTGACAGAGGGCCGGGCAATTGTACCTTATCAATCAGTTGGTCGAATTCAATCCTGATAACAAAAGTCTGGTCAACCGGCAGACCGGGCATGCAATTCAACTGCAACTTCCTGCCTCGCTGTGTTTTCTCTATTTAATTACTCACGCGAGTGACATTGTTTCTCAGAACACGCTGATAAAAGTAGGCTGGGGAGAGAGAAATAATGTCACGACGACCAATACCCTCTACCAGGCTATTCTGACACTACGTAATGCATTGGCGGATGTCGGGTTGCCCCGTGATACGGTGAAAACTATTTCCCGCCGCGGACTTACATTGAATGAAAATACGCAGGTAGAGACAATTACGCTTTCTCCTGGTGATGTTTCTTTGTCAGCCAGTATTCCAGGACATGACGACCCTGAGGTAATACTCCCCCCGGCACAGACAACGCAGGTCGCCTGGTGGAATCTTTTATTTACCGCCAGCGCGGTTATCGTCATCCTGATTATCTGGCTGGTGTGGTATCAGACGCGCCCGACCATGCCGTTTAACAATTTTGTGTCCATCTCTATGCAGATTCCATCGCGTCAGAACTGCAAAATTTATTATTCACCAAATGAGCAAGATCACGAGGGCTATTTCAGCCTGATGCAGTTACATCCCGAGCTCTGTGAAAAAAACAAACATGTGTTTCTTACCGGTTACCGTAAAACAGAAAGAGTAGTGGCATTTGTATGCGATAAAGATGCGCGGGTAGATGCTCGCGCATTTTGTACCACCCATTACTACTGGATGCACGAGACAAGAAATGAAAAAAACACGTAATCGGACCCTGCTCGTAGCCGTGCTGGTCGTGATGTTCGGTTCAGGTGCCTGGTTATGGCATTCGCGGTATGCTGACCAGCCACTGAATTGTGTGGGAAACGTTGAATGGAATATTGGCAACAAGCGTTTTACCGGCACAGTATCGTTTCGCATGCGCAATGATGAAGGGCTGGCGACCATCACCGGAAAGTTATATGGGCATAACACCACGGATATCAGCAGAAACATTTATTTTAGCTATACCCGGCAGCACGATGCGCGATTACTGCAGGCGATGCAGGTCGTAAAAACCTTCGCTGACACAGCAGATGAGGCCGATATCAACAATACTCTGCCAGGGTTTTATCGCCAGACCGGACGGAGTCTGAGCCTGGTGATGGAGGAATATAAAGGCGCATGGATTTTTGCGAGTTCAAGTGTTCCCTCACTGTACTGCCGCAAAAAGTAACATCAGATTCAGATACAAAAAATACAGTTTCTCCGTGGTGATGCATATTTGTCATCATTGACTTACGAGACATGTGTCACTGAATCCACCAATAACCCATTGCTATTCTTTCCCCCGAATCAGGAAACCTCCTGAATACCTTGATATTCATTGCGTAATAATTAAGCGAAATGGACGCGTTATTTCGTCCCAAAGACTTCAACAGACCAATGGATATTTGGAGAAAACGTGGGCAGGGACGTTTATCTCTCCGGCGAGCAATGTCTGACTATTCAGACGTTATTGCATTTCAGGAAACAATGTGTTTCCGATGTATTTATGGCGTACTTATTGAGGGATATTTAATGTTTACGTTTAAAAAGTGCCTGATTGCACTTTCTATTAACCTGGCTGTCGTTTCATCGGGTTTTGCCTGTACAACCCTGCTGGTTGGCAATGAAGCATCAGCGGACGGATCGATGTTGGTTGCCCGTAGTGCCGACAGTGATGCCCTGAAAGCTCAACATTTTGTCATTCATCCGGCCAAACAGAATCAGACCGGTGTTTACAGCACCAAAGCGCATAATGGCGCAAATGATTTTACCTGGCCCCTGCCGAAAAACTCCCTGCGTTATACCACCGTTCCTAACTGGAAAACCCAACTGCACGGCGCAACCGGGTTTAACGAACTGGGTGTTGGCGTAAGCGGTACAGAATCTATTTTTGCCTCGCCAAAAGCACTGGCAGTCGATCCGTACGTTGAGGATAAAGGGATCACCGAAGACGATATCCCGGATATTCTGCTGTCACAGAGTAAAACCGCACGGGAAGCCGTAGCACTGCTCGGCCATATCGTTGAAACCGCCGGTGCAGGTGAAGGCTTTGGGGTCGCCGTCGTGGATGATAACGAAATCTGGTATCTGGAGACCGGTAGCGGCCACCAGTGGATGGCGCAGCGTCTGCCCAACAATCAGTACTTTGCTACCGGTAATCAGGGACGTTTACAGGATTATGATCCTAAAAACCCGGACATGATGGCATCGAAAAACCTGGTTGAGTTCGCCACTGAAAAAGGTCTTTACGATCAGGCAAAAGATGGCAAATTCAACTTCTCCAAAGTCTATACCCGTGATGATGAACGCGACCGTAACTATAACGATCCCCGTGTCTGGACCATCCAGAAAGCGTTCAATCCTTCTGTAAAACAGGATATGGCTAACGGTCGTGAATTCCCGGTCTTCATGACGCCAGAGAAGAAAATGACGCTGGATGATGTGAAGGCGGTACTGCGTAATCACTATGAAGGCACCAGCCATGACCCCTATACCAACGGCCTGAACGGGAAAGAGCCGTGGCGCCCTGTCAGCGTGTTCCGTACCTACGAGGCACACGTCATGCAGGTACGTCCGTGGTTGCCAAAAGAGATTGGTGAAACGACTTATATCGGTTTGGGTATGGCCGATCTCACCGCTTTCGTTCCGTACTACAGCGGTCTGAAAGCCTATCCGGCCAACTATACGATGGGTACAGATAAGGCGGACGATCAGTCTATTTACTGGAAATATCGTAAATTGCAGACGCTGACGATGACCGATTATCCGAAGCTCGCGCCAATCGTTAAAAAAGCCTACAAAGCGTGGGAAGATAAAGTTGCGAAGGAGCAAAAAGAGGTCGAAGCAGAATATTTGAAGATGGCGAAAACTGATAAGCCTGCTGCGGATAAGATGCTGAATGACTTCAACTTGCGCATCATGGCCGATGCTGAGAAGCTGACGGAAGACCTGACCAATCAGCTGTTCACCCTCCGCACCAAAGACATTCAGTCTGATATTTTCTTTGCTAACGCCGCGAAGAAAGACTGAGTCACGACGCGATAATAGGCTGGCGCAAAGCGCGTATTAGCGTTGCGCCAGCATTTCACACCGCGCCTTTACCGCCTCGTGCAACAGGCGCACCGCCGTTGAAAGCTGCTTCCGATGCGGGCATATCATATTCAGTGGGACTTTTTCTCCCTGATAATCCGGCATCAGCAGTTGTAATCGACCGTCACGCACATCTTCACTCACATCCAGCCACGACTTGTACGCTATCCCCTCGCCGGCAATCGCCAGTCGGCGGATCACTTCAGCATCGTCGCTCATAATGGTGCCGTTGACTTGCACACTGCTCACCTCACCGTTGCGCGTAAACGTCCAGCGATCGTGCAGCCGCCCACGCAATACAAAGGTCATGGCATTCAGTTGTGCTAAATCATCCGGACATTGCGGCTCACCGTTTTGCAAAACCCACTCCGGAGAAGCCACCAGCACACGTCGGTTACCCGGTGCAACGGGCAGCGCGATGTAAGACGCATCTTCTGTATTGCCGTAGCGAAACGCGACATCGACGGGGTCTTTAAAGACATCCGTGACCTGATCGGAGAAAAAGATCCGCAGACGCAGCGCAGGATAACGGCGTCGAAATGACTGAAAAACCGGCAGCAACAAATTCCGCCCGAGATCGGAAGGAACGGCTATTTGCAGCGTGCCTGAAATTTCATCTTCCGGCGTCTGGATTTTTTGTAACCCGGCATGCATCACATCCAACATCTGGCGGGCATAGGGCAACCAAACCTCGCCTTCCGGCGTCAGCCGCAGACTGCGTGTGGAACGGGCAAACAAGCGGATGGTGAGCGTGGATTCCAGACGCTTGATGGCAGAACTGACCTGAGCGGGCTGGACGCCAGCTTCGCGTGCGGCATCGCTAAAGCTATTCAGCGCCGCGGCGCGGACAAACAACGTGAGATCTTCAAGCCGGAACATTTTCACTCCCCGAGTATAAGTCCTGTCGCCGTGGGGCTATTTTTCCCGTTCTGTTGCCGGTTTACCATCGAATTATTCAACTGATTCCTGTAACCGGAGAGACCATGAAAGCCATCGCCATTACTCGCGCCGCAACCCACGGCAACAACATTGAGTTTTTACACGAGATAGATCTGCCTGTTCCGGTCGCCACTGGGCATGACCTGCTGGTTGAAGTGAAAGCGATTTCCGTCAATCCAGTCGATACCAAAGTTCGCGAAGGTTTCAATGCGGACGTGCCGCGCGTGCTGGGCTGGGACGCTGTGGGTGTCGTGAAATCCGTCGGTGAAGCGGTGACATTATTCTCACCAGGTGATGAAGTCTGGTATGCCGGTGCGCTGGGTCGCGCCGGGAGTAACAGCGAATTTCAACTGGTTGATGAGCGCATTACCGCGCTGAAGCCGCAATCACTGGATAACGCATCTGCCGCAGCCCTGCCGCTGACCGCGATTACCGCATGGGAAATGCTGTTCGATCGCCTCGGCGTAGAGGAAGGTGGCAATGAGAATGATGTTTTATTGATTGTTGGCGCTGCTGGCGGCGTCGGCTCCATTTTGACTCAACTGGCCAGTAAGCTGACGAAAATGACCGTGATCGGCACAGCATCACGCGCGGAAAGCCAGAAATGGGTCCGTGAAGCGGGTGCGCACCATGTGATTGATCACAGTAAACCGTTAACGGATGAGCTGGCGCGGATAGGAATCAAGGAGGTAACACACGTTGCCAGCCTGAATAATACCGAGCAGCACTACCAGCAAATCATTGATGCACTGGCTCCGCAGGGAAAACTGGCGTTGATCGATGATCCGCAAACGCTGGATGCACGTCCGCTAAAAGCCAAAAGTATTTCGCTGCACTGGGAATTTATGTTCACCCGTTCGATGTTTACCACCCACGACATCATTGCACAGCACCAGTTATTAACGCGTGTAGCAAAGCTTATCGACAGCAACGTGATCCGCACGACACTGGGCAAACATTTTGGCGCTATCACGGCGGAAAATGTGCAAAAAGCGCATGCACAAATTGAAACGGGTCGTTCAGTTGGCAAGATTGTGTTGGAGGGGTTTTAGAATGTCAGATGCTGAAATTATTTCCATTATTGCGGTACTGAAAGCCAAACCAGGGAAAACCAACGCACTAAAACAGGCGTTAAAAGCGCTGTTACTCCCCACTCGTCGGGAGCCGGGAAATATTGAGTATGACCTGTTCCAGTTGCGCGACACACCGGATGTTTTTTACGTGCGTGAGTCCTGGCGCGGTCAGGCCGGTTTGGACGACCATATCGCCCTACCACATTTTCAATCATTCATTCTGCAAATGAATGACCTTCTGGCTGAACCGTTACGGCTGGATTATCTGACCCCGATTGAGCCGTAATATTAATACCATGCTCCCCTGCGGTTTGGGGAGCACAACAAATACCAACCTGAGGATTTACTTAACACAAGAATAACAGGACAAAAAATAGATATGCTCATTAGCCTCTAAAAAACAGTGGCTTTCATCACAAAGTTAACATTGAATGTATATCGTTAATATTCATTCTATTTCACAATAATAATGATCATATAAAGATATATCAATCAGAAACATCCGCCAAATTCTCGCCCTTTACTTCCGGTGCATACCATAAAAAAAGATGAATACAGAAATATTATTTCATAATAACAAGCATTGTTATTTTAATGGGGTGGGAGGAAATTAAGTTCACTAAGGAAATTCTGATAAAGATAACTTTAGCCCCCTGAAATTAACCATGATGATGTCAATAATGGTTAATTAGCTGTAGAGCAAAATGGATATCGCCCAGGCGATTATAGACTTTACTGCGGGTTAGATAACCCGCAAAAAGCAACAACAAGGAATGGATCATGTCTACACCCGCGAATTTTAATGGCCAACGCCCAGTGATTGATGTCAATGACGCAGTTATGTTGCTTATCGATCATCAAAGCGGCCTGTTCCAGACCGTTGGCGATATGCCAATGACTGAACTGCGTGCAAGGGCAACGGCTCTGGCAAAAATCGCCACCTTATGCAAAATGCCGGTGATCACCACCGCTTCTGTGCCGCAGGGGCCAAATGGTCCGCTTATTCCGGAAATTCATGAAAACGCACCTCATGCTCATTATGTCGCGCGCAAAGGTGAAATTAACGCCTGGGATAACAAAGAGTTTGTTGCGGCGGTAAAAGCGACAGGTCGTAAAACACTGATTATTGCCGGTACCATCACCAGTGTATGCATGGCATTCCCGGCCATTAGTGCGGTAGCTGAAGGTTTTAAAGTCTTTGCAGTCATCGATGCTTCCGGCACTTACAGCAAAATGGCGCAGGAGATCACCATGGCCCGCGTCGTACAGGCTGGCGTTGTGCCGATGGATACTGCCGCGGTTGCGTCCGAACTACAGAAAACCTGGAATCGGGAAGATGCAGCGGAATGGGCTGAAGTCTATACCAAAATCTTCCCGGCTTATCAGTTGCTGATTGAAAGCTATACCAAAGCCCAGGATGTCGTGAAAAATAACGAACTGCTGGACTCTCAGCGCGCTTAACTTTTTCCTTCTTTCACAAACGCCTGTTTAGTATAAGCAGGCGTTTTGTCATATGCGGCATCAACCCCTGTCAGCCATTACGTCCAGCCATAACACCCCCATCGACATCCCAGATGGCGCCAGTCACCCATTGCGTTTTGTCTGACAACAGGAACGCGACGGATTCAGCCACATCACGCGGCGTACCGACCCGACCAATCGGATGGAAGCTGTCAAAGCTACTCATCACACCTTGTACGTCTTCTTTCGGGATAAATCCTTCGTAGATAGGTGTATGCACGACGGCTGGCGAAACGGCGTTGACGCGAATACCGTGAGAGCCCAGTTCGATAGCCAGATTTTTGGTCAGAGCATGCAGACCCGCTTTTGCCATTGAGTACGCTGAAGAAGGCGTTGCGCCAATCGCCTGTTGTGCCCACATCGAACCAATATTCACGATGGCCCCCTGGATGTTAGCCGCCACCATATTTCGCACGACATCGCGGGTGATAAAAAATGTCGCACGGTTGAGGCTCATGTACAGTTCATAATCTTCAATGCCATGCTCAGTAAACGGTTTGGGGAAGAAGACCCCGGCCGCATTCACCAGCAGGTTAATGTCTTTGTGCTCGGCGTTCACCGTTGCCATTACCTGCTTCATTCCGGCGTCTGACATCAGATCCGCCACAATGACCGCCACATCACCCAGCGCCGCCAGTGCCTGACGGGCCCGTTCCGCTTTCTCGGCACGATTGCCAACCAGTACCACGCGGCCACCCCCCTGAAGGATCAGCTTCGCGGTTTCAAATCCGATACCACTGGTGCCACCCACCACTAACAGTTTTTTTCCGGCAAATAATGCGTTCATCGCTAACCTCATTTAAAGAGTGTGTTGATGCACTAAAGATGCCAGCTGGCGGCGGTACTGACGAATGAGAAGAAATAGCGTATCAAGAAAGAAAATCTATCTTGCTGGCGTATACTCAGAACACTCAACGAGAAGGGAAAATGGCAAATGCGTTCACTCAACCGGCTAAAATGGTTACATGCTTTTGAAGCCACCGCCCGTCATGGCAGCTTTACCGGCGCAGCGCAGGAATTGGGGGTGACGCCTGCGGCCGTTGGTCAATTGGTTCGCGCGCTGGAAGATTGGGTAGGCCATCCGCTGCTGCATCGTACCCGTTCAGGCAAAGAACGTCTTACGTTGGTCAGCGAAGCACAGGAGGCGTTGCGCGAGATAACACAGGGACTGGATAACCTGGAATCCGGATTAAATAAACTTCGCGGTCGGCGGTCGCGTTCTGTGGTGATCATCACAGCCTCTCAGGTACTGGTGATGAACTGGCTGATGAGCCGTCTCAACCGTTTTTCACAGGCACATGAAAATATTGAGCTACGCCTGAACGTGACGGAAAAGCTGATGGATGTCGCCCACGGCGAAGCCGATCTGGGGGTACGCTGCGGAAAGGGTGACTGGCCGGGGGTGAACAAAACCTGGCTCATGGATGAAGAAGCCGTTCTGGTCTGCAGTCCACGAATGGTACCGGCAGATAAAATATCCTGTGGTGAATGGCTGGCGGCACAGAAGCTGATCCATGATGATACTCCCCATCCCGGTGCCAATTTCCCCGCCTGGAGCGATGTCCTGTCTGCCACCCATGCACCAGCCGTTCGCGATAACGGGCTGCATATCAACTCTACCTCAGCAGTTATTCTGGCAGCGCTCAGCGGCCAGGGTGTGGCTATCGTGCGCCGTGCTCTGGTGCAACAACTGCTCACTGACGGGCAACTGGTTCAGCTTCACCCCAACACCTGCTGGCCCCTGGCGTGGTCTTACTACATCGTCACTCCACAGCACACAACCATGCGCCCGGAGGTGAAAGTATTTAATGACTGGCTGATTGCGGATGTGCTGGCGGAGATCAATCCCTTCTCTGCTATGATACCTGCACACAAATAAGACAAAACAACATGCAGAGGAAAAGATGAGCTCCACCAGAAGAGGGATGATGAACGTCCTGATTGCCGCCGTATTGTGGGGAAGTTCAGGCGTTTGTGCACAGTACATCATGGAGCAAAGCCAGATGTCGTCACAGTTTCTGACCATGACGCGCCTGATTTTTGCCGGACTCATTCTACTGATGCTCTCTTTTGTGCACGGCGACAAAGTCTTCTCCATTATCAAAAACCGCAAAGATGCCATCAGCCTGCTGATTTTTTCCGTGGTTGGCGCACTCACTGTACAGCTAACCTTCCTGCTGACCATTGAAAAATCCAACGCCGCGACCGCGACAGTGCTGCAGTTTTTGTCACCAACCATTATCGTGGCGTGGTTTTCTGTGGTGCGAAAAGCGCGACCGGGGATCTTAGTGCTCACAGCAATATTCACCTCGCTGGTTGGCACATTCCTGCTGGTCACCCACGGTAACCCGACGTCGCTGTCCATTTCACCTGCCGCACTGTTCTGGGGTATCGCTTCTGCATTCGCCGCGGCTTTTTATACCACCTATCCTTCAACGCTTATCGCACGCTACGGAACGTTGCCGGTCGTCGGCTGGAGTATGTTGATCGGCGGCATGATCCTGCTGCCGTTCTATGCCGGGCAGGGAACAAATTTTGTGGTAAATGGCAGTTTGATTCTGGCGTTTTTCTATCTGGTGGTTATCGGCACGTCGCTGACGTTTAGCCTGTACCTGAAAGGTGCGCAGATGATTGGCGGCCCGAAAGCAAGCATTTTGAGCTGTGCAGAACCGCTGAGTAGCGCGTTGCTGTCTCTGTTGCTGCTGGGCATTACATTCACCCTACCTGACTGGCTGGGCACACTGCTGATCCTCTCTTCCGTGGTGCTGATCTCAATGGACTCCCGCCGCCGCGCCAAAGCGGTTTAATACCCACCGGCGCGGCAACGGGCTACGATTACCAGCCCGGAACCGCGCCGCCGTTAAAGATGGTTTCCGCCGCCCTGGCCACTTCCGGTGACTGATAAGATTGCAGGAATTCTTTTACATTCTCTGCATCTTTATTATCTTCTCGCGCCACCAGGATATTCACGTACGGTGAATTTTTGTCTTCTATAAACACGCTGTCATGCACCGGAGAAAGCCCGGTTTGCTGAATATAAGTGGTACTGATAATCGCCACATCCACTTTCTGATCGTCCAGCACACGCGGTAACTGCGCACCTTCCAGCTCCATAATTTTCAGATGCCGTGGATTATCGGTGATATCCAGCGCCGTTGGCAGCAGGCCAGTATCCGCTTTCAGAGTGATTAATTTCTCTTTTTGCAGCAGTAACAGCGCCCGCCCGAGGTTAGTCGGATCATTAGGAATGGCAATCGTCGCACCGTCTTTCAGCTCAGCAATGGTTTTGATTTTTTTCGAATAGCCGGCCATTGGGAAAACGAAGGTATTGCCTACCGCCACCAGCTTATAGCCGTGCGCTTTATTATCTTGTTCAAGGAACGGACGGTGCTGGAAGACGTTGGCATCCAGTTCGCCATGATTGGTTGCATCGTTGGGGAGCAGTGAACCACTAAATCCAACCAGTTCGACATCCAGGCCGTACTTCTCTTTAGCCACTTTCTTCGCAACTTCCGCGACATCCTGCTCTGCCCCGTTAATTACGCCGACTTTGATATGCTTTGCATCACTGCTCTGCTGATCGCAACCAGCCAGCAGTAATCCCGCCAGCAATATTGCCGCCCCGGCCCCGAAATGAGGTATCTTCAGCTTCACGTTTTTATCCTTTTGAAATAACCGCCTGATGGGTAATGAAATGACTATAACGGGAAGGCCGCTGCGGTTTAAAAAACGAAAAAGCATCAGCAAGAAGAAAAAAGCATAACGGGAAAAAGATAAGTTAGTCGGAAGATGCCGTTAGTTCATCACTTGAAAGCCCGGTGATAATTAGCACCAGTTCACAATCGATTCCCTTCTCAAGCATGGCATGAGCTATCCGCAACGCTTCGTCCTTTTTACCTTCGCGTTTGCCTTCGAGTTTGCCTTCTAGCCCCCCTGTCCTTCGCCCCGACTCACGTAAGCATTCTGCAATTGTCATTAATCTCTCCTTATGTTGGGGAACGCGCAGGGCAACTTCTCGAATAAACGCCTCAAAACGCGGTGCGCTGCCAAACTGCACCAGGTAATTAAATAGCGTTTCTACCTGACTGTCATTAGCGTGTCCCTTAATCAGCAGAGCAACCAGTTTATCGACCAGCACCATCAAATCGCGCTCGCGTATATGCTTCTGGACAAGTTCCAGTAGCGCCACCCGCCGATGTTGCATAATCTCATCATCAGACACCATCGTGATGTCAACCAGTGGGAAGGTCGCGCCATAAAGCTTCCGCGCAGTTTCTGGATCGTCAAATTCATCCAGCCAACACAGTGAAAAAGGGTACGGGCTGGCGACGCCATGATAAAAAAGTATCGGAACCACCAGCGGCAGCGTTTTGTGGCCGGCATCAAGGTGGTTCTGCATCGCGGCAATGGCGTAACGCATCATCCGGAATGCCATATGAGCATCCGGTGAACTCTGGTGTTCAATCAACGCGTAGATATAGCCTTTTCCGGTCCTCGTTTTTAGCGACCACAGAACATCGGAATAACTGGCACGCAGGTCTTCCTCAATAAAACTCCCTGGCTCCAGTTTCAGTGTGTTCAGATCGCAACGTTCACGTAATGGTGCTGGGAGATAAATATCAAGAAAATCCCGTGCCGTTTCTGGATGGCTTAAGAATTTTTTAAATACGGCATCATGCGGCGTAGAAGTTGTTGGTTTTTTCATGGCGGTCCGTCACCAGAAGAACAAGATGACGGAACCTTACTCGCCAGTCGCACACACAACATCTGGGAACTTTTCTATCTGCGAGGCGGCTTGACGGATAAATACATGCTTTTGCAATGTATTCATTTTCAGGGAATAGCGTTCGCAAAAATGCCCAGTAAGCGTGATCACTTCGGGGCATTTTTTATAGGCCATCCGGCGATAGCAACATCACACCAGAACTTTCACTATTTCCATTAACCTGACGACATCTTCAGGTCGGGTATTACCGCTATGTGGATCAATAATCGAGCTGTAAACATGCGGCATCACGCGGGGTACTCCCGCCTGCAGACAGGTTTGCAGGATAACGCCGAAGTTATCAAGATCGATTCCACCGGTCGGTTCAATCAATGTCATGCCGTTTCGCGCCGCGGTCGTCGCCAGTGCGTACAGCTCAGGGAGCGACTGTTCACCGCCCATCGGGAAGAACTTCGCCGCGTGAGCCCCTGAATCGAGCATCATACGTACTGCTGCATCGCAGGAAACGCGGGCTGGCGTGCCCTGGATGCTACTGACGCCGGTCGAGATCAACACCTCCCCCGGCGTGCCCGTCGGGCTGACCAACGCGTTGATATGGGTCTGTTCACCGCCCGTTGCCGCCAGCGCTCCGGCAGCAAAACCACAGCCGGTAAAGGTTTGGTTGACGTGTGCCGGATGGACCTGTGAGGCAATCATCGCCGCTTTGTAATACTGCGCCGGGTCGCCCGCCCCCAACCCTACAGAAATTGACGGCACATCATCCATCCAGCGTTTAACTTCGCGGACGCCTTCCTCAACCGAAGCAAATTGTGCGGAAAGTATGCCGATCACCGCATGGCCTTCAGCAGCCTCATAGATCTCACGGGCATTAGCGATATCCTTCGCCAGCACGTTAATCGCCACTTTATTACGATAAAAATTAATGTGCTGCATGCTCTGCAATCTCCTTTAATCGTGCCACGATCAGTGCCATTTCCCCTTCGGCAAGCGTACGCGGGTCAAGGCTAAAAACCCCCTGATGAAGGTTGTAACGGCGAGCGTAAATGGCGATATCGCCACCGCGCAACTGCGCTTCCACGGCATATGCATCCAGCCCCAGCGCTTGCGCGTTCACCCGAATACGAATCCGCCAGATAGCGCGACCGGCCTCGTCCTGCTCGATATCCGCATTCAATCCGCGAATGTCTGAAATCGCCTGTGCCACAGGTTGAAGTTCCTCGGCAGTCACCACAGTCTGTCCCTGATGGTAGTTTTCCAGCGCATAGACCAGCCCGACCATATTCTCCTTGCCGATTTTCATCGCTCTGGCAATTCCGTGATGCTGGGCTTTACAGGCCGCAATCCACTGTTTCTTCCCAGTGATAAACCCAGACGTCGGCGCGTTAAAAGCTTTTGCGCCGCTGTAGACCACCATATCCGCCCCGCTTGCCACCCAGGCGTGCAAATCTTCCTCTGCGGCGGCATCGACAATCAGCGGCAGGTTATAGGCCTGCGCCACCTGCACAAAATCGGCAATACTCAACATACCTTTCTGCACGCAGTGGTGCGATTTCACGTACAGCAGCGCGGCAGTATTGTCGTTAATCGCGCTCTCCAGCTGCCAGCGGGCCACCAGATTACTTGAACCGACTTCCACCACACGTCCGCCGCCTAAGCGGATCGCGCTGGTGATGGGCGCCCCGTAGTCAACGTTATGCCCGCGTAGCATGACAACTTCATTCGCCATACCAGAGCTGTCCGGCATCAGCGTGACTCGCGCCCGGTCGCCGCGGGTAATGGCCGCAGCAACGGCGATAGCAATACCCGCCGACGCGCAGGAGGTGATATAGCTGTCCTCCGCGCCAGTAAAGCGGGAAACCAGCTCGCCGGTGCGATCCACCAGCCGATCAATTTCAACAAAGGCCGACGCTGCTCGTGCGGTGGCTTGCATCACTTCCGGCGCAACGCTGGAAACCCCCAAAATAGTCATCTTGCCGCAGGCGTTAATGACCTGTTTTAGGCCGAGTTGTTGATAGATATTCTGTGTCATGGCTTACAGCACTCCTAACAGCGAACAGACCACACTGAGCGCGACAATTGACAGCAAAATGGTGGTGTAACGCGGCCCTTTCTTCACCAGATAGAAGTAGATGGCGAACACCGCCGCCAGCGGTAACAGGCCGGGTGCAATAGAGTCGAGGATCTGCTGAACCACCACTTCAGAGCCTTTCAGGGCACTGAGTTTTAACGGTGTGGTGATCTTGACGTAGCTTGCAGAAAGCGCCCCCATCATGATCAGACCCAGCACATTCGCACCGTAGATCAGTTCTTTAATTCGCCCCCCTTGCAGCAGGCCGATAATCGAATCACGTCCCAGCGTATAGCCTTTGTGAACCATGCCGTAGCTGATTGCCAACGTGATAGCTGGGTAGAGAATGAGCGGCACAATACCGCCCATCGCGCTGCCATTCGCGGCGAACGGGATGAAAATAGCAATTAACAGCGGCATGACGGCGGCCCAGATTATGGAGTCGCCCATCCCGGCCAGCGGTCCCATTAATCCCGTTTTAATGCCGGTAATTGAGGCATCACTAATTGGCTCGCCGCGCGTTTTCTGCTCCTCCATCGCAATGGAGATCCCCTGAATCACCGCACCAAACGTCTGCTCAGAGTTGAAGAAGTTCAGATGGCGTTTCAGCGCCTCTACCTGCTCTTCTTTTTGCGGGTAGAGTTTTTTGATGATCGGCGTCATCGAGGCGCAGAAAATCAGGCTTTGCAAACGTTCATAAGAGCTGGAAACTTCCGCGCCCAACCAGTAGATAAACCAGGCTTTGGTGATATCTGCTTTGGTCAACGTGCCACTTTCACGCACACGTTCAACCAGTTCATGCTGCATTACGTCGCTGCTCATCATGCTGCTCCTTCATTTTTTGCCAGACCTTTAATCAGGAAGGCCACGCAGGTACCAAAGATTGCCATCGCCATGATGTCTACCTTCAGGTACAGCACCGCAAAGAAACCGCCGATAAACCACGGCAGCAGGCTCTTTTTACCGATCACCATAATGGTGATGGCGAAGCCCAGCGCCGGCAGAATGCCGCCCATAATTTCAAAGGAGTGCGTCAGCCAGTGCGGCATCAGCTTCAGGAAGCTTTCCACAACGTCCTGACCAAAATAGTTGGCGGCAAAGACCACCGGGAAACGCAGTACCAGCCCAAGCAGCGCCGGGTAGAGGAACGCACAGCGCATAATGCCTGCCATGTTTGCCGTTTCCGCATGCTTGTCGGCCATATGTACCCACGCCGCGTTTAACGTACGGCGCAACTGGTCGAGGAACACGCCGATGACGCCAAACGGGATCGCCAGTGCGATAGCCAGGTTCGGGTCCATTCCGGCCTTCACGGCGATAGGAATTGAAATGCAGGCAGCCAGCGCCGGATCCGACGGGACGTTGCCGCCTGGCGTGGAGGTCACGCCGAGATAAACCAGCTGCATACCTGCGCCGATGATCATCGCCGTTTCCATGTTGCCTAACAGCAGGCCAACGAATACGGCAATCACCACTGGCTGTAGCAGCATGGCGGAGAAGGTGTAGCCAAGGCGTAATCGGGCAAACCAGTAATACAACCCCATCAGGCTTGCGAAGACTAAAGTATCCATAATTAAGTACCCTGTTATCAAAGAATTAGAATTTTTTCAGGATATCGTCCAGCGACTGCGGCTTATCTTCCGGGATAGTCTGGAAGAACACCTGAATCCCATGATTTTTCAGGTCGCTCAGGATGCCGACGTCTTTTTCATCCAGCGTAATGTTCTGGAATACTGCTTTGCGGTTTGGCCCACCGCCCAGCCCACCGACCTGAATGGTGGTGACATCAAATCCCAACTGAACCGCTTCCTGAACCGCCGCCAGGGAGGGGAACAGCACCAGAACCTTGCCGTCACCCAGTTGATTCTCTTTCCAGGCAGCGGCAAAACTTTGGTTACCGAAACAATCCACTTTGATGTTCGGCGGCGCGGCCATCAGGTAGATATTTTTCATAAATGGATCGGCATCCAGCTCATCGCTGACCACCGCAATCCGGTTTGCCTGAGATTGCCCAACCCATTTGGTCACCACTTGTCCATGAATCAGACGGCTATCGATACGACATAAGACGATGTTTGCCATGATATTTATTCCTTATTGTGATTGTTGTAATTGACGTACGTGGGCAACAACGTCCAGGCAGCTGCTACGCCCGGCCTCGACCAGTTCGGCCACGCAGGCGGTCAGTTGGCCATGCTCGCGTTTGTCGAGCGCCTCCAGTAACAAAGAGGCGTTGAGCCCGGAAATCACTGCCACCGGGTAATCGGCGCTCAGCCGTGCCGCCACGTTAGACGTGGTGCCGCCAATAAAATCGGTCAGGATCAGTGAGCCTTCCGGCATAGCTTTCACTACGGCTTCGACGCGCTGATAAAACTCGCCAAGCGTATCAACAGGCATCAGCGCAATTTCCGTCACGCCTTTGATTTCACCCATCACCATGCGCAGGCTGTTGCAAAGCTGTTGCCCCCAGCCGCCATGGGTCAGCAGCAGGATCTGGGGCAAGGATTCAGTGGTAGTCAAAATGGCCTCCTGGCTCGATTACATAGACATAGGTAAACAGAGCAAAGGCTGTGCCAGAATTTGTGTCACGCGGGGGAGGTGTGGGTGCCGACGGGGCGCAAAGCCCCATCAGGCAAGGGATTAGCTATATAACAGTTCGTAGATATAAATATATTCCGCATCCGATAAGCGAATGGCATAGGCCTCTTCAATCGGCAGGAAAGCAGATTTAATGACACTAAACGCGCGAACATCCAGATCCGGCTTGTTCTCCAGCGCCATCTGTAACGGTTTGCGGTTAATCACGATACGCTCGACCATACAGCAGCAGTGGATCAGGAAGCGCAGTGTCACCTGGCGGCTCGGTTTCAGCGAAAGCGCGGTGGTCAGATGATTCAGCACGCCTTCCATTTCTTTCAGAATACGCTGAGGGTTAAGCACTGAAATATGGTTAATGATACTTTCCATGGTCAACGCACTGATAAAACGCATCGCGCTGCGCTCCATCTCCAGACGACGTTCACTGCTTGAAAGATCCGGCGTCAGCAGACTGAGCACCAGTTCAGGCCCCTGCTCGGAGAACAACTCTTCAAGCGAGATAAACGGGATATCAGGCAGTCCCGGCTGGAAAGTACCGACAATGCCTGCCAGTCGTTCGCTGGCGTTAATCGCCTGCTGAATGCGCTCCAGGCTGCGAACTTCGTTGTAATCAAGGATCACCATCCGCGTATCCTGCGACATCAGCTCACCAAAACTTTCTTCCAGCACCTTTTTGATTTTTTCCGCCGTGCCCATCCCGGTGATGCAAGAGATAACCAGCACTTTGCCACTGTTTTCCTGCTGTGGTGTACAGAGCTGGCAGGGTATATTTTTGCTCTGCATCAGTGCCGCCAGTTGCGGTAAATCACTGGTTTCATAGCTTAAATCTAGTCCTATCTCCAGCAGGCTGGTGAGCGTAATGTTGGGCATCAGCAGAACATCTATCTGGAATAATTTGCTGATCGTGCTACCAAAATGGACCAATGAGCCAATATCCACCATCAGGATCAATCGGCGATATTGCCGGGTCTGAATCATCTGCGTCAGGGCTTCCAGCGTGTCATGCACCGACTGCTCAAAAGGCATATCGATAGCGCTGAACACCTCGCGTTCCAGCACACGATTCACGTACTGCGCCTGGCTTGTGGCGGTCGTCGCGCCGTGGGCAATCAAAATCACCCCGCAGTCCGGGCTGGCGTCAATCCGTTGGCGGTAATGACGGCACTCTTTGAGGAACAGGCACAGCCAGACCACTTCCGTCGCCGGACACTGAATATGCAGCAGTTCATTGATTTTTCGGCATAACAGCGTGGCGTTTTCATATTCATCTTTGCAGCGATCGAGGATCAGGCTGGAAGAATAAAGTTGCGGAATAAGGCCGCGCTGCACGTAGCCAATCAGCGCCAGAAAGTGTTTACGCAGCGGGTTAACCAGATTTTCCGGCAGCGTAAAACCAAGCACCTGCTCAACGCAGCCAATCAGCAGCGTGACCCGCTCTTCAATCTGATCGCCATAGCGCGGGGGATGCGCCACGCTGTCGCGGCTGTAGAGACCATATTCAAAAATCGAGCTGAGCTTGTTTTTGAGGATTGCCAGCGTTTCGGCTGGCGGTACGTTGCTGTTACGCAGGTTGATGTATTCCCGGGTCAGGAAGCTGTAAAAGAGATCACTCTCCTCAATTTCAGCTCCGGTGGCCAGCGAATTTTTCAGTGCCGGCAACGTGCGGGCATCAATGCTCAGGTGTTCTTTGCCTTCGAACAGCGCCCCAACCAGCAGACGTTGTTCCGGCGTGGCGTTAAAGGGGATCTCGGTCAGACGTTTATCCAGCTGTAGCGTATCGCTGTGCTCCGTCATCCCCGAGGCCCAGGCCTGGGCGCAGAGAAACTGAATATCGCTCTTGAGTTGACCAATATTGCCTTCCAGCGGCTTGTTCAGCAGCCAGAGCAGCAGGGTACGGTCGATGCTTACCGTACGCTCGATTTTGCGGCTCTCACGCTGTAAGAAACCAACAATCAGTTCAACCTGCTCTTCCACCGAACGCTGGCGGATACCGGGGAGATCGATACATACCTGAATACGTCGCTGAAAGGTGCGTAGCAACGCCGAGCTTACCGGTTCGGTGGTCGCACATATCAGGCGAACTGAAATAGACCGCGCCACAGCGCTTGAACCCAGCGGCCGGTATTCACCTTTGTCGAGAATAGAAAACAGTTTTTCCTGACCTTCATACGGCAGGCGATGCACTTCATCAAGCAGCAGATAGCCGCCATCAGCCTGTTCGACCAAACCGGGTTTATTCTCGTTTGCGCCGGTAAACGCCCCCTGTCGATGACCAAACAGGTGCGAAGAGAGCAGTTCCGGGTTATGCGCGTATTCCGCGCAGTTAAAATAGACCAACGGTGGAGGCGTTCCCGCTGCACGTTCACAGGCGAAACGGTGCATCAGTTCGGCAAAAAAGGTTTTACCAACGCCGGAGGGACCGGTCAGCAGAACATGCAGTCCGTGGGGATACAGCACCGCCGCGCGGCCTTTTTCCACCGCATCACGCAGGCTGCGATCGTAACCAATCAGGCCGGAAAAGGGATCGTCTGTTGCCTGGTTTTCCTGAACAGGCAACAGGTCAGCAACGGTTTGCACTTCACGCTCGGACTCATCCAGTTTGCGCCCCAGCAGCGTTTCAATTGCCTGACGATGCAGAAAGAATACCGGACGCCCGCGGCTTTTAATCGCCAGGCCGTCGTTCCAGAGCTGATTGAGATCTTTACTGACTGAGTTGCGCGCCAGCCCGAGGTTAAAGCCGATGGCCTCCGCTGTGAACGCCGTTTCCTGCGCCAGATGGGCAAGATTCAGTCCTCGCGTCAGCCGTTCCAGCTCTCCCAGTATTATCTCAATCCGTCTCATCTCTTTACCGCTTAAGAAATAAATGATTGTTCAGAACATACACTATTCTGCTACGCAAGAAAGTGAGGCGGCATCCAGACCTTCCGGTCATCAAAACGTTTTCGACAAATAATGGCGTGCGGAACCGGTTTCCGGGAAGTTATCGAGGGTCATTTGCAGCTGATAGCCGTTTTTCTGATAAAACGGCAGCGCCTGGAAACTCATGGTATCAACCAGCGCATGCAGACATCCTCGCTCACGTGCCGTCTGTTCTGCCACCTGCATCAGTTTTGTGCCATAACCGTCTTTGCGCAGGGCGTCATCCATCCATAAGAACTCAATGCACAACCATTCGCCTTTGATTTTGCCGATCAGCCCACCCCGAATCTTATTGTGTTCATCACGCCAGTAGACCGCCAAATCGCCAAAATTGGTCGTTTTCAGGAACTGGAAATTGTAAGCACGCAGCCCGGTAAGCAGCGCGTTTTGATCATCTTCTGTAACGGTATCAGTAATCTGTATCTGCATCCTATCCTCCTGAAAGACTACAACTTCTGGCTGATTTATTTTTAATCGTTAACACAGGCTGATGAGTGAGCCGTATGCCGTCTACACTTACTCTTGAGATGATGCGCATCAACAACAAGGATTATTATCATGAAATTAGCCGTTTTTCCGATTATTGCCGTCCTTTTCACGCTACCGGGCCTGGCACAGGCTGACTCGGCTTACGGCGGGTTACAGTCGGTGCACGAAAAGAACACTGTACTCAAGGATTTGCGCAAACTTTGCACCCCACAGGGGTCGCCATCAGATGAAGTGTGGGAAAAAACAATTATGTCTGATACACGCAATCAGCAGCATATTCGCGAAGCCATTGTGGCGATAGAAAGAAATAATCAGAACAACTACTGGGAAGCGCTTGGCAAAGTTGAATGCCCTGATTTATAGCCATTATGTTGTAAAATGAGCACTGTAACCGGTTTCTGTATCGCAAAAACACGTATTGTTGCCACAACGAATAAAGAGTAAGGGAGCAACAATAATGCGATACCGTTTTCCTGCGAACTTCTGGTGGGGCAGTGCCTGCTCCGCGCTGCAAACGGAAGGTGATAGCCTCAACGGCGGCAAAAGCCAGACCACATGGGATGTGTGGTTCGACCGCCAACCGGGTCGTTTCCATCAGGGAATTGGCCCGGCGAACACATCCACGTTTTATCAGCATTGGAAACAGGACATCGCCCTTCTCAACCAGCTGAAACATAACAGCTTTCGTACATCGCTGAGCTGGTCACGCCTGATCCCAAACGGCACGGGTGAGGTGAATCCAGAGGCCGTTGATTTTTATAACAACGTTATCGACGAGTTACTGGATCAAGGTATTACGCCCTTTATCACCCTGTTCCATTTTGACATGCCGATGGTGATGCAGGAGAAAGGCGGCTGGGAAAACCGTGAAGTGGTCGAGGCATTTGGCCACTATGCACAGACCTGCTTTAACTTGTTCGGCAATCGGGTGAAGCACTGGTTCACCTTTAACGAACCGATTGTCCCGGTAGAAGGCGGTTATCTGTATGATTTCCACTACCCTAACGTGGTGGATTTCAAACGCGCCGCGACGGTGGCGTACCACACCATTCTGGCACATTCGATGGCGGTTCGGGCGTATCGCGCTGCAAACCTTGACGGTGAAATCGGTGTAGTGTTGAATTTAACGCCTTCTTATCCACGCTCGCAAAACCCGGCAGATGTAAAAGCCGCACACCATGCAGACCTGCTCTTTAACCGTAGTTTCCTCGATCCAGTGCTGAAAGGTGAGTACCCGGAAGACCTGGTAGAACTGTTGAAAGAGTACGATCAACTGCCAGCATGTCTCCCCGGCGACAGCCAGCTGATAGCTGATGGCAAAATTGATCTGCTGGGCATCAACTATTATCAGCCGCGCCGCGTGAAATGTCGTGATAGCGCAGTCAATCCGAACGCGCCGTTTATGCCGGAATGGTTATTTGATTACTACGAAATGCCGGGACGTAAAATGAACCCTTACCGTGGCTGGGAAATATATGAGCCGGGTATTTACGATATTATTACCAACCTGCGTGATAATTACGGCAATCCACGCTGTTTTATTTCTGAAAACGGTATGGGTGTCGAAAATGAGCAGCGTTTCATCCAGCAGGATCAGATAAACGACAGCTATCGTATTGAATTTGTATCTGAACATCTGAAATGGCTACATAAAGGCATTAGCGAAGGCTGCAATTGTCTTGGCTACCATATGTGGACCTTTATTGATAACTGGTCATGGCTGAACGGATACAAAAACCGCTACGGTTTTGTCCAGCTCGATCTGGAAACGCAAAAACGCACGGTGAAAAAGAGTGGCGAATGGTTTGCTCATACCGCCGAGCACAATGGTTTTGATTGAAACCAACCTGGATGCCGGATAGCGATCCGGCATACCGAGTTTTAGTTTATTGCATACCTTTTATGCGAACTTTCGCCGCCACCAGAAGCGCCGTCAGCAGCATCAGAGCACCTGAGAGCATCAAGGGAGACAGCAAACCAAGGTTATCGAGCGCATAGCCTCCCACCGCTGCCCCGCAGGTATTGGCAAGCTGGATCACGGCGACCTGAACGGACCCGGCTTTCTCTGCCTGATCGGCCAAAGAACGGGTGATCCACGTCGACCAGCCGACCGGTACCAGCGCAAACGACAGCCCCCAGATAATCGCAATTGCGGCCGCCACCACTTTGTCACTCCCCCACAAAATCAGCACCAGCGCACTGAGCGCGAGCACCAGCGGTGCTCCGGCTAATGCCAGTTTGACCGAACGTTTCAGGATCACCGACGAGAGCGACGTCCCGACAAAGCTGGCAATACCAAAGCTCAGCAGCACCAGCGTCAAACCATCCACATCAAATCCCGCCAAATTCATGTACACCGGGCGGATGTAGGTAAAGAAGGCAAACTGCCCGGCAAAGGACATGAAGATAGCCATCATGCCAGCCATTACCCCCGGTCGTTGCAGCAGGCTAAACATGTTTTGTTTCTGATGTGATGGCTCACCGGGCAGCGAAGGCAGCGATCTCACCACCCAGATGGTGCACAGCACGCCCATCACCGCCGCGGCATTAAAGACGTTGCGCCAGCCAATGATGCCGCCTAAAAAACTCCCCAGCGGGGCGGCAATGACCAGTGCGATAGAGACTGCGCCAAAGATCACTGATAACGCTTTCGGCACCGTCCGTGCAGGAACCAGACGCATGGTCAGCGATGCCGACATCGCCCAGAACCCTCCGAGTGCCAGACCGAGGCAGGCACGACCAATCAACAACAGGGTAAAAGAGTTGGCAAAGGAAACCAGCAGGCAGGAGATTGTCAGCAGTACCGAAAAGAGGATCACGACATAGCGACGATCGGTTGCCTGAATAATTTGTGTCACAAACAGGCTGGCAAACATGGCGACAAACGCCGTTACGGTCACCGATTGCCCGGCAACACCTTCCGAAATACCGAGGTCCTGCGCCATTGGCGTCAACAAACTGACGGGCAGAAATTCAACGGTTATCAGGCAGGCAACACAGAACGCCACGGCGAATACCGCCGACCAGTTCGGTCGGGTATTTGCCTCAGCGCGGGATTTTTGTTCAATAGCGTCACTCATTTTGTTACCTGCGTGGGGTTATTGTAGAAAAGTTACGCAGTGTAACATTAAATTTGTGACGTATTTAACGTTTCAGCAACTGTTTATCGCCGGATGGCGACGTCGTCTTATCCGGCCTACAACAGAGGGTCTTTGCTGACCCAATTAAGCGTCACGTGCAGCCCTTGCCAGCCCGACTATCCACTCCTGGTGACCGTTAATCATCGGATTAGGTAGCGTGCGTGCCAGCTCCTGTGCCGGAACACCACGCTGCGACTCCTGGGTCAGAATACGTACGCGCCCGCCAGGTAAATCTTCAAACAGCCAGGCATGGACAACATCCAGACGCGAATCAGCATCCCCTTCCGCCCAACCGTGCCAGGCAATACGCGCAGCCTGACCATCGACCGGTGGCGCATATTCGATGACTTGCGCTTCAATTGGGAAGCCAAAGGTTGTGAAACGGAAACGGGCGTTCACGCTCAGTAACGGTCCGGAGCCATCGTGAAATCGGATATCCGCCACATTGCTGTAATACGTCGGCCAGCGCGTTGTGTCGTTGAGCTGAGCCCAGACAGCGCGGGTGCTCAGTCCGGCAACAATGATTTCATTGGAGGCAAAGTTATCGGTCGTCCCTGGCAAATACGCCTGCGGCCAGATAATTGCGCTTTGTTGAGTCGCTTGTTTCATGATGAACCTCGTCGTGTAAGTTAACGAGGTTCATCATGCGCGGGAGAGAGATATAAATATAATGACGATTAAAAATATCCGTCATCATATATTTTGATATCAGTGCAACCAGTGCACTCCATCTTCAGGTTGAAAAAAGGCGTTATAGCGCATCTGAAACGCATTTATCTCCTGCATATCCGGCTCCATTTCGCGCAGAAAACCCAGCGCCAGGCGTACCTGTGCGTCGGTAATCGGCGCGGCCAGCCGGGCTTTTTGCAACACCCGGTGCCACTGCAGCAGATTCTGTTCACTACCGTCTACAATGACGATTTGCCAGATTAGCAGCACCTGGGCAGCATTTTGCAGATGCGATTCGTCAGGTCGATGGAGGTACTGTAAAAACGCCTCTCCCTGCACTTTCCCCATCTGATCGATCATCGATTCTACCGGCACGACATCAATACTCAGACGTTCGCTCAGACGGCGAATCGCGCGCCGTGACCCGGACGTCAGTACCCGAAAACCCACAACAAAAACAACAACCAGCGTGGCCAGCATTATCCAAATCATGCGCACATCCATTACCCGACAGGACGCCCATCATAGCGGCAAATTCACCTGTGTCGACGACTGAACGTGTCATAATGTGACTTATCGAACCCATGAGCAGACATCATGAAATCTGATATCATAACCCTCGATCTTAATCTGTTGAAAACGCTGGATGCCCTGCTGGATGAACGCAACGTCACCCGGGCGGCGCAACGACTCTCGCTCACCCAACCGGCGGTTAGCGGCATGCTAAACCGTCTGCGTGATTATTTTGACGATCCGCTGTTTGTCCGCACACCGCACGGTATTGTCCCAACATTACGGGCTCGCGAAATGGCTGCGCCCATCAAACAGATCCTCAGCGACATTGATATCCTGCTTAAGCCCGCGCAGTTCGACCCGCTCACCGCGGTACTCACCTTTACCGTCGCCGCGACCGATTACGCCCTTAAAGCGGTGATCGTGCCGTTTATCGCCGCGCTTCGCGCACGTGCGCCAGGTATTCGTGTGCGGGTCGTTCCCGTTGAGCCGGAGCAGCTAACAACACAGTTTGAGCAGGGTAAAATTGACCTGGCGCTGCTGACGCCGGATTCAACACCGGATAATCTGCACAACCGCCCGTTATATAACGAAGAGTATGTTTGTCTCATGCGTCATGATCATCCCGATGCCCATCAGGCGTTAACACTCGATCGCTTCTGCGCGCTGGAGCATGTGCTGGTTTCTTATAAGGGGGAAAGTTTCTGGGGGGTCACCGATGATGCGCTGGCAGATGTTGGACGAAAACGACAGATTGGTTTGTCAGTCAGCAGTTTTCTGGTTCTGCCGGATATCCTCGCGATTAGCGAGATGATTGCCGTCGTCCCTGCCCGGCTGGCCTATACCGATCCCCGGATGCACGTTGTGCCACCGCCGCTGCCCATTGCTGGTTTTACTAAAAGTATGGCCTGGCACGAACGCACGCACCGCGATGCGGCGCATCAGTGGCTACGCAATCTGGTGCATGAAACCAGTCAGTCTAAACCATAAAAAAACCCGCCATGAAGGCGGGTAAAAGTTACCACTACACACTTAAGCGACTTTCAATTGCTGGATCTTTTTCTCGCGACGAATTTTACGTTCTTCAAACACGGCCACGATAGCCATCAGGCAGATACAACCGATAGCGGCGGTATCCAGCGCGGCGAAGGTACCTGCCCAGCCAGTCAGACCGAAAACCGGTGTACCATCAGCAATCATCCCCAGACCCAGCTTGGCGAAGCTGTCACCGATCAAATAGGCAAATGTCCCTTTAATCCCATCGGCAGCGCCGATCGCTTTTTTCGGTACGAAACCAACGGCTGCGACACCGATTAACAGCTGCGGGCCAAACACCAGGAAGCCGAGGGCAAACAGCGAAGCCAGATAGACATACTGGTTGCTGGCGTGCTGGTAAACACCCAGTGTCGCAATGATTAATGCCAGTGCCACACAGGCCACCAGCGCCCGGCGACCGTTTGCCAGGTCAGAGAGCCAGCCCCACAGCAACGTACCGACCAGTGCACCCACTTCAAACAGAGTAAAGCCCTGAATCGCCACTTCTTTGGAGAGCTTCAGTTCCTGGAACGCGTACACGGTAGACCACTGGTCGATACCAATACGGACCACGTACAGGAAGATGTTGGAGAAGCACAGCAGCCAGATCACTTTGTTTTTCAGCACATACTCAACAAAGATCTGCCACTTGGTCATGTCATTTTCTTCGGTCTCTTTGTCTTCTTCGCTGATCTCTTCACCGAACAGCTCTTCAGCTTTCCCCAGACCATAAGATTCCGGGGAGTCGCTGCCATAGCGCAGGCCGATAAAGCCAACAATCAGGGCGATAATCGATGGGAAGATAAACATACCAATGACGTGACCGTCGAACAGGTAGTTGGCACCAAACAACGCCACACCCGCCGCACCGGCACCACCGAGGTTGTGGGAAATGTTCCACATACCGAGGTAAGAACCACGTTTACGGCGAGGTGTCCATTTGGTGATGGTGGAATAACTACACGAACCGCCAGTACTCTGGAAGAAACCGCTCAGCGCGTAGAAGGTAATCATCAGGAACAGGCTGGTTGAACCTGCGCCCATGCTGGCACTGAAGCCGAGCATACAGATAGCAGAGAGGATCAACATAAACGGCAGGAACTGCTTGGTGTTTTTGCCATCCGCGTAATAAGAAACCAGCGTTTTACCCACGCCGTAGGTGATGGAGAAGCCCAGGCCAATCATCCCCAACTGCGTCATGCTCAGCCCGTAGGTGGAGATCATGTCGTTCTGCGCGATGTTGAAGTTTTTGCGGATCAGGTACATGGTCAGGTAGCCGATGAAGACCACCAGATACGACTGCATGAACGGTTTGAACCACATTTTGCGCCGCACATCGAGCGGCAGATCCAGGGTCGGCTTGCGCACCTGGTTTAAGAAGGCCAGCATAGGACTCTCCGAGCTAATTTTTATACCTGCGAATAGCAGGCATTGTAAAAATCAGCCCGGGATCACGCCTGAGACAGCGTCCAGGTGAAACCGGGAAAATTTCTTAGTTTTACCCCACTCGGGGCAAAAAGGTGAGGTGCATCACGCTTCGTTGAGATCGCGCGGGGCCTGGGCGTTTAAAAACGGCAGCAGCAGCAGCGCGGAAATTCCCGCCGCAATAGCGATCACCACAAAGAATCCTGTCCAGTGCCAAACCTCCATCACCTTCGCCAGCGGCCAGCCGGAGAGTGAAGCGCCCAGATAGGCAAACAGCCCGACAAACCCGGTTGCCGCACCCGCCGCCTCTTTGTGCGAGCACTCCGCCGCCGCCATACCAATCAGCATTTGCGGGCCAAAAACGAAGAATCCGGTGGTGAAAAAGCACGCCGCTTGCATCACGTAGCTGGCGAACGGCATCAGCCACAACGAACCGACGGAGAGCAAAATCCCGGCGGCAAAAATCAGGTTCATTGGCCCACGATTGCCGTTAAACAGCTTGTCCGAGCCCCAACCCGCCACCAGCGCGCCGACAAATCCGCCCAGCTCAAACATGGTCACCGCGGTGTTGGCGGTCACCAGATCGACCCCCAGCGTTTCTGACATGTACAGATTACCCCAGTCGTTGATCGCTGCACGTACCACGTACACCAGCACATAACACAACGACAGCAGCCAGATGTAGGGATTCAGCAATACATAGCGGGTGAGAATTTCTTTGCGGGTTAAGCCTGCGCCCTCCTGCTGCTGGGCAATTTCTAACTCATCGTGCCGCCAGTCGCCAACCGGGGGTAAGCCAATCGCCTGCGGCCTGTCGCGCAATCTCCAGCACAGGAAAAATCCCACCACAATCGCCAGTATTCCGGCAATCATCATTCCTGCACGCCAGCCATAATGCAGCGCCGTCGCCGCCATCACCATCGGGATCAGCGCCCCGCCGACGTTATGTGCGGTGTTCCATAGCGCCCACCAGCCACCACGCTCGGTACGCGAGTACCAGGCAGTCAGCAAACGGGCGCATACCGGCGATCCCCAGCCCTGAAAGAACGCATTCAGTGCCCACAGTAGCGCAAAGGCCCAAAGCGAGGTCGAGAAACCAAACAGGATGTTTACCACGCCGGTTGCAATCAAGCCAATGCCCATAAAATAGCGGGCGTTGGAACGATCGCTGACGATACCAGAGACAAACTTCGACAGGCCGTAAGTGATGTAAAACAGCGTTGCCAACAGACCAATATCGCTGCGGGTCAGCACACCGCTGGTCAGGATATCCGGCACCGCCGCGTTGAAGCTTTTGCGCGTGAAATAAAACAGCGCATAGCCAAGCCAGATGGTGGTCAGAATATGCCGCCGCCAGTAGCGATAACGGGCATCTACTTCACTTTTATTGGTAATGAGTGGCGCATTAGCCGGGGCTTTTAGAAACTGAAACATTGCCATTCCTTACACATAACGCTGAGGCAAAGAGACGCTGACCCGCGTACCGTGCGTACAGGATATCGAAAGCTTACCGCCGAGGGCCGTAATGCGCTCACGCATCCCGGTGAGGCCAAATCCTTGCTGATTCGAACCCGGCGGCAGGCCGCTGCCATCGTCCTCAATCACCAGCATCAACCGCTCATCCTGTAGCCAGCCCTGCAACGTCACCGCGCTGGCATTGGCATGCTTAACAATATTGTTCAGTCCTTCCTGGCAGACGCGAAACAGCGTCACCCGCTGACTCTCGCTGAGTTCTGATTCATCAATATGCCAGTCGAGGTGGCTGACGATACCGCGACTTTCCAGCTCCATTTCCCGCATCAATGAACGGATAGCCTGCTCCAGGGTTAAATCATCTAACTGGCGCGGGCGTAAACGCCCCAACAGGCGACGTACCGAATCGTATACCCCGAGTGAAAGCTGCTCAATATGCGCCCCACTGCGCTTCACGCCTGCGTTTTCCGGCGCCAGTCGCTGAACGATACCGGCCTGAGTACGAATCGCGGTAATGGTCTGCCCGATATCGTCGTGCAGTTCACGCGCCACGTCGCGGCGCACGCTTTCTTCGGTTTCCAACAAACGTTCCGCCAAACGATGATTACGCGCCAGCTCGTTTTGCAACGACTGGTTGAGTTCACGCAGGCGCTGAATACCCGCGCCGAGCAGCAGACCGGTCAGGCTCTGCGCCAGCAAGGAGAGCAGCAAGTCGACGGGATGGTCGTGCCAGGTCTGGCTGGCAATCAGCGCGATGGCATTCATCAACGTGGCGATCAGCGCCCCCTGCCAGCCATAGTGCCAGGCAAGTGCAATAATCGGCAGCGCGAGGCAAAACGGCGTAAAGCGTGACAGCTCATTCGGCAGGCCCAACTGCAACCACAGGCTGACACTGAACAACAGCAGATACCAGACCAGATGTCGTCCGCGCCAGTTCACAGGTTGAGAAACCACCGCCGGTCCCAGCGGCAGCCAGGTGGTGCTGGTCAGATAGTGCCAGAACACCAGGCAGATCGGCGCCAGCGTCAGTCCACCAGTGAGTGTTAGCAGCAGCACGGTCCACGCCTCTTCACCTTGCCCAAGCCATGGTAGCGATTGCAGCAATGCCGCCGCGGTCAGTGCTGCCCCCTGTAATAACAATGTGCGCCAGTCACGCTGATGGCGGAAACGTGAGGTCAGTGCGACGGGAAGTAAGGTGAGAAAGCTACCGATCACCAAAAGTGGCAGATGGGACAGTGCCACTTCCTGTGCCAGCCAAAACAGAAGCAGCCATTCCGCACCCAACAGTACCGGCCAGTAGCCGCGCGGGCATTGCAGCATCAACCCCAGGCGCAGGCCGAATGGAAACAGCAGCACTGCCAGCTCCGGGCGTTCAACCAGATGCAGGCTGATGCTCCACAGGCAAAACCATGCGGCAGAGAAGATAAAAAAGCAGGCAACAATGGTGACTAACCGGGAAAAGAACGTGTTCATTGCCAGCCGTCAAACATCCGCCGTGCCAACTCAACATCGTTGCTTACGCCCAACTTTTCCATCAGGTTGGCGCGGTGCACGTGTACCGTTTTTGGTGACAAGCCCAGTTCAGCCGCAATCTCTTTGACTGCCATCCCTTGCGCCAGTTTTTCTGCCACCTGACGTTCGCGTTTGGTTAGCGGGTCCTGACGCCCGGCCGCCAGTTTGACGGCGATGTCCGGCGTTAAATAGCAGCCGCCAGTCGCCACGGTACGCACCGCGGCAATCAGCTCATCGGGGCTACAGCGTTTTGAGAGGAAGCCTCGCGCCCCTGCGTTCAATGCCTGCTCCACCAGCGCCGGGCTGTCGTGGACGGAGAGCATGATAATCGCCATGCCTTTTGGCAACTGGCTTAACAGTTCGAGGCCGGAAATGTCAGGCATGGAGATGTCGCAGATACAGACCTGCACACCGCGCCCTGGCAATCCTGCCAGCGCCTCGCTACCTGAGCCAAACTCAGCCACAACCTGCAAATCGGGTTCAAGGCCCAGCAGTTGGGCAAAGCCAGAGCGAACGATAGTGTGGTCGTCGATAAGGGCTACGGTGATCATGGGGTTGTCCTGGGGCTGCGAAACGCCTGATGGCGCTGCGCTTATCAGGCCTACAAGAAGGTAGGCCGGATAAGGCGTTTACGCCGCCATCCGGCAAAGGCGCTTACCTTAACGATATACACTTCATCGTTCAAGCCTTGAACGAATTACTCGAAGAAGACGCTTATCTTATTAAACATCGACGGGTCGGACTGGTTGCGTGCGACTTTCACCACGTCTTCCAGTTTATCTATCTGACTTATCATCTGTTCCAGACGTTGGTCGTCATTCACCAATAGCCAGATACGGCTCTTATCACTGTCCTGAATCGGTAGACAGAGGATACCTTCCACGTTGAACGCACGGCGGGCAAACAGTCCACAAACGTGGGTCATTACACCCGGGTGATTGCGTACGGTGAGTTCCAGGATTACGTTGTCATGAGTCTGCTGTTGCATGGCTTATTCCCCCACCATTTCAGTGTTTGCCGCACCCGGCGGTACCATCGGGTACACTTTTTCTTCTGCATCAATACGTACGTGGATCAGCGCAGGTCCTGGACGATTAATTATCTCCTGCAGCGCCGCCTGTGGATCCGCTTCATGATTTAAATCGCAGGTTTCGAGACCAAAACCGGCGGCAATCTGCATAAAGTTAATCATCCCCGGATAGGTCGCAGCAAACACTCCTTGTTTATAGAACAGGCTCTGCTGCTGATACACCAGACCCAGCGCTTCGTTATTCATCAGGATGATCTTAATATCCAGCTGATTTTCACTGGCAGTCGCCATTTCCTGAATATTCATCATCAGGCTGCCGTCACCAGAGAAGCACAGCACTTTCTTGTCCGGGTTCGCCAGCGCCGCACCAATCGCTGCGGGCAGACCGAAGCCCATGGTCCCCAGACCACCAGACGTCAGCCACTGACGTGGGCGATTCAGCGGGTAGGCCTGCGCCGCCCACATCTGATGCTGGCCCACGTCGGTAGTGATGATGGCGCTATCGTCTACGCAAGCCGCAACGGCGTTAATCAGCCCATAATGGCTGAGCGGATCGCTTTCCTGTGGAATGGTACATGGAAATTCACGCTGCAAATCCGCCACCATGTGATGCCACACGCCGCGCGACTGCGCCTCAATCAATGGGATCAGCTGTTCCAGCACCTCATTCACCTCCGCCTGAATGGCTACGTGCGGCTGTTTGATTTTACCCAGCTCGGCACGATCGATATCCACGTGGATAATCTTTGCATTCGGGCAGAACTGCTCGGTTTTACCAATCGCCCGGTCATCAAAACGTGCGCCAAGAACAATTAATAAATCAGCTTCTTGCAGAATAAAGTTGGTGCTGCGTGCGCCGTGCATGCCCAGCATACCTAACGACAGCGGATGCGCTTTTGGCAACATGCCCAGCGCCATTAAGGTCATGGTTGTGGGCAGCATCGCTTTTTCCGCCAGCTCACGTACGCGCTCAGGTGCGTTAATCACGCCGCCGCCGAGGTACAACACCGGACGTTGTGCCGCATTGATCATGGCGGCAGCATCGCGAACGCTGTCCGCGCTAAAGGTTGGCGCAGGGGCTTTTTCTGCAGGCTCCGGCATCTCTTCAATGTCAAATACGGCTGTTTGAATGTCCTTAGGTATGTCTATCCACACCGGGCCTGGGCGTCCTGACTGCGCAATGCGGAAGGCATCGCTCATGACCTGCGGTAATTCATTGATATGGCGAACCAGATAATTGTGTTTGGTGATGGGGATAGAGATGCCGTAGGTGTCAACTTCCTGGAAGGCGTCAGTGCCGATCATAGAGGCCGGAACCTGCCCGGTGATACACACCAACGGAATAGAGTCCAGGCGCGCATCGGCGATAGCAGTAACCAGGTTAGTTGCCCCCGGCCCGCTACAGGCCATACACACCGCAGGTTTACCCTCGGTTCGTGCCATCCCCTGGGCGATAAACCCCGCACCCTGCTCGTGGCGCGCCAGGATATGACGGATTTGCGTGCTTTGGCTTAAGGCGTCGTAGACGGGGAGAATTGAGCCACCAGGAATACCGGTGACGACTTTAATTCCCTGACGTTCCAGGAAATGAACGATGAATTCTGCGCCCGTAAAGCGCGTACGCTTGGATGTGATGCCCGAACTTGCCATGCTCCAGTCCTTTTATTCTGGGCCTTTGCTCCGGGCAGGTCTCTTATACGAAAAACCCCGCCCGGTTTGCGCCGGCGGGGTTTTGGAATCGTGTGTTGTTCCGGACCCTACGGCGCATTGCCGACGACCACCACCACACGCACGACGACCGCTGCGCGAGATGGCGCAGTTTTTAGTAGGGTCGCAGTCAGCATGGAAGGGTTCATTAGGGACCTTGTCTGTTTGTTGGTTAACAGGATTTATACAAACACAGGTTTTTCAGCGTGACAATGGAAAATTTTTCATCTGCGCAAAAATGCGTCAAAGATCACGTTTAGCTGTACGCAATGTAAAAACAAAAAACCCCGCCGGGGCGAGGTTTTTTTCAGGGTTTGCGGCTGGTAACCGCAGAACACACTGTGTTACGTCAACGCAAGAAGTATACGCGATCGGCAACGAACGCGCAATTTAAGGTACGGATTTTGACGTTTCTGAGTATGGATCGCTTTGCGGATTTTGTCCATAAAATACTGTTCATACATACAGTATTTATCTATACTGTGAATGTTCGCAGTGCGCGAGGGGGCCGCTGTTTTACCGGCGCAACAAAGTCCTGGCTGAAACGGGTGGTGCCGTCAGCGCCTTAACCCCCGAAGTGAGCACACTGTGTTACGTCAACAAAGGTGCTGGCAACAGGCAGCGGCGAGGTACGCCAGCACCGTGCTCCTTGTACCAAAAGGAGAGCGTATGAGCCTCGTGGATATCGCTATTCTTATCCTCAAACTCATCGTTGCAGCACTGCAACTGCTTGATGCTGTTCTGAAGTATATAAAATAGTTCAGATTCAAGTCGCACTTAAGGGGAGCGGGTTATCACCTGCTCCCCTTTCACCTTCTCCCAGGTGCTTGTGTCGCGCCAATATGTTACGTTTTTATGACATTCTCAGGGAAGAATACCGCTATGACTCTTTCTGTTTTCTGCATTTTACTGTTCGCCGCGCTGCTTCATGCCAGCTGGAACGCCATTGTTAAAGCAGGAAATGACAAGCTGTACTCGGCTATCAGCGTGAGCGGCTCGGCTGCGATTATGGCTCTGATTCTCTTACCCTTCGCCCCCCAACCCTCTGCCGCCAGCCTGCCATTTTTGGCGATTTCAACCGTATTACAGGTGGTGTACACCGTCCTGGTTGCCAAAACCTATCAGGTTTCGGACATGAGCCAGACCTATCCCATCATGCGCGGCACCGCCCCATTGTTGGTCGCTATCATCAGCGTCCTGTTTCTCGGCGATAGTCTGTCAATGCTGGCCTGGGTGGGGATTGCCACAATCTGCCTGGCGATCCTCGGCATGGCATTTAACGGACGCAGCAGTTCACAACGAGGGATCGTTCTGGCGCTCATCAATGCCTGTTTTATTGCCGGCTATACGCTGGTTGATGGCACCGGTGTTCGGCTTTCAGAGACTGCTCTGGGCTACACGCTCTGGACCTTCTTCCTGAACGGCTCCTGCTTGTTGAGCTGGGCGATGATTGCCAGACGCCGCGAAGCCTCCCGCTATCTGGCGCACCAGTGGAAGAAAGGTATTCTTGGTGGTATTGGCACCATGGGCTCTTACGGGCTGGCACTGTGGGCGATGACTCAGGCCCCGCTGGCGGTGGTAGCCGCACTGCGTGAAACATCCATTCTGTTTGGCGCACTGCTCGCCTGGTTGCTGCTAAAAGAGAAAGTCGCCGGAGTACGCCTTATCGCGGCCGCAGGTATTGCCGCCGGCGCAGTATTGCTACGTTTGTCATAATCGCGCTGTCGACCTGATGCAATCCGGCAACATTTGTTGCCGCTATTTGTTTACATTTCCTGCCGTTCATCGTTGAAACATTCCAGCCCACTATCTGGCCTTCTTTTTCTGTTGTGGTAGATTCCACGCGCATTTATGGGAAAGTGCAGCACCTTATTCTTATTTTTTCTTCATTTGAAAAGTAATCAGCGAAATGAAAAGGCATAGAAGCGTCAATTTGTTGTTGATGTTGGTATTACTGGTGGCGGTGGGTCAGATGGCGCAAACCATTTATATCCCTGCGATTGCTGATATGGCGCGTGAACTGAACGTTCGCGAAGGCGCGGTGCAAAGCGTAATGGCTGCCTACCTCCTGACCTACGGCGTGTCACAACTGTTTTACGGCCCGCTTTCCGACCGCGTAGGTCGTCGCCCGGTGATCCTCGCCGGGATGTCTATTTTTATGCTGGCTACGCTGGTCGCCATTACTACCCATAGTCTGACGGTATTGATTATCGCCAGTGCCATTCAGGGTATGGGGACAGGCGTCGGCGGTGTGATGGCGCGAACCCTACCGCGAGACCTGTATGAAGGTACTCAGCTTCGTCACGCGAATAGTTTGTTAAATATGGGTATCCTGGTCAGTCCACTGCTGGCACCGCTGATTGGCGGCATGCTGGATACGCTGTGGAACTGGCGCGCTTGCTATATTTTTCTGCTGATTCTGTGTGCAGGCGTCACATTTAGCATGGCGCGCTGGATGCCGGAAACACGGCCTGCTGGCGCGCCACGTCCACGGCTTATTGCCAGCTACAAAACCCTGTTTGGCAACGGCGCATTCACTTGTTATGTGCTGATGTTGATCGGCGGCCTGGCAGGCGTTGCCGTCTTCGAAGCCTGCTCTGGGGTATTGATGGGCGCGGTGCTGGGTTTAAGCAGCATGGCGGTCAGTATCCTGTTTATTCTGCCTATTCCGGCAGCGTTTTTCGGCGCATGGTTCGCCGGTCGCCCTAACAAGCGATTTTCAACGCTAATGTGGCAGTCGGTTACCTGCTGTCTGGTTGCCGGGTTGATGATGTGGATCCCAGGTTTGTTCGATGTGATGAACGTCTGGACACTGCTGGTTCCTGCCGCGTTGTTCTTCTTCGGTGCGGGGATGTTGTTCCCACTGGCAACCAGCGGCGCAATGGAACCTTTCCCGTTCCTGGCAGGTACTGCCGGCGCGCTGGTTGGTGGCTTACAGAACATTGGATCTGGCGTGCTGGCGTGGCTCTCCGCGATGCTACCGCAGACCGGACAAGCCAGCCTCGGGCTGCTGATGACCCTTATGGGGCTGCTGATTTTTGTGTGCTGGCTGCCGCTGGCGTCACGCGTGTCGCATCAGGGACAGGCGGTTTAAGCGCATGATGGCCCGGCTTATCGCCGGGCTTTTCACATTCAGGCGCAATCATCGTATTAATCAACGGCTCCAGTGCGGGACGCCAGGCACCTTCTTCACCATCATAAAACTGCGTATCAGCATTGATTGCATAGGGGATTTTTGCCTTGCGCAGTTCACATGCCATAAACCGTGCAAATGCAGTTTGCGCGGCAGAAGGCGTATTTTTGATGGTTTCTCCCGGTGACCAGCCCCCCACCCAACTGACGTGCCCCGTTTTCTGTTGCCAGTGAATAGCCGTATTAATACGGGCGCGAATGGCGGCTTTTTCTGCCGCAGTCCCCGACGTCCAGGGGTACTTACCGTTATTTTTTAGCGGCCCCCACGGGAAGATATGCCATTCAGCCAGAACGGTATTCTGGCTTTGCGGCGGTAATTTCAGATTAGGCAAATCTTCCGGTGCCGCGCGCAGGCGCGGCGCAATGAAAATCATCCGCTGCGGGTCGATGGCATGGATAGTACGAATGGTTTTGTCATACACCCGATTGAGCGAAGTCTGATTGTGATTAAGCTTATCGGCAGGCTCATAAATCAGGTCAAAGCCCAGCAACGGCGAACTTTGACCAAAGTAATGCGCCACCGCTACCCACCAGTTAACCACCTCTTTTTCATTGCCGCTATTGGGGTCTTTTTTATATTCATCAGCCTGATAAGCAATAATCGGGATCACGCCGTATTGCTCGCAAGCCTCTACCAGCTTGCGCAAATGGATGAGTCTGGCTTCTGTTGGCTCACCCGCCACACGAATACGCACATGAGAGATCCCCTTCGCCTTGAAATCCCGTACCACCAGCGGATCGAACTCGCGGATACCGCGATCGGTGCGAGCCCAATCGACGTCCATTCCAACCCCAAGCTGCTGTGCATACAGCGCCGCCGTCAGCGCAGGGGGTGCGGCATACACGGCGGCACTGGCTAACAGTAAGAGGGAAACAATCGGCTTTAACACGGTCGTCCTTACGCAAATCATCAGGTGTGATATCACGTATTTAGCATGATTTTTGATACCTGGTGTAGAGAGAAAGCGTAAAAAATATTCGCGGCCCGCTTATTTAACCTGCTCCTGCAGCCAGCCAATAAATGCCTCGATTTTTGGCCACTGCCTGCCAGGCAACGTGGTGATGTAATAGTGTTGATGGCATTTCAGCGCCATATCACCGAAAGGCGCGACCAGTTCCCCGCTGTCGAGGCGCTTTTGTACCAGTCTCTTTCGTCCCATCGCTACGCCGATATGGTTCATCGCCGCAATGACCGCTAAATCAGAACGATCGAAGCCGATACCTGATGATGTCGGCAAATTCATGGCAAAATGCTGCGCCCAACTGTGCCATTCATCGGTCCCGGAGTCGTTGCTCCATGCCTGTCTATCGTGCAACAACGTGCAGTGCGGCAGATTCACTAACGACCCCGTAAGGTCATAACGACGGGCATAGTCCGGGCTGCATACCGGCAGGATCTCTTCATCCATCAGGAAATGGTGCGTGAGCTGTGCAGAGGGAGCATCGTCAAAATAAATGGCCAGATCAACCCCGGCACGTTGCAAATTGACGTTGTCATTCCCGGTCAGCATGGTCAGAGAAATCGACGGATAGCGACGGGTAAAGTCACCGAGCGCCGGAACCAGCCAGCACTGTGCGATGGAGGGGCGTGAGTACACAGTGAGCGTCCCGGAAAGTTCCTGGTTTTTGATATCGAGGATTTCCTGATTCAGCGTATCCAGCGACGATTTCAACGCCCAGAACACCCGTTTACCTTCGTGAGTGAGCTCCACTTTGCGGTGAGAGCGAACAAACAGCTGAATCCCCAACTCTTCTTCAAGCTGATTAATACGGTGGCTGACGGCGCTGGGGCTTAGGGAAAGTTCGTCTGCCGCCAGCGCAAACGACTGATGCCTGGCCGCCACTTCAAAGGTATACAGTTTTGAGAGTTGCCAACCATTGAGCAGCCGATTTCTGACTTCACGAAGGGGGTCCATATTCACCTCTTTCATCCTGAATTATTCGCCGGAGTGTAAAAAAAACCGCTGTAAAAATCAGCATAAAGATGAATCAAGGTGAACCATATCGCATAAATAATGCGTAATTAGATGTAAATCACTCATTTGATTTAATCTGGCTCATGTGAAAGGGGATTTTTATCGTTTGTCAGACTGTGCCTTATTTTTGTCCAATACCCCTATATTAATCACAGGGCAAGGTGAGTTATGCACTCTCAAATCTGGGTTGTGAGCACGCTGCTGATAAGTATCGTGTTAATCGTTTTGACCATCGTGAAGTTTAAATTTCACCCGTTTCTGGCGCTGCTGTTAGCCAGCTTCTTCGTGGGTACCATGATGGGCATGGGGCCGCTGGATATGGTCAACGCCATTGAGAGTGGCATCGGCGGTACGCTGGGCTTTCTCGCTGCCGTTATCGGTCTTGGTACCATTCTCGGCAAAATGATGGAAGTATCCGGCGCGGCGGAACGCATCGGTCTGACGTTGCAGCGTTGTCGCTGGCTTTCGGCTGACGTCATTATGGTACTGGTCGGGTTGATTTGCGGCATCACGCTGTTTGTCGAAGTCGGCGTGGTGCTGTTGATCCCACTGGCTTTTTCTATTGCTAAAAAAACCAACACCTCACTGCTGAAACTGGCGATCCCGCTGTGTACTGCGCTGATGGCTGTACATTGCGTGGTACCGCCACATCCTGCCGCCCTGTTCGTGGCCAACAAGCTGGGCGCGGATATTGGCACCGTAATTGTTTATGGTTTACTCGTGGGCTTAATGGCTTCGCTTATCGGCGGGCCGCTATACCTGAAATTTCTCGGCAACCGTCTGCCATTTAAACCCGTCCCGACTGAGTTTTCCGACCTGAAGGTTCGCGACGAAAGTACACTGCCATCGCTCGGTGCTACGCTGTTTACCGTGCTGCTGCCGATTGGCCTGATGCTGATGAAGACCGTCGCTGAGCTGAATATGGCGAAAGGCAGCGCGGTTTATACGCTGCTGGAGTTTATTGGTAACCCAATCACCGCGATGTTTATCGCCGTTTTCGTGGCCTATTACATCCTCGGTTTGCGTCAGCATATCGGCATGGGCACGCTACTGACGCATACCGAAAATGGTTTTGGCTCCATAGCCAATATTCTGTTGATTATCGGCGCAGGCGGCGCATTCAACGCTATCCTGAAAAGCAGTGGGCTGGCGGATACCCTCGCGCTGATCCTCTCGAATATGCACATGCACCCGATTCTGCTGGCATGGCTGGTAGCACTGATCCTGCATGCTGCAGTGGGTTCAGCCACAGTTGCCATGATGGGTGCGACAGCGATTGTGGCCCCTATGCTACCGCTTTACCCGAACGTCAGCCCGGAGATCATCGCTATTGCCATCGGTTCTGGTGCAATTGGCTGCACAATCGTTACAGATTCCCTCTTCTGGCTGGTGAAGCAGTACTGCGGAGCCACTCTGAATGAGACATTCAAATACTATACGACCGCGACATTTATCGCGTCCGTTATTGCACTGGCGTGCACATTCCTGCTTTCCTTTATTATCTAAGCGCAACGAGACTGACTATGGAAAACATTCAAACACTTATCGCCCAGTATCCTTTAGTGGAAGATCTGGTCGCTCTCAAGGAAACGACCTGGTTTAACCCTGGCACCACCTCTCTTGCGGAAGGTTTACCGTATGTTGGCCTGACTGAGCACGACGTTCAGGACGCCCACGCCCGTCTGACGCGCTTCGCGCCGTACCTGGCAAAAGCCTTTCCGGAAACCGAGGCCACTGGCGGCATTATTGAATCTGAGTTGGCCACCATCCCGGCGATGCAAAAACGGCTGGAACAAGAGTACGAGCAGCCTATCCACGGCGAGCTGCTGCTGAAAAAAGACAGCCATCTGCCAATTTCTGGCTCAATCAAAGCCCGTGGCGGTATTTATGAAGTACTGACACACGCCGAAAAACTGGCACTGAAAGCAGGTCTGCTGACGACAAATGATGATTACAGCATGCTGCTTTCGCCCGAGTTCAAACAGTTCTTTAGCCAGTACAGCATCGCGGTAGGTTCAACCGGCAACCTGGGGATGTCTATCGGCATCATGAGCGCCCGCATCGGCTTTAAGGTGACGGTACACATGTCTGCCGACGCGCGCGCATGGAAAAAGGCTAAGCTGCGCAGCCACGGCGTTACCGTTGTGGAGTACGAAGAAGATTACGGTGTGGCAGTTGAACAAGGGCGTAAGGCGGCAGAGTCCGATCCGAACTGTTTCTTTATCGACGATGAAAACTCTCGCACGCTGTTTTTAGGTTATGCGGTTGCCGGACAGCGCCTGAAGGCCCAGTTTGCCCAGCAGGGACGTGTGGTAGATGCTGACCATCCACTGTTTGTTTACTTGCCGTGCGGTGTGGGTGGTGGCCCTGGCGGGGTGGCATTTGGTCTGAAGCTGGCATTCGGTGACAACGTTCATTGCTTCTTCGCAGAGCCGACTCATTCACCGTGCATGCTGTTGGGGATTTACACCGGACTGCACGACACGATTTCCGTGCAGGATATCGGCATCGACAACCTGACGGCGGCAGATGGGCTGGCAGTCGGTCGCGCATCGGGCTTTGTAGGCCGGGCGATGGAACGTCTGCTCGACGGTCTGTACACGCTGGAAGACCAGACCATGTATGACATGCTGGGCTGGCTGGCGCAGGAAGAAGATATTCGTCTTGAGCCGTCAGCACTGGCTGGCATGGCTGGCCCGCAGCACGTTTGTGCCTCCGCGGATTACCAGCAGATGCATGGATTCAGTGCCGAACAGCTCAAAAACGCCACTCATCTGGTATGGGCGACCGGCGGCGGTATGGTGCCGGAGGCCGAAATGGCGCAATACCTGGCAAAAGGACGCTAACCCCCGCTGATCTCAACGCAGCATCGCCATCAGCTCCATTGGTGAGCGATGCTGTTTAATCAGATCGCGCATGACGCGCATATGGGGTGATGAGTGTTCAAAGAAGGCCTGATATCCCGCACACAGCACGTTTTCCCCGTGAATATCCCCATGCACCGGGCAATCACCACGGTAAAATTGCGATAAGGAACATGACCGGCAGCGCGCGCTCTGCGGTGAGGTCGATTGCCGTTCCATTTGTACCGCCAGTCCACACCATCGACGCAGCGTTTTATCAAAAAGCTGAATAGATACCCGATTAATATCTTCACGAACCCAGATATCAAATATCGTATTTAAAAACTGCCCCCACCCTTCTGGTGTGACAGATTCAGCCGTCAGGTTGCCTGCTTCATCGCGCTTCATCAGAGGGATAAACTGTATGAGACGAACATCTCCTTGTCGTAAATCACGGTACAGTTCAATAGGTTGTAAACTCTTCTGGTGATCAATCACCACCTTTAAAATACCCTCACTAACATCCATGTCCTCACATACTGTCATGCAAAATTCCCGATATATACGATAAGTTGGCGAACGTGTGTTACAGCAAACAGTATTGCAAGGGATAACACCGCGAGGGAGATCATAAATTTGTCACGCACCGCGCGAGATTCAGAAAAATCGCTATGCGTAACATCCATCAGGTTACGGCTGCGGGTGTAGCGCCAGAGAATAATCGCCACAATTGCCAGCACAGCTATCGAAACCCAGAATAACGCTCCCGCCTGATGCCAGTTATGCTTAATCGCCAGCGCCATCAGTGCACCATAGCCTAGCAACGTACGAAACCAGGCCAGCGATGTCCGTTCCGGTTGTAGACCAGGATCGGACTGGCGACGAGCCTTACGACTATCCGGCATACAGCACCAGCGCCATAACAATCACCGCCACAAGCGTCAACATAACGCTGATAATCAGCAGGCTGTTGGTGTACGGCATGTCCTCTTTCAGACGCATCGCCTTTTCATTTCGCAACCAGCGCAGATAACCGTAGATCGCCAGCCCCCCTGCAAACAGACACAGCAACAAAGCAAGTGCCTCACGGATGACCGGCGTAGCAAAGTCCGGGGCCAGTTGATCAAGACCAACGCCCGCCGCCAGAAAACCCAGCGCAGTGCGGATCCACGCCAGAAACGTACGCTCATTTGCCAGTGAGAAGCGGTAATCCGGCGCTTCCCCAAGGCGGGAAATCTTCATGACGACTCCTTCAATATTATTGTCTGGTCGTTATACCGGAACAGGGAAGGAGTATGAACCTGATTCGCAAACGAAAGGGAGCGTAATGTGATGAGACAATGGAAAAGAGAGATGTGCTTTGTAATGCCGGATGGCGACTGGCGTCTTATCCGGCCTACAGTGAACGATGTAGATGTAGGCCTGATAAGCGCAGCGCATCAGGCATTCCTGGATATGCTGGCTGGATAGGTCAGTTTTAACCTAATCCCCAGAAGAGCACCGCCAGCAGTTGCGGAGTAATAATGCGCAGGAACATCACCAACGGATAAACGGTGGCGTAGGAGAGCGCTGCTGCGCCACTGGTGGCGTGCAGGTTGTTAGCGAATGCCAGCGCAGGAGGGTCCGTCATCGACCCTGCCAGCATGCCGCACAGCGTCAGATAGTTCATTTTTGCAAAGATACGAGCCAGTAAACCGACAGTAATCAGTGGAATGGCGGTAATAAAAATACCGTAGCCCACCCAGCTCAGACCGTCGCCCTGCGTCAGCGTATTCACAAAATCGCCGCCGGATTTCAGCCCAACCACCGCGAGAAAGAGCACAATACCTAGCTCACGCAACGCCAGGTTCGCGCTGGGAGGCATAAACCAGTACAGCTTACCGATACTGCCAATACGCCCCAAAATCAGCGCCATAATCAGTGGTCCACCGGCCAACCCCAGTTTTAATGCCACCGGGAAACCGGGGATAAACAGCGGGATTGAACCCAACAAAACCCCAAGCCCGATCCCGATAAACACCGGCAACATCTGCACCTGCTGCAGTTTTTGCTGTGCGTTACCCACAACATTGGCAACGGCATCAATCGACGAAGGTCGCCCCACCAGATTCAGGATATCGCCAAATTGCAGGCTGGCATCGCTGCTGGCGACCAGTTCAACGCCCGCGCGGTTCAGACGGGAAATCACCACGTCGTAACGTTCTTTAAAGTGCAGGTCGCGGATCCGCTTGCCAAGTACCTGTTCGTTGGTCACAACGACACGTTCAACGCGCAAATCCGTGCCCCGCGTTGACAGTGAAGTGTCCACTTCCTGCCCAATCACCACCTTCGCATTATGCAGATCGCCTGGCTGTCCGACCAGGTGGAGCAAATCGCCCATCTGGATAATCGTCCCCGGCGACGGCACCATTAACGTTTCATCTCGCTTCAGGCGTGAACAGATGATTTTGTCGCTGTTCAGAATAGGGACATCCTGAATCGCCATATTATTGAGGTTCGGGTTTTCAACACGAATGTTCATCGTCTGAATCAGCGTATGACCATTGGTCAGCGTTGATTCATGCTGCTGAGCTTCGGACTCGACGTTCACGCGGAAAATGAGGCGCATCAGCCACATCGTGAGCAAAATACCGCAAATACCGAAAGGATAAGCCATGGCATAGCTCATCCCCATCTGATCGACTACATCCCCCGGCGTACCCAGATCGCGCAGAATTTGCTGCCCGGCACCCAGCGCAGGTGTATTGGTGACCGCGCCGGAGAAGATCCCCAGCACCACGGGCAGCGGAATCGCGAAGATCTTATGCAAAAGCGCGGTGACCAGCCCCCCGATAATTACGATCAGCACTGCAAACAGGTTCAGACGCAGTCCCGAAACACGCAGTGAGGCAAAGAAACCCGGCCCGACCTGGATGCCGATGGTATAGACGAAGAGTATCAGGCCAAATTCCTGAATAAAATGCAGCATATCGCCGCTCAGGGTCATCCCTGCCTGATCGACAAAGTGTCCGACGATAATACCGCCAAACAGCACGCCTCCGATGCCAAAACCAACGCCCCGTACTTTTATGTTGCCGATCCATAACCCGACAACCGCCACCAATGCCAGAACGCTGACCGTCAATGCTATATCACTCATTCTTCTGTTCCCTGTGAATAACATCATTAAGTAAATGGATTCTCGCAGAGTACAGGCGCAATGTATGGGTGGTAAAGCACAAAAAAGCCCCGTCATTTCTGGCGGGGCAAAGGCTTGGAGCTATTTAGCTATTTAATGCGGGACGTTCGCTGATGGCGATACGTTGTGGAGCAATGGTTTCAGGCTCATTACGGGTCAAATCAATATGCAGCAAGCCATTGGTGAAGCTTGCGCCGGAGACTTCCATATTTTCAGCCAGCGTAAAGCTCAGGCTGAATGATTGAGTGACCAGCCCCTGATGCAACCATTTGGTCTCTTTTTCCGGCTGCTGCGGCGTACCTTTTACGGTCAGACGCGTGCCTTCCAGTTGAATATCCAAATCTTCCTGGCGGAAACCGGCTAACGCAAGGGTAATGCGGTAGTGGTTATCATCGCTCTTTTCGATGTTATAGGGTGGGAAGCTTTGGCTTTCACCGGCGTTTTGTAATGCATTGGCCAGTTTGTCAAAACCGATCCATTGACGCAGCAGTGGGGATAAATCGTAGTTACGCATAATATTCTCCTTCTAAGAAGCGAGTAAGTACCTTTCGGCTCCCTGACGGCAAGCCTGTGCTTAGCGGGGCCGCGCAAGCGGCCCGACAGATAAATTAGTTGATTTCGATGCGGCGCGGTTTGTTCGCTTCAGGAATCACGCGCTCAAGCTCGATATACAGCAGACCGTTTACCAGGTTTGCGCCGCGAACGTGGATGTTCTCCGCTAACTGGAACTTGCGTTCGAAGTTGCGTTCGGCAATACCCTGGTACAGGTAAGTACGTTCTTTTTGCTCGTCCGCATGCGCGCCTTTCACCACCAGCAAATTATCCTGAGCGGTAATTTCCAGCTCGCTTTCAGCAAAGCCCGCAACGGCAATTGCAATGCGGTAATGGTTTTCGTCTACCAGCTCAACGTTGTACGGAGGGTAGCCACCATTGCTTTGGCCCTGGTTGTTTTCCAACAGGTTAAACAGACGATCAAATCCAATAGCAGAACGGTATAGCGGGGATAAATCAAAGTTACGCATAATCAATAGCTCCTGAAATCAGCGAGAATGTTGGACCTTCCATCTTGGACAGGTCAGGTAGCCAGGACACCCATCAGGCATGCCCTTCATTTGTCTACACCCTAAAAATGGGTCTTAATACAAACTTTTCAAGCGTACTCCTCTGACTTTTTTTGCAGTTTGTTGTCTATTGCATACACTGGGGGGAGCAGTCGTTATCGTTAAATCGCGATTGCCGCCACATTGCGACAAGATGGTGATGTTATTTTCGCAACGGATCGCTTTAACTCACCATGCAAACACGATGATTAGCAGATGAAATAATGATGATAAAAAAAATGGTGTTAACACTGATGATGTGCAGCGGGATGGTTTTTATAAGCGGCTGCTCCAGCGTGATGTCACATACCGGAGGGAAAGAAGGGACCTATCCAGGCACCCGTGCCAGCGCCACAATGATTGGCGATAGCGATACGAACTGGGGAACAAAGTCGTTGGCTATTCTGGATATGCCTTTTACTGCGGTTCTGGATACGGTACTGCTCCCGTGGGATCTCTTTCGCAAAGATAACTCGGTCCGATCCCGCGTAGAAAAGAGCGAGGAAAAAACGCAAGCCACCAACGCCATTATCCCCCCAGCTCAAATGCCTGCGCCTTAAGTTAACGTCCGGTTTCTGTCACCCATAGCTGGCGGAAACCGTCGACGTCTTCCATCCAGGCAACCTGTCGGCCATCAGGAGAGAAGACAATCGCATCTGCTGAAGGTGGGTTGCCATGGCTGGTCGTTAAAAATTCAATCTCTCCCGTCTGCGCATCGCAGCAGGCAATTCGGTTTTCCAGCACAAATCCCAACCATCGACCCGACGGATGCCAGTTGAATGCCGACTGAATATCCGTGGCGCTACGGGTTAGTTGACGCGGCTCCCCCCCTTGCACGGTAATGAGCCATAACTGCACGATACCGTTGTCATCGCGCATCAGAAACGCAATTTCGGATGCCTTTGGATTACTGCGTACCCAATGGCGCGGTTGATTCACCAGCCCCGGGAAGGCGCGAGCGTGAGTAAACGTCAGGCGTCGTTGAACGATGCCGGCTGGTGGCGCAGGCATTGTTGCTTCCGTTCCCTCCAGAGGCGCATCGCCAGGCTGTTTCCAGCCACTTTCATTGCGTGGCAAATCAACGATAAACAGTTCCGGTACTTTTTCGCCACTGACAGACAACGTATCGCCGATAAAGGCCAGCGTATGATTTCCTACCCAACCCTCTTCATAAGCCCGGTTAATCTCATCGCTGCCCGGTTTGGGTTCCGGTGTAGTCTGACTGACCAGCACACACCAGTGGCTACCGCTGTACTCACGCGGATGATCTGCTGACACAGTCACCGGGCCATAGGGAACAGCCACGCCAACGTTACGTAAATCCAGTGTCGGAGAACGCTCATGCAGCACATGGTCGTTGTAGGTGAAGCTAACAAACTCACCGTTCGGACTAAAGACATGCACATGACTACCGCCACGCAGCGCGCCTGGGGTATATGGCGCGGTAATATCCATCGCATCCAGATTCGCCACTGCGCTCTGGGTTGCAATCACACCACGGCGATGATGAAAGTCATAATACCATGTTTCATCTGGGTTTTCTGGCCCATGAATAAAGACATACTGCTCAGACTTAGGATGAACGGTCACCACGCCGACATGTGCGCCTTGTGTAGCACGGTAAATGACGTCAACCTCACCATCCTGCACATTCACTCGCTCAATGGTTTCACCCGTAAATGACGCGCCGGAAGGACGCACATCATAGACCAGCCACTGGCTGTCCGGTGTCCAGGTGTTGATATTGGTAAGTTGATGATTACGCGCTGCAAAGGTGATTTGTTTCATGGCAGTGTCCCGGACAAAAAATACTGCTCCTTTTTACCACGCACAGCACGTATCCCATAAGCCTTTAGCGGGCCGCAAGCGCATCAGCTTGCTGAGCGTTCACTGCCAAAGTAGGGAAGTCCTCGAAGGTGTAGTAACGAATGGGCGGCGGTAACCGCTCCATTGCTGTACCCGGCCACAGTTGCAGCTCTCCGACAGCATTAAGATCAACGCCCTGCCAGTGGTGCGGCAGCGCCAGTCGCTGCAGAACAGCCTGCTCGCCGGGCACGCGTGTCGGCAAACGATTATCCCCCATCTGATAGTTACGCCGCAGTACCAGATATTTTTCCGGCACCCGACGCCGACTGTTCCACCAGCGACCGTCCAGCATATCGAAATGGAAACGGGTGAGTTCCGGCGACTGAGCGCCAAGATGGACAAGTGCCTGCCGAAGCGCCGTTCCCATCGCCACCTCGTAAACCCCCTGAGAAACCGTTTGCCCCTCCAGAATCAGTGACACCGCCAGGCGGGCACCAAGCAGGTTGGAGTAAAGATCTTCTGGCGAAAAAGCAGAAACACCTTCAGAAAATCCGGGAACAGACTCAAAACCGTACCATTGCGCAATTTCATGCCACTCCGCGACCTGAAAAGCCAGATGAGCGGCCAGCCAGGCTGCCAGCGTATATCGCGCGACTGGATCGGTTGGTGGTGTAAAGGCATTAAACACCAACCGGCGCTGGGCCAGTTCGGTATCCAGATCGAGCGTAAAAGCCTGCCCCAGTTTCGGCAGGATCTGACTAAAGATATAGACCGTCATATCAGCGGTATCACGAACGTGGGCGGTATCAATAAAACCGCCACGGGCGGTATAGAGAATACCGTTATTCTCACGGCTTAAACCGCTCAGGTTTTCCAGCCCGGCCAGCATGCTATCGTTGTACTGATGCAATCCAAGGTGGCCTGCCGGGACCACGTTATCCAGCTGATAAAACGGTACCGGCATGCCCAGAAATTCCGCATGCAAGTTGTAGCCAAATGCACAGCAAGGACGTAACCCTTTAGGCAGTGGCTGTGGCGGCATAGCAGGCCACGCGGTGGTTGCCCTCGCTGTTGCCTGCGGAGCCAGATCTAATGCCACCGGTAATACCGCCCCAGCACTGCCTGCGAGAAGTAATGCCAGTAACGACGTGGTTTTCAGCAACCTGCTCAAAATGCCTCTCCAACCTGAAAATAGAAACCGCTGCTGCCTTTGCCGATGCCATAATCCAGGCGTACGTTGACGCGTGGCTTGAATTCAAAGCGATAACCGACTCCTGCCGAGGGCAGCCAACGTCCGTCGTCCAGCGCACTAAATGATGGCCCCATAGTACCTGCGCCCAGCCAACCGACCACGCCGTGCCGCCAATCGAGCTTGCGGCGATACTCAAGTTGTCCGCTAACGACATTCTTATCCCGATAGCGCCCTTCGTAATAACCGCGCATGCGTTGATTGCTACCGAGCAGCGGCATCATGCTCCACGGCACTGATCCCTGGGTAAACGTGCCATCCGCCTCCCATGCCAGCACGTTTTTATCGTCCAGCGAGTGGTAACGACTGTAATGCAACTGGTATTCATCAAACCGGGTATCACTCCCCACCTCCGGATTAAAGCGGGTGTAGCGTACATCGGCATACTGTCCTTTACGCGGATTAGGGACGAAATCACGATCGTCCCAACTCAATTCTACGCTGCTCCCGGAACTGAGAACCGATGCCCCCTGCGGCGTGTTTTCAATTTTCGGAGGGTCGTTGTCGTCCATTTGCGCAGCATGCTGAGTATTCAGCGACCAGCCGAGTCCCAGATAGATGTTAGGTGCTAACCGCCGGTATAGCGTTGGACGCAAATCCAGGACCTGAGCGGTATATTGCTGTTTTTGGCTATCTTTATCTCCAGCGCTAAAACCCTGTCCCCAGTAGTAGGTTGGGGTATCTGTTAATGCGCCATTAAGAAAGAAACGCCAGCGATCGTCGGCGAAAAAAGCATAATTTTGCATCGTGATGCCGAAAGCCCCCGTCGAGCTAAAGTAACCGCTCAGCGTCAGCGTCGAGTTTTGACTCACCGTATCGTTCGGATCGGGTCGATACATCCCCACCACCGCCGTACCGATCCCCAACCCCAGTTCCGGGGTATAAAACGGCCCAGGCATCACTCCCCAGTCGATACCTTTACTGGCGTTAAAGTTATCGCTGGCGCCCAGTTTATTCAGCCAGCCGTCAACCTCGTTACGGGTCGGCAGCGCCGACTGAACGTATCCGGCAAACAGGCAGAAAAACAGAATCAGGCCGATGCGCGTCAAAAACGATACTCTCCCGCAGCAAAGAAGCTATTACGATCGGCAAAGCCAATTTCGGTGGTGATATTAAAGTTGCGGGTCAACTCATATTGCGCGCCTACCAGCACATTCCAGGGTGATTGCAGGTGCTGTTTAACATCGAAGCGACCATTGCCATCCTTGTTCGCAATATCCACCATTTTTTGCAGTGCTGCAGAAGGCATTGTGAGATCGTTCAGGCTGCCGCTAAATTCTTGCTGCACATCCTGATACATGCTGCCCACCCACAGATTTAACTTGCCGGATGGCATGTGCAGGGCCTCCACGCCGGGAGTGGTAAAGCGATAACCTACACGCGGAGAGACGGTAAAGGCATTAATACTGCCATCAAGGATATCGAACTGCGTTTGCGTATAGTTGGCATCAAAAGCCGTAAACCAGTTGCCCACTCCGCCAACCAGAGTCGTTCCTACACCGTAGGTTGTACCTTTAAAGTCGAGCTGAAATGCCAGATTCTGCAAATTAGCTGGTGTGCGGTATTTACGTGGTCCTTTGACTCCTACACCTATCTGCGAAACAGAGTGCCCGTCGGTATAGCCAATCAGGCCATAGACGTTCATAAAAGGCAGTAGCCAGGCATCCAGTTTTAAGGTTTCGGTTTTACTTCTCTCTCGGGTATTGCCAACGTTGATTTTAAACGCGTTATCCAATGAGTGACCGCGCAGGGAAAGACCGTTGAAATTAATACTGTCTACATTAATATTTTGCCTGATATTCATGTAGTTAATATTCACGCCAAACGGCTCAGGCAGGTCGTAGCCACGTTTACGTGCCTCCTCACCTAAAAACGGCAAAACAGAGTGGCTTGCGGTTGGTTTAGCCGCGGGTTTTGTTGGCAAAGAAGTAGCCTGACCATCGTCCTGATAGTCATACAGCGGTGTCAATGTTGAGCCAGAATCCGTCGCAGCCCAGGCTTGAAAAGCCAAACAGGAAGACGTCATCAACACCAGGCGGATGCGTGTGTTAGTCATAAGGAAACATAGTTGCAGGCAGGAATCGCCCGAATATAAAAGAAGGGGGGAGAGTATAGAAGTTACGTGCTAAGTGGGGGGATTAATGTGCGATTTCACATCTGATAATACAAACATGATTTTTATAACATTCTTAATGTTCTATGCCTGGCCGAAGCCAGGCACAACGTGTATCAGGAGAGAACGTATTTCTCAATTGCCCAGGCAACGCCGTCTTCAAGATTGGATTTCGTCACGAAGTTAGCCACTTCTTTCACCGACGAAATAGCATTATCCATTGCAACACCTACGCCTGCGTATTCGATCATCGCGATATCATTTTCCTGATCGCCAATCGCCATAATCTCTTCAGCTTTAATTCCCAGCGCATCGGCCAGTGATTTTACGCCCGTCCCTTTATTGACGCGTTTATCCAGAATTTCGAGGAAGTACGGCGCACTTTTCAGCACGGTGTACTTCTCTTTTACCTCTGCTGGAATACGCGAGATAGCTTTATCGAGGATCTCTGGTTCATCAATCATCATCACTTTCAGGAACTGGGTCGCCGGGTCCATTTTCTCTGCTTCACAGAACACCAGTGGGATGGTCGCGACGAAAGACTCATGTACCGTGTAGTAACTGATGTCACGGTTGGCGGTATACAGCGTATTGCGATCGAGTGCGTGGAAATGCGAGCCGACCTCCCTGGAGAGTTGCTCCAGGAAACGGTAATCATCATAGCTCAGCGCGGTTTGCGCGACGGTACTTCCGTCTCCGGCTTTCTGCACCAGTGCACCATTGTAGGTAATGCAGTAATCACCGGGTTGTTCCATATGCAGTTCTTTCAGATAGCTGTGGACGCCAGCATACGGGCGCCCCGTGGTCAGCACCACATTCACACCTCGCGCGCGCGCCGCGGCAATGGCCGTTTTGACCGCAGGTGAAATGGTGTGATCGGGCAGCAGAAGTGTGCCATCCATGTCGATAGCAATAAGTTTGATAGCCATGAGTTCCCCGGATTAAATGAGTCCGTCCTCATGCTAACGCGATTCCGCTCAAAAAACAGCTACGAAAAGGGGGATAGAAAGGGGAATCGGGATTCCCCTTTTTGTAGATGGGTTGCCGTTTGTAGGCCTGATAAGCAACGCGCCATCAGGCACAATACAACGTCTTGCCGGATGACGGCGTAAACCGCCTTATCCGGCCTACAGATTGGCTTAAATATCGATATTCGCCGCTTTCAGGGCGTTTTCTTCGATAAATGCACGACGCGGTTCAACAGCATCACCCATCAGGGTGGTGAAAAGTTGGTCAGCCGCAATCGCATCCTTCACAGTAACGCGCAGCATACGGCGGCTTTCCGGATCCATGGTGGTTTCCCACAGCTGTTCCGGGTTCATCTCACCCAGACCTTTATAGCGCTGAATAGCGAGGCCGCGACGGGACTCTTTCACCAGCCAGTCCAGTGCCTGCTCGAAGCTGGCCACCGGCTGACGACGCTCGCCACGTTCGATAAACGCATCGTCTTCGATCAGGCCACGCAGTTTCTCACCCAGCGTGCAGATACGGCGATATTCGCCGCCGGTCACAAACTCGTGGTCCAGTGCGTAATCGGTATCCACGCCGTGCGTACGCACGCGAATAATCGGTTCGAACAGCCCTTGTTCAGTGTTTTCCTGAATGTCGAACTTCCACAGGCTACCGTGCTGTTCATTTTCATTCAGTTCCGTCACCAGCGCATTAACCCAACGGGTAACGGTCTGCTCGCTCGCCAAGTCGGCTTCTGTCAACGTTGGCTGATAAACCAACTCTTTCAGCAGCGTTTTCGGGAAGCGGCGTTCCATACGGCCGATCATTTTCTGCGTCGCATTGTACTCAGAAACCAGTTTTTCTAACGACTCACCGGAAAGGGCCGGCGCATTGGCGTTGGTATGCAGCGTTGCACCATCCAGAGCGATGGAGATCTGGTACTGATCCATCGCTTCATCGTCTTTAATATACTGTTCCTGCTTGCCTTTTTTCACTTTGTACAGCGGCGGCTGCGCAATGTAGACGTGACCGCGTTCCACGATTTCTGGCATCTGGCGATAGAAGAAGGTCAACAGCAGCGTACGGATATGCGAGCCGTCGACATCCGCATCGGTCATGATAATGATGCTGTGATAACGCAGTTTATCCGGGTTGTACTCGTCCCGGCCAATACCACAGCCCAGCGCGGTGATCAGCGTCGCCACTTCCTGGGAAGAGAGCATCTTGTCGAAACGCGCTTTCTCAACGTTGAGGATTTTACCCTTCAGCGGGAGGATCGCCTGATTCTTACGGTTACGGCCCTGCTTCGCAGAACCGCCCGCAGAGTCCCCTTCCACAAGGTACAGTTCAGACAGTGCCGGGTCACGTTCCTGACAGTCAGCCAGTTTGCCCGGCAGACCTGCTAAGTCCAGCGCGCCTTTACGACGGGTCATTTCACGGGCACGACGAGCCGCTTCACGCGCACGCGCAGCGTCAATAATTTTGCCGACAACGATTTTGGCGTCAGACGGGTTCTCAAGCAGGTATTCGCTCAGCAGTTCGTTCATCTGCTGTTCTACCGCCGATTTCACCTCTGAAGAAACCAGTTTGTCTTTGGTCTGAGAGGAGAATTTCGGATCCGGTACTTTTACCGATACGACGGCAATCAGGCCTTCACGGGCGTCGTCACCGGTGGCGCTAACTTTCGCTTTTTTGCTGTAACCTTCTTTGTCCATGTAGGCATTCAGAGTACGGGTCATCGCCGCACGGAAGCCTGCAAGGTGAGTACCGCCGTCACGCTGCGGAATATTGTTGGTAAAGCAGTAGATATTTTCCTGGAAGCCATCGTTCCACTGCAGCGCAACTTCAACGCCAATACCGTCTTTTTCGGTGGAGAAATAGAAGATATTTGGGTGGATCGGCGTTTTATTTTTGTTGAGATACTCAACAAATGCCTTAATACCACCTTCGTAATGGAAATGGTCTTCTTTGCCGTCGCGCTTGTCGCGCAGGCGGATGGATACGCCGGAGTTCAGGAAGGACAGCTCGCGCAGACGCTTCGCCAGAATGTCGTATTCGAACTCAACGACATTAGTGAAGGTTTCGTGGCTTGGCCAGAAACGAACCTGGGTACCCGTCAATTCTGTTTCACCGGTTACCGCCAGCGGTGCTTGTGGCACACCGTGCACGTAAGTTTGCTGATGCACTTTGCCTTCACGACGAATCACCAGCTCCAGTTTTTGCGACAGGGCGTTAACGACGGATACACCTACGCCGTGCAGACCACCAGACACTTTATAAGAGTTATCATCGAACTTACCGCCTGCATGCAGAACGGTCATGATAACTTCTGCCGCCGAAACGCCCTCTTCCGGGTGGATACCGGTTGGGATACCACGGCCATCATCGGTAACGGACACGGAGTTGTCAGCGTGAATCGTCACAACGATATCTTTACAGTGACCCGCGAGCGCTTCGTCGATAGCGTTATCTACCACCTCGAATACCATGTGGTGCAGACCGGTGCCGTCATCCGTGTCGCCGATATACATACCCGGGCGCTTACGCACCGCATCCAGCCCTTTCAGGACTTTGATACTGGAGGAGTCATAAGAATTCGACATCAACGTTTCTCGCTCATTTTATCTTGGGTTAATCCGTTATTTTACCCTTTTCCACGGTAAACATCTTCGAATTTTCATCGGACATGTCTATAACGTGTTCAGCGCTGATTGCGCTGACAAAGACCTGAGATTGCGTGGCTTTTAAGCGGCTGGCCAGCAGCCCGCGACGCGCATCATCCAGTTCAGAGGCAAAATCATCTATCAGGTACAGGCAGCGCCGTCCGCTTTCACGGGTCAGGAACTCCCCTTGCGCCAGTCGTAAGGCGCACATTAGCAGTTTTAACTGCCCACGCGACAACGTGTCTTCCACCGGCGCACCGTCGGCGCGAATGCGGAAATCCGCCTTGTGCGGGCCGTGCGCGGTGTAGGTCAACATGCGGTCGCGTTCAAAACTGCGTTCCAGCACCTCAGCATAATCTGTCTCCTTCTCCCAGCCACGCTGGAAAGAGAACGAGAGAGAGAATTCGGGAAGAAACTGCTGGCAGGTATCTGCCATATCCTGCGCGATACCCGCGCTGTACTCCGCGCGCCAGGTGCTGATTTGTTCCGCCAGCGGGATAAGTTCTCTATCCCACGGGCGCAGTTGCTCATAACGACTCACCTGGCGCAGTGCCGCATTGCGCTGCTTGAGCAGTCGCTTCAGGTTGCTCCAGGCGGTGAAAAATCCGGCTTCATTGTGAAAGCATCCCCAGTCAAGGAATGCTCTTCTGTATTTGGGGCCGCCGTTGAGTAAAGTAAACCCTTCAGGCGTTATCAGCTGCATCGGCATCAGGTGCGCCAGTTCTGCGACCTTATGCCCGTCAGTGCCATCAATGCGTACTTTACTGTCGCCCTGTTTGTCTTTCGTCAGACCAATCGAGGTCTCGCGTTCCTCACCCTGTAAACGCCCGTGGAGGACAAACGATTCCTGCTCGTGGCGAATCACACGGCCAATCTGCAAACTGCGAAACGCCCGGCCATGGCCGAGTGTATAGATGGCTTCCAGCACACTGGTTTTGCCGCTGCCGTTCGCGCCAACCAGGAAGTTAAAGCCGGGAGATAAAGCGAGATCCGCGTTTTCGATATTGCGGAAGTCTTTGATTAGTAGTCGGGATAGCGACATATCAACTCATAACCAGGGCGTTATCGTCGCAGTTAGTCTGGTTACGGCCAGCGCACAGCAACCGGAGCGTACTGAAGTACGTGAGGATTGCGAGCACTGCCCGGAGCCAGAATAACAAGTAAGATAGCCCGATATTCTTTACAAGCGCATAGGCATGACGACATAGGCTGCGGATTGTGACGCTGCATCTTCAATCTGTACGCTGGATACGGAATCGGTCAGCATAATGCGCACATTTTCGCACTTCAGCGCATTAAGTACGTCCAGCACGTAGCTGACGTTAAAACCGATTTCCAGTTCAGTGCCCGGATAGGTGACGTCGAGGATCTCTTCCGCCTCTTCCTGTTCCGGGTTGTTGGCCGTGATTTTGAGCTGATTTTCACTGACATACAGACGCACGCCGCGGAATTTCTCGTTAGAAAGAATTGCCGCTCGGGCAAACGCCTGTTTGAGAATATCGCAGCCCGCCTCCAGATGTTTGTCCGGGTTCTTCGGCAGTACACGACGGTAATCCGGGAAGCGGCCATCCACCAGTTTGGAGGTAAAGATGAAATCGCCCACGTGTGCGCGAATGTTATTGCTGCCGATCTGCACACGCAGCGGGTTGTCGCCACCGTCGAGCATACGCATCAATTCAATCACACCTTTACGCGGTACGATCACCGAATGGTTAGGCAGAGACTGACCAACCGGCATAGAACAAACAGCCAGACGGTGACCATCGGTCGCCACGGTACGCAGCTCTTCGCCTTCAGTTTCAAACAACATACCGTTTAAGTAATAACGCACGTCCTGATGCGCCATTGAGAACTGCGTGGCTTCAATCAGACGCTTCATCGTTGCCTGCGGCAAGGTGAATTCGACTTCGCTCTGCCAGTCATCCAGATTCGGAAAGTCAGCAGCAGGTAATGTGGACAGCGAGAAACGGCTGCGGCCAGAACGCACCAGCATACGGTCGCCTTCCAGTTGAACGGCAATTTCCGCACCTTCCGGCAACCCACGACAAATGTCGAAGAATTTACGCGCCGGAACGGTGGTTGCACCAGGCTCATGAGCCTGGATCAGCGCCACGCGTGCCACCATCTCCATTTCGAGATCGGTACCGGTCAGAGAAAGCGTTCCATCCGCAACCTGTAGCAACAGGTTTCCGAGGATCGGCAGTGTAGGACGACCACCCAGCGGGCCGCTGACCTGCTGAAGCGGTTTTAATAAATGTTCACGTTCAACGGTAAATTTCATAGCGTCACGAAGATAATGTTCTGATTAAATTGGAGAAATCTTCTTTAATATCATGGCTTTCTTCACGCAACTGCTCAATCTTGCGACAGGCATGAAGCACGGTAGTATGGTCACGCCCACCAAACGCATCGCCAATTTCCGGCAGACTGTGGTTAGTGAGCTCTTTTGCCAGCGCCATCGCCATCTGGCGCGGACGAGCTACCGAGCGAGATCGACGCTTAGAAAGCAGATCCGCAATTTTGATTTTGTAATACTCCGCCACCGTCTTTTGAATATTGTCGATGGTGACCAGTTTTTCCTGCAATGCCAGCAAATCGCGCAGCGCTTCACGCACGAAATCGATAGTAATCGCCCGGCCAGTAAAGTTAGCGTTGGCGATCACGCGGTTCAGTGCGCCTTCCAGTTCACGCACGTTAGAGCGTAGGCGCTTGGCAATAAAGAACGCCACCTCACCCGGCAGACGAATGTCGTTTTCATCTGCTTTTTTCATCAGGATCGCTACGCGCGTCTCCAGTTCAGGCGGTTCGATCGCGACGGTCAGCCCCCAGCCGAAGCGGGATTTCAGACGATCTTCAACGCCGTTGATCTCCTTCGGATAGCGATCCGATGTCAGGATGATCTGCTGATTACCTTCCAGCAGGGCATTAAAGGTGTGGAAAAATTCTTCCTGCGAACGTTCTTTATTGGCAAAGAATTGAATATCGTCAATCAGCAACGCATCAACGGAACGGTAATAGCGTTTAAACTCTTCGATCGCATTGTTTTGCAGGGCTTTAACCATGTCCTGCACAAAACGCTCGGAGTGCATATATACCACTTTTGCGTTCGGCTTACGCGCCATAATACCGTTACCTACAGCGTGCAGCAGGTGGGTTTTACCCAGACCTGTACCACCATAAAGGAATAACGGATTGTAGGCGCCGCCAGGATTGTCCGCCACCTGACGTGCCGCCGCGCGCGCCAGTTGGTTAGATTTACCTTCAACGAAGTTATCAAACGTATGTTTGACGTTGACGTTAGAGCGATAGGTAGGTTCTGCCGGGGCTGGTACGTTATCCCAGCCGGGACGCGCCGCCGGAGCGACTCGTTGCGGTTGCACTTGTTGAGCCACATGCGCAGGTGTAACGATGTTATTCACCGGCGTCTTCAGCGTTTGCGTGACAGGTTTAGTGCCAACCTCAAAACGCAGCTGTGGGGCATCTGCTCCGCAGAAACTATTCAGCAATCCATTAATATTATTGAGGTATTTATCCCTTACCCAATCGAGCACAAAACGGTTTGGCGCATACAAAGCCAGCGTGTTATCGCTCAGTTCCGCCTGCAACGGGCGTATCCACATACTGAATTCTGTGGCTGGTAACTCATCCTGCAATCGGGCAAGACACTGCTGCCAAAGCGAAAGTGACACGGCGGACTCCACTCGAACAAAAGTCGATAAATGACAAAGGCTGAAACATTCATGATTGTTGACGCACATCGACAAGACCCTATGCAAAGGGTGACGTGCGAATTGCTATCTGCAATTTTTACCCGATCAGGATCCAATGAAACGATCAGGACCGCGGATCATAGCGTAAACTGAGAAAGAGATCTTCTGTTTCTCACAGATTCTTCCCGATTTATCCACAGGATGATCCAGAATCGGCTAAGTGTAAACGATCCTGGAGAAGTGCTGCAGGTTTTCGCGCGCATATTGAAAAAATTAATGAGTAAAGATGCTTTACTGCTTAAACGATCTAATAAAGATCCCGAGCGATCCTTGCGCTTTATCCACCAGCCCGTATAATTCTTACCCCCAGCGAGTAACGGTCGCCTTACGGCGTCAACGCTGCCTGTTTTTTACACAAAACCACGTGAAAAAAAACGGGATATAAGGAAAGAGAATTGACTCCGGAGTGTACAATTATTACAATCCGGCCTCTTTAATCACCCACACTGTGGCGTAAGTCGTTCGAAATTCGTTCGGGTATACGCAAAAGTCAGTGAATTTATTCAAGTTTAGGTAGAAATCGCCATGAAACGCACTTTTCAACCGTCTGTACTGAAGCGCAACCGTTCTCACGGCTTCCGTGCTCGTATGGCAAATAAAAATGGTCGTCAGGTTCTGGCACGTCGTCGTGCTAAAGGCCGTTCTCGTCTGACCGTTTCTAAGTAATAAAAGCTAGCCCCTGAGTGGTTAAGCTCGCATTTCCCAGGGAGTTACGTTTGTTAACTCCCACTCATTTCACATTCGTCTTCCAGCAGCCACAACGGGCTGGCACGCCGCAAATCACCATCCTCGGCCGCCTGAATTCGCTGGGGCATCCCCGTATCGGTCTTACAGTCGCCAAGAAAAATGTTAAACGTGCGCATGAACGTAATCGGATTAAACGTCTGACGCGTGAAAGCTTTCGTTTACGTCAGCACGAGCTTCCAGCAATGGATTTCGTGGTGGTGGCGAAAAAAGGGGTTGCCGACCTCGATAACCGTGCTCTCTCGGAAGCGTTGGAAAAATTATGGCGTCGCCATTGTCGCCTGGCTCGCGGGTCCTGATAGCCCTCATTCGGGTCTATCAACGCCTTATCAGTCCGCTGCTTGGGCCGCATTGCCGTTTCACTCCAACCTGTTCGAGCTACGGAATTGAGGCATTGCGCAGGTTTGGAGTGATAAAAGGCAGTTGGTTGACGGTGAAACGCGTATTAAAATGCCACCCTTTACACCCTGGTGGTGACGATCCCGTCCCGCCCGGACCATTTGATACCAGAGAACACTAACGATGGATTCGCAACGCAATCTTTTAGTCATCGCTTTGCTGTTCGTGTCTTTCATGATCTGGCAAGCTTGGGAGCAGGATAAAAATCCGCAACCTCAGGCCCAACAGACCACGCAGACAACGACCACCGCAGCGGGTAGCGCCGCCGACCAGGGCGTACCGGCCAGTGGCCAGGGGAAACTGATTACGGTTAAAACTGACGTGCTTGATCTGACCATCAACACCCGTGGTGGTGATGTGGAACAGGCTTCACTGCCAGCGTACCCGAAAGAACTGGGTTCAACCGAACCGTTCCAGTTACTGGAAACCACGCCACAGTTCATCTACCAGGCACAAAGTGGCCTGACAGGTCGTGACGGCCCGGATAACCCGGCTAACGGCCCGCGTCCGCTGTACAACGTCGAAAAAGACGCCTTTGTACTGGCTGATGGTCAGAACGAACTGCAGATCCCGATGACCTATACTGACGCAGCGGGTAACACATTCACGAAGACGTTTGTCCTCAAACGTGGTGAATATGCTGTCAACGTTAACTACAGCGTGCAGAACGCCGGCGAGAAACCGCTGGAAGTCTCCACCTTTGGTCAGTTGAAGCAATCCATCAATCTGCCCTCTCATCGCGACACCGGTAGCAGCAACTTTGCACTGCATACCTTCCGTGGCGCAGCGTACTCCACGCCTGATGAGAAGTATGAGAAATACAAATTCGACACCATTGCTGATAACGAAAACCTGAACGTCAATGCTAAAGACGGCTGGGTTGCAATGCTGCAACAGTATTTCGCAACGGCATGGGTTCCGCGTAACGACGGCACCAATAATTTCTACACCGCTAACCTGGGTAATGGCATTGCCGCTATCGGTTATAAATCTCAGCCGGTACTGGTACAGCCAGGTCAGACTGGCGCGATGACCAGCACCCTATGGGTCGGCCCGGAAATTCAGGATAAAATGGCGGCCGTTGCACCGCACCTGGATCTGACCGTGGATTACGGCTGGTTGTGGTTTATCTCTCAGCCGCTGTTCAAACTGCTGAAATGGATCCATAGCTTCCTGGGTAACTGGGGCTTCTCCATCATCGTTATCACCTTTATCGTTCGTGGCATCATGTACCCGCTGACCAAAGCGCAGTACACCTCCATGGCGAAGATGCGTATGCTGCAGCCGAAGATTCAGGCAATGCGTGAGCGTCTGGGCGATGACAAACAGCGTCAGAGCCAGGAAATGATGGCCCTGTACAAAGCTGAGAAGGTTAACCCGCTGGGTGGCTGCTTCCCGCTGATCATCCAGATGCCAATCTTCCTGGCGTTGTACTACATGCTGATGGGCTCCATTGAACTGCGCCATGCGCCGTTCGCACTGTGGATCCATGACCTGTCTGCACAGGACCCGTACTACATCCTGCCGATCCTGATGGGCGTGACGATGTTCTTCATCCAGAAGATGTCTCCGACCACCGTGACCGACCCGATGCAGCAGAAGATCATGACCTTTATGCCGGTCATTTTCACCGTGTTCTTCCTGTGGTTCCCATCAGGTCTGGTGCTGTACTATATCGTCAGCAACCTGGTAACCATTATTCAGCAACAGCTGATTTACCGTGGTCTGGAGAAACGTGGCCTGCATAGCCGCGAGAAGAAAAACTCCTGATTCGGTGTAGGCCGGATTAGGCGAAACCGCCATCCGGCAAACGGAACATAAAGCAAAGGGCGGTCATTAGACCGCCTTTTTTATTGCATGACAAAGAGACATATCATGAGCCATAACGACACCATCGTCGCTCAGGCAACCCCACCGGGACGTGGTGGTGTGGGTATTCTGCGCATCTCCGGCCTGAAAGCCCGCGAGGTCGCCGAAACCGTACTGGGTAAACTGCCAAAACCGCGTTATGCCGACTACCTGCCATTTAAAGACGCGGATGGCAGCGTGCTGGATCAGGGGATTGCGCTGTGGTTCCCTGGCCCGAACTCCTTTACCGGTGAAGACGTCTTAGAGCTTCAGGGTCACGGCGGTCCGGTCATTCTCGATCTGCTGCTTAAACGTATTCTGACCATTCCCGGCCTGCGCATTGCCAGACCGGGTGAGTTCTCCGAGCGCGCATTTCTTAACGATAAGCTCGATTTAGCCCAGGCTGAAGCAATTGCCGATCTGATCGACGCCAGCTCTGAGCAGGCGGCACGCTCGGCGCTAAATTCCTTACAGGGTGCGTTTTCTGCACGAGTCAATCATCTTGTGGAAGCACTCACTCACCTGCGCATCTATGTGGAGGCTGCGATCGATTTTCCTGATGAGGAAATTGACTTCCTGTCTGACGGCAAGATTGAAGCCCAGCTCAATAGCGTAATAGCCGATCTTGATGCCGTGCGTGCCGAAGCACGTCAGGGCAGCCTGCTACGCGAAGGCATGAAAGTGGTGATTGCCGGGCGTCCTAACGCCGGTAAGTCAAGTCTGTTGAACGCCCTCGCTGGCCGTGAAGCAGCTATTGTCACCGATATCGCCGGCACCACCCGCGACGTGCTGCGTGAGCATATCCATATCGACGGTATGCCGTTGCACATCATCGATACCGCCGGTCTGCGCGACGCCAGTGACGAAGTTGAACGCATTGGTATTGAACGCGCCTGGCAGGAGATCGAACAGGCTGACCGCGTACTGTTTATGGTTGATGGCACCACCACCGACGCGGTTGACCCCGCAGACATCTGGCCAGACTTTATTGCGCGTTTACCTGCAAAACTGCCGATTACCGTCGTGCGTAACAAAGCGGATATCACGGGTGAAACGCTGGGTCTCAGCGAAGTAAATGGCCACTCACTGGTTCGCCTCTCCGCGCGTACCGGCGAAGGTGTTGACGTATTGCGCAACCATCTCAAACAGAGCATGGGCTTTGAAACCAATATGGAAGGCGGCTTCCTGGCGCGTCGTCGTCATCTGCAGGCACTGGCAGAAGCAGCGGAACATCTTCAGCAGGGTAAAGCGCAGCTATTAGGAGCATGGGCCGGAGAGTTGTTAGCAGAGGAGTTGCGCCTTGCACAGCAAAACCTCAGTGAGATAACTGGAGAATTTACTTCCGACGATCTGCTGGGGCGGATTTTCTCCAGCTTCTGTATTGGTAAATAACGATGTGTTACCCGGTGGCACGATGCTTACCGGGCCTACAGGCCCCGTAGGCCGGATACGGCAACAGTGATTTCCCATAAGGAAATCACTGTTGTCCAAATGGCAACTCGCACAGACATTCCTCTCCCCGTATTCTTAGCGCCACTTTCCTCATGAGGTCGCTATGACACGCTTTCTAATCTGCAGTTTTGCCCTGGTTCTCCTTTATCCCGCCGGGATTGATATGTATCTGGTGGGATTGCCCCGTATTGCTGCCGATTTACAAGCCAGCGAGGCTCAGTTGCATATCGCGTTCTCGGTCTACCTGGCGGGGATGGCGACGGCAATGTTGTTCGCCGGTAAAATTGCTGACCAGTCGGGTCGTAAACCGGTCGCCATTGTCGGTGCGGTGATCTTTATTATCGCCTCGGCCTTATGTTCATTCGCCGAGAGCGGTACGCCGTTCCTGGTCGGCCGTTTTGTTCAGGGCATCGGGGCAGGTTGCTGCTACGTGGTGGCCTTCGCCATCCTGCGCGATACACTCGACGATCGCCGCCGTGCGAAGGTGCTGTCGCTGCTAAACGGTATCACTTGTATCGTGCCGGTACTGGCTCCGGTGATGGGGCATCTGATTATGCTCAAATACCCCTGGCAGAGCCTGTTCTACACGATGATGGGTATGGGTGTGGTCGTTTGCCTGCTATCAGTGTTTATCCTGCGAGAATCGCGCCCAACGACGCTCCCGGCATCTGTGCAAAAGAACCAAACCACCGAATCACTGGTAAACCGCTTTTTCCTTAGCCGCCTGGCAATTACCACCCTCAGCGTGTCGGTCATCCTGACCTTTGTGAATACCTCTCCGGTGCTGCTGATGGAAGTGATGGGTTTTGACCGCGGTGAGTACGCCACGACAATGGCGATGACCGCGGGTGTCAGTATGGCGGTCTCCTTCTCAACGCCATTCGCACTGAGCATTTTTAAACCCCGCATCCTGATGCTGACTTCACAGGTATTGTTCCTGGCAGCGGGCATCGTGTTAACCCTTGCCAGTACGCACGCTGTAACGTTGTTCGGGTTAACCTTAATCTGCGCCGGATTCTCAGTCGGTTTCGGCGTTGCCATGAGCCAGGCGCTGGGGCCATTCTCGCTGCGCGCAGGCGTCGCCAGCTCGGCATTAGGCATTGCCCAGGTTTGCGGTTCATCGTTATGGATTTGGTTGGCCGCCATCCTCGGTCTCGATGCGCTGAATATGCTGATCGGGATTCTGATTGGCTGTAGCATAGTGAGTATCATGCTGATTATCACTGTTGCACCAAACCGGTCCACGCCAACTCATGAAGAAATCCCTCAGCAGTCTCGATCTTAATTTGCTGCTCTGCCTGCAGTTGTTGATGCAGGAACGCAGTGTCACTAAAACCGCCAAACGGATGAACGTCACGCCGTCGGCGGTCAGCAAATCGCTGTCGAAGCTGAGGGCCTGGTTTGACGATCCGTTGTTTGTTAACACCCCGCTGGGGCTAACACCAACGCCGCTGATGCTCAACATGGAACAGAGCCTGGCGGAGTGGATGCAGATGGGCAATCAATTGCTCGATAAGCCACACCATGAAGCACCACGTGGGCTGAAGTTTGATTTGGTGGCTGAAACGCCGCTGGTGATGATCATGTTTAACGCGCTCTCCCAACAGATCTACCAGCGTTATCCACAGGCAACGATCAAAGTGCGCAACTGGGATTACGATTCGCTGGATGCCATTATCCGTGGCGAGGTCGATATCGGCTTTACCGGGCGTGAAAGTCACCCGCGCTCACGAGAATTGCTGAGTCTGCTACCGTTATCGATCGACCACGAGGTCCTGTTTTCCGATCTCCCCTGCGTCTGGTTACGTGAAGACCATCCGGCATTGCAGGAAGAGTGGAATCTGGAAACATTCCTGCGCTATCCCCATATCAGCATTAGCTGGGAGCAGAGCGACACCTGGGCACTGGACGATGTGCTTCAGGAGATGGGGCGTGCGCGTAACATCGCATTGTGTCTCCCGGGCTTTGAGCAATCGCTGTTTATGGCCGCGCAGCCCGATCACGCATTAATAGCCACCGCCCCGGTCTATTGTCAGCGTTACAACCAACTCCACCAGCTTCCGCTCGTGGCACGTCCAATGCCTTTTGATGCTGCGCAACTGGAAAAAATGCGCGTACCGTTCACCCTCCTTTGGCATAAACGCAACAGCCACAATCCTAAGATCGTATGGCTGAAAGAGACGATCAAGGCACTCTATCGCGAGATGTCATGAAGATCCTTTGCTATATTGTTGTTTTATTGACCTCCCTGGCTGTGGAAATGTAAATGTCGCGTAATGTATCCCGATTCCGTTTACTTTTTGGGCAGTAAAGCCTGCCTATAAGCTGCGTAAATGTTACTCTGATAATAATCACGGACCATTAATCACGGAGCGAAAAATGGCGACACATTTTGCCAGAGGGATTCTTACGGAGGGACACCTGGTTTCAGTTCGTCTCCCTACTCCATGTCATTTTGAAGCAAGAAATCTACCCACTCACCGCCGAACACGCTTTCTGGCCTCCCGAAGCCTTCTCGCTGAACTGATGTTTATGCTTTACGGCACCAGCACATTGCCTGAGATTGTTACCGAGGCGAAAGGGAAACCCATTTTTCGCGATAAAAACCTGCCTGGTTTTTCGATTTCCTATGCCGGGAATATCGTCGGCGTCGCGATTACTACAGAGGGTTCATGCGGCCTGGATATGGAGCTTCAGCGAGCAACCCGCGGGTTCCATACCCCGAATGCTACAGAAACCTACCGCTTTTCCAGCAACGAAAATCTGTGGATCAATAACCAAAACGACCCCAATGAAGCACGTGCTCAACTCATTACGTTACGCCAGAGCGTTCTCAAGCTCACTGGCGACGTGTGCAATGACGATCCACGTGAACTCCAGCTATTACCGGGTGCGGGCCGTCTGAGATGTGCTCACGTTACGCAGATAGAAGCCATTTGCGATGCCGAAGATGTGCTGGTGTGGTCGGTCGCGGTCACGCCAACCATTGAAAAACTCAAGGTTTGGGAGTTTGATGGTAAACAGGACTGGAAAAGCTTGCCTGATATCCAGACCCGCGCGAATGAGCCAACGGGTCGCCTGATCCGGTTTTCACAATTATCCGCAGCAAAAAGCCATACGCTTAACTGATTTAACCTTCATGATGAAACAGGAGTAACCATGTCTGAAACATTGAATGTTGTTACGTTACTGGGGAGCCTGCGCAAGGGTTCGTTTAATGGAATGGTTGCCCGTACGCTGCCAAAAATTGCCCCCGCGGGGATGGAAGTGAATGCGTTACCGTCGATTGGGGATATTCCTCTGTACGATGCCGACCTTCAGCAGGAAGAGGGGTTTCCGGCAAGTGTAGAAGCGCTGGCGGAACAAATCAGGAAGGCTGATGGCGTCGTTATCGTCACGCCGGAATACAACTATTCTGTTCCTGGCGGGCTGAAAAACGCCATCGACTGGCTGTCTCGTCTGCCCGATCAACCATTATCAGGCAAACCGGTGCTAATCCAGACCAGCTCAATGGGCGCCATTGGCGGCGCTCGCTGTCAGTATCATCTGCGCCAAATTCTGGTATTCCTCGATGCGATGGTGATGAACAAGCCAGAGTTTATGGGCGGCGTTATTCAGAATAAAGTAGACCCGCAGACCGGTGAAGTGATCGACCAAAGCACGCTGGACCATCTGACTGGCCAACTGACCGCGTTCGGTGATTATATTCAGCGCGTAAAAGCGTAAAAGAAAAAGCCCAGCGATATGCTGGGCTTGTTTTGCTATGGTCGAATAGACAGCGATTAATGCGCGTCGATAAACACAATCTTCAACACAAACAGCAGCGCAACAACGATGACGCACGGGCTGAGATCGCGGAAACGGCCAGTACCAATTTTCATCACGCAGTAGGAAATAAAGCCCAGCGCGATGCCTTCAGTGATGGAGAAGCTAAACGGCATCATCACAGCGGTAATAAACGCCGGAACAGCTTCAGTCAGATCATCCCACTTCACGCGCGACAGGCTGGACGTCATCAATACGCCCACGTAAATCAGCGCACCCGCTGCGGCATAGCCCGGCACCATTCCCGCCAACGGTGACAGGAAGATAACCAGCAGGAACAGCAGACCGACAACCACGGCTGTCAGACCTGTACGTCCACCGACAGAAACCCCGGAAGAGGATTCAATATATGCGGTAACGGAAGAAGTGCCGATAAACGCACCGGTAACAGACGACACGCTATCGACAAACAGAGCCTGCTTCATGCGCGGGAACTTGCCCTTGGCATCTGCCAAACCCGCTTTATCTGTGACGCCAATCAACGTACCGGAGGAGTCAAACAGGTTCACCAGCATGAACGAGAAAATAACGCCCGCCAGACCAATGTTAAATGAACCCGCCAGGTCAACATGACCAATAACAGACGTGACGCTCGGCGGCGCAGAAACGATACCGCTGTAATGAACATCACCCAACATCCATCCTAACAGCGTGGTCACAATAATGGAGATCAGCACTGCCGCGTGAATGTTGCGTGATGCCAGAATCGCGATGATAAAGAATCCCAGAATCCCCAACAGCACGCTATGGGAAGTCAGGTTACCGATGGAAACCAGCGTGTCTTTGTTCGCAACAATAACACCGGCATTTTTCAGCCCCATCATGCCGATGAACAGGCCGATACCGCTGGTGATGCCCACGCGCAGACTGACCGGGATATTCGCAATCATCCAGTAGCGTACGCGGAAAATCGTCAGCAGCAGCAGACCAATTGCGCCCCAGAAGATCGCGCCCATACCAATCTGCCATGACAGCCCCATCGCACCGACCACCACGAAGGCAAAGAATGCGTTCAGCCCCATGGCAGGTGCCAGTGCAACCGGCAGGTTGGCAAACAGCCCCATCAGGATGCTACCAAATGCAGCAATAAGACAGGTGGTAACAAAGACGGCGCTGGTGTCCATGCCAGCTACGCCAAGAATTTGCGGGTTAACAAAAACGATATACACCATCGTCAGGAAGGTGGTTAAACCGGCGATCACTTCGGTCCGTGCCGTCGTGCCATGCTCGCGCAGTTTGAACACGCGTTCCAGCATCCCCTGGCCAGAAGCCTGGGTTGTGTGTTGTTGACTCATTATCAATTTCCGAACAAGGAGGGAAAATTCGTCGCTATCCTATACCAAAATGCGACAATAGGGTTGGGTTATGAGCAACTTTTTTCATTGATTTTGCTTATACGGCAACGATTGCGTCCCCCCAATATGCATTACGAAAACGTTAAACTTGTTAAAATGGAAATGACATGTCCCAGATAGAAGCCGTATTTTTTGACTGTGACGGTACCCTTGTCGACAGTGAAGTAATTTGTTCTCGCGCGTATGTCAGCATGTTCCAGGCGTTCGGCATTACGCTCGATCTTGAAGAGACGTTTAAACGCTTCAAGGGGGTAAAGCTCTACGAAATCATCGACATTATTAACGAAGAACACGGTGTCGAACTGGCAAAAGCCGAGTTAGAACCGGTTTACCGTGCTGAGGTCGCACGTCTGTTCGATACCGAGCTGGAAGTCATTGCTGGTGCGAACACACTGCTGGACAGCATGGCTGTGCCAATGTGCGTGGTGTCTAACGGTCCGGTCAGCAAAATGCAGCATTCATTGGGTAAGCTGGGCATGTTGCATCATTTTCCTGATTTACTGTTCAGCGGTTATGATATTCAGCGCTGGAAGCCTGACCCGGCACTGATGTTCCATGCGGCGAAAGCGATGAACGTCAACGTTGAGAATTGTATCCTGGTCGATGACTCCAGTGCGGGTGCCCAGGCGGGGATTGCTGCAGGAATGGAGGTTTTTTACTTCTGCGCCGATCCGCACAACAAACCGATCGATCATCCTAAAGTGACGACCTTTACCGATTTGGCACAGTTGCCGGAATTGTGGAAGGCGCGGGGTTGGGATATTACGCGGTAATTTTTTGTAGGCCCGGTAAGCATGCGCCACCGGGCGAATGGCGCAGAATGCCGGATGCGGCTTAACGCCTTATCCGGCCTACAATAGCGACGCCGGGGGATCCCGGCGAACGCAACAAGCCGCTTATTCCTTCGGATCTTTACCCGCCAGCAGCTTATCCAGCTCATCCCCGCCCACGTGACGGAAATCTTGCCCCTTCACGAAGTAGAAAATGTATTCGCAGATATTCTGACAACGGTCACCGATACGCTCGATAGAACGCGCGCAAAACAGCGCGGTCAGCACGCTTGGAATGGTGCGCGGGTCTTCCATCATGTAGGTCATCAACTGGCGCACAATGCCTTCATATTCCTGGTCGACTTTCTTATCTTCACGGTAGATACGTACCGCTTCATCCAGATCCATACGCGCAAAGGCATCCAACACGTCGTGCAGCATCTGCACGGTGTGACGGCCCAGCGACTCCAGACTGACCAACAGCGGTTGATGCTGCTGGGAGAATTTCTCCAGCGCAGTACGGCAGATTTTATCCGCGACGTCACCAATACGCTCCAGCTCAGCGATGGTTTTGATGATCGCCATCACCAGGCGCAGGTCGCTCGCTGTCGGCTGACGTTTGGCGATGATACGCACGCAGGCTTCATCAATCGCCACTTCCATCATGTTGACGTTTTTATCGCCCTCAATGACGCGCTTCGCCAGATCGCTGTCCTGATTGTGCATGGCGGTAATCGCATCAGAAAGCTGCTGCTCAACCATGCCGCCCATAGTCATCACCTGGGTACGAATGCTCTCCAGTTCAGCGTTGAACTGACCGGAAATATGTTTATTAAGGTTAAGGTTATCCATCATTTCTCCAGATGCCCGGGCATATCAACCGTAGCGGCCAGTAATGTAGTCTTCTGTTTGTTTCTTCGCGGGTTTGGTGAACAGATCGTCCGTGTTGCTGAACTCAATCAACTCGCCCAGGTACATAAACGCCGTATGGTCAGAACAACGCGCAGCCTGCTGCATGTTGTGGGTGACGATAACGACGGTGTAATCCTCTTTCAGCTCAGTGATCAGCTCTTCAATACGCCCGGTGGAGATCGGGTCAAGCGCTGAACACGGTTCATCAAGCAGAAGCACTTCCGGGCGAATGGCGATACCACGCGCAATGCACAAACGCTGCTGCTGACCACCGGAGAGAGAGTATCCGCTCTGGTGTAATTTATCTTTGGTTTCATTCCACAATGCGGCTTTGGTCAACGCCCACTGCACGCGCTCGTCCATATCGGCACGGGAAAGCTTCTCAAACAGACGCACGCCAAACGCGATGTTGTCGTAGATAGACATCGGAAACGGCGTTGGCTTCTGGAAAACCATGCCGACTTTGGCACGCAGCAGCGCGATATCCTGGGTATTGGTGAGAATATTGTCACCATCCAACAGGATTTCACCTTCCGCACGCTGCTCCGGGTACAGTTCAAACATTTTGTTGAAGGTACGCAGCAGCGTTGATTTACCACAGCCTGACGGCCCGATAAACGCCGTTACCTGGTTCTTCGCAATATCCAGGTTGATGTTCTTCAGGGCATGGAATTTGCCATAGTAGAAGTTCAAATCACGAACCTGAATCTTACCTGGGGCAGTATCAACCATACTCATTTCAATCTCTTCCTCATCCGGCGCCGCATCAGCCACGCCGTAAAAATTAACCGTGTTTCTTCTTCGCGAAAATCACACGCGCCAGAATGTTCAGCAGCAGTACGCACAGGGTAATAATCAGTACCCCAGCCCAGGCCAGTTGCTGCCATTCAGCAAATGGGCTCATCGCAAACTTAAAGATAGTGACCGGCAGGTTGGCGATTGGCTGCATCATGTCAGTGCTCCAGAATTGGTTGGAGAGCGACGTAAACAGCAGCGGAGCCGTTTCACCAGCAATACGGGCAATTGCCAGCAGAATACCGGTAATAATGCCCGACACAGACGCCTTCAGGGTGATCGCGGAAATCATCTTCCACTTTGGTGTACCCAACGCATAGGCGGCTTCTCGCAGACTATCCGGCACCAGTTTGAGCATGTTCTCAGTGGTACGAATAACGATAGGTACCTGCAGCAGCGCCAGCGCAATCACGCCCGCCCAGCCGGAGAAGTGTTCCATTTTTGCCACCACGATGGTGTAAACGAACAGACCGACCACAATCGATGGTGCAGACAACAGGATATCGTTGATAAAGCGGATGACTTCAGCCAGCCAGGACTTACGTCCGTATTCCGCCAGGTAGATGCCCGCCATAATACCGAGCGGTGTACCAAACACGGTCGCCCACAGAATTAACAGTCCGCTACCGGCAAGCGCGTTCGCCAGACCACCACCCGCGGTGTTCGGCGGCGGGGTCATTTCGGTGAACAGTGCCAGCGACATACCGTCAATGCCACGGGTAATCGTGGACATCAGGATCCAGATAAGCCAGAACAGACCAAATGCCATCGTCGCCATCGAGAGCGTCAGCGCGATGCGGTTCTTCAGACGTCGACGCGCCTGCATTTTACGGCGTGATTCTGCCAGTGCGGCGGTGTTTTGCATTTCCAGCGTAGCCATTAGCGTGCCCCCTCGTTTTTCGCAAGGCGCATGATCATGAACTTAGACGCTGCCAGTACGATGAAGGTGATCACAAACAGGATCAGACCCAGTTCCATCAGTGCCGCAACATGCAGACCCGATTCCGCTTCAGCAAATTCGTTTGCCAGCGCAGAGGTGATACTGTTGCCCGGCATATACAGCGATGCGCTGTCGAGTTGGTAGGTGTTACCGATGATAAAGGTCACCGCCATGGTTTCGCCCAACGCGCGGCCAAGCCCCAGCATTACGCCGCCAATGACACCGTTTTTAGTGAACGGCAGAACGATACGCCAGATAACTTCCCAGGTAGTACAGCCAATACCGTAAGCTGACTCTTTCATCAGTACCGGCGTTTGCTCGAACACATCACGCATAACCGCCGCAATGTACGGGATGATCATGATGGCGAGGATCACACCAGCAGCCAGAATACCGATACCAAATGCAGGGCCAGCAAACAGTGCGCCAACAAACGGAATGTTGGAAAGAATATTACCGACCGGCTCCTGGAAATACGTCGCAAACAACGGGGCAAAGATAAACAGGCCCCACATGCCGTAAACGATACTCGGGATCGCCGCCAGCAGCTCAATAGCGATACCCAGCGGGCGTCTAAGCCAGCCAGGTGCAAGTTCCGTCAGGAACAAAGCAATGCCGAAACTCACCGGAACGGCGATCAGCAGTGCGATAAGTGAGGTGACCAACGTACCGTAAATCGGTACCAGTGCGCCGTAGATATCATTTGGCGCATCCCAGTCTTTGGTCCAAAGGAATGAGAAGCCAAATTTCTGGATGCTTGGCCAGGAGGAGATGATCAGAGAGACAATAATGCCACCCAACATCAATAGCACAATCAGCGCAGCCAGTTTTACCAGCGCGCTGAATATCATGTCACCCTTTTTACCCGGTGGGTTAAAAGCAGGCTTGGTTGCAGCCATAAATCACTCTTCTGTTTGAGACGTCTTACGAATATGCCCGGTGGCGCTGGCGCTTACCGGGCCTACAGGATGAACCGTAGGGCGGGAAAGCACCAGCGCCACCCGCCATCTTCGTCAAAAATATCCTGTTAGTACAGCGCTTTACCGCTGCTGTCTTTCACGTTGGTCTTCCATGCAGCACGAATCTGCTCAACCACGCTGTCCGGCAAGCTGGCGTAATCCAGGTCATTAGCCTGTTTGCCGCCATTTTTATATGCCCAGTCAAAGAATTTCAGCACTTCAACGCCTTGCTCTGGTTTCTTCTGCTCTTTATGAACCAGGATGAAGGTGGTGGAAGTGATTGGCCACGCATTGTCACCTTTCTGGTTCGTCAGATCCTGAGCGAAGGTTTTGCTCCAGTCAGCACCTTTAGCCGCATTGGCAAAGTTTTCTTCTGTCGGGCTTACCGGTTTGCCATCAGCAGAAACCAGTTTGGTGTATGCCAGGTTGTTCTGCTTAGCATAAGCATACTCAACGTAGCCGATAGAGCCTGGCAGACGCTGTACGAACGCAGCGATACCGTCGTTACCTTTACCGCCCAGACCGGTCGGCCAGTTCACGGTAGAGCCTGCGCCAATTTTAGATTTCCACTCTTCGTTCACTTTCGCCAGGTAGCTGGTGAAGACGAAGGAGGTACCGGAACCATCTGCACGACGCACAACGGCAATGTTCTGAGAAGGCAGCTTCAGACCCGGGTTCAGTTTGGTGATGGCTTCATCATCCCACTTCTTAATTTTGCCGAGGTAGATATCGCCCAAGGTTTTACCGTCAAGCACCAGCTCACCGGACTTCAGGCCAGGGATATTCACCGCCAGCACCACACCGCCGATCACTGTCGGGAACTGGAACAGGCCTTCCTGAGCCAACTTCTCGTCAGATAACGGCGCATCTGATGCACCGAAATCAACGGTATTTGCGGTAATTTGTTTTACACCACCGGAGGAGCCGATACCCTGGTAGTTTACTTTGCTACCGGTCTCTTTCTGATAAGTATCAGCCCATTTGGCATACACTGGCGCAGGAAAAGTTGCACCAGCACCTGTCAGGCTCGCTGCAGCAAAGGCAGAGAACGCGCTCATAGATAAGGTCGCGGCGACAACAGTTGCGACAGTGGTACGCATAACTTTCATAATGTCTCCTGCAAGATTTTCGTAAATCATTGTTTAGTGGCTACGATGAGCAAAATAGGACAAACAGGTGACAGTTAAATGTACGAAATATGACAGTTTTATGACAACGAAATAGATGATTGTAACCACATGAAAAATATAGCCATTAATTCACAAGGCGTTCATTTTTTATCATGTTTTTTTTGAGGAAGGTCAGGTTCCGAAGGGGAAATATGACAACGGCTGTCATAAACAGCCGCTGATGGGTTAGTTAGTGAATTCAATAGTCAGTGTTGCCGTTGCGGTAAATATGCCCGGTTTTGGTCGGGAGCCCGTCAGGCTGGCAGGCGCCGCCGAAAAGGTCACTGAACCATTTTTATGTCCTAACAGTGTGGTTCGGTCCATATCTGTTGGCAGCGATCCACCGTTAACATCAATAGCCACATTGTTTTTGTTGTAGATCTTAATCCCCACGTCTTCATTGCTGGTTGCCATTATTGAACTATCGCTGCCCAGCTCAGTGGCATTGAATGAAACATCTACACCCTGCGTTCTGTCGTCGCCCATGCCGGTGCACTCGACATCCACCATTTTAGTGATTTTGCGCGTGGTAATAGCCTGCCCGGCCACCTGAGAAAAATCAGACGCCGGGATGGCATCAAAATCCACGGTAATATCTTGTCCACCGTTGATCGTACAGGACTGCGGAGCCACCAAACTTCCTTTAATTCTGACCTTCGCGATAATATCGCCCCGCGACGAGGTACTGGAAAGCCCGGCATATAGCACAGCAATATCTGTTGAAGGAATGACCACTACACCAGTAATAGAGTGCTTCAGATGGAAGGAGAGTCGGGCGTCGGTGCCTGTATCGAGAGTGACGCTTTTCGCATTTGTACTCATCCCTTCACAGGTGTGCGAAGTTGTCGCCGCAACCTGATTAGAGACATTCTCAAAAGGCACGCCGGTATAACCCGCATTTATGATATAAATTTTTGTACCCACATCCAGATAATCATTAAGGGAGTAAAAAGATAACCCATTAGTCGTTTGGCTATAGACCATGCCAGGTGCAGGATCGGCGGTATAGTAAATTTCGTGATACGTCCCATCACGATGCGCCACATCGCAGGTACACTGGATATTATAACTTTCACTGGAAGTCGCATCGGCCACATTCATCAACGTCGTTCCCGCTACATTTTTATCCGCGGAGACTTGTGTCAGTGGGAAAGTCAGACTAAGTATATGCGTACCGGATGTTGTTTCACACGTTCCCGCAACAGCCGCATAGCCAGTCGACGTTCCCATCAAAAATAACGCCACACAGTAGGCGTAATACCCTGTTTTCATCATGATATCCTTCTCACTGGCAGGTTACTGGAACCTGAATTAGTCCATTCATTCCCTGTTGATCAACCTGGTATGCCGCATGACAGCGTTTTGCGCCCCCTTCTCCCCAGACCAACTGGAAGTCCCCTTTTTCCGGCATCCCGGCAAGGTATAACTCACCATTATCACCAACAATTCCAGTGACTACACCGGAGTCCAGTTGAGCCGTAGCAATGGCACCAAAAGGAACCGCTTTTCCGCCAGCCAGGCGCGCATCAAATAAAATTCGATAACCAACATGCGTCGTAAATGCAGCCTTCACAACGGCACCACGCGTTGGCACGACGTTAACTACGGTGTTATCCAACTCAACGTTAGCCTGTGAAAAATAATCACTGTCGATAGCGACACGGTTTTCATCATATGGCGTTAATTGCGTCTTCACGGTGTAGCCTTGCCAGTCCGTCGCCACACCTGTCGTATTCTCAACCTTCAGACCCTCCGCACCGGGAGCCTGTACCAGTGCTACCGTTTCACCCAGTTCTTGCGACAATGTAATGCCATCACCGTGGAGCATCACGCCACCTTTAACACCGTAGCTAAAGCGTTCAGTCTCCTGACTCCAGGCATAAGCACCATTAACCGAGCCATAAGTACCGTCATAGGCCAGACTCATATTGCCGTTGTAGCTGGAACCACTGTTGTCATAAGACTGTTGCAGATTCCAGGAGAGGTTGCGCCCTTCAAGTAACGAGCCGCCAAGACCGACACTGTGGGTGCTGTTACCATGATTATCCTGATTCAGGGAGTAATCCACATAGCTGCCGTCCATCCATCCTGACAACGGAACAGAGACGGTGAACATATAAATCTGTTCTTTGCTGGCGTTGCTGTTGTTGGTGTTTGTTGAAGTGGAATAATGGTCAAGTGAATCGGAATAATTCCATGAGATGCTCCATGAGACACGATGCCAGGTATTGCTGTATCCCATTTGCACAAGACGTTCGACCTCATCCGTTTGCCAGTACTGCTGCCGGCTAAGGGTGATATATACATTGCCGCCTTGCTGACCAAAATTTTGCGTCCACGTCCCTTCTACACGGCTGCGGCGGTTACCATAAACCCAAAAATCGCTGGCATCGTTTTGTCGCGATGCCCATTCGTTAAGCGTGTAGTATCCCTTTGTGGAATAGCGATATCCCACCAGCCGAAAGTTAGTATCTGTTTCATCAAAACGCTTGGAATAGAGAAAGCGATACGATTGCCCAGTTTCGTCATCACCAGCCGCAAAATATGCGTGCGCATGGGTAACATCAAACGAGAGTGCCCCCAACGCCCCTAAATCCTTGCCTACGCCAAGCGCCAGCGCACGATAATCATTCGCCAGTTGTGCACCACCATAAATAGTCATTCCCCACGGCAGACCGTGCAGAATCTGCCCCTGAGCGACATTCGGTGTAAAATGGTCCTCCGCACGCAGTTCACCAACGCTGAAATCCACATCTGTTTGCCCTTCACGCTTTAAGATCGCCAGAGAGGCATACGGCTGTGTAAAGTGCTGCTCACTGCCATCTTCTTCTTTAACCGTAACATCCAGATCGCCGCCCGTATTCGCCGTACTCAGATCGGTAATCTCAAAAGCACCCTGTGGCACAGCGGACTGATAAATGACATATCCGCTTTGTCGGATAATGACGGTCGCATTGCTTTTTGCGATACCGCGAACCGTAGGAGCAAAGCCGTTCATACTATCTGGCAGCATATCCGCATCGGTATATAGACGAATGCCGCGAATCTGGGCGCTGTCGAAAATATCACTGGCCGTCCAGGCATCACCCAGCATTATCTGGCTACGCAGTGCCGCTATATCGCGCTGGATATATGACGAAACCGAATGATAGCTGGCCTGGCCATCCGTCGTGTTGAGCGTGCTGTAGTTGCGCAAACGCCAGGCACCCAGATTGAGACCGTTTTGCAGGTTCAGGTAGTAATAGTCATCATCCTGATAATCAGATCGTAGTGTTTTACTCCCGGAGAAATCATAGTTCACCATTAGCGCGTTAATCCCCTCATCCCAACGAGAAGGGGGAATGTAATCTCGCGCGGCAAGATCGAGATAAAGCTGTGGAATATTGATACGCAGCGCTAACTTCTCGCCATCCAGCACCCATTGCGAACCGGGGATTAACGGTTCAGGATCCCGACACTGTTTCTCATCGATTTGAGTGAGTGATTTCAGCGCATCTACTTTTACCCCAAAAGCTCTCAGCGCCTCCTTTACATCAACAAAACAGGGATGAAGTGTCGCGCCTGCCGCATCCTGAACAAAAGATATCGTACGGCTTTCAAATAACCGGTCGTTGATAAATACATCCACCTTATACTCGCCGGGCGGTAACGCATTCTGGCGATCGAACTGGCGAATATCCACATTCATGGGGTGATCGATTTCAAGCAAGGCGGGGTTAAAAACGGTATCTTGTGCCATAACGATCTGAGAAAACCCCAAAGCGGCACAGCCAAAAAAGATATCGACATAACGAAGATGACACATTGGCGTTATCCTTCGTTATAGCTGTTGCTTTAACGGCGCACTTATCGCCCCGTAATCATTGATAAATCTCCAGGTCAACGTGCTCCCCGCTGTTCCTGAAGGCATCACCAGCGTTAATGTTGTAAAGGGTGGGATCATATTGAGAGGCACATCTTTTCCATTCACAAGCACGTCCATGATATTGACGTGAATCGCTGTTGGGTTTTTGACGATTAGCTTATTACCCTGGCGGCTGAATAGAATCTCTTTAGCCGCTCGTTCCGGGATTAAGTTGACTGACGCAGGGCGCCAGAACAGTTTAATTCGAGCTTTAATAGCAATTTCCAGCGTGCTACCCCCCTGGCTTTTATCACCAGCAGTGGGTGGAATACTCTTCACGTTTAACCAAAAAACGGATTCGCGATCGCCCGGTAACTCTCCCGGTGATTTGATAATGCGTAAAACTTTTTCCTGTCCAGGTTCCAGTCGGGAAACGGGAGGAATAGCGATAAAAGGTGGTTTTGTTTTGTCTTTTTTATCAAAAGGATCAACCCAGACCTGAAGCAGGTAAGGCGTTTTAGTTTCTTTATTAAATACGGAGAGAGTAACATCTGACTTATCGCCAGGATAAATCAACCGTGTTCCACCAACTACAATACCGGCATTTACCTGCGAGAGAAAGGTAACAGTCAGCAACGCCAAAAGGATACGCCAAAACATCTTTTCATCCTTAAAAAAGAGCCCGAAATATTAATGATTCCATTACTAATCAATTAACAGATAACGTAATAACACCATCACCATATAACAGGCTCTACTGCCTGATAATAAATACGTTCAGGATTATTTATTTTTGATATTCAACGGTAAACTGAGAGTCGGCATTCGCGGTTCCTGCCGTCACAGCATCAGCAACCTGAATATAACGAGCAATAAACTTTAACTCCACCTCACCTGACTGAATATTTGACCAGGATGAATCATTAAACAGTTTAACCTGAGAGTTATCGTCACGGTTATAAATACGAATCCCGACGCCAGTAGCAACCAGTGGATCAGCGGCATCCCCAGTATAGTCGCCAGGCGTGACATCCGTTAACGGGTTGCCAATAGCCAGATTGCCATCACCAACCTCTGTACCATCAAAGCGAACAGCTGCTTTCGTGTAAGTCTCAGGACATTTTTCCAGCTTGATGCTAAATGATGCTGGTGCAGCGGTACTATCCACACCAGAAAATGAGGTTTTATTAACTTTACCTAGCTCAACAACCTGATCTTTTGTATCGGTAGTCACCTCACAGGTACTGTCAACGATCTCACCGAGAAAATGTACAGTCCCATCCGCAGCCATTACCTGACCCGTAAATATTAATGAGGAGAGCAGTAAAGCACGAACGGTCAATTTTCCTTCCATTATAAACTCCATTATATAAACTTTAATATTCTATCAATTTAATAAATAGGATTAATATTACTCCAGTTAAAACAGGGAGATCATACTGCGGGGAAAATAGAGTTCACAAGTACAAATAAGCTTATTTAATTTATATTAAATAAAGTACCGGAAGGAATAATTGAATAATCTGATATATTTCCAATAACATAGCGACATCACATTATATATAAAACAAATGATAACACACGTCGCCATTCAGAATAACATTAACAAAGCATTTTTTCAGAATAAATTTATTCACAACAGATTTTATAGCTTACTATTTTTAACAAATACAACTGACAAACAACAAGTACTATTTATTCCACCAAAAAATGAACATTTAATGCGACTGTTCTGTTTTTAAACAAAAAAAGGGAGTTACCATTACGGCAACTCCCTTTAAGGTTTACAACAAAAATTTATTCAACAGTAACCGATTTTGCCAGGTTACGCGGCTGATCCACGTCAGTACCTTTAATCAGCGCGACGTGATACGCAAGCAACTGCAGCGGAACGGTATAGAAGATCGGTGCAATCACCTCTTCCACATGCGGCATCTCGATGATGTGCATATTTTCATTACTGATAAATCCTGCATCCTGATCAGCGAAGACGTACAACTGGCCGCCACGGGCACGCACTTCTTCAATGTTGGATTTCAGTTTTTCCAGCAACTCATTGTTCGGTGCAACCACGATAACCGGCATATCAGCGTCAATCAGCGCCAGCGGACCATGCTTCAGTTCACCAGCGGCATACGCTTCTGCGTGAATATAAGAAATCTCTTTCAGCTTCAGGGCGCCTTCCAGCGCAATAGGGTACTGATCACCACGACCAAGGAACAGTGCATGGTGTTTGTCAGAGAAGTCTTCCGCCAGTGCAGCAATACGTTTGTCCTGTGACAGCATCTGCTCAATACGGCTCGGCAGCGCCTGCAACCCGTGAACAATCTCTTGTTCAATAGACGCATCCAGCCCTTTCAGACGAGACAGCTTCGCCACCAGCATCAACAGAACTGTCAGCTGGGTGGTAAATGCTTTCGTTGAGGCCACGCCGATTTCGGTCCCGGCATTTGTCATCATCGCCAGGTCAGATTCACGAACCAGAGAAGAGCCAGGAACGTTACAGATTGCCAGCGACCCCAGATAGCCCAGCTCTTTAGATAAGCGCAGACCCGCCAGGGTATCCGCCGTTTCACCGGACTGAGACAGGGTAATCATCAGACTGTTACGACGCACAGCGGATTTGCGATAACGGAACTCAGAAGCAATTTCCACATCACAGGGAATGCCAGCCAGCGACTCAAACCAGTAACGGGATACCATGCCTGAGTTATATGACGTACCGCAGGCAATAATCTGGATATGCTCAACCTGAGACAGCAACGCGTTGGCATTAGGACCAAGCTCACTTAAATCCACTTCGCCATGACTGATACGCCCGGTCAGCGTATTTTTAATCGCGTTCGGTTGCTCATAGATCTCTTTCTGCATGTAGTGGCGATAAATACCTTTTTCGCCCGCGTCATATTGCAGATTAGATTCAATATCCTGACGTTTTACTTCAGCGCCAGTCTTGTCAAAAATAGAGACTGAACGACGCGTTACCTCGGCGATATCACCTTCTTCCAGGAAGATAAAGCGACGGGTTACCGGCAGCAGCGCCAGCTGGTCGGAAGCGATAAAGTTTTCACCCATGCCCAGACCGATAACCAGCGGGCTACCAGAACGCGCCGCCAGCAGTGTTTCAGGATTACGGGTATCCATAATCACCGTACCGTATGCGCCGCGCAATTGCGGAATAGTACGCAGTACCGCTTCACGCAGTGTACCGCCCTGTTCCAGCTCCCAGTGCACCAGGTGAGCAATCACTTCGGTGTCCGTTTCAGATACGAAGGTGTAACCACGCGCTTTCAACATTTCACGCAGCGGTTCATGGTTTTCGATGATGCCGTTATGCACCACCACAATGTGCTCAGAAACATGCGGATGCGCGTTCGCTTCTGAAGGTTCGCCATGTGTTGCCCAGCGGGTGTGGGCGATACCCGTACCACCGTGTAACGGATGTTCTTCCGCTGCAGCAGTCAGCATCTGAACTTTACCCAGACGACGCAGACGGGTCATGTTACCTTCAGCATCAACAACAGCCAGGCCGGCTGAGTCATAACCACGATATTCCAGACGACGTAAACCTTCGAGAAGGATTTCAGCTACATCACGCTGCGCGATAGCGCCAACAATTCCACACATATTTTTTGATTCCGAATTTAGGCATTGTGCCTGTCGTTGTCGGTCAACCTGTTTCCCCTTCGTCTTTCACTCCGTAGCTACGTTGGTTACGCTTGCTACAGCACGAAAAACTTTGGGTAATCCCCGTATTCCGGGTGCCCCGAGCCTTGTAGAGAGTGGGGTTATTTTTATAGGTACTGCTTTTAGAGTGGAGGATTATGTTATCCCCTCATCTCCTGTCTGCCTGATAGCGTAAGCACTTATTAACCTACAAAACGTCGCCGCACGTAGGCCGGATAAGGCAAAACCGCCATCAGGCAAAAATTATTACTTCTTCTTCACCGGGCGCTGCCAGCCCTGTTTATGGACCTGAGGTACACGGCTTAATACGAGTTCGTTATCAGCAATATTACGCGTCACTGTGGTTCCGGCAGCGATCGTCGCGCCTTTACCCACGGTGACGGGAGCCACCAGCTGAGTATCAGAACCGACAAAAACATCATCGCCAATAATGGTTTTAAACTTATTAGCGCCATCGTAGTTACAGGTAATCGTACCCGCGCCGATATTCACGTTATCGCCAATTTCAGCGTCGCCGAGATACGTCAGATGACCCGCTTTAGAACCTTTACCCAGACGCGCTTTTTTCATTTCGACGAAGTTACCCACGTGCGCACCTTCCAGCAGCTCAGCGCCTGGGCGCAGACGCGCAAAAGGCCCGATTGTACAGGCCGCTTCCAGATGGGCATCTTCCACCACGCTGTACGGGCTAAGCTCACAGCCATCGCCAATTACGCTGTTTTTGATAATGCAGCCAGTACCAATCTTGACGCGATCGCCAAGGGTTACGTTGCCTTCAATGATAACGTTAGTATCAATTTCAACATCGCGCCCGTGAATAAGCGAACCGCGAAGATCAAAACGTGCTGGATCGCGCAGCATAACGCCTGCTAACAGCAGTTTCTCTGCTTGTTCGGACTGATAGACACGTTCAAGACGGGATAACTGAAGACGGTTATTCACCCCTTCGGTTTCGCTAATACGTGCCGGATGTACCGCAGCAATTTCGCGACCTTCCTGGTACGCCATCGCAATGATATCGGTGATGTAATATTCACCCTGCACGTTGTTGTTGGTCAGTTTAGACAACCAGCGCTTCATATCAGCGCCATTGGCAATCAGGATGCCGGTGTTAATTTCCTGGATCTGGCGTTGCTCGTCGGTCGCATCTTTGTGCTCAACGATGCCAGTAACTTTGCCGTTATCACGCGTAATGCGCCCATAGCCGGTTGGGTCGTCCAGTTTTACGGTTAATAAGCCAATACCACCCTGAGGTTTAGCATCGCGCAGGCGGCGTAACGTTTCGGTGGAGATTAACGGCACATCGCCATAAAGCATTAAAATGTCTTCGTCATCACCAAAGAACGGTGCAGCCTGCTGCATTGCATGACCGGTTCCCAACTGCTCTGCCTGCAGAACCCAGTTCAGATTGCCATCTTTCAACGTCTGCTGAAGCAAATCACCACCATGCCCGTAGACCAGGTGTACATGAGTTGCGCCTAATTCATTAGCGGCATCAATAACATGCTGCACCATCGCTTTTCCTGCGAGAGTGTGCAGCACTTTAGGAAGATCGGAATACATACGTGTACCTTTGCCTGCGGCAAGGATCACGACGCTCATAGCATTATTCAACATACACATCCTGACTGTCATTTGAGAACGAATTTATACCCTTTCACATTGAAAATACTACATTTTTTTCATCATGAAATGGGCCGAAGATAAAACGTTCAATAGGGGAAAATCCCTAACTATTAACTCACTATTTTCGACTATATCGGCGCCTTTTGTCTCCCAAAAACCAGGAGCATGCTCTTATTAAAGCCTTAGGTTAATGTTTTTGCTATTTTTTTGCCCCATGAATAAAGAATTGGGTAAGCAACGCACGATTTTTTTATATGATTCAGTGACAAGCAGAAAAATGGAGAAGGTAACAATTAGGGGGAGAGGAGGAGTGTACAAACAAGAGGGTAAGGAGCTAAATAAATGGCGCTTGCTCTCAACGATGTGAAGCCTCGCGCCACATAACAGACAGGTATGACTAAACGTCCATACTGCTGAAAAGGGCGATGATTTTGTTGAACAATTTCATGTTGGTATCCTGTTTTTATCTGAGTTAATTATGTGACATATATCACAAAAACAAGTCTACGCTTCATTTTTTAATCGATCAATAGTTATGTGATGCAGATCACATAAAATCAAAACACCTTTTCAGTTTCAAAATATCTAAAACACAGGCAAAAAAAAACCAGCCTGCTAGCAGACTGGTTTTCGTATTTTCAAGCCGGTGTTACATCGCTTTTTTGGTCAACTCGATAACGCGCAGTTTCGCGATCGCTTTGGCCAGTTCCGCAGATGCCTGAGCGTAATCCACGTCACCATGAGAGCTCTTAATATGCTCTTCAGCCTTGCGTTTCGCTTCCAGGGCTCTCGCTTCATCGAGATCCTGACCGCGAATCGCGGTATCAGCCAGTACGGTCACGTTGCCAGGCTGCACTTCAAGAATGCCGCCGGACAGATAGATAAACTCTTCATGACCGAACTGTTTAACGATGCGGATCATACCAGGCTTAATGGCGGTGAGCAGCGGTGCGTGACCCGGGAAAATACCCAGTTCACCTTCACTACCCGTTACCTGGATTTTTTCGACCAGACCAGAGAACATTTGTTGCTCTGCGCTGACGACGTCCAGGTGGTAAGTCATTGCCATATCACCCTCCGATTAAGGCGTTAAAGTTTTTTGGCTTTTTCTACGGCTTCGTCGATAGAACCAACCATGTAGAACGCCTGCTCTGGCAGGTGGTCGTATTCGCCTTCCATGATGCCTTTAAAGCCACGGATGGTGTCTTTCAGGGAAACGTATTTACCCGGAGAACCGGTGAATACTTCCGCAACGAAGAACGGCTGGGACAGGAAGCGCTGGATCTTACGCGCACGAGCTACCACCAGTTTATCTTCTTCAGACAGTTCATCCATACCCAGGATGGCGATGATGTCTTTCAGTTCCTGATAACGCTGCAGCAGGGACTGTACGCCACGCGCAGTGTCATAGTGTTCCTGACCAACAACCAGCGGATCCAGCTGACGGCTGGTGGAGTCCAGCGGATCAACTGCCGGGTAAATACCCAGAGAAGCGATCTGACGGCTCAGTACCACGGTTGCATCCAAGTGAGCAAAGGTGGTTGCTGGGGATGGGTCAGTCAAGTCATCCGCAGGTACGTATACCGCCTGAACGGAGGTGATAGAACCGGTTTTGGTAGAAGTGATACGTTCCTGCAGAACACCCATCTCTTCCGCCAGGGTCGGCTGGTAACCTACCGCTGATGGCATACGACCCAGCAGTGCGGATACTTCCGTACCGGCCAGGGTGTAACGATAGATGTTATCGACGAACAGCAGTACGTCACGACCTTCGTCACGGAATTTCTCAGCCATGGTCAGACCGGTCAGCGCAACGCGCAGACGGTTTCCCGGCGGCTCGTTCATCTGGCCATAAACCAGGGATACTTTATCCAGAACGTTGGAGTCGGTCATTTCGTGGTAGAAGTCGTTACCCTCACGAGTACGTTCACCCACACCCGCAAACACAGAGTAACCGGAGTGCTCGATCGCGATGTTACGGATCAGCTCCATCATGTTTACGGTTTTACCTACACCCGCACCACCGAACAGACCAACTTTACCGCCCTTAGCGAACGGACACATCAGGTCGATAACTTTGATGCCGGTTTCCAGCAGTTCCTGAGAGCTGGACAGCTCTTCATAGGAAGGTGCTGCGCGGTGGATAGCCCAACGCTCTTCTTCACCGATATCGCCTTTCATGTCGATCGGGTGACCCAGAACGTTCATGATACGACCCAGAGTTGCTTTACCTACCGGGACTTCGATCGGGTGTTCGAGGTCTTTAACTTCCAGACCACGACGCAGACCGTCGGAAGAACCCATGGCGATGGTACGTACGATACCGCCGCCGAGCTGCTGCTGAACTTCCAGCACCAGGCTCTCTTTACCATTCATAACCTCAAGAGCATCGTACACGCGCGGTACGGCATCCTGAGGGAATTCGACGTCAACCACGGCGCCGATTACCTGGACAATTTTTCCAGTAGCCATCTTGAATCCTCTACGAATTAACCTGGTTATACCGCGGATGCACCACCGACGATTTCGGTGAGTTCCTGAGTAATGCTGGCCTGACGAGCTTTGTTGTATACCAACTGCAGCTCTTTAATCAGGCTGCCGCCATTGTCGGTCGCGGCTTTCATCGCCACCATACGTGCGGCCTGCTCGCTGGCCAGGTTTTCTACCACGCCCTGATAAACCTGAGATTCAACGTAACGACGCAGCAGGGTATCCAGCAGCGGTTTCGGGTCTGGTTCATACAGGTAATCCCAGGCTTTTTGTTTTAACTCTTCATCTTCTGAAGCCGGTAAAGGCAGCAGCTGAGTGAGAGTCGGAACCTGAGACATGGTGTTAATAAATTTGTTGCTGACAACGTACAGTCTGTCCAGACGACCTTCATCGTAGGCCTGCAGCATCACTTTAACCGGGCCAATCAGTTCGGACAGGGAAGGGTTATCCCCCATACCGGTTACCTGAGCAACCACGTTACCGCCTACGGAATTAAAGAAAGACACGCCCTTAGAGCCGATCATTGCGATGTCGCACTGAACGCCTTTATCGGACCATGTTTTCATATCCGCCAGCAGCTTTTTAAATAGGTTAATGTTCAAGCCACCGCACAGACCACGGTCGGTCGACACCACCAGGTAGCCCACGCGCTTAACGTCGCGTTCTTCCAGGTAAGGGTGCTTATATTCCAGATTACCATTCGCAAGGTGACCAATCACTTTGCGCATGGTCTCTGCATAAGGACGGCTGGCCGCCATGCGATCCTGCGATTTACGCATTTTGGAAGCGGCGACCATCTCCATCGCTTTAGTGATCTTCTGCGTGTTCTGGACGCTTGCGATCTTACTACGTATCTCTTTTGCGCCGGCCATGAGCTTCTCCTCAATGCCTTGCGGTCCGCCCTAAGACAGACCGCCAGACGTTACCAGGACTGGGTTGCTTTGAAGGAATCGAGGATAGCTTTCAGCTTGCCTTCGATTTCATCGTTATAGCCACCGGACTGGTTAATCTCTTGCATCAGCGGAGCGTGATCACGGTCAACGTAAGCCAGCAGAGCCGCTTCGAAGCTACCGATTTTCGCCAGTTCCACATCTTCGAGGTAACCGCGTTCAGCCGCAAACAGCACCACACCCTGCTGTGCAACAGACATTGGGGCATACTGTTTCTGCTTCAGCAGTTCAGTTACTTTCTGACCGTGGCTCAGCTGCTTACGCGTAGCTTCGTCAAGGTCGGAAGCGAACTGAGAAAACGCTGCCAGTTCACGATACTGTGCCAGAGCGGTACGGATACCACCGGACAGTTTCTTGATGATCTTGGTCTGCGCTGCACCACCGACACGGGATACGGAAATACCCGGGTTAACTGCCGGACGAATACCGGAGTTGAACAGGTTGGTTTCCAGGAAGATCTGACCATCGGTAATGGAAATTACGTTGGTCGGAACGAACGCAGAAACGTCACCCGCCTGGGTTTCGATAATCGGCAGCGCGGTCAGGGAGCCGGTTTTACCTTTGACTTCACCATTGGTGAATTTCTCAACGTATTCCGCGTTAACGCGGGATGCGCGTTCCAGCAGACGGGAGTGGAGGTAAAATACGTCGCCTGGGAATGCTTCACGTCCTGGTGGACGACGGAGCAGCAGGGAAACCTGACGGTAAGCAACAGCCTGTTTGGACAGGTCATCATAAACGATCAGTGCATCTTCACCGCGGTCACGGAAGTATTCGCCCATTGCGCAACCGGCATAAGGTGCCAGGTATTGCAGTGCAGCAGATTCAGACGCGGTCGCCACAACAACGATGGTGTTGGACAGTGCGCCATGTTCTTCCAGTTTACGAACCACGTTAGAAATGGTGGACGCTTTCTGGCCGATAGCCACGTACACACATTTGATGCCGGAGTCACGCTGGTTGATGATGGCATCGATTGCCATCGCGGTTTTACCGGTCTGACGGTCACCGATGATCAACTCACGCTGGCCACGACCGATTGGGATCATGGCATCAACGGATTTATAACCGGTCTGTACCGGCTGATCTACGGACTGACGTTCGATTACGCCTGGTGCGATAACTTCGATTGGCGAGAAGCCATCGTTATCAACCGGACCTTTACCGTCAATTGGGGAACCCAGAGTGTTCACCACACGACCCAGCAGGCCACGGCCAACCGGAACTTCCAGAATACGACCCGTACACTTAACCTTCATGCCTTCGGCGAGGTCAGCGTATGGACCCATCACAACTGCACCTACGGAGTCGCGCTCCAGGTTCAGTGCGATAGCGTAACGGTTACCCGGCAGAGAGATCATTTCCCCCTGCATACAGTCAGCAAGACCGTGGATGCGGATAACACCGTCACTTACAGAAACAATAGTACCTTCGTTGTGAGCTTCACTCACAACACTGAACTGAGCAATGCGCTGCTTGATCAGTTCGCTGATTTCGGTGGAATTCAGTTGCATGCTCCAGTCCCCTTAAGACTGCAAGACGTCTGCAAGGCGCTCAAGACGGCCGCGTACGCTGCCATCAATGACCATATCACCCGCACGGATGATTACGCCTGCCATTACAGACTTATCGATTTTGCAATTCAGCTTAACTTTGCGTGACAGACGTTTTTCCATCGCTGCACTAATCTTCGTAAGCTGTTCATCACTCAGTGCATTGGCAGAAGTGACTTCTACCTCAGAGATAGCCTCACTGGCTGCACGCAGGTGAATAAACTGCTCAAGAACATCCGGGAGCGCATTAAGACGGTTATTTTCAGCCATTACCTTAATCAGGTTTTGACCGCTTTCGTCCAACTGCTCACCGCAGATTGCGATAAACGACTCAGCGAGCGTTTCCGGCGCCAGTGCGCCAGAGAGAAGCTCTGCCATTTGTTCGTTCTTCGTCACCTCAGCGGCAAACGTCAGCATATCCTGCCAACGGTCAACGCTTTGGTGCTCAACGGCAAAGTCAAAAGCTGCTTTGGCGTAGGGGCGAGCTACCGTAATAAATTCAGACATCAGCCCCTCCCTCCTTACAGTTCAGCGACAAGTTTGTCCACGATGTCGCTGTTAGCAGCTTCATCCACGGAACGTTCGATGATCTTCTCGGCGCCAGCAACAGCCAGGACAGCAACTTGCTTACGCAGCTCTTCGCGAGCACGTTTACGCTCGGCGTCAATTTCCGCCTGCGCTTGTGCCACGATTTTAGTACGTTCCTGCTCTGCTTCAGTTTTAGCTTCGTCCAGGATCTGAGCGCGGCGTTTGTTTGCCTGCTCGATAATTACCTGAGCTTCCGCCTTCGCTTTTTTCAGCTGGTCAGTCGCGCTGGCCTTTGCAAGGTCAAGATCCTTATGTGCTCGTTCAGCAGAAGCAAGACCGTCAGCAATTTCTTTTTGACGTTTTTCGATGGCTGCCATTAATGGCGGCCATACGTACTTCATGCAGAACAGAACGAACAGGACAAACGCGATGGCCTGGCCGAGGATTGTTGCGTTAAGATTCACAGCACAATGCCTCTATCTAGTTAACGTTCTGATATTGCTCTTAATTCAAGCAACGCTTACTACGCGACAGCGAACATCACGTACAGACCCAGACCTACAGCGATCATCGGGATAGCATCCACCAGACCCATAACGATAAAGAACTGAGTACGCAGCAGAGGAATCAGATCAGGTTGACGCGCTGCGCCTTCCAGGAATTTACCCCCGAGGATGCCGATACCGATCGCAGCACCGATTGCCGCCAGACCCATCATCACAGCGGCAGCCATGTACAGCAGATCCATATTCAGGTTTTCCATGACAGTCTCCAGTTTGTTTCAGTTAAAACGTAGTAGTGTTGGTAAATTAATGCTCTTCAGACGCCATCGACAGATAGACAATCGTCAGAACCATGAAGATGAAGGCTTGCAGCGTGATAATCAGTATGTGGAAAATGGCCCACGGCACATTCAGAATCCACTGTGACCACCACGGCAACAGACCAGCAATCAGAATGAAAATCAGCTCACCAGCGTACATGTTGCCGAACAGTCGCAGACCAAGAGAAACTGGTTTGGACAGCAGGCTTACCCCTTCAAGGATTAAGTTGACAGGAATGAACGCCCAGTGATTGAACGGCTGCAGCGTCAACTCTTTCGCGAAGCCGCCGATGCCTTTCATTTTGATGCTGTAGAACAGAATCAGGATAAACACGCCCAGCGCCATCGACAGGGTGATGTTTACGTCCGCAGACGGAACTACGCGCAGCGCCGGCAGGCCCAGTATATGCTCAGCAATATACGGCAGCAGGTCGATTGGCAGTAAATCCATCAGGTTCATCAGGAAGACCCAGACGAAGATCGTCAGGGCAAGCGGTGCGATAACCTTGCTTTTGCCATGGTACATGTCTTTGACACTGCCATGAACAAAGCCGATTACCAACTCAATCGCGGTCTGAAATTTCCCTGGTACGCCGCTGGTTGCCTTTTTGGCCACGCTACGGAACATAAGCAGGAACAACAGACCCAGCACCACCGAGAAGAACATGGAGTCAATATTGAGCGTCCAGAAGGTGGCTGGGGGGTTATGCGGATCTACCAGCGAGAAAGTACGCAGGTCCAACTGAAGGTTATTCAGATGGTGCCCTATGTATTCCTGCGGCGTCATATTTTCAGAAGCCATGATGCCTTTTACCCTTTGTTGTTAATTACAGCCGGTGCCAGTATCTGAACCACCAGCACCAAAACCCACGTAACGATCAGCGGTAAGAACACCGCCTTCAAAACCGCCAACGCCACCACAAGCAAAACCAGCATCGCTAACACCTTGAAGGCTTCGCCGAAAGCGAACGACCAGGCCACTCGGCCCTTTGCTGGTGTATGTGCCTGGTGACGCCAGGCAAATATCATAAACAACATATTAGGCAGTAACACTGCCAATCCCCCGCACAATGCGGAGATGCCCCAGAAAGGGTCTTTGAGGCTAAACAGCAATCCACTTGCTATTACCGCCAGAAGCTGTGTGAGCAGAAGCTTACGAGCAACGTTTCGACTCAAGAGCGACATAGACATCACGTTTTTACTCCTGCTCCCTTCGAGGTATGCCGCGTGTCGTATAAAACGTTCTTTATGGCTTAGAGTCAAGCATCAAAAAGCGGTCAAATTATACGGTGCGCCTTCGTGATTTCAAACAATAAGTAGCTAAAAAGTGAATAAATGTTTAAATATTTTTCTCCAGGCCACATTTATTACTTTTTGGCAAACTGTGAACGATCATGCAAAACTGCAAATACCGCGTAAACACTGGCGACAAAGCGTGCACCAGATCACATATTGAACATATTCACCTTCGCTCAATTAATTTACGTGGCAAATGATGCCTTTTCATCTTTTTGATATTTAAGCGTAAAAACCGTCACTATTTTAGAAATAGCCCCTAACAACAAAAAAACCGCTCATTGACATTTATAATAAATAATTAACACAAAACGGTGATTCTTAGGTTCTATTTTTAGCAGACTGATATTTTCACAGTTGACTTGTTTCGTTTTTAACAAAAAACGGTACGTTATAGTTATGATGCAAAACAGTAAGACAGAGGTGAAATGTAACACCACTTCCCCCCCCTATACCCCCCGGTATTTAACACCTGAAGGCCCGCTTTTTTTCTGTTTTTTTTGATAAATATTAAATTTTGTTTGGCTTAATAACCACCAAATGGCGCTCACCATCCAGTTGTGGAACCCGTAATTTTACAACTGATTCTACGCTGAACGCCGCAGGCAGTGTGGCGATCTCATCTTCCGGTAATTGCCCTTTTAAAGCATAAAAACGTCCATTTTGACCGGGTAAATGGTGGCACCAGCTCAGCATGTCGTTAAGAGACGCAAAAGCACGGCTTATCACACCATCAAAAGGTGGCTCAGAAGGGAATTCTTCTACCCTGCTTTGTACTGGAGTGATGTTGTCCAGTTTAAGCTCATGTTGTACCTGACGCAGAAAGCGTACGCGTTTTCCCAGACTATCCAGCAGAGTAAAATGCGCCTCAGGACGCACGATAGAAAGAGGAATTCCCGGTAAGCCCGGTCCCGTGCCGACATCAATAAAACGTTCGCCCTGCAGATGGGGTGCGACCACAATGCTGTCCAGAATATGGCGCACCAGCATTTCGTTGGGGTCCCGCACCGATGTCAGGTTGTACGCTTTATTCCATTTGTGCAGCATATCGACATACGCAATCAGCTGATTTTTCTGGTGATCGGTAAGAGAAATACCAGCATCAGCCAGCAGACGAGAGAGTTTGTTGAGCACGGTCGTTACCTGTTAATAATCAATTACCCGCTGCGCTATAGCTTATCGGGTCGACAAATTTGCAGGGCGGGCTAGCGTAGTGCCCCCGCCCAAATAGTGTGATTAAGCGCTACGGCGCAGCATACCTTGTTTTTTCAGCCAAACCAGCAGAATGGAGATGGCGGCAGGCGTGACACCAGAAATGCGCGATGCCTGGCCGATTGACACAGGTTTGTGATCGTTCAGCTTGGCAATAACTTCATTCGACAAACCGGAAACCTGACGATAATCCAGAGTCGCAGGCAGCAACGTGTTCTCATTGCGCTGTTGTCTTTCGATTTCATCCTGCTGACGGGCAATATAACCTTCGTACTTAACCTGAATCTCAACCTGTTCAGCCGCCTGAGGATCATCAAGCGCTGGTGCAAATGCGGACAATGATGTCAGCTGCGCATAGGTCATGTCCGGACGACGCAGCAGATCTTCACCACTGGCCTCGCGTGACAGAGGCGTTGCCAGGTGCGCGTTCACTTCCGCAGCAGATTCAGCAAGCGGGTTCACCCAGGTTGATTTCAAACGCTGACGTTCTTGTTCGATGCGTTCCAGTTTTTCATTGAAGCGCGCCCAGCGTTCATCCCCCACCAGACCCAGTTCACGACCAATTTCGGTCAGACGGAGATCGGCGTTATCTTCGCGCAGCATCAAACGGTATTCTGCGCGCGAAGTAAACATGCGGTACGGTTCTTTAGTGCCCAACGTACACAGGTCATCCACCAGCACACCAAGATAGGCCTGAGAACGCGCAGGAGCCCACCCCTCTTTGTCAGCGGACAGGCGTGCGGCGTTCAGACCCGCCAGCAAACCTTGCGCGGCGGCTTCTTCGTAACCGGTTGTACCGTTAATCTGACCGGCAAAGAACAGACCCTGAATGAATTTACTTTCCAGAGTTGGTTTCAGGTCGCGTGGATCGAAGAAATCATATTCAATAGCATAGCCAGGACGAACAATTTTGGCGTTTTCCATCCCCTGCATGGAGCGGACAATTTGCATCTGCACGTCAAACGGCAGGCTGGTGGAAATACCGTTCGGGTAAATTTCGTTAGACGTCAGTCCTTCCGGTTCAAGGAAGATCTGGTGCTGGTTACGATCGGCAAAGCGCATCACTTTGTCTTCGATCGACGGGCAGTAACGTGGGCCTATACCTTCGATCACGCCAGCATACATCGGGCTACGATCGAGGTTATTACGGATCACGTCATGGGTTTTCTCGTTAGTATGCGTGATGTAACACGGCATCTGGCGCGGATGTTGAGAAACATCGCCAAGGAACGAAAAGACCGGCATCGGGTTATCGCTGTTTTGCTGGCCAAGTACGCTGAAATCGATGGTACGCGCATCAATACGCGGCGGTGTACCTGTTTTCAAACGACTAACGCGCAGCGGAAGCTCACGCAGGCGACGTGACAGTGGAATAGACGGCGGATCGCCTGCACGGCCACCGCTGTAGTTGTCCAGACCAATGTGAATTTTTCCGTCGAGGAAGGTCCCTACGGTTAATACAACCGCTTTAGCACGGAACTTCAGACCCATCTGAGTCACCGCACCCACAACACGATCGTTTTCAACAATCAGATCTTCAACCGCTTGCTGGAAGATCATCAGATTCGGCTGGTTCTCCAACGCAGTACGTACCGCCTGACGATAGAGCACGCGATCCGCCTGAGCACGAGTGGCGCGAACTGCCGGGCCTTTGCTGGCGTTTAGTATCCTAAACTGGATGCCGGCATGGTCGATCGCGGTTGCCATCAGGCCGCCAAGCGCATCCACTTCTTTTACCAGGTGTCCCTTCCCAATGCCGCCAATCGCTGGGTTGCAGCTCATTTGCCCCAGAGTGTCGATATTGTGTGTCAAAAGCAGAGTCTGTTGACCCATTCGCGCCGCGGCCATTGCGGCCTCGGTGCCTGCATGACCCCCGCCAATGATGATGACGTCAAAAGGATCCTGATAAAACATGGTAATTGCCTCGCATAACGCGGTGTGAAAATGGATTGAAGCCCGGGCCGTGGATTCTACTCAACTTTAGTCGATGGAGAAAGACCTCGGATCCTGGGTATTAAAAAGAAGATCTTTTTATTTAGAGATCTGTTTTATTGTGATCTCTTATTAGGATCGCAACTATCTGTGGATAAGGGCGATCCTTTGAATAAGATCAACGGGTTGTTGAGGATCATTAGCTGTGAATGATCGGTGATCCTGGTCCGTATAAGCTGGGATCAGAATGAAGGGTTATACACAACTCAAAAACTGAACAACAGTTATTCTTTGGATAACTACCGGTTGATCCAAGCTTTTAACCAGAGTTATCCACATAAAAAAGTACGATCTTTACAAATCTCTGAGCAATGGATGCCAGGATCCCAACCAAATTTCAGCCGGATCTTCCGGAATCTCATGTTCCAGTACGTTGATCCTGAGCGTTTCACCGATCTGTTTCGCCCCGCAGGCCTTCAGTTCAGCTTCCAGCTTGTCAATCGCACCGCAGAACGTGTCATATTCACGGCTACCAATGCCGATGGCACCAAAGCGTACCTGCGAAAGATCCGGTTTCTGCTCGCGCAATGCGTCATATAAAGGTTGCAGGTTATCAGGAATGTCTCCCGCACCGTGCGTTGAGCTGATTACCAGCCAGACCCCTTGAGTTGGAACCTCGTCGAGCATCGGTCCATGCAGTATTTCGCTGGAAAAACCAGCGTCATCCAGCTGTTCAGCCAAATGTTCTGCTACATATTCCGCACTGCCAAGCGTGCTGCCGCTGATAAGAGTGATATCTGCCATTGATCGCTACCTCGATGAAGAGGCAGCATTGTACGCTGTGAGCGAGCTGGGATCTACCTGTGGAAAAATAGGGGATTAAAAAAAGCGATCAGGGCTTGATGGTACGCATGATCGGGTTCTGCAAGACGATCAAGGTTTCTGTGGATTGAATTTCATCAATTGTTTGGATCTTGTTGATAAGTACTTGTTGCAGAGCATCGATAGATTTACACATCACCTTAATAAAGATGCTGTAGTGTCCGGTGGTGTAATACGCCTCGGTCACTTCATCGAGACTTTCCAGTCTGGCTAATGCAGATGGATAATCCTTAGCACTTTTCAGGATAATGCCAATAAAGCAGCCGACGTCATAACCCAGTTGTTTTGGACTGACATCAATACGTGCGCCGGTAATGATCCCAGCCTGCTTCATCTTTTCAACGCGTACGTGGATGGTACCCGGGCTGACACCAAACTGTTTTGCCAGTTCGGCGTAGGCGGTACGGGCATTTTCCATCAGGGCATCAAGGATGCCGCGGTCCAGATTGTCGATCTGATAATTTTCCATAGGTTTTTCTTATGTAGATTGATGATTCACTCTATTTTAGCGTTAAATTTTAACGAATCAAAATCGAACTTGGCTTTTTGTTTGTTGATTATTGAATATTACCCTCATTCTGTTGCTTAATCATAGGCAACAGGACACAGGAGTAAACATAATGAAAACCGCTTACATTGCCAAACAACGTCAAATTAGCTTCGTGAAATCTCATTTTTCTCGTCAACTGGAGGAGCGTTTAGGTCTGATCGAAGTTCAGGCACCGATCCTCAGCCGCGTAGGAGATGGCACGCAGGATAACTTGTCTGGCTGTGAAAAAGCGGTGCAGGTGAAAGTGAAAGCATTACCAGACGCTCAGTTCGAAGTGGTTCATTCACTGGCGAAGTGGAAGCGTCAAACGCTGGGACAACACGACTTCAGCGCGGGCGAGGGGCTGTACACGCATATGAAAGCTCTGCGCCCGGATGAGGACCGTCTCTCTCCGCTTCACTCGGTCTATGTTGACCAGTGGGACTGGGAGCGCGTTATGGGTGACGGTGAGCGTCAATTCTCCACTCTGAAAAGCACAGTAGAGGCTATCTGGGCGGGAATTAAGGCAACTGAAGCTGCGGTAAGCAAAGAATTTGGTCTGGCACCGTTCCTGCCAGAGCAGATCCACTTTGTGCATAGCCAGGAGCTGTTATCTCGCTACCCGGATCTTGATGCTAAAGGTCGTGAACGTGCGATCGCAAAAGAGCTGGGCGCGGTGTTCCTGGTCGGGATCGGCGGCAAACTTAGTGACGGCCACCGTCATGACGTTCGTGCTCCGGATTATGATGACTGGAGTTCCGCTTCCGAGCTGGGCCATGCAGGTCTGAACGGTGATATCCTGGTGTGGAACCCTGTTCTGGAAGATGCGTTTGAACTGTCTTCGATGGGGATCCGCGTGGATGCCGATGCGCTGAAACACCAGCTTGCTCTGACCGGTGATGAAGACCGCCTGAGTCTGGAGTGGCACCAGGCACTGTTGCGTGGCGAAATGCCGCAGACCATTGGCGGCGGTATTGGGCAGTCACGCCTGACTATGCTGCTGCTGCAGTTGCCGCACATTGGCCAGGTTCAGTGCGGTGTGTGGCCTGCACAGGTCCGTGAAAGCGTCGCTTCTCTGCTGTAAAAAATTAACGCCGCCAGCGTCTGAGCAGGCGGCTTCGCATCCCGGTATCAAAGCGCCAGATATGATCGAAAATGCGCATGATGCCGGGTTTGCCGTGTGCTGACATCGCGACCGCATGAAAACGGTGCTGATGTACCCGCTGTAATTCCCCCACTTTGTTGACAACTTCATCGGGTAATCGCTGAGCGATAAAATCCGAAATCACCACCGCATCTGCATCGAACCATTCCCGACCTTGCATACGTTCAATAATGGCACGAAAGCAACTGGCAATATCCGTACCGCCGCGAAAACGCTGGCTTAAAAAACGGATTGCCTGCTCAATGCCTTCCGGACCGGATAGCTCATAGCGCACGACTTCTGTTGAAAATAGCATGATGAAACAGCGACGGTTATCGGCGAGTGCAACGCGCATGAGTGCTAGGCAAAAGGCTTTCGCACACTGTTCGTTAAATCCGCCCATCGATCCCGAGGTATCGACACAGACAATAAACGGTCCACGAGGCTGCTCGTCAAAATCCTGGTGTATAACCGGCCGCTCTGTGACTTTCTCGCACCAGGCTTCTCCATGCAGGCGGTATGTCAGGAGCTGCTTTTCCACCAGCCGCCGATAGAACTCATATTCCAGTTCGGTAATACCCAACGTGGCCAGTTCGGGGGGGAGTAAACGCAGGATATCATCGCTTTGTTGAATGCCATCCACCTGTTCCGGGACGGTGGCCGGTTCACGCACCAGCGTACGGAATGTTTCCATTGGCGCATCTTTACGCGGCACGGATTTCGCTTCTCTGGAGCGCCCCAACTGTTCGGCCAGCCGTTGAAGTTCGGGTTGTTGCGTTAGAAACTCACCGTATTTCACCATCAGCTGATAATCACCGCGCTTGATTTGACCTGCGCTCATGTCCCACAAACGACCCGCTGCGTTGTCATTTTCCGCCAGCACAGGTTCCAGTTGGCCACTGAGCGTCATCCGTTCCTGCACTTCACTGAGCAACTGTTCGCGTTCTTCTTCCAGTAGCTGCTGATTAAGCGTGGTGGTTTGCACCACCAGGCTCAGGCGCCAGCGCTGGAGAAATAGTGTATGCAGTGCGGGCGTAAACGTACTGTTGTCATCGACCAGTTGCTGCGCTTGCCCAGCCCATGGTGAGTGGAGTCGGTGCAGGAGCGCTAAGATTTGCGGTAGCTGGACGATAAACTGCGGAGTGGAGAGGAGCTGGCTTTGCTGATAGCACATTACCTCTTCTGTTAGCTCCGGCGGTACGTGGGTATCTTTGAGGCGGCTACGTAACGCTTCACGCCAGCGGGGAACATCGTCAGTAATCGCTTTTTTTAGCCGGGGAAATTTTTTGAAAAAGACCGCCATCTGCGGGGAAGCCAGCAGTGCGATGATCATCTCTTCGATCATCCCCTCTTCGCCGACCGCCAGCATGATATTCAGCGTATCAAGGGTCAGCATTGTTGTGCCTGTCGGATCTGTGTACCGACGTCCTGCAGGCTGGCTTCAATGCGGCCTAACCAGTCACTATGGATAAACAGACATTTTTGCTGTTCACTGAATTCGCTGTGCTGCTGGTGCCATTCGTTGTCGAGCGCTTCAAGCTGCTGTTTTATCTCACTGGGCATGCCTTCTTCTGATGCACCGGGTAACGCCAGTCGAGAACCTTGCAAGCTGACGTCGCGTACGACCAGGTGCTGAGCGCTGTCGACTTCCATGTTCAGCGTCTGGGCAAATCCGATACCGTTTAATTTTCCGCGGATCTCGCCGCCTTTAGTCAGCCACAGCTCCAGAGCGCCGCGTTCAAAGGCAATATGGATAACGTCCATATCGTGCAGCTTTAGGGGTTTTTGCAGTAGCAGTGTCAGTACGGAAGTGTTGGCTTCCGGAGGTAAATCATAATGAGGACGGCGGCTGAACATTCCGCCCTGACGAATCACCGTGAACGCTGTTTTATCACTTTGCTGCTGCTGTAGCTGGATGCGACGCTGCATTATTGCCCCAAGGCGAGTCAACATTGTCTGCTGCTGCCAGGCGTGCCCGGTCATCAATATTTCGATTTGTTGCTGCATCAGATTCAGGCTTTGCGCGTCATACCATAAGCAATCTTTCAGAAGAATAAGGTCGATAGGTGCAACGGCATCGCGCCCGCTAAAGAAGGCGCTGGCCTGGAGTAAGCGGATTGCTTTTTTCCAGCGACGGTCAGAGACGTAGGGGGCGTTCGGTAGCGCATCCAGTTGCTGGCGCAGGGTGAAAATCAATTCAAATACACGATCGGGAAGCGTGATTTTGCCAATGTCTTTTTGCCACTGGTAGTACTCTTCATCCGTCACTTGTAACGTTGTTGGAACAGGGTTGTCACTTTCATCCTGCTGGCTTAACAGCATAGATCGGAAGTTAGCCTTGTCCTGGACTTTATCCAGCCACAGGCGAATCAGCATACGGTCATACAATGCTTCCAGGCTGCTGTCCGCTTCAGGTAGTTCGTTGGAGGCCGCGACCAGCAGGCGCATCGGGATTTTCTCCTCGTGTGCACCGTTGCGGAAGTGGCGTTCGTTAATGGCGGTAAGCAGGGTGTTGAGAATGGCCGGGCCTGCTTTCCAGATTTCATCGAGAAAAACAATTTCGGCTTCCGGAAGGTAGCCTGCTGTTAAGCGCTCATAGCGACCTTCGTCTTTAAGCGCCTGAATGGATAGCGGGCCAAAGACCTCTTCAGGTGTCGAGAAGCGCGTCATCAGATATTCGAAAGCTCGGGCATTTTTAAAGGCAAACTTCAGTCGGCGAGCGATTAAGCTTTTCGCGATCCCTGGAGGGCCTAATAAGAAGACGCTCTCGCCGCTGAGTGCGGCCAGCAGACACAGGCGAATGGCGTGGCTACGTTCATAAAGTCCCTTTTCCAGCGCATTGCTCAGACGGGAAATTCTTTCCGCTAATAAATGTGGGTGAGCCATAATGAAGTGGCGTCCTTTCGCCAAATGTACCGCGTTAAACAGCGAGTATAGATGTTTAGCCCCTGGGCTGTAATAGACTGAAGGCGCGTTTATTTTTCTTTGAGCCAGATTAATCTGGTCTCATTTAGGGGTACGATTTTGCGATTAATCGTGCATACTGTGCGCCTTTTTGTGGGCCAAGGGACGACGCACACATTTCTAATATATACACCATATCAATCAAGCTGCACCAAGGCGGCAATGGAGTTATTCCCTGGGATGGGCGGAATAACGAATGCAGCCAACGCGGAGGTAGCTTGAACGATGATGTGTATAAACGAAAGACGAGTCTATGAGCACTGATAATAAGCAATCATTGTCTGCGATTACCCTCGCGGCCATTGGGGTTGTCTACGGTGATATTGGTACCAGCCCACTTTATACGCTTCGTGAATGTTTGTCCGGGCAGTTTGGTTTTGGCGTTGAACGTGATGCCGTGTTTGGTTTTCTCTCGCTGATTTTCTGGCTGCTGATCCTGGTTGTTTCCGTTAAATATCTGTCATTTGTTATGCGTGCTGATAACGCCGGGGAAGGCGGGATCCTGACGTTGATGTCGTTGGCCGGGCGTAATACGTCGGCGAGAACGACCTCGATGCTGGTGATTATGGGATTGATTGGCGGCAGCTTTTTCTATGGCGAGGTGGTGATTACGCCAGCGATTTCGGTGATGTCGGCGATTGAAGGTCTGGAGATTATTGCTCCACAGCTGGACACCTGGATAGTTCCTCTCTCTATTATCGTACTTACCCTGCTGTTTTTGATTCAAAAACACGGTACCGGCATGGTCGGTAAGCTGTTTGCGCCGATTATGCTGATATGGTTCCTCGTGCTTGCCGTGCTGGGTGTACGCAGCATTATTGCGAATCCGGAAGTGTTGCATGCCCTTAATCCGTATTGGGCTGTTCATTTCTTCCTGGAATTCAAAACGCTATCCTTTATTGCGCTGGGCGCGGTGGTGCTGTCGATTACCGGTGTTGAAGCGCTGTATGCTGATATGGGCCACTTTGGTAAGTTACCGATTCGCCTGGCATGGTTCTCCGTCGTATTGCCTTCGCTGGTGTTGAATTATTTTGGTCAGGGAGCGTTGTTGTTAAAGCATCCCGAAGCGATCAAAAACCCGTTCTTCCTGCTGGCACCGGACTGGGCACTGATTCCGCTGCTGATCCTTGCCGCTCTGGCAACGGTTATCGCCTCTCAGGCGGTTATCTCCGGCGTATTCTCACTGACGCGCCAGGCTGTGCGTCTGGGGTATTTATCGCCGATGCGGATTATCCATACTTCAGAAATGGAATCGGGTCAGATCTATATTCCTTTCGTAAACTGGATGCTTTATTTCGCCGTGGTTATCGTGATAGTGAGCTTTGAGCACTCCAGTAATCTGGCTGCTGCGTACGGTATTGCGGTAACGGGAACAATGGTGCTGACGTCCATCTTGTCGACGACTGTGGCGCGGCAAAACTGGCACTGGAATAAATACTTCGTCTTCCTGATTCTGGTCGCGTTCCTGTGCATCGATGTTCCGTTATTCTCTGCAAACCTCGATAAGCTCGTTTCAGGCGGCTGGTTGCCGCTCTCGCTGGGCCTGGTGATGTTCACTATTATGACGACCTGGAAAAGCGAACGCTTCCGTCTGCTGCGTCGCATGCATGAGCACGGCAACTCTCTGGAGGCGATGATTGCCTCGCTGGAGAAATCCCCACCGGTGCGTGTACCAGGAACGGCGGTGTATATGTCCCGTGCGTTGAACGTCATCCCGTTTGCGCTGCTGCATAATCTCAAACACAACAAAGTGTTGCATGAACGCGTTATTCTGCTGACGTTGCGCACTGAAGACGCACCCTATGTACACAATGTACGTAGAGTGCAGATTGAGCAACTGTCGCCTACCTTCTGGCGCGTGGTGGCCAGTTATGGCTGGCGTGAAACGCCAAACGTTGAGGAAGTGTTCCACCGCTGTGGTCTGGAAGGCTTAAGTTGCCGGATGATGGAAACCTCCTTCTTTATGTCGCATGAGTCGCTGATTGTTGGTAAACGGCCATGGTATCTGCGCCTGCGCGGTAAGCTGTATTTGCTGTTGCAGCGTAACGCGCTACGTGCGCCGGACCAGTTTGAAATTCCGCCTAACCGGGTTATTGAACTCGGTACTCAGGTCGAGATTTAATGTTGTTGACGCCCTCTTTCATCGTGAAAGGGGGCGTTTTGTTTGACCCCTCTCAGTTTTCTTTTCATCTCATGATAATCCTTGCGAAACGTTTCGATGGCGATCACATTTTCGTAACCTCGCGGTGGTTTTCTGTGCACCCTTCAGACTAAACTTATCGTCAGCGAAACGTTTCGCTAGTGGGGAAAGAAAATGAAGAAAGGCACGGTACTCAACTCTGAAATTTCATCGGTGATCTCCCGTCTGGGGCATACCGATACGCTGGTGGTATGTGATGCGGGTTTACCCATCCCGAATAGCACAACCCGTATCGATATGGCATTAACCCAGGGCGTACCTTCTTTTATGCAGGTATTGGATGTGGTCACGCGTGAAATGCAGGTCGAGGCAGCCATTCTCGCGACGGAAATTAAACAACATAATCCGCAACTCCACGAAACGTTGCTCAACCACATTGAGCAACTGCAACAACACCAGGGAAACACCATAGAAATTCGTTACACCACGCATGAGCATTTCAAAAAACAAACCGCTGACAGTCAGGCGGTAATTCGCAGCGGAGAGTGTTCTCCGTATGCGAATATTATTCTTTGTGCTGGCGTCACGTTCTGAGGCCATCATGAACGCATTACTGCAACTCAAAGGGATCGATAAAGCGTTCCCGGGCGTAAAAGCGCTATCTGGAGCCGCATTGAATGTCTATCCAGGTCGCGTAATGGCGCTGGTAGGCGAAAACGGCGCTGGCAAATCCACCATGATGAAAGTACTGACCGGTATCTATACCCGTGATGCCGGTTCTTTATTATGGTTGGGGAAAGAAACCACCTTCAACGGCCCAAAATCCTCCCAGGAAGCCGGGATTGGCATTATTCACCAGGAGCTGAACCTGATCCCTCAACTCACCATCGCTGAGAACATTTTTCTTGGCCGTGAGTTTGTAAATCGCTTTGGCAAAATAGACTGGAAGAAGATGTATGCCGAAGCCGATCTGCTGCTTGCCAAACTCAATCTGCGTTTTAAAAGCGACAGGCTGGTGGGTGAGTTGTCGATTGGCGATCAGCAGATGGTTGAAATTGCCAAAGTGTTGAGCTTTGAGTCGAAGGTCATCGTTATGGATGAACCGACCGACGCCCTTACCGATACCGAAACGGAATCCCTGTTCCGCGTGATCCGCGAACTTAAATCGCAGGGGCGTGGCATCGTCTATATCTCCCACCGTATGAAAGAGATCTTCGAGATTTGCGATGACGTGACCGTTTTCCGCGATGGACAGTTTATTGCCGAGCGTGAAGTGTCCTCGTTAACCGAAGATTCGCTCATTGAAATGATGGTGGGACGTAAGCTGGAAGATCAGTACCCGCGGCTGGATAAAGCGCCGGGTGAAGTACGCCTGAAAGTCGATAACCTGTGCGGCCCAGGGGTGAACAGTGTTTCATTCACGCTGCGCAAAGGTGAGATCCTTGGGGTATCGGGTCTGATGGGGGCCGGGCGAACCGAATTGATGAAAGTCCTGTATGGCGCACTGCCGCGTACCAGCGGTTACGTCACACTGGATGGCCATGAAGTTGTCACCCGTTCGCCGCAGGATGGCCTGGCTAACGGTATCGTCTATATTTCTGAAGACCGTAAACGCGATGGTTTAGTGCTGGGCATGTCGGTGAAAGAGAATATGTCATTGACCGCGTTGCGCTATTTCAGCCGTGCCGGCGGAAGCCTGAAGCATAAAGATGAGCAGCAGGCGGTAGGTGATTTTATTCGTCTGTTCAATGTGAAAACGCCATCGATGGAACAGGCTATCGGCCTGCTTTCTGGCGGTAACCAGCAGAAAGTGGCGATTGCACGCGGTTTGATGACCCGACCCAAAGTGCTGATCCTCGATGAGCCAACACGCGGCGTTGATGTTGGCGCCAAGAAAGAAATCTACCAGCTTATCAATCAGTTTAAAGCCGATGGGCTGAGCATCATTCTGGTCTCTTCTGAGATGCCAGAAGTATTGGGCATGAGCGATCGAATTATCGTTATGCATGAAGGGCATCTCGGCGGTGAGTTCACTCGCGAGCAGGCCACTCAGGAAGTATTAATGGCTGCCGCTGTGGGCAAGCTTAATCGCGTGAATCAGGAGTAAAAAAGATGACAACCCAGGCTGTTTCTGGTCGCCGTTATTTCACTAAAGCATGGCTTCTGGAGCAAAAGTCGCTCATCGCTCTGTTAGTGCTGATTGCGATTGTTTCCACCATGAGCCCGAACTTTTTTACTGTTAATAACCTGTTCAACATTCTCCAGCAAACGTCGGTAAACGCCATTATGGCCGTTGGCATGACGCTGGTCATCCTGACGTCGGGTATCGATCTGTCCGTCGGTTCCCTGCTGGCGCTCACTGGTGCGGTTGCGGCTTCCATTGTAGGAATTGAAGTCAACGCGCTGGTCGCCGTCGCGGCAGCATTGGCGCTGGGCGCTGCTGTTGGTGCGTTAACCGGGGTGATTGTCGCAAAAGGTCGCGTACAGGCATTTATCGCTACGCTGGTGATGATGCTGCTGCTGCGTGGTGTAACCATGGTCTACACCAACGGCAGTCCGGTAAATACCGGCTTTACCGACAATGCCGACCTGTTTGGCTGGTTTGGTATTGGTCGTCCGTTAGGCGTCCCGACGCCGGTGTGGATTATGGGTATTGTCTTCCTGGCGGCGTGGTACATGCTGCATCACACCCGTCTGGGCCGTTATATCTATGCGCTGGGTGGTAACGAAGCGGCAACGCGTCTGTCTGGTATCAGCGTCAGCAAAATCAAAATCATCGTCTATTCACTCTGTGGGCTGCTGGCTTCGCTGGCGGGCATCATTGAAGTGGCACGTCTTTCCTCTGCACAACCAACGGCGGGTACCGGCTACGAGCTGGATGCTATCGCTGCGGTCGTATTAGGTGGTACCAGCCTGGCGGGTGGCAAAGGACGAATTGTTGGGACGCTGATCGGCGCATTGATTCTTGGTTTCCTCAATAATGGTTTGAATTTGTTAGGTGTATCCTCCTATTACCAGATGATCGTCAAAGCGGTGGTGATTTTGCTGGCGGTACTGGTAGACAACAAAAAGCAGTAACAACGATTACAGGACATCTTAAATATGAACATGAAAAAACTGGCTACCCTGGTTTCTGCTGTTGCGCTGAGCGCCACCGTGAGCGCGAATGCGATGGCGAAAGATACCATTGCGCTGGTGGTCTCCACGCTTAATAACCCGTTCTTTGTCTCCCTGAAAGATGGTGCGCAAAAAGAGGCGGATAAGCTGGGCTATAACCTGGTTATTCTGGATTCACAGAATAACCCGGCGAAAGAACTGGCAAACGTTCAGGATTTAACGGTTCGCGGTACTAAAATACTGCTGATTAACCCGACGGACTCCGATGCCGTGGGTAATGCTGTGAAGATGGCTAACCAGGCGAAGATTCCGGTTATCACTCTCGACCGCGTAGCGTCTAAAGGTGAAGTGGTAAGCCATATTGCGTCTGATAACGTGCTGGGCGGCAAAATTGCGGGTGATTACATCGCGAAAAAAGCCGGTGAAGGCGCGAAAGTTATCGAACTGCAGGGTATTGCCGGAACGTCTGCGGCGCGTGAGCGTGGCGAAGGTTTCCAGCAGGCCGTTGCGGCACATAAATTTAACGTACTGGCCAGCCAGCCGGCAGACTTCGACCGTACGAAAGGCTTGAACGTTATGCAGAACCTGCTGACTGCACATCCTGATGTGCAGGCTGTATTTGCCCAGAACGATGAAATGGCGCTGGGTGCATTGCGCGCACTGCAAACTGCGGGTAAATCTGATGTGATGGTGGTTGGATTTGACGGCACACCTGATGGCGAAAAAGCAGTAAATGATGGCAAACTGGCTGCGACTATTGCTCAGTTGCCGGATCAGATTGGCGCGAAAGGCGTTGAGACTGCGGATAAAGTCCTGAAAGGCGAGAAGGTTCAGGCTAAATATCCGGTTGACCTGAAGCTGGTCATCAAGCAGTAATACCGATTCAGGCCGCTCGTGGCCTGATGGAGACATAAATACGCCATCGTTAGATCTGGTTCTGAAGATGAAAGCGTAAAAAGAAAAGCAGGGCACGCGCCACCCTAACCCGGTGGCGCACTTTGACTTGGAATACCTAACATGAAAACCGCAGGCAACCTCGTTGTTCTTGGCAGCATTAATGCCGATCACATCCTCAACCTTAACTCTTTCCCGACACCGGGTGAAACCGTAACCGGTAGCCAATATCAGGTGGCGTTTGGCGGTAAAGGCGCGAATCAGGCGGTTGCTGCAGGGCGTAGTGGCGCGAATATCGCGTTCATTGCCTGTACGGGGGATGACGATATTGGCGAAAGTGTTCGTAAACAGTTAGCCCGCGATAATATTGATATTGCCCCGATTAGCGTTATTTCGGGTGAATCGACCGGTGTGGCGCTGATTTTTGTGAATGCTGAAGGTGAGAACGTTATCGGTATTCATGCCGGCGCGAATGCTGCACTTTCTCCGGCGTTGGTCGAAGCACAGCGTGACCGTATTGCTCAGGCATCTGCGTTACTGATGCAATTAGAATCACCGATCGAAAGCGTGTTGGCTGCGGCAAAGATAGCGCAGCAAAACAAGACTACGGTTGCCCTGAATCCAGCCCCGGCACGTGAACTATCCGACGAGTTGCTGGCGCTGGTGGATATTATTACCCCAAATGAAACCGAAGCTGAGAAGCTGACGGGGATCCGGGTAGAAAACGATGAAGATGCAGCTAAAGCGGCGCAGGCGTTGCACGCGAAGGGTATTCACACTGTACTGATTACCTTAGGCAGTCGCGGTGTGTGGGCCAGCGTAAACGGTGAAGGTCGTCGTGTGCCTGGGTTTAAAGTGGATGCTGTTGATACTATCGCTGCCGGAGATACCTTTAACGGCGCGTTAATCACAGCGTTACTGGAAGAGACTCCGCTATCGGAAGCCATCCGTTTTGCACATGCTGCCGCGGCGATTGCAGTCACACGTAAAGGTGCACAGCCTTCCGTTCCATGGCGTGAAGAAATCGAAGCGTTTTTAAGTCAACAGAGGTAACGCTTGGCTACAATGAAGGACGTTGCCCGCCTGGCGGGTGTTTCCACGTCGACAGTTTCTCACGTCATTAATAAAGATCGCTTTGTCAGTGAGGCGATCACTGACAAAGTTGATGCGGCGATCAAAGCGCTTAACTATGCGCCTTCCGCGTTGGCGCGTAGTCTCAAACTGAATCAGACCCGCACTATTGGTATGTTAATCACAGCCAGTACTAATCCCTTTTATTCTGAGCTGGTTCGTGGTGTTGAACGTAGCTGCTTTGAGCGCGGCTACAGCCTGGTGTTGTGCAACACCGAAGGTGATGAGCAGCGTATGAACCGTAATCTGGAAACCTTGATGCAAAAGCGGGTAGACGGCTTGCTGCTGCTCTGCACGGAAACACATCAGCCTTCCAGAGAAATCATGCAGCGTTACCCGTCTATACCCACCGTTATGATGGACTGGTCGCCTTTTGATGGTGAAAGCGATCTGATTCAGGATAACTCCCTGTTGGGTGGGGATTTAGCCACCCAGCATCTTATCGAAAAAGGGTTTACGCGTATTGCCTGCATCACGGGCCCTCTGGATAAAACACCGGCGCGTCTGCGTCTGGAAGGGTATCGCGCGGCAATGAAGCGTGCAGGGCTGGCTATCCCGGACGGTTATGAGATCACCGGTGACTTCGAGTTTGGCGGTGGGTTTGAAGCTATGCAAACGCTGTTGTCGCATAAAGACCGCCCACAGGCTGTTTTTACCGGCAATGACGCGATGGCGGTTGGAGCATATCAGGCTTTATATCAGTCTGGATTGCGTATCCCGCAGGATATGGCGGTAGTCGGTTATGATGACATAGAACTGGCGCGCTATATGACGCCGCCGCTGACAACTATTCACCAACCGAAAGATGAGTTGGGCGAGCTGGCCATTGATGTGTTAATCCACCGTATGGCACAGCCCGCATTGCAGCAGCAGCGCTTGCAGCTTACTCCTGTTCTGATGGCGCGGGGGTCGGTTTAGGCTTATGCCGCTCTTTGATCAAATTGCGCCCATCTTTGGCTCTTAACAGCATAAACATCAACGCCGATACGACGGTGATCGCGCCCATAGTAATAAAGGTATAGTGGAACTGTTCGACCGTATTGGTTCCTTCCATACCTTCGTAGATACGCAGGACCGCGGCACTGATGGCAACCCCTAAACTAATAGACAGCTGCTGCGTAACGGCTAAAACGCTGTTACCGCTGCTGGCGTTCTCATCAGTCAAATCTGCCAGAGTAATGGTATTCATCGAGGTAAACTGGGTGGACATTGCCATACCTAAAATGAACAGTGGCAGGATTAGCATCCAGACCGGCATGGCTGGAGACTGCAAAGAGAACTGTGCAATCATCAGGCCGATAAACACTGTAATACCGACCAGTGTGGTCCGGTAGCCGAGTCGGCGCAGTACCTGCGTCACCATCGATTTTGCCAGAATTGATCCCAGTGCTGTCGGAGCCATCATGCAACCGGCAATGAGTGCCGGGTATCCAAAGCCTACCTGCAGCATCAGTGGCATTAAGAAAGGTACGCATCCCGTCCCCAGGCGAGTAGCAAGGTTTCCGGCGATGCCAACAGAAAAGGTTCGCGTTTTAAAAATAGGAAGCGCAATCAATGGGGTCGGATGGCGACGCGCATGACGGATGTAGGCGAGAAGTAACACAATGCTGGCGAGAATAATGCCAAGTGCGACCCAACTGGCAACAAGTTTCTCGCCAAACAATTCAACACCGCTGGAAAACAGCACCAGGCTTAGACCAAAGAGAAAGAAACCGGTCATATCGAAGCCGCGGCGTGGTGTGGTGAAGTTCGGCATATATTTGCGGGCGTAGAAGATACCGGCAATGCCGATGGGAATATTAATCAGGAAGATCCAGTGCCAACTGGCCCACGTTACCAGCACACCACCCAGTACCGGACCTAAAATCGGTCCAACAAGGCCGGGCATGGTCACGAAATTAAGCACGGGGAGTAGTTCGCTGCGCGGGTAAGCACGCAATAATGCCAGACGGGCAACTGGCATCATCATTGCGCCACCGATACCCTGTATCACGCGGAAAACCACCAGTTCACTTAATGAGCTGGAAAGTGCACAAGCTAACGACCCCAACGTAAACAGGCTAACGGCAATCATAAATACGCGCCGGGTCCCGAATCTGTCAGCCAACCATCCACTCACCGGGATCAGCATAGCGACTGTCAGGGTATAGCTGATAATGGCTGACTGCATGGCAAGCGGGGAGCGGTTAAGACTATGTGCTATTGCGGGTAAGGCCGTGTTGAGGATAGTGGCATCTAATGCCTGCATAAAAAAGGCCATGGCGGCTATCCATGGCAATCCAGCCATACTGCGCGATTTCTTTTCTGACATAGATTATTTATCCGGGAGCTCGTTCGGTGCTATCAGTAATGCCTGACAAGCGGCAAATGCGCGTTCGCCATCGCTATCTTCTATTGCATCGACAATGGCCTGGTGCAAATCCAGCTTGACCACATCGTTATAGGTAATCGACGTAAAGTAGGTCTGATAAACGGAATGGAACAATGATGCGAAGGATATCAGGAATGGATTCGCGCTCATTTCATAAATGTGCTCATGCCAGGCAATATCAACTTCAATCCAACGTTCGCGTCTGAAGTTTCTTTTCAGCTCGACCATCTCTTCCATTAATGTATTGAGATGGGCTTTCTGCTCTGCTGTACCAATCGTCGCAGCCAGTAAACAAGCTTGAGGTTCCAGGCTAATACGCATCACCAGAAAGTGCTTAATGACCTGTGGGAAATTATCTTCCGTCATCCACCAGGTGAGCAGCTCCTGATCGAGGAAGTTCCAGTTTGCCTGCGGCATAACGCGTGTACCAATACGTGGGCGCGGTAATACCATACCTTTAGCCGTTAATGTCTTAACTGCTTCCCTTACCGCAGTTCGGCTCACGCCAAACTGATCGCCCAGCTCAATTTCACCTGGCAGGATAGCGCCGGGTGCGTATTCACCTTTTAATATTCTCTGAGCCAGCTTTTCTGCCAGAACATAGGAAAGATTCTTTTGGGCAGCTATCTGTTGGGCATTTAAAGGCATGAATGTTCTTCCTTACGCTTTTTCTTATTCATTAGTATGCCATCAGGGAGTGTGATTGCGGCTGCAAAAACGGCAAATTGCTTATTTTATGGCATGTTAATGGTTGTTTTGGTGAAAAAATACGCATTCGGAAAGTTATTTTAAATTTCCCCTTGTCAGCCTGAAATAACTCCCTATAATGCGCCTCCACTGACACGGAACAACGGATCACAAGCCGCCGGGTCAGCGGGGTTCCACTGAGAACTTCGGCGAAGAAAGCGAAATTAAATGCTTGACTTCGTGGCGGGATGGCGTAATATGCACACCCCGCGCCGCTGAGAAAAAGCGAAGCGGCACTGCTCTTTAACAATTTATCAGACAATCTGTGTGGGCACTCGAAGATACGGATTCTTAACGTCGCAAGACGAAAAA